>NZ_CP006270.1:1939359-2585813 GCF_000737575.1 Synechococcus sp. KORDI-49 | reverse complement strand
AACTGGCCGCCGCACAACAGGAAGCCGAGCGCCTGGAGCGCGAAGCCGCTGAGCTGGCCGCTGCACAACAGGAAGCAGAGCGCCTGGAGCGGGAAGCCGCTGAACTGGCTGCTGCACGTCAGGAAGCCGAGCGCCTCGAGCGCGAAGCCGCGGAACTGGCCGCTGCGAACGCCTCCGCTCAGAAAGAAGCAGACGATGCAAGCACTGGACAGAGAACGGTGGAACTCGGACCGAACGCCATCGCTTTGAGTGCATCATCCTCCTCCTTAATCATCGGAGCTCAGACAGGCGGAAAGGCCATCGACTTCAGGACACAAACCAATGATTTACTCTTAGAAGGTGAAAAGCTCAGCAATCGAGGAGAATTCAACAAAGCAATCAACTCCTATACGATTGCATTATCTACAACCCCAAAAGATTCAGGAATTTATATCAATCGCGGGTTTGCCAAAGAAAAATCAGGAGACATTAATAGCGCCGTACTTGACTACAATAAAGCCATTGAAATGAATCCAAAAGATCATAGAGCCTACATCGCTCGAGGAATTGCCCTCTCCAGCAAAGGCAACAAAGAGATGGCGATGCATGACTTCAACAAAGCAATCAAAATAGACCCCAAAAATGAATGGAGTAGAATTAAGCGTGCAGACCTTTTCTCCGAAATCGGCGACAATCAAAAGGCAATTACCGATCTTACAATTGCCCTAAAGATCAATCCTTCCAACACGGCAACTCTTTACAGCCGAGCAAAATTAAACGAGGAATCTGGACTGAAAACTCAAGCAGAGCTTGATTACACACAGATTATCAAGCGCAACCCTGAACACGCAACTGCACACGCCAATCGAGGAAAAATCAGAGAAGATCTTGGAAACAAGCCAGGAGCATTAGAGGATTACACCACATCCTTGAAAATCAACAACAAACAGGCAAATATCTATAACAACCGTGGTCTGCTTCTTGCCTCACTGGGAAATGCAAAAGCAGCTGTAAGCGATTACAACGAAGCAATCCGATTGCTCCCCAAAATGTCAGAAGCATACAACAACAGAGGCAGTCTTTATGTTCAACTACAAAAATATGACAAAGCAATTCAAGATTTCATGAAAGCCATTAAAACAAATCCAAATTACGGAACAGCATATGCGAACAGAGGAATTGCTTATGAGTACAGCGGCAACATGTTGAATGCATGTTCTGACTGGAGAAAGGCCGGAGAACTTGGGATAGACTATGCCAAGCAATGGCACAATCAACAGTGCACAAACTGAGCAAAACCAACATGAAAAGAACTGGCAAGAAACTTCTCGCCATATTGGGTATTTCATTGGTGGTAAATACCATTGATTTCAAATACAACGCCAAAGCAAACGAGGAAATCTCCACAGAGAGTGCTGCCAGCATGCTTGAAGAGGGTGATTACAGCAAAGCCTTTGAGATATACGATACTCTGATTGATCAAGGTATAGATACGGCTGAAGTTCACTATGGAAGAGCTCGCACACTGCAAGAATTAGGAGAGAATAAACAATCTCTTGAAAGCTATACAAAATCAATCGAATTAGACCCAAAAAACGCAAAAGCTTATTCAAATAGGGGTTTAATCTACGGGAGCCTTCAAAAGATCAAACTTGCACTCCAAGACTTCGACACAGCAATTTCGTTAGATCCAAACTTTGAGAACGCATATGTCAATCGTGGTGTAACGAAGGGTGCGATGCAGGACTGGAAAGGTGCGATCCAAGACTTTGATAAAGCAATCCAGATCAGCCCTAGCTATTCAGCAGCTTGGAGAAATCGTGGAATCGTCAAAGAAACCATAGGAGATCTTCGTGGTGCATGTATGGACTGGAGATCAGCAGCAATCCTAGGCCAGCAAGATGCAAGACAATGGATAGCAGCTCAGTGTAACTAACCCAGAATCACCAGGATATAAAGTTCGGTCCAAAAAAAAGCCTTCACATCAACCTAATACTTCGACATTAGTGCCATCGTAATTACCAGGAGACATACCTGTGATCTCGATAAGAATATCATCATGCGATGAATAGCCTGGATCTTGATCATTAGCAAGAATAAACGAACGGCCATCAACGTCGAAAACAAGGATATCAAAGGCCTGGACATCTGAAGATGCAAAAGCATCAGAAAGAGAACTTGAGGTAAGTTCAGAGATAGAGTTCAATTCCCCAATATGCCCTGAAGAGCCAAATGGCAATTGGAGAACATCAACAGAAGGATTAAAGTCAGTGATGTGATCATAATAAGGTATTGAATCGCCTAGGAATGAATCCAAGGCTTGACGGTAAACAAAACGATCAGAACCACTACCACCAGTCAAAGTATCGGCTCCTGGAAAACCTTCAATGATATTATCAGCAGCATTAGCCACAATGACATTATTAGCGTGATTGCCGGTTATATTTATAGGGTTATCTCCTTGAAGAAGGACTGACTTAAAATCGCTAGCCAGGGAAGGAACATCACTCTGAGTGACAAGATGATTAACAGAGAAATTGAAGAAGGGTTCGGCGGTATTGCCTGCAATATCCTGAACGACAAATGAATCAGATGAACGAGGTCTGTAAGTAATGGAAATCTCCTGAGCTGATGTGGGAACCTCTTTCAAATAAATATGGAGAAGCTCAGGATCGTCAGATGAAATAACAGCCGAATTTACATCGACAGCCTTTTGATCTAGCAATACCTTTAAATTACTATGAGTGATATTCCCGGAGGCCAATTCCTCATCAAAACGAAGTTGTATGAATGCATCATCAAGAAGAAATAGATCACCAGCTGTAGCACGCGGAGACTTCGTATCTACAACAAAGTCAGTCAAGACAGCTTGAGATTCATATGAAGGATGAAAGTAGGCTGTCGCAGTTAATGGATAAGTGTCATTACTAGGAAATGGTACAGAAAGGCTCCAGTGACCTTTCTCATCAACATCAACGTCATATGTACGATCACGATAATCGATCCTGACATGGTGATCAGTTGGAGCGGTACCATCGACAGTTATATCAAAACGACTTTCAGAGTCATTTAGATAACCATCTTCGGAAATGGGGTTGATAACAGGGGGGGCAGGTTGGTCAAGCGCAACGACGAAATCGAAAGATTGGGATAAAGTATTTTGATATTCATCAGTAGCCGAGATAGTGAGTGAAGCATTTGAGCTTTCGACAGGAACGATAGACGGATCCAAAACAAAACTCCAGAAGCCATTGCTATCAGGTACTGTGGAATAAGACTCGCCAAAGAAAGACAACTCAATAGTATCTGCGTCTAAATCAGAGTCACCATTAATTACAAGAGGATTGTCAAGATCTAGCGGCGAAATAGCATTGTCACCAAACAGTACACCATCAACAGACAGGAAGCTTGGCGATTTGGAATCAACAATGACAGGTACATTCAACGTATTGGAACGATTACCTGTTGAGTCAATAGCCGTAAATTCAAACTGGTAATCACTTGAATCTAGTGGTATCGAGGAGGTCGGCAAATCAAAATACCAGGATCCATCCTGATCAACATCGACCGTCCAAGTACTAAAACCAAGTCGAATGAAGACGGTACCCAGGGGTTCAGCGGTACCCTCCAGTGAGAAACCAGAGGATCTAGAAGTCTGATTGAGAACGATCAAATCAGAATACTCTGAGGGCAAGACAGGCCGATCGGGTGCTGAAAGGTCAAAAACAGGCGTGATTGTTCGCGTACTGGATATGTTGCCAAAGAGGTCGATGGAAGTGATGGAAAGGTCACCAATAAGCTGTACATCCCTATCAGGCAAATTAATTATTTGCAATCCGCCAGTGTTGTCAGCCACATAAGCAATATCGTTGTCAGTAGAGAGGGTCACATCCACCGCATAACCTTGAGTATTCAAGGAGTGCATGAGACTTGGCCTAGTAAGATTAGTAACATCAATAATCTGTAAACCATTATCGTCATCGGCGACGAATGCGGTATAACTATCGTCCGAAAGGGTTACGTCCAAAGCAAATCCCGAAGTATCAAGGGTGGAAAGGAGAGATGGCCTAGAGTGATTGGTAACATCAATGATCTGAAGACCACTATCCCAATCCGCAACGAATGCAGTATTGCCATCGACTGAAAGGTCTACACGATTGGCAAATCCCTCGGTATCTAAACTTGAGATTAGAGAAGGGCTAGAGAAGTCAGTAATATCAACGATCTGCAACCCGCTGGCTCCGTCAGCGACATAAGCAGTGTTTCCATCGGCAGACAGACGAACGTCTGAAGCCCAACCTGATGTGTTAAATGTCGCAATAAGAGACGGACTAGGTAGTTTGGTAACATCAATAATTTGGATGCCGCTTTCACCATCAGCAACGAAGGCAGTATTGCCATCAGCAGACAAAGTAACTCCCCAAGCTTCGCCAGACGTACTGTGGGTAGATATGAGCTCAGGGCTTGAGAGATTGCTGATGTCAATAATCTGCAAGCCACTGTAGAGATCTGCCAGGAAGGCGGTATTTCCATCAGCCGAGAGAACAACATCCACTGCATCACCAGAGGAGTGGATGGTGCCAATGGAAGAAGGACTGGCAGGGTTACTGATATCAATCATTTGAAGACCCATGTCGTCTTCGGCCAAGAAGAGGGTGTTACCGTCGGACGAAAGAGTGACAGCCTGAGTTGTGTTCTGGGTGTTATGTGTGGCTAGGATTGGTGAGAAACCAGAATCATCGTATGGTGGATAGAAATCATCCGAAGGAATAAATATTTCCCAGCGGTCAAGCACGTCAGCATGAGTAGTAAACGCAGTACCATTCCAATCAAGAACTATTCGACTGTCGCCCTCAGCTTCGCCATTCAAATACACCCCTGAATCAACTTCGGATATATTGATAACATCATCGGAGGTTATGTCGTTAATCGTAGGCCAAGTAGGCCTGACAGTATCAACACCATAGAGATCAACAGACGGTCCTGATTCGTTACCAGCAGGATCAGTCGAAGTTGTAAACATAATCTGGTGCAAACCCTCTTCAAATAGTCTCGAACGAATACTTGTAGACCAATATCCATCCTCGTCACTGGTCGTCGTGTGTTTAGTACGATCCCACTTCAATTGCACGGTATTGAGGGGTTCGGAGTAACCTTCGATAAAAATTCGATCACGAGATTCAATATAATTAATTTCGCTATTGCCAGCAAAAGATGCAACCTTGGGTGTTGGAGGTGGTGTAGTATCGACGGTAACAAAACGGACTTGACTACCGATAAACTCACCATCAGAAGACATGGCAACAGTAGAAATAACAGAATCGATTTCATCATCTGGTACTTCTGTTGATATCACATTGAAACTCATCACATCCTCAAATGTTAATTGAGGAATTTCTGCGAAGACATCGGCAAGGGAAACCTCAGAGAAGGCTGCGGTTTGAAAATCACCAAGATCAAAGACTACATTTACAATCGTTGGGTATAAAACAGACCAAACGCCATCCTGAACTGTAGCGACCTTTTCAACACCGCCCCATTCAACAAAAACGAAATCTGCACCTTCTGCGGTACCCGAGAGTGTGACACCGACAGCCTTCTCGGATTGATTAATGATATTATCGGAAGCAACGATATCAATGAGATCAGCAACAGGGTTAACGTTCAGAGTAATAGATTCTTCAGGTGAAGCCAAACCGCCCTGATCTAGAACCTTAAAAGAAATAGAGTCATAATTCATATATGCCTCATCAGGCTGAGGCATAAAAGATAGACTAGAGATATCAGCAGCCGAAATAATCAAAGGATCAGGAGCGTCGGCAGATGTAAGCGGAATGTTATCGAGAAGCAAGGTTCCAGTATGAGGAAGTGAGGTAATCTCAATTCCGTTGAGATAATCACCAGCATCAATATCCTCGAAATAGAAATCAAAGAGATCAAAAACGTAGGGTTGATCTTCATTCAGTGAAACTGATGCAGACTGACTGAAAGGTGCATCATTAACAGGGTTAACAGTCAATGGAACTGTTAATACAGTTGATAAAGGTGACGGACTGGCATCATACGCGGCTATTATCAAGAAATCCTCTCCATTAAAATCCTGATCTGGTTTATAGATGAGATCGCCAAGGGCCGAGTTCAATTCGGATTGAGAACCAGACAGCTGAATGAAGGAACCATCGTCTGAAAGCTGGGTAACAATGCCAGCAGTGGTCTCAAGAATAAAACGACCAAAAGAAACTTCGAGCGAAACCGAAGAAAGATTACCATCTACATCATCAATGAAGAGATTGTAATCATCAGAGAACAGCATCGAAATATCCTCATCAGTAACAAGTTGGTGAGGAGCTGAAATCGTAGGAGCATCGGCAGCACCTACAAGATGCACAAAGAAACTTTCGGCAACATCAACACCATCACCATCACTAACTAGGATTGTAAATTCATCCGAAACAATCTCATTCGCACCTAAAGCTTCTATCAAAAGTAAATCACCAGAATACGAATACTCGCCAGTAGATATATCAACAGACATCAAACCATAGTCGCCGAGCTTGGTAGAGACAGAGGAAGTGGAATCAATAACACCATCATAAATCCCAAAAATCAAGTTGTCGTCATCAATATCAAAAGCATGTAAGTGTCCAGACAAAGCACTTTCAATCACTTCCGAAGACTCGATCATTTCTGCAATCAAGCCACTCTCAATCACACCAAGCTCAGGAGCGTCGTCAGCACCAAAAATGTCAATGGTCAGTAATTCAGTTTGGACTTGGTTATTACCATTCGAGACAGTCAGATGGAACTCCTCATACAAGTGGTCGTCAGTATCTAGAGACTCGACAAAATCAACGTTATAGTCATAACGATAAGCACCTGTATCAGGCTCAAGATGAAGGTCTCCATAGAGACCTGTCTGCACCAACGGTTCATCATCGACTTGGTCGACGCCGTAGATACCAAAAATCAACGGGTTGCTATCAGGATCGATCACATCCAATAAGCCAGTCAGACCCTGCTCTACTCTCTCAGAAGATTGATCAACCTCAGAGATGACGACAGGTTGTATCGGTGAAAGTTGAAGCTGATCGTCATGCCCATAAATAGAAATTGAAACATCGAAGAACGCAGTATCAACCTCAGAGGAGCCAGCGGCCTTGGTGATTAGACTGTCATCAGTAATGGCGATCGTATAAACGACATCAAGGGTCTCGTCATCGCCTAGATAATCAACCAGTAGATTGGGAAGTGTGAACGACCAGTTGATTTGACCATCTTGTAGTGTGTCATCAACCGAAAAGGTATTATCAAAGTCTCGCAAAGTATCCAGCAGAGTCAAAGATGGAGACTGCGTCGAATTACTATCGATATCTACAGAAACGATACCAACCGCATGATCGTCAGTGAGGTCAAAGTCGGAAAATACAATCTCCCCAATTGCATAAAGATCAGTAATCACATATTCAGATGGATCCAACTGCTGATTGGAATCATCCGAATAAACGCTATCAGACGATTCATGGTAACCCTCAGCATTAGATGAACTCTCATAGCCCTCGGGGTAATACAGATCAGGGTCATCAGTATATTGATGATATCCCTCATCATCAGATGAACTTACATCGACGGGATAATACAGATAAGGGTCATCAGTATGTTCATGATATCCTTCAGCATCAGATGAACTCTCTTCGCCCTCGGGGTAATACGAATCAGGGTGACCAGTGGGAGCAATATCATCCTCAAAAAGGTCGACCTGGAAATCACCGGAAACAACATAAGGAGTATCATTGGTACCAATAATAATAATATCAATCTCAGGAGAAGTAGTCAGAGGGGGCACGCCGTTATCAAGAATATGAAGGACATAATTCAGTTGAAGAGATTCGCCCTTAGCTAAGAATTCAAACGCTTCGTCACCACTGGAACCAGACTCGAATGTCCAATGGACTAATGCACCCTCAGAGGGAAGTGAATCAAGATCATGGGAAGGGAGATTCGCTGAAAGGCTCATCATCTCAAACAATGCTAGATTATTATCGTCAGTCAAAGACGTCGGTATCTGGAAAGAGAGTTCGTCTGCGATAACATCAACACTTCTTGCCACAGCAATGGAAAGATCGTCTACAACATCAACATCACTTACAACGATAGATGCTGATGTCGAAATGACACCATTCCGCTCATCAATTATAGCTTCAAAGTAATCGGGTGCAGCAACAGGAGAATCATTGACAGGCTGAACATCAATGTTCAAAGTAACGGGTTGAGAGTAGGCACCAACTTGGTCTTGAACTTGATACTGAATTTCAGCAAAGGGTTCATCGGAGGCATTGAGACCAGGATGAAACTTAAGTGCAGAAAGTTGAGAAGCATCCACTTCAAGAGACGTTAAGCTAAATCCTGACTGGTCAATCTCAGATGTCTGGCCGACACTACTCAATCTAAAGTTGTCAACAGCAAGATAACTATCACGATTTGCGTCTTGCTCATCCATGACTGCAACACCAACAACATATTGACCAGCCTCAGAAAATACATAGGTAAAGGTCCCTTCCTCCTGCTCATAGTCGCCAACCGAGTAAACACTTGCGACGGAATAAATATCAGCGCCAGCAACAGTAATAAAGGTATCGTTGTAAGGCAGCTCATCATTGGCTGTAAATTTCCAATCAAACTCCAATTGCTGACCAGCTTCAACTGTAACCGTACGCTTCAATCCAGAAGAATCCAGGAAGAGAGACGATGAATCCTGATCAGAGGAAAGAGAACTAAGAAGACCAGATGATAAGCCGAGAAAGGTTTCAAGGTCGCTGGCAGAACTTGTACTATCGACAAAAGAAAACTCAACTTGAATACCATAAGAGCCACTAGAAGATCTGATTTTGTCTGAGTATTGTGAACCAGAAAAATCTAAAGGTGTATCGGTAAGAATCCAATACTCAGCCCAATACAGATCATCAGAATCATAAGTAATCTGGCCATCCCACAAATCAAGCAAAGAAAGATGGGTCAATCCAGAATAATCGTAATCAACAGGAAACTGTCTCTTATCGATGCCAATTCGATAGCCTTGCCTGGAGTAATCATAATCGTAAATTACACACCATTCAACATTGCCAGGGATTGTAGAAGCCTTCTTGCGAGAAACAATATCTGTCGATAGTAAAGCATAATAATCACCAGCAACAGACGGGTCAAGGCTGACATCAGGAATAGTAAGATCTGATCCAGTAGAGGCGATGGAAACATTACCTAAGGTTTCCCATCCACTGAGAGAAGCCGTCTCAAAATCAATTATCGAGATGGATTCCAAAGGCTGATCATTCAGTGTCAATTGACCACGTTCAGGCAAACCGGTCAGCTTAATACTGCTCAAGGTATCGCCTTGATCAGGATCATTAAGAGGGAAATCACTCAGAGTAAACGAATAAATCGTATCCTCATCAAGAGAAATCGAGCCATCCAAACCAAGCGGTGCATCCTGAACAGGTGAAATCGACAGAGAAACGTCCTGGGTGGTAGTACCACCGAGATCGTCTGTCACCGTGACGATGAAAGAATCAGCGCCGTTGTAATTGATATCAGGTTCATATGACCATTCGCCCGTAGCGGCATTGATCAAGGCAATACCATTCAGAGGAACGTCGTCAGACTCAATGGAGAAATAAGTTGAATCAGTGAGACCATCAAAATCAACAGCCGAGAGAGTACCGATGATGATGGAATCTTCTGCACCTGCTGCACTCGTGTCGCCAGAGATAACGGCAGGGTCCTCAACGGCGGTGATGGTAAGGGAGACCGACTGGGTCGTCGTGCCACCCAGATCATCTGTCACTGTCACCGTGAAGGAATCAGTGCCGAAGTAGTTGGCAGCGGGCTCATAGGACCAAGCACCTGATTGAGCGTTGATGGACGCCGTCCCATGCGCTGGAGCATCGACGGATGCAATCGAGAAGTAGGTGTTGTCGGTGAGGCCTTCAACATCGGTAGCTGAAAGAGTTCCAGTAATCGACATGTCTTCTTCACCAGAGGCAGAGATATCACCTGATATAACGCTGGGATCATCAACGGGAGTAATACTCAGAGAGACAAGCTGCCTGGTGGTGCCACTGGCATCGTCTGTGACTGTGACCGTGAAAGCATCTGAACCGAAGTAATTGATGTTGGGGTCGTAAGACCAGGCACCAGTTTCAGCATGGATGGAGACGACTCCGTTAGCCGGGGCATCTCCGGATTCGATGGAAAAGTAAGTGTTGTCGGTCAGGCCCTCGGGATCAGTGGCTGAAAGAGTTCCGGTGATCATTGTCTCTTCATCACCAGATCCGGAAGTGTTACCAGAGATAGTGGCAGGATCGTCGGTACCATCAATCACAAAAGAGACTGTTTGATCGATCGACCCACCCTCTCCATCTGAGATCTGAACAATAAAGACATCATCCAGGGTTTCACTCTCGTTCAAAGCATTGACCAATTGATTTGAATTATCAACCACATATTCATAGGAACCATCCGCTTCAGCAGTTAGATCGCCATAGAGTCCAGACACAGGAGATGTAGACGATTCAAAAAATTCAATTTCACTAACAAAAACCCAATCATATGCCCTATCTATATCCAATGTAAATTCAGTACCATGCAGATCTAGGTCAGAAAAGGTGTAGACAGTTGGAGCGCTTGAACTGGGATCAGAAAGAGTAGAAGATGAGTAAGAATCTGTATCAGTCGTCAGCTCAATAGAGTTTGGAACACCAACACCACCATGTCCGTTCGAGTCATCAACGTAGATCTTTAAAGTATCCAAATGAATAGTACGATCAAACTGAAAGACAATCGATGGATCGGAATTCCAGCCCACATAAGGACCAGGGCCACTGGGAGCTTCAGTAATGTTCCAATTCTGTGTTGCAATAACACCATCAGTCAAATCACCCAATCCGCCAGACAAATAGGATCCATTTTGAAGCGGATTACCACTACCATCATAACTTTCATCCCAGTAGTTATAAGATCCGGAGGTTCCATTATGCATAGCATAGGAGGAAGGCTGGATTAAAGATGTAGACGAACTGCTACTCAATAAGGTAAAACTTCCTGCAGTCGCTTCCTTGACTTGAACAACAGTTAAGTCGTCATTCTCTACATCTGAAATGTTCTCCATCAACGACAAGGGCTCACCACTCGGATTCACTCCTGATTGAACAGATCCATCATTATTTAAACCCTGCTCATTCGCTGTTGTAATGACCAGCTCACCACTAGAAGTTGGCAGGTCATTCGTTCCATCAATTTTGATCGTTAGTTCTTGTTCAACAGTTCCACCATTGCCATCAGAAACCTGAAATAGATAGATATCATTTAGTGATTGACTTTCGTTTAAGGCATTGACAGCTTCATTCTCCTGCTCAACCTGATAGGCATATGAGCCATCCGTACCCAGCCTCAAATCACCGTACAAACCAGATACTTTCCATACCGATGTCTCACTCGTAGTCGTATAATCAGATAAAATTTGATTCGAGATATTCGTACGTGTTGAAGGGATGTCAATAGTAGTAATCGTAAAATTGTCAATGCCCCATGATTCATCGTTGATGTTAGAGTTAAGTTGCGCTTGCAGGGTTAAATCCAACTGATCGAGCCCTTCAGGTACTTCAACTTTTATACGAACGCGCTGATCACTCCACTTATTTACTCCTAAACCCAAACCAGTGCCAAAAGCATAATCGATTGGTTCAATACTCCAATAGTATGTGCCTTCTCCTTCAATGGTCGTCGAGCCAGAAACAGTCTCAGTAGTAGATGGTCCAATGAAAGGGTTTGACTCATTGCTTCCAGTGGAGCCTCCAAAATTATATTGAAAGACAATATTATTACCAGACTTGATAAAGAATGGCTCGTTATCCCATGAATCGATTCGCAAGAAATCGAATTCTATCGTCGCAGGATGACCATAAAGAGCAAAAGAATTACTGGTGCTTTCAGAACCTCCATAACGACCAAGGACTTGTCCAATAATACTGGATGTAGTTAATCTTCCGTTGACCCAGCCTGCAGCATTATCCTCAAAATCATTAACCTCAGTTGCAAACGCAATATCATTCTGTTGGACAATATAAGACACCTGAGATTCATTAATCTGGAATTCCAGAACCTGGTCAACGGTAAAATGGTTGACCTGTGATAATTCATCTTGTATATCACTTGAAATAGAGGAAATCGAACTGAAGCTTCCAGAAGTAGCTTCCTTGGCCTGCTCAATGACAAGAGGATCACCATCAACATCCGAAATATTCGCCATCAACGACGATTCAGATCCACTGGCATCAACTCCTTCCTGAACCGATCCATCACTACTGATTCCGGCTTCGTTGGCTTGCGTGTTAGTCAGTCCTCCACTGGATACAGGATGATCATTTACAGGGGAGATTGAAAGGGAAACCAGTTGCGTCGTGATACCGCCTAGATCATCGGTGACGGTGACCGTAAACGAATCGGAACCGTTGTAGTTGGTGTTGGGCTCGTAAGACCAAGCTCCAGTTTCAGCATCAATGGACGCCGTTCCATTTGACGGATTGTCCCCTGATTCAAGCGAAAAATAAGTGTTATCGGTGAGGCCTTCCACGTCGACGGCTGAGAGAGCTCCGGTGATTGTGGTGTCTTCTGCTCCAGAGCCAGAGGTGTCACCTGAAATCACGGCAGGATCATCAACTGGAGTGATCGTCAGCGAGACAGCCTGCGTGGTGGTGCCTCCGAGGTCATCGGTAACCGTGACCGTGAAGGAATCAGAACCATTGAAGTTGGTGGTGGGCTCGTAAGACCAATCTCCGGTTTCAGCGTCGATCGATGCCGTTCCATTTGCCGGATTGTCCCCTGATTCAATCGAAAAATAAGTGTTATCGGTGAGTCCTTCGTCGTCGGTGGCGGACAGTGTTCCCGTGATTGTGCTGTCTTCTGCTCCGGAGCCAGCGGTATCTCCTGAGATGACGGCAGCATCGTCAACAGCGGTGACCGACGGTGAGACCGTGACCGCAGAGCTCGTGAGCGATCCGTCAGAGGCCTGCAATGTGAAAGCAGGCAATGAACCATGATTCAGCAATGCAAGTCCATCAGCGGAAAGAAGAACGCGATTCGCCGTAGAAGTTGGCGTGTAAAAATTGTCGATACCCCAAGATTCATCATAAATACGACCATCATTAAGTGTTGAGCCTATCTTCAATGAGAATGACTCCATGCCAGCGGGAGTTGTAATTGATATGGCGAATTTTTGATCAGTCCAAACAATATTATCGGTACTGTCCTTATACAGTTCGCTTCGATCGCCAATCGGCGTAATCGAATAAGTATAAGTTCCCTCGCCCTCAATGGTAGACGTACCATTGACAACTTGTATTTCAGTGCGATTGTGACGAAGCGGCTGAGTTTGAAAAAGAAGAGTGTCTCCTGAATAGACATTCAGGCGTTCATCATCCCAAGAATCAATCGCATAAAAGTCAAAACCAAATGTTGTTGCCTCCCCCGACAAGAAAAGGTCTGTCGATATTGTCTCAGATGACTTATAGCGACCCAAAAAGCTGCCTAGGGATGCCGAGCTATCTAATTTTGCGTTCGTCCAACCGGTAGGGAGGCTGTCGAAGGTCTCAAGACTGGAAAGACTATAGTTTGTTGTATCCGAAAGAGTAATCGTCAGATCATCACCTTCTAGATCAGAGGCTGTAAAGGTGGATACAACAGAACCCACTTGGTTGCCAGATGCATCTTCGGTGAATGAGGTCGTTGAATCAACAACAAGCGCAGGAGCATCGTTAACTCCCATGATGGATAGCGAAATTGTTTCGTTATCAGATAACGACGGTGATTGATCGTCAGAGGCTGTGACAGTATACGTCAGGGTCAATATCTCACCATCGTCCAGATAGTTGATAGAAGCGTCGGAAGAGGAGCCGAGATCTGAGTCAAACGTCCAGGTGAGCGTATCCGACGACTCCGAAGAATCAAGAGCAGGTGATGGCGTGATCGTCAACATGCTGAGCAACTCAGCATCTGTCGGTGAAGATGTGCGGCTCCGATCAGACGTACCGCTGACTGACAGACCAACCGCAGTGGTTACCGTATCGGTGGTGTCGACATCTACAACAGACAAAGAACCAACTTGCGTAAGGTCGTTCGACCCCTGCTCCAAAGCACGGTTCTGAAGGAGATCTTCAGGGGTACCAAGAATATTCGTAGCAGCCGAAATCGTACTCTCTTTCAGATATACAGTCTTGCCCTCTGTTGTAGGCTTTGAACCGTCGAGTGAATTATCCTGCAGTCCATTTTGACCAGATCGTGCAACACTCGATTTACCGATAAGGCGAGTGATTTCCTGTTTCGTGTTATCAGTATAGTTGGCAACAAATGCCTTGATATCATTATTCTCGCTGAGATTCATTTGCCGGAAGCCTTCAAGAATAAACTCTTCTTCCGTTAGCGAGGGATAATCATCTTTCTGCAATGCAGAATCATTGGCACTCGCCCAAACGGCTGAATATCCATGAATTGAAGCCCAGTTATATCCTTTGATCGAAGGAGATGTGATCACAGGAGCATCAGCAGTTCCAATGATATCAAGTGTCAATGTATAAGCTGATGCACTCTCAACACCGGCACTATCCATCACTTTGAACGTCAGCGATTCGTCGCTATCGTCATCTTCGGCAGGTGTATAAACAAGCTTATTATCGTTGATGACTGAAACAGGAATCACTTGATTTGACTGCACGTTTGCCCCGTCCAATGCAAGCGTGCCATTAACAGGAAGGTCGACAATGACTACGGCAGATTGACTGTCACCCGGATCGGGATCACTGAATGTGCCAAAGTCTGTAAGTACGAGTGTCTTGGCTGTATCTTCCGTTACTGTTGCAGTGTCATCAGTAGATGAAGGCGGATTATTCTGACTCACAAGAACAACATTATCCAGGTACAAAGATGGAGGATTCACGTCATCTATAACATTAACAGCTCCAAACCCCAACCTATAATTACCCGATGATTCGAGAGAAATGTCAGCAGACAAAGATTCTTTTTCCGTGTATATCGCATCACTACCAGTTTCTCTAGAGGTGACCGATTGGTTGTCAGCAAGTTCTGCGGAATAAACAGGGGTAAGCGTATTATCACTATTGATTTTTGAAATAGAATAAAAAGAACCGTCGTTAAAGGGTTCATAGTCACGGGAGATAAAGCTCCAGTCAAAAGAAATCCTTATTTCGCCAGAGAGATTCTGTAGGTCTTGATAGACAGCTGTGCCAGAATTGACATTACCGTCGGAAACTGCAAAAAACGCATTAAGGTTGCCCGAGGTGATGCCAAGCAAGGCTTCCAGTTCTGAAGCTGTGGAAGAGCCCTCACCAGAAATGCTGAGATAATTGGAACCATCTGACGGGAAACCGTTGCTACTTGTACTAGTAACAGTGGCATTTCCACCGCTGGAGATGTTCCAGTCAGAAGATGCGAGATTGGATTCAAAACTATAATTTTGGACCTTATTAGCAGCTCCTTCAACTGGTACAGCTTGTCCATCAATTAAAAGGACAACATGATCGTTATAGGCAAAAGAACTGACTGGTATTGTTGAAAAGTCATTTGAAACAACTCTGGCTGCAAATAAAGCACCCTCGTCACCGGCAGTATCCCAGCTGGTGGTGTTCAGTTGATCGTCGAAGGCGTGGCCTAACTCTTGAAGAAGTACAACAACACGATCATGATCAGTCGCCTGCTCAAACCAGGCCTGATTGATTAATACCGTGTGTTCGCCACTGGGATGTTGCGAAGCATAGGCACCCACCAGCCCCTGCATGGAGACGCTGTCTGATAAGCAAATATCGAGTTGGGGCAGGCCATCTCCACTCCCCAACACGGTCATGAGCTGCCCAAGGCGCTGGGATTGCAGCTCGGTCAGTGACGACTCATCAACACCGTTGAAAAACGTGTCGCGCAAGAGCAACTCAAAATCTTGCTCTTCACTGCGCTGCTTAAGCCACTGCCAGGCATAGGCCGTGATCTCAACAAGTTGTTGTTCCGGAGCCGTGCTGGCATCCGCAACAACCACAAGCGGTTGTGCCAAGCGCTGTGGCGTTACAGATGATTGATCTGTCTGGTCACTTGATTGTGGACTTGAGCGATCACCAACATCTTGAACATTGGAATCAGTATTAGATTGCAAAGCAGACTGACTTGATGCTTCTTGACCGTCCGCATCTCCAGCATGGTTTTGTCCGGATGACGCAACACTCATGGGGCCCGAAACTTAACCCAGCACCTACGAATTTTACTGGAAATTTCTTGGGCAAAGATTAAGTTGTGCTATTAAAAATCTGCATAAAAAAGGAGGGGCCGAAGCCCCTCCCCTCCTGATCAGATCAAGCGATCAGATCAGTCAGCAGCGGCGAAGGCCTGCATGAAGGCGGACGCGGTGCGCTGGTTGTTCTGAGTCGCGAAGGAGTTGGTGGACAACGTCGCTGTGGCAGAACCGTTGGCGGTCGCAGAAGAATTATCCTGCGTGCCGGTGGACTTGAACGCTTCCAGACGATCCAGGTTCACGGTGAAGCTGGAGGCCTCATCGGCGTTCACGCTGGCGATGGCACCCAGACCTTCGATGGCGACAGAACTGTCACTGACAGTGCTGGTCTGACCGACGGACTGCTGATAGCCAGCCTCATACGCTGCGTTGAAAGCAGCGGTCCAGGATGCACCACCAGTGGTGTCGTTGGTGCTGTTCGCGGCTTCCAGAGCGGAATTCACGATGGCACCCAGTTGACCTTCCTGACCGATGGCGGTCACAGAATCCTCAGTGGACTGGAAGTCACCTTTGATGATTCCGGTCGCTGAAGACTCGTTCGCCGTGGAGGAACTGTTGGTGATGACGTTGTTGTAAGCAGAGCTATAGCTGGAGTTATAGTTCTGGTTATAAGATTGTGTATAAGCGTTCTTGAACTGTTTGAAGTTGCTCTGCTCGGTCTCGTAAGCAGTCTGGCCGTCAGAACCATAGGAAGCCTGAGCGGAGGCATCCAGATCGCCCCAAGAGGTGTCGTAATCAGCAGACCACTGCCAATCACCATTCCGGTCGTAGCTGCCGTAGTTACCGGTTTCGGTGGAGGACAGGTTCGTGGCCGTCGTGGCTTCTTCCCAACCAGTGGCATGGGACTCACGCTGAGCAGTTTCCGTTGCAACCGAGTTGGCGGCAGCAGAAGCAGCCTGGGTGGCAGCAGCGGAGGAGGAGGTGCCGTTGGTCTGCATCATGCTGCTGCCTGCGCCCATCTGCATCACACCCAGGGACAGACCGTCAAATTCCTGAGTCGCAGACACGCTGGCGTTCACACCGATGCTGGTGTTGGAGCCGACGTTGAACTGGTTGGAGGTGCCAACTGCGTTGTTGAAGGTGGCAGTACCGGCGCCTGAGAAGGTCAGTCCACCAGGGGTGGTGGCGTTGATGATGAACATGCGCTGGGTGGTACCAGACATGTTGGGGTCATCAGATCCAGCGACGCTGTTTGCATTGGCCGCGGCCGGAGCCACGAGCAGCAGAGCTGCAAGAAGAAGAGGTGATTTCATCGTTCAGGGATTGAACATGGAGGGAAGCACAAGACTTCCCCAGCGCAACCTAGCCATCAAAATTGTGTTGGACGAAAAACACCGAAAAGGCTGCAGACTTGGCTGGAATGCCATCAAACGCGGCGAAAACCGAAAGCAAACATTAAAAAAGGAGGGGCCGAAGCCCCTCCCCTCCTGATCGGATCAAGCGATCAGATCAGTCAGCAGCGGCGAAGGCCTGCATGAAGGCGGACGCGGTGCGCTGGTTGTTCTGAGTCGCGAAGGAGTTGGTGGACAACGTCGCTGTGGCAGAACCGTTGGCGGTCGCAGAAGAATTATCCTGCGTGCCGGTGGACTTGAACGCCTCCAGACGATCCAGGTTCACGGTGAAGCTGGAAGCCTCATCGGCGTTCACGCTGGCGATGGCACCCAGACCTTCGATGGCAACCTGACTGTCGCTGACAGTGCTGGTCTGACCGACGGACTGCTGATAGCCAGCCTCATACGCTGCGTTGAAAGCAGCGGTCCAGGATGCACCACCGGTGGTGTCGTTGGTGCTGTTCGCGGCTGCCAAAGCGGAGGACACGATGGCACCCAGCTGACCTTCCTGACCGATGGCGGTCACAGAATCCTCAGTGGACTGGAAATCACCTTTGATGATTCCGGTCGCCGACGACTCAGTAGCCGTGGAGGAACTGTTGGTGATGACGTTGTTGTAAGCAGAGCTATAGCTGGAGTTATAGTTCTGGTTATAAGATTGTGTATAAGCGTTCTTGAACTGTTTGAAGTTGCTCTGCTCGGTCTCGTAAGCAGTCTGGCCGTCAGAACCATAGGAAGCCTGAGCGGAGGCATCCAGTTCACCCCAGGAGCTGTCGTAGTCGACAGACCACTGCCAATCACCATTCCGGTCGTAGCTGCCGTAGTTACCGGTTTCGGTGGAGGACAGGTTCGTCGCCGTCGTGGCGTCTTCCCAGCCAGTGGCATGGGACTCACGCTGAGCCGTTTCCGTTGCAACCGAGTTGGCGGCAGCGGAAGCGGCCTGGGTTGCAGCGGCGGAGGAGGAGGTGCCGTTGGTCTGCATCAGGCTGCTGCCTGCACCCATCTGCATCACACCCAGGGACAGACCGTCAAATTCCTGAGTCGCAGACACGCTGGCGTTCACACCGATGCTGGTGTTGGAGCCAACGTTGAACTGGTTGGAGGTGCCGACTGCGTTGTTGAAGGTGGCAGTACCGGCGCCCGAGAAGGTCAGTCCACCGGGGGTGGTGGCGTTGATGATGAACATGCGCTGGGTGGTACCAGACATGTTGGGGTCGTCAGATCCAGCGACGCTTTGAGCGTTCGCCGCGGCCGGAGCCACGAGCAGCAGAGCTGCAAGAAGAAGAGGTGATTTCATGATTCAGGGATTGAACATGCAGGGACAGATGTACTGTCCCGAAAAAAATCTAGCCAGAGAAGCGAAAACTGACAAAACGCAGGGATACAGGGGGCATTAAAAAAATATCAAGCCCTTTCTTAAGTATTTATTTAGAGACACTGTACGATTTGTTTCCGCTTGTCTTCAACTGACGCGTACTGCCCTGAGTCTTGATTTCAGTCCAGAATTCCTTTCCTGGATCAATCTGGATGGGCCCAAGCGGGCTGGCAGCTGTTGACAAGCCACGGACTGGTCGGCCTTCTCCAGGTCGAAAAGCATTCGAATGGACACCAGGAGTAAACGTATATTGAGGGCAAAGATTATCTGGATTATTTCCCTCAGGATCGGTCAACTTACAGGGCCTGGCTTGAACCTGACAGCAAAGAAGAGGAAGCAAGAGGGATAGAGAAAAAAGCCGGAGCGAATTAAGATTTTTCATTAAAGAGAATTCTGCAGAACATTTTTAAAGGTGGCACCTGCCTGTTCTTCTTGATAAAGCATTTCTTCAGTTTGTGCATCGCAATAAAATGTAGCCTGGCCTTGGGTGTGCTGGCTTGCAAATAAACATTGGAATTCGTATCCAGAATCACTCAAGCAATCGATCAGGCTACCGGGAATCAGGGTGCAGGAATAATCTTTACTCGTCTCAACATTTGTGCACGACCCAGTGTAATCTTTGTTGCTTGTGCAGTAAGCATTAAATCCATCAAAGAGTGACTGTGAACGAGCCACATAACCACTCAAATCAAAAATGGCTGCCAAGCAAAGCAATCCTGACAGTGGAATTGTTTGATGAATTGTCATCGTCTTCAGCTACGTGTGGTTTGTGGAACCTTTGGCGGAAGACTCTGCTGCTGTCGAGGCTGTGGAGCCATACGACGTGGTGGTGGTGCTGCCGCTCTCGAGGAGGGAGGCTTGGGGCCCAGCACATTGGTGGCACACTTTTCAAGAAGTGGATACAACTCAGGGTCGACTTTGATTCCATCCCGCTGCAAGGAAGCACAGGCACGAATCATGGAAAGCTGGGTGGAAATCTCACGGTCTTGGACAATCAAGGATGCCAAGCGATTACAAGAGCGTTGCGCAGGCGAACCGAATGGGAAGACCAAACCAGCATTGATAGAATAGTTGTTAGCTTCATTGCCACTTGTTGAAATGGCATCAAAGGAATCAAGTTCATTTTCTCCATAGTTCCCACCCAGGAAGAGAGTTGGCGTTCGGCAAAAAATTCCAGGGCCAAATCCAACTTCATTCTGGTAAGCGTTGTTGGTTTGATAATTGATATTGGTACCGCCAGTCGTTGTTGAAGATGCTGAAGGTGCCGCAGAGTTGGTCAGCGACGAGCTGTTGTTTGTCTGCTGAGCAAGAATTGGCTTCACAGACAGTGGTGCCAGGATAGTCAGTGTGGCAGAGACTGCGATAAGTAGGCCGACTCGCCGGTCATGACAGACTGGGTGTCCAACAGTTTTGATTATAGAAGGGAAAACAGTTCTTGCACTGCAAAGAGTTCATGGAATGTATCGCCGTCACCAATGACTGACGGCCAGCGCACTGCAAAGTAGAAAGTGTCGTGCTATGTCGCAGTAGGATTGCTCAACCAGTCAGATTGAATCACTCAGGTTCTGGAGATTCAAAGTTTTCCCGCAGGGTGTTCAGGAAAGAACTGGTGCCGTCACTCACCGTGATGGTCATGGTATGGGTCGCTGTCGCAGACGCTGTGCCGATACTGGGTTCACCGTCAGGTTCCGTTGTAGTCAGTGCAGAACGGAAACTTGTGCCAGTATCCAGAAGAAACTGGTTGTTGGCAGTAATCCCACTCAGAACGACATTGGAGCCTGTGGGCGTCGTGGTAAACACAGCACTTGTGCTACCACCGACATCACCAGCTGTGTTGGTTAAGAAGCTATCTTCCTTCAGATTCAGAACTGCCTCTGTCTCAACCCTTAAGTTCGGGGTTGCATCAGCAGATGTCTGAGTTCCGTATGTGGATTGAATCGCGTATTGAAAAACGCGATTCGTACCTGAATTGGTCGACGTTCTCTCAAGAATCTGAGCTTGTGAAGCCGCAGCTCCTAAGACAGAAACAGCCAGAACAAAAGTGAAGCGAAGCATGATTCTTCTAACCAACATGAGAACTCAGAAGCTCTGAGCAAACGTGTTGACGAAGGAATTCGCGTTGATATCAATGTTGGTGGTGGTGGAAAGGCTTGCATTAGCACCTGTATTGCCACTCACCAGATCATCATTGGTCACGTAAGGACAAGCCTTGTCATGTGTCGGCTGACAAGCTTCAAGACCATTGATGTTCGGGAACACTGTGGCAAAGAAGCTGGCTTCGCCTGGAGCTGTTGCACTGCCTGGATCAATGTTCAAGAGCACCGCTGCGCCCATACCGATGATATCGGCATTACCTGAAGCGTACTGAGTTCCTTCCTGCAACTCAATGGTACCGCCACTGACACCAGAATCGCCATCAGGGGTAATGCTTCCATCATCGCCGTTGGCGGCCAGATTACTGATGTTGATGGTGGTTTGACCAAGAGCATTATCACCGATGTCGCTATTGATCGCGACAGACGATGGAATCAGAACTGTGCGACTGACACCCGTCAGACCCTTCGAAAGAGTGAGATTGGAAGCAGCACCAAAACTGGTTGTGTTGCCAACAGCCAGTGATGTTCTACTTCCGTTCGTCACGGAAAGATTCTGTGTCGTTCCCTTCTCGGGAGCGGTGACAGTGATTCCTGCCTGGGTGATCTGAGCCTGAGCAGGCGAAAGGGCTGAAGCAAAGAGTGCTGAGGCAACAGAAGCTGCAACCACACCAGAAATCTTGAGGCCTGAGATTGCGAACATCGTCCTAAGTCTCAAATGAGATTGAAGAGATCCGAAAGCCCTCAGACCCTTTAACCAGTTCAGAAAGAACTAGAGCAGGGGGAGCTATTCAGGGTCGACACACCGGAGGATAGTTGGCATGTGGCACCGCTGGGTGACATCTGCCAGAGACCTTCACCATTTATCCAGGTTCTTGTATTCATCGCCGCAAGAAACGCCTTTGAAGCAGACTTAGTTGAAGAATCGTCGCGAAATGATGGACTGCCACTCGGAGAACTGACAGCAGTCATTTGATTCATTCGTGCTTCGAGTGCTGCGATCCGCGAAGCCATTGCCACAGATTGTGCAGCGGTTGGTCGCGTGATGGCAGGCAAGCCAACCTGTGGTGCAGCGGTCGTACATCCAGTAGGACCGCACTGTGCACTGACAGGAGATGGATTTGCAAGAAATGCTGAAGCAGCGCAAATTAGGGATGCACCGGTGCACAACCGGCTGCTAGTGATCGCCATCGATGCTCTCCGGAAGATCAAGCTAACGCTAACCGGAACATCATGAATGAGTACGCAGATCATGCTTTATTGACATTGAATCTCAAGGTTTTCTTCACTTTTAGGTCGCCTTGGCCTGATCAATTCATTAGTTCACTCGCTTCAGACATCAGGTCATCCCAACCCTTTGACTCAGATCTCCTGAGCAGATGAAGCGTTGGGTACCAGGGAGATCGACTGCAAAAACCTCCCCATCTCCAGCCAGCACGTTCGGGAAGCAGAAGAATGGTTGGACTGCTCAAGCTTCCAGCCAGATGTGCTGGGCCACTGTCATCGCAGATCACCCATTCACAGAGGGTGATCAAGGCTGCCATGTGCTCCAGGCGCACTTCATGAGACACCTCGTTTTGGCACGAGACAAAGCGGTCAGCAAAACGGCAGTGACGAAGTTGTTCAGCACCGAATCCCTTTTGCAGGGATAAGAGACGCACACCAGGTCGCTGTGCGATAGCTGAAAACGCATTGAGTGGAATGTCTGAAGAAACTCTTTCGCGAGAGGCTTGTAACGCGGAACCATTCCAGTTGATACCGATCAAGCGTTCACCACTCCCGAGATCAAGCCTCTTCCGCCAGACCTCAACCAGAGCAGGGTCAGCTCTTAAACAGGGGGCAGCAAGAACAGGCTGTTGGTCACAGGCGCCAAAAACAGCAGGGGCATCCTGCATTGGAAGAATCCACTCGGAAGGATGAGAGGTGAGCTCTCCGATCGGATGAACCTCGATCGGTGCCTGGAAGCTATCTCTGAGAAGGCGCAGCACCGGAGGCTGAACATACAAATGAACAGGCCGACTGAGTGCTGTCGTAATCCAAGGTGCATAACGACTGAACAACAGTGAGTCGCCCAGAGTTCCATCCGATGCCAAGATCAGTGGAGGCACCTCTGAGGCAGGTTCAGCGACCCCACGGAGCTCGAAAGCATCCGCGGATGGCAGCGACAGATCCGCCCTGCGGCTCGCTGAGCAAAACCGAAACCCATTGGTCCAGTTCCCACACAACAACTGCAACTCACCCCACTGCGCGAGAAGCTGGCGCGATGCGGGCTGATCCAATCGAGCCTTCTGGAGCAGCTCGTCAGCCATGTCAAGACGGTTCTGTTCGAGGCAGACCCCTGCCAGCAATCGGGCGACAGGCCAAGGCAAGGCCTGCGGATCAGAGCTGAGTGCGATCGAAGTTTTCAGATGGTCATAGGCCTCACGTTCCCGAAACTGGCGTTGCAAGGCAGCAGCAAGAACGGCATGGGCAATGGCTGAAGAGCGCTCCTGAAGACAGGACTGAGCTAAACAGCAGGCGAGCTCAGACTCCTTCAGCTCAACGGCACAGATGGACAGCAACTCAAGGACTTCCGAATCACAGGTCTGGCCGAACCAGGATTCAATGTGTGAACGAGCTTCCAGAAAGCACTCCTGAAGCATCAGCTGTCGGAGGACAGCGATGCGGGAAGACTGCGACTTCGGCCCACGCTTGAGCAACACCTCAAACAGCTTTGCTGCCGTTTGCTTCCGCCCGAGGTGATCGGCTGTCTCTGACTGCCTGAGCAGTTCTGTTTCGTCTGCCGATGGGTGGTCGAGCCAAAGGTCGCGGTAGACAAGCGACTCTCCCAGTCTCTGCTGAGACTCACAGAGATTGGCCAGATCTCGATAGACCTCGGCTACATCAGTTTTTGATTGAGCCAGGAGCTTGAGGATGGGCTCTGCCTGGCTCAGATTTCCCCGAGCCAGACAGGGGAGAACATGCTGCAAATAAAGAGACTGATGCGATCGGGAAGCAGACGCTTCATCGGCATCGATGCCATGAGGGTTGCCCGCGTGCTCGGGGACGCCCTGTTTTCCAGACCTACCAAAGCCTTTGGCAATGCCAGGGCGGCCCATTTGGAGAATGATTGTTTTCCGAGTCTAGGTAAAAAGCTGTCATAGACATCTCTATTGAGTCCGAACAGGCCCAAACAGAGCAAAGACTGTGACAATCGACAAGTCGGCACACTCCAAGGGGTTGTCAGAAGCTTGGGCCGATGGGTTTGTGAGGAATGACAAACGCAGCAACCTTTTATGCAAAGACTGCTTCCTGTGTTGACTAAAGCTCACCAAACTCTAAGATTTTATAGTCATGGATAGCAATCGCCCAGCCTCGCGGTTAGCTTCCAAATTAGTGCCCATCAGGTCATGGCCCTCACCCTCGAAATCACAAGCAGCGCTAGCGAATTGCTGAATGGTGAAACCGCGACCTTCACCTTTAACTTCAGCGAGGAGCTTGTATTAAACGAAACAAGTGCTTTTACAAGCTCAGATATTTCAGCAAAAACTGATGATGGCATCAGCCTAGGTAATTTTACTGACCTTCAACAGAGCGAAGCCGATCCAACCATATACACTGCGACGTTCACTCCAACCGAGAACCTGATCGCCAGTGGCAATGTCTTCATTGCTTTCAATTCTGTTAGAACAGTCTCAGGTGAAGGCTGGGAGAACAGAGATGCATTGGCCCCAGTTAGTATTATCACAAAAACAATCTATGCCCTGAGCAATTCAGAAGGGACGTCTGACGCCATAACACTGGAAGAAGGAACTGAAGATTCTGCAAATCCAATCACATTCAAGATCAGTCGGTCCGGCGATACAAGAGCAGCCGGCTCCGTGAACTGGAATGTCATTGCAGATGACAGCGTTTCAACAACAGTAGCGCTGGCGGATGCATCGGACTTCTCACCCGAAGCAACACAACTCCCTGGAGGAGTTGTTAACTTCGCAGAAAATCAAACAGATCAGACGATCATCGTTAATATCTCTCAGGACAAAACATATGAAGCCAATGAGATCTTTCGCCTGGCACTATCAGAAGCATCAACAGCAAACGGTTCGCCCTCTGAAATTCCAGCAGAGCAATCCAGCATTGATGTCACTCTGACGACAGATGATCCAGACAGCATTGACCCAGTGATCACTTCCGGTGATAAAGCTGGAGAAGATGGCTTCATCCAAGAGAATTCGCATCACAACGAGGTCATCTACCGCGCGACAGCAACAGATACAAGCGACCAGATCTTAACTCCTTCGTCAGCAAACATAACATTTTCCCTCAAAGAAGAGGATTTCAATGCTCAAAACGACAGCGAACTATTCAGCATCGACGAACTGACGGGTGACGTGCGTCTGACTTTTGACCCAGACTTCGAAAACCCGAGGGATGCAGGCAGCAATCCAGATATAGCCGACAATATCTACGGTTTTGTTGTCGTCGCCACCGACCAAGCAGGCAACACAGCAGAAAAGCGAGTTTCGCTGGAAGTTCAAGATATTCAATTGGCTCCTATCGCCACATCGCCAAGCAGAGTGAGCATCAATGAGAATACAGGAGCCCCTCAGCCAATTTACACCACACAAATAGAAGATTATCCATACCCAATGATGTACGGCTTGAAGAATGTTAATGACAGCGAGAGTTTCACGATTGACGTATCCACTGGCATCGTTTCCCTTAAGCCGACTGAATTTCCTGATTTTGAAACCAAAAATTCCTACAACTTCACTGTCACGCTGAATGGTGAAGAGGGTAACAGCGAAAAGGCAGTGGCCCTCACGATCAATAACGTTGATGAAGCTGCAGCCATCACTGGCAATCTCACCGCCTCCACCGATGAAGACACCTCCGTCACAGGGAAGATTTCAGCAACAGACCCAGAAGGACTCAGTGACGGCAGCTACTTCTCCATTGCAACAAATAATTCTCCTGATAACGGAACAGCATCCATCAATCGTGAGAGTGGTTCTTGGGTTTATTCACCCTCAGCCAACTTTCACGGTTCGGACGATTTCACAGTAACAGTCACAGATGATGGCGGAGGCACGACATCACAACTGATCTCCATCAGCATTAATCCCACACCCGATGCTCCAGTAATCAGCGGTGACCTGTCTGGTACTGGTCTCCCCTTCATCGGTGATCCAGAGAAAGATCAGCCGATCCGAGGCACAATCGAAGTCACGGATCCTGATAATCGGATCGGGACATCGTCCAGCTTTAAGCTCGTAGAAGGAAGCTCACCGACCTCAACAGGCGGGGCTGCAGCCATTAGCGAGGAGACGGGTTACTGGAGTTATTTCCCTAAAAAAGACTATCGAGGCCCGGATACTTTCGCTGTCCAGATCACCGATGCAACTGGAAGCACGACTGAGCAGACAATTCTGATCAGCGTTGATGACCCTGCGACGAACGAGTCTGCTGCGATCGGAGGTGATATCAGTGGACAAGGTGAGGAAGACTCCACAACCCCGATCACAGGAACACTGACTGCCCTGGATGTGGAAGGTCTGACGAGCGAAAACATCTTCTCGATCAGCCGTGCGGCCAGCAACGGGAATGCGTCCATCGATGCTTCTACTGGAACCTGGAGCTACACCCCCAAGGCCGACTTCAGTGGCACAGATACCTTCACCGTCAGCGTCACCGATGACCAGGGTGGTACGACGGATCAGGCCATCTCCATCACAATTGGTGGGGTGATTGACCCCGTCTCCACTCCAGATCTCACAAACGACAGTGGACGTTCATCAACAGACAACATCACCAATGCCGGCAACCCCAGTTTCAGCGGAACCGCTGATTCAGGTGCGGATGTCGAAGTCCGGATCACCACCAGCGGCAATCCGAACACCTCGACAAGCACCTTCAGTCTGGTGGGGGTTGCTAATTCTCTTGGCGTCTGGAATCTGACCCTCGGCGATGACGTCGCCCTCACAGATGGAACCTACACTGTCACGGCAACATCCACGATCGATGGTGAAACTGCCACTTCGGATCCTCTCACTATCACGGTGGACACAACGTCTCCGGTGATCACATCAGGAGCGACTCCAACAGGAGGCGATGACAACGCCGGTAGCCAATCAATCATCTACAAAACAGTCGCTAACGACGCATCGCCGTTGCCGTTGAAGTTCAGCTTGAAACCTGACAACGACGATGATGCAGCCTCCTTCACGATCAATCCCGACTCTGGCGACATCCGTCTGAATTCCCAAAAACCGATCGAAGTTAAGACTGCCTACGCCCTCACGGTCGTGGCAACCGACGCCGCCGGCAATGCGGCTGAGCAGCTGATTGCACTCACCAGAGATGATCTGGGCCAATCTGCTCCACAGAACACTGATCAAACACCTACTTTTGCAGCCACACCTTCGCAACCTGCTTCAAGCCCTTCCTCAGGTGGTGCTGCTAACGGGTCAGCACCTTCGTTTGAAGCCATCCCTCTCGAGACATCTGCTGGCTTTGAGAAGTCACAAAGTGGGGACAGGATCCTCGCGCAGGCCCCGCGTGGAGACGTTTCCATCCCCTCCTCCCAAACGGAAAAACTGAAGGTTCTCGAATCAGCTGATGATGGCATTGAAATTGAGCTGACCGATACTCTCATTGATCTCGACCTCACATCGCGCTCCTCCAATGTTGTTTTTGGAGGACGCAAACTCAAATCCTCCACAGTGCGTTTTGAGGAAGGACTGACAGCCGACTTGGTCAGCACAGCTGAGTTGGTCGAAAAAACCTCCTTCGTGATGACCGAGGGCAAAGACAAGGCCACATTCAACTCAGGCGTGATCAAGAAATCAACCATCGAAGCCGGAGGCGGAAAAGATGACATCTTGATTGGTGAGGATGCGACGCTGACCAACAAGACCATGGTGGATCTTGGGAGTGGCAAGGACAAGCTGACCATCCAAGGCGAGGTCAAGAAAGCCCAGATTGACCTTGGAGATGACAACCAGAAAGACAAAGTTTTTGTCGACTCACTTGATCTGATCACCAAAAAACTTGTCATCAAGAGCTTTGGTCAAAAAGACAAGCTGGTGATTGACGGCGAAACCTACAACAAGTCCGCCATCGAAGACGAAGATCAACGTATCGGCAAGATTCGTGTCCGTTTCCTGGATGCCACCACGAATGGATCCAGCAAAGACGACGACAGTTCTGACCTCACAAGCGTGATTGCCAGCAACGGATTCGACTTCCTCTGATCCTCCCGATCAATACACCAAGCTCACCAGGAGTCGATCATCGCCAAGGCTGATGGTTTGCTCCATGGTCAGCTGCTTGGCCTGATCCAGGCTGATCAGACCCAGATCACCCAGCGGGGTTCGCGATGCATGGCCACCCAGAAGCTTGGGTGCCACCACCACCGCGAGCTCCTGGACGCACTGCTGCTGAACCGCTGAAGCAGCGAGCTCAGGACCGCATTCCCAGAGCACCTGATTGCAGCCGCGAGAAGCAAGCGCACGCATCAAATGCTCCGGATCACAGACCGGCAAGGACAGCCGCTCAGGTCCGCTGGGAGCAGGAACATCACGGACCTGCGGGCCGTGAGCCAGCAGGGTTGGAGCCACGTCAGTGTTCCAGAGCTGTGCCCGAGCAGGGATCTGCATGCTGCGACTGAGCACCACCCGCAGCGGCTCGGGGTCGCGCCGGCCACGGCTGGTGAGCAGGGGATCATCCGCCCGCAACGTGCCTCCGCCCACGATCACCGCATCGCAGCACGCCCGCAACTGATGCACCCAGCTCCGCGCCTCCGAACCGCTGATCCACTGGCTCTCGCCATTGGGCAGGGCGGTTCGGCCATCAAGACTCATGGCCCACTTGAGCACTCCCCAGGGACGTCCGGTGCGCACCCGATGCACAAAAGCCCTGTTCTGTTGAGCCGCCTGCTCCCTCAGCACACCGGTGATCACCTCCAGACCGGCGGATCGCAGCCGGCTGACGCCTCCGCCAGCCACCCTGGGATCGGGATCCTCAAGCGCCACCACCACCCGCTCAAGTCCAGCTGCGATCACGGCATCTGTGCAGGGGGGAGTGCGGCCGTGATGGCAGCAGGGCTCAAGGGTGACGATCAGGGTTCCGCCTCGTGCGGCCTCACCGGCCTGGGCCAGGGCACCCACCTCGGCGTGGGGCCGTCCGGCACGGGCGTGGTAACCCTCTCCGATCAAACGACCGTTGGCATCGAGAACCAGCGCCCCGACCAGTGGATTCGGACTGGTGCACCCCTGTGCCAAAGCCGCCAGGGCGAGAGCCCGATGCATCAACGGTTCCCACATCAGCTCAGGGGCAACTCCTGCAGCGATCGCCACTCACCCACCACGTAAGGGGGCACCGGCAACTCCGTGAACACTCCCGGCAGCACGAGCCGCAAAGGGCGATTGTTGCTCAGATCTGCCAGCAGAGGATCCAGCGCGAATTCAGCGGCAGCATCCCGTCCGTCCTGAGCGAGGGCTGGATTCTTCAGCGTGATGTCCGGCAGAGACCACTCACGCCGGCCTGCGAACACCTGCAGATCGATGGGATGGTCAAGCCTGAGTTTTCCGGGGTAGCCGACGATGCGCAACACCACCGGCCCGCCGGCGGCTCCTTCCCTGTAGGCCACGGCCTGCCAGCTGACGTAATCAAGGTCCCGGAGACTTTCCAGACTGCGAACCATGGCGACGCCGTTTTCGTTCTCGTGCTGATGAACCTGCGCCCAGGCGAGCCCGGGAGTCAGCAGAACAAGCAGCAGTGCAGCCAAAACACTGCAGAGCAAGCGACGCATGTGCCGGATCCGGAGACTTCAGGACTCAGGGTATGCAACAAAATGCGCCAATTACGAACGACCCACCTAACTTCTCCCCAAAGAATTCGCAGAGGCCTGAACGATCCGAAATGGTGTCAAACGCGTCGCAACTCAAGATCCATCGATTTCACAGCGCGATTGAAGCGGCTGAATTGTTTCTTAGCCTCGGATTTCCGTGGGAGATCGTTCAACTGTCAGCAGGCCCGCTGAACGGAGTGCTGAAGATCAAGCGATCCAACGAGATGATTTGTCTCTCCGTGAGATGCGATCGCTCCATGTTGTTTCACGGAGGACGCAATTGCGCCTACGTTCCGTTCTGTCTGGAGATGAATCATGCCTTTCAGCATCGCGTTCGAGGAGAGCCGCTGATTCCCTGTGGGTTATACGGCTTTCACCTCAACCTCAGTGATGTCTTCTTTCAGACCGAAGCCGGCGCCCACTTCAGCATCATTCTGATCCCACGAACCCGCATCCAACAGCTTGGGGCGCTCGATCCGGCAAGCACGCTGATGGATTCCATCAGCATCAGCAACAACGTTCAGCTCAGCCAGGCGATGTTCCAGACCTGGATCCAGCTGGTGGACAACCTGCTCAACGAGCCTGCGTCAGGCGGCATCGATACGGATCAATGGAATGCCTTGCTGCTGGAAAGCTTCGAGCCCCCTGGCCTCGACGAACTCTCACCTCTTCGATCGATGACCTACCGCTGCGGGATTGTGCGGGATGTGGTGCGTTGGGGCATCGAAAACAACCGCCAACCGATTTCCTTGGATGATCTTGGTCGTACGATCTTCGCCTCCCGATCAACCATCAGTCAGAGCTGTCGTGAACAGGTCGGAATCGGACCGATGGCCCTGCTGAAACAGATCCGCCTGCAACAGGTGCAACACGCTCTACGTCATCGGGACCAACGGCGAGTGCTGGCCTGCAACACCGTGCAGGAGGTGGCCCATCACTTCGGATTTCACAGCCGCAATCATTTCGCCCGTGATTACCGCAATCTGTTTGGGGAAGCCCCTCGACAGACCCTGGCCCGCAGCGCGGCCTAGGAGCGGTCAGCGCCAGGGATCAGCGCCCAGTCGGTCTCGGTGGCCCAAAGCCCCCAGATCGCCATGGCCCGCAGGTAATGGCAGGCCCGAAAGGTGTTCACGGCGGTGATCGCTTCCGGTGTTCGGAACTGAAGACCTCCCCGGTACACCTGGTCGACCACCGCCGTGCAAATCGCTTCGGCTGTCGTCTTGTCTCCCATGAGCCGGTAGTAGGAGGCCAGACCGAAATTGATCCCTGTCCAGACCTCCAACGGATGGGTGCCATCCGGGTCGAGAGGGGTGCCATCCCGCCGCAGACCATTCGCCACGCCGAGACGTCCACCGTCAAACCGCTCAAAACAGGCCTCGCGCACGGCCTTGAGCGTGCTCTGGCTGTTGGCATCGCTCACCACCGGCGGCAGGCCCAGCAGCCGCGCGTAGAAATCCCCGCAGAGCTGATCCGCCATCACCACCGGCGTACCGCTCTCGGCGTCGATGCGATAAAACTCCCCGTTCCAAAGCAGTCGATCGAAATTGGCGCGTGATTGCTCCAGCCATTCCCCGAATTCCCGCTGCTCCGACCCCGTCTCCAGGCCCAGGTCCAGCTGAAGCCGCTGAGCCATGGCCAGAGCCGCCTCGAGGGCTGCGATCCAGAGAGCACCGCAATAGGCGCTCACTCCCTGCAACGGCCAGTCATCAAAGGTCTGGTCCGGTGCTCCGCCGTTGTCCGGCAAGCCGTCCTCATTGACGTCGAAGCGTTTGAGATAACGAAGAGCCTGAACCGCTGCAGGCCAGCACTCGGCAAGAAAGGTCAGGTCTTCGCCGGTCGGTGCGAACCGGAATGTGCGCCAGACCTGCAGCACGAAGTCGCTGGCCAGATCCTTCCAGAGATTGCAGTCCTGGTACGCCGTGTAATTGGTGGCGTCGAACGGCGCCTCGTTGGGAGCACCCAGATCGTGGGGGGTCGCTCCCTCCACCTTGCGGTCGGCTTCCACCCGTCCCCTGCCCTGGGTGAAATACCAGCCGATCGGCCGCTGGCTGGCATCCATCGCCGGAATGGCCCGGGCGAAGCTACGCAACACGGCCTTGTCCAGCTCAGGCCAGAGCTGAACCAACGCCAAAGACCCGTACAGCCTCACATCAAGACTTTCGTACCAGGCGTAGTCGAGGCACTCCAGAACGCCGAAGCGGCCCACGGGATCGCCAGCTCTGGCGGCCGTCCAGAGGCTTCCACCGCTGGCGAGGTCGTAGAGCTCGTTGAACAGGGCCATGCGCAACGGCTCCGGCAGCTCGGTTCGAGCCAGAACAGGCTCCTGCCAGCGATCGATCTGGTCACGCCAGCTGCGCCAGTCCCTCAGCGCCTCGGCAGCGATCGCCGCCGCCGCCGTGCCCTGCCGGCCATGGAAGTCCGTGTAGCGGCGCCAGTCGCTGACTCCGGTGGCGAAGGCGGTCACCGGCAGATCCCAGCTGATCACGACCGGAATCTCGAGGCATTGCCCCGGATCGAGGCTGACCTTCACCGCCAGCCCAGCACTGGCCTGTTCCCCGGCGCGACTGGCCCGGTCGTTGTTGCTGTTGGGAATGCGTCCTTCAGCGGCGAAGGACTGCCACAGTTCCGCCCCACTCGCCGGTGGGATCCCAGCGACTGCAGCGCATCACCTCCACATCCTCGAGGTTGTCCGGCAATGCCAGGCACCACTGCCCCTCCCCCTCCGCAAGCGGCTGGGACCGACGCCCATCCAGCAGCACACCCTTGAGGCCCGGCTGATCCACCCAGCGGTTGCTCTGCCCCTCACCGGCACCGATCGCAGGGGCGTAGTTGTGCTCAGGGCTGCCGTCGTCGCGGAAATGCACTTCGGCGGATGGATCGGTGTTGGTGAACCAACCGACGGTGTTGCGCCAGCTCAGCAGCAGGGAGAGCTGCAGCGGACGGTTGGTGGGATTGCGCAGGGTCCAGCGGAAGACAGCCACGGGGTAGCTGCTGCGCTGATAGTCGCCGGGGAGAATCGGACTGAAGGCCTCACAGCTCACTTCGGCCGCGAACACCCCGCTGTAGCGGGTCCAGCTCAGGGGGTAGCGGGCGGCATAGGTTCCGGTGGTGCTGTCGTTGGTGCTGGCTGGATACCACTGCCAGGCCGCGAGGGGATCCTCGCCATCCACTCGGCTGTCGTCACGATCCGGAGCCGTTGCCAGGGCATGGGCCCTGGTGCTGGTGCCGTCGCTCTCCCAGATGGCGAACTGGCAATCGGGGATCGTGCCGTACCAGTGCTCGCCGCCATCGAGATGCCAGAGATTGAAGTCTCCACGAGAGCTGCGACCGATGCAGCCCGCACCGAAGCCACCGAGGGGCATGCCATGCCAGGGACCATCGTCGAGGTTGCTGGCGTAGCGGACGCTGTAGGGGTCCCGCCAGCCCAGACCGAAGGCACGGCTCCAGCTCGCCTGCGGAGTCGACCAGGACTCGGGGCGGGGTCTGCGGCGCAGCATGCTGCTCAGAGCGGACAGTCCCAGAGGAGCCATGGGTCGGCTGACAGTCGCCCCAGACTGCCAGACCTGAACGGTTCAGCCAGCGTTCTCCTCGGCATCCATCAGGGCGTCGAGCGTGACGGCCGTGCGCACCAACGCCTGGTAGCGCTGCAGCGTGCGCCGGTTCTGATCCAACCAACGAGCCGGTTCCGCCGCGCTTCCCTCCTCCGGCAAGGTCTGATCCATCAACGGCAACCCCTCCTCCCGGGTGATCAGGGCCAGCAGCAGATCATGCAGGCGTTGGCGCCGATCAGAGTTCATCCGTGACCGAGCAAGGTGATCAGACGCTGCTCAGCCGCCGGCTCCAGCGTCACCGGCAACGGCCGGTAGCGACTGGACTGTGCCGCACGACGCGCGATCGGCGCCTGGGCCTGAGCCCAGCTGTCGATGGCCAGATCGGAGTAGATGCGCTCCACCGTGGCCACGGGGGCGTCCCGCAGATCGTCAAAGGCCACCTCCGTGAGCTGGCCGGCGGGGATCAGCTGACGGGAGGCCTCAAAAGCCTCCATCAGCAGGCGATGGGCTGCCACCGTCTCCTCCACCTGGGTGATCTGGTCGGGGGGGTCCTGCAGACCCACCAGGGAGGCCAGTCGTTGCTTGACCAGCACCAGCGAACGCACCGCATCGATCGGTCGGCGCTTGAGAAGAATGAAGCGGCAGCGGGGAAACAAGCGCAGCAGCAGCGGCACCCGGGCCGAATGGGCTGGATTCTTGATCAACAGGTGATGCTTGCCAGGGCCCGCATGCAGCCAGGTGAGCCTGCAGAACATCACCAGAGCGCGTTCGTAGGCGGGCGTTGCGCGCAGAACCGTGCGCCTCAGGTGATGGAGATAGTCGCGGGGAAAGGCGATTCCCGCCATGTGGCTGTCCATGGTCAGACGGGAGAGGCCCACTTCGTCCTCCTGCGGATCATCCGCGCCCCAGGGCACGGCATCGATCGGACGGATCGGCGTCATCGTCCTGTGCAGCAGGGGCTGCAGCAGGGGCTTGAGCAGCAGAGCCACCTGGGGAGCCACGGTGAGGCTGTTGGATGCCGTGGCTGCGCAGGGGTCGGATCCCATCAGCTGGTGCAGATAGGTGGTGCCGCTGCGCCAGTGACCGATCACCACCACTGGATCATCAGGAAGCTGCTGCTGCAGCCGTTGGCTGTAGATCAGCTGCTGCAGCCAGCTCAGCGGTTCGGCGGCCAGGCCGGTGCATGTGAGCGCCAGGAGCTTGTGCAGCTGCGACAGCGACGGCCGACCGTGCTGAAGACCACTAATCAGCACCGATGGCCTGGGAAACGCCCCGGCGACGATGAAATCAGAGACGGTCGCAGGCGAACGGGGCAGCACGCAGTGCACGAGCGGTCAGAAGCGTTTGTACCACCCATCGGGCCATGATCACAGTCATGCCCGGTCTTCCCCACCCTTTTCAGGTCATCGGAACCGATGCCGGCGGCCTGGCGAGCCTGCCCCCTGCGGCAGTGCGACTGCTGTGCAACGCGGAAGCGATCGCAGCGCCACAGCGCCTGCTGGACAGCCTGCCTCAGTGGTGGAGCGACCAGCACCAGCAGCATGGCGATCGCCCCCTGCCGCAGCTGCAAGCCAGTGACCGCCCGGATGCACTGATCGGCTGGCTGCGCTCTCAGAACGCACCGGTGGTGATCCTGGCCAGCGGCGATCCGCTCTGGTTCGGCATCGGCCGCCGCCTGCTGCAGGCGTTTCCGGCGGAGACGCTGCACTTTCACCCGGCGCCATGCTCGATGCAGCTGGCGTTCGCACGGATCGGCCGCCCCTGGCAGGACGCCACCTGGGTGAGCCTGCATGGACGCAGCCCGGAAGCACTGGCCAGCGCCCTGCAGAACAGACCGGCAGCTCTGGCGGTGCTCACCGACCCCGGACAGGGTGGTGCCGCACCGGTGCGGCAGATCCTGCGCAGCAGCGGACTGGAGGCGTCCTATGCCGTGTGGGTGTGCGAAAACCTCGGCCACCGCGATGAACGGGTGATGCGGCTCGCGAGCAATGCCCCGCTGCCGCCGGATCTGCAGCCCCTGCTGCTGGTGCTGCTGATCGCCGAGGACCCGCCGCTGCCGGAGCGACTGCCCCTGTTCGGCCTCGAGGATGGCGTGTTTCTGCAGCACCCGGACCGTCCTGGACTGATGACCAAGCGGGAGGTGCGCCTGCAGCTGCTGGCAGACCTGGAGTTGCCCGCCGACGGAGTGCTCTGGGATCTCGGAGCCGGCACCGGGAGTGTCGGACTGGAGGCGCTGAGGCTGAGGCCCAGGCTGCAGCTGCTGGCCATCGAACGCCGCGGAGGCGGAGCCGCCCTGATTAAAGCCAACGCCAAGCGGCTGGGGGTGCAACCGGCTGCCGTCCTGGAGACGGATGCCCTGACGGCACTGAGCACGGATCTGCCCCCGGCACTGGCCTGCCCCGACCGGGTTCTGCTCGGGGGAGGAGGCCGCGACCGGGTCGCTCTGCTGCAGATGCTGCTTCCACGACTGAATGACGGGGGGATCGTGGTGATCCCGCTGGCCACGCTGGAGGCGCTCTCAGACCTGCGGCCGGTCCTGGACAAGGCCGGACTGATCAGCAGGATCAGCCAGCTTCAGGCCTGGAGGGGCCTGCCGCTGGGAGACGGCACCCGGCTGGCGCCGATGAACCCGACACTGATCCTTCAAGGCACGAAATCACATCAATAAATACACGATATCGTTACTTTATCGTCTCAATCTGCGCCGGATCGCCGGGCTTGATGCCGAGTCGGTCGGCTTCTCCCGCCGCCAGTTCCACCACCCCATCCGACGGCTGATCCGGCCCGTAGCTGGGGCAGGGCAACGCCGGACAGACCGGTACGTCCTTGGCGATGGCGATCACTGTGCCGCCCCGCAGAAACAGCATGTCAAGGGGGGCGATGGTGTTGAACATCCAGAAACTGAGAGGCCTGGGCTGGTCAAAGGGAAACCACATCCCCCGCAGGGCCGGCAGCCGGGACCGCTGCATCAGGCCGATGCGCTGCTGTTCGGGAGTGCGTGCCACCTCCAGATCGATGCAGCGCTGCGACGCCAGGCACCATCGGGCTGCGATCGGTAACTGCTGCGGCGGGGACGGATGATCCACGCGGTTCAGGCACCGTCGGCGGAAGGGCCAACACGGTACCCACGGCCGCGCACGGTGTGCACCAGCCTGGGCTCTCCCTTTTCCTCCAGTTTCTGTCGCAGGTAGCGGATGTACACCTCAACGACGTTGCTGCTGCCGGCCCGCTCGTCCTGCCAGACCTGCTCCAGGAGTTCCTCGCGACTGAAGGCGCGACCGGGATGCTTCAACAGTGCCAGCAGCAACGCGTACTCCCTGGCGGTCAGCGCCACCGGTCGCCCACCGCGCCGCACCTGCCTCAGGCTGATGTCGACACTGAGATCGCCCACCTGCAGCAACGACGGTCGCTGCTCGTCACGGGACTGGATTGTGCGATGCAGACGCAGCCGCAGCAGCAGGTCGCTGGGACCGACACTGGACAGCCAGAAGTCGTCCGCCCCGGAACAGAGGCAGGCAGCACGAGCCTCGACACTGTCCTGCTCCAGGTCCAGCAGGATCGGCATGCCCCCGAAGCGCAATCGCAGATCGGAGATCAGCGGTCGCTGATCGGCCGCCAGCACTGCAGCCACAGGCTCCTGTCCTGCCTGGGCGCGACTGGAGGCCACCCCGGCACTCAGCCAGTCCACCGTCGTGTAACCGGATGCCGTGAGCCGCGGGGCCAGGGCCACCGCCGCCGGTCCTGCCAGCAGCAGCAATGGATCAGCGCTCATGCCTTGTCAGGCTTGGCGATGTGGGGCAACCCCCAGCCGAGTTTGTTGCGCAGCACCTGGAAAAATTCATGGTCCACGAGCCGAACGAAACGCACCGGATGATCACTGCGACGGATCAGCACGCGATCCTCCGGCCAGACATAGCAACCGGCACTGCCGTCCACCACCATCATCAGACGTTCCGGTGTGGCCGGGAACACAGTCACTGGCTCCCGGTCACTGAACACAAGAGCCCGCGACGCCAGCGAATGGGGGGCGATCGGCGTGAGCTGCAGCACCGGGCAGTCCGGAGAGATCACCGGGCCGCCAGCACTGAGGGCATAGGCCGTTGATCCGGTGGGCGTCGACAGGATCACCCCATCGGCAGCAATGTCCACCGGGGCATGACGCCCGATGGCGATCTCGAAGTGACACATGCTGGTGAGCGGTTCCCGATGCAGCGCCATCTCGTTGAGCGACAACGCCTCCCAGCGCCGCTGATCACCCCGCATCACGCTCACCACCAGATTGCTGCGTTCCTCGATCGTCCATTGCTGGGTCAGCACCACCTCCAGAGCGCGATCCAGATCCCCGAGATAGGCCTCTGCCAGAAAACCGAGATGACCGGTGTTGATGGTGAGGATCGGCACCCCCACCGGTGCGGTCTGGCGCGCCGCCGACAACACCGTGCCATCCCCCCCCAGCACGATGGCGAGGGCCATGGTGTTGTCGAACCCGTCCGGGACACAGGCGCTGTAACCGAGCAGACGCAAGTGCTGGTCAGGATTGGCGAATCCGACCATCCCACCGGAGCTGCTGGCCCGCACGACGCTGTGCCCCGCGTGTTCAAGCCTGCTCTGAATCGTGTCAGCGGTATCGACCGCTAGGGCCTTCCCATCGTTGACGATCAGTCCGATGCGGGGCACCGATCGCGACGGCAGACAACCTGATCAGCTTATGAGAACCCTCCGGAGCCGGTGCGTACGGGATCGGAGCAAACACCCTGCCTGAGGGACCAGGCACAGCTAGGACGCCGACAGGTTTTTGGCTCCGATGAACCGCTCACGCCTGGTCATTGAATCGCTGTTGCTGTCGGTGCTCTCTCTTGGGGTGGCCGCCTGCACTGGAGTTGGCAACGCAACGGGTGATCACTCCTCGAGCCTCAAAGGCAGCGTCTCGCTGATGGGCAAGCCGGTGGACGGTGCCGCCATCACCCTCTGGCAGGCCAGTGGGGGCAAGGACCCGAAGCAACTGAAGACGCTCAGTTCTGGCAAGGACGGTGCCTTCTCGATCTCCATAAGCCCGGAGGAAGGCGCCGTCCATTACCTGGTGGCGACAGGCGGCCGTGTGAACGGTGAGGACGCGAAACGGCTGTCGATGCTCAGTGTGCTGGACGACGAGGTGGCGGAATCGGTCGTGGTGAACGAGCTGACCACGGTGGGATCGATCTGGCCCAATGCCCAGCTGCTTGAAGGCGACGCGCTCACAGGCAGTGCCAGTGCTCTGGCGATCGGTTCCGGCCAGGTTCGCAATCTGGTGAATCCCAGCAACGGCAGCTACGGAGAGACGCTGCTGCGCAGTTCGAACCTGCTCAATTCCGAGACCACGGTTCGCATGAACGTGCTCTCCAACCTGCTGGGCCTCTGTGCAGGGGCCGAGAACACGCAAGCCTGCGATGAACTGCTCAGCCTGACGGGCAGCGAGAACACCCTCTCAGCGCTCACCTCCATTGCGCGTCAGCCCTGGAAGAACGTCAGTCAGCTCTACAAGCTCTTCGACCAGAGCTATCCGATCGACAAGACCACCGAGCTGCGCTCCACGGCAACCCTGCCCTACCTGCTGTTCGAACCCAAAAGCTTTTCACTGTCCCTGGTTTTCAACGGTGGCGGTGCTTTGGGACTCGGGAAATTGATGTTTGACGGAAAAGGAAGCATGTGGAGTGGAACCAACTGGATGCCGGGCTCTCAATCCGGCGTGGTCAACAACATCGGCGGAGGCGTCACCCACTTTGGCCCAGGTGGCACACCGCTCTCACCAGCGATTAGCGGTTACAACGGCCAAGGGATTAATGGTGTGGGCTGGGGGACCGGCGTCTCAGAAAAATATGCCTGGGTTGGTGCGTTCAACAACATGGTCGGGGTGTTCGACCTCAAAGACGGCAAAGCCCTGGGGCCAGCCACGATTGATGGGGAAGTTGGTCAGCTTCAGGGCGTCGCCACAGCCGCCAATGGAGATGTGTGGATTGCTGATAACACGGCCAACCACATGATTCATTTCCCCGGTGGTGATTACACCAAGGGGAAGCGCCACACCATTGATGGACTTCAAGCTCCCTTCGGTGTCGCTGTTGACGCGCAGAACAGAGTGTGGGTGAGCAGCAGTTACAACAACAAACTCACCGTATTTCCAGGAGATGCTCCTGATCAAGCCAAAACGATTGAAGTGAACCTTGGGGGACGTGGAATCGCTGTTGACTCAACAGGGCACATATGGATTGCCCAGCAATCCAATTCCCCTCAGGGAGCACTACCTCCAGGCGCGAAAATGCCGCCCAACATCCCCGCCAATGCGCCACAACCCAAAACCATCATGGAGGAGTTTGAAGCCGGTGCTGAATACCTTTTGACCAACCCCACCATCACACAGACTGGCATGGTTGGCTTGATCTCACCCGACATGGAAGTCGTCAAGCCAGACATCGCCAAAGGCACCGCTTATATCCCCTGGGGTGTGTCAATCGACGGCAATGACAACGTCTGGGTCGGCAATCTCTATGGCCAAAGCTTGACTCACATCTGCGGCGTCAATCCCGCCAATTGCCCCGCCGGAAAAACCACTGGGGATGTGATTCACAACTACCAAAGCGGCGTCATTCAAATGACAACCGATGTGATCGTTGATGATGCTGGAAACCTCTGGAGCGCCAACAACTGGTTTGATGGTGAAGTCGTCATCAACCCAACCTACAGGGGCCGCACCTCCACATTTGGAGGGGGACAGGGATTTGTTGTGACCTATGGCGTTGCCGGACCAGTTCAAAACCCGCTGATGGGTCCTGTGCGCAAGCAAAGTTGAGGCTGTCTCAACATCAACCAGAAGCCACCGCTGTTGATCAAATGATTCGACATCATTTCATCGCTCCAATCATCATCGGACTGGCGAGTTTTGCCAGTCCGGCAAGTTTCGCAGCCCCTGCTCCACCTCTGCGTGTTGCTCAGCAAGATGCAGTTCCGACAGACACGACGGATGCGGAAGAAGACAACAATTGGCGACTCAACCTGGATCTTTACGGCTTCGCACCGCTGTCGGCAGACACCGATGTGACCCTGAATGGAAACAGCGACACCCTCTCCTGGGACCTTCGCGATGTTCTCGATCATCTGACGGGCCTGATGACCGTTCGAGCGGGACTCGAGAAAGGACGCTGGGGACTGCAGACGGCTCTGAATTACAGCCGGTTTGCGGGTGATTTCGGTGGCTCATCGTGGACGTCCCTGGATCGCTCCCGCAACCGTCGTCTCACCGGAGATGAGGTGAACCGACGGCTCACCCTTCGCGGGGATCTCGATGGCGACTTTCAACTGGAGCAGGCGATGGTCGACGTGGCTCTCCGCTACAGAGCCGGAGCTGTGCAACGGCCCCGCATGGAACCTGGTGAGGCGACATTTGTCGGTTTCGCCGGTGCGCGGATTGTGGGAGGCACCATCAGTGGTGATGTGGATGTGAAACTCGCATCCAGCTATGAGGGGCCGATTCTGGAGTCCGAGCGGTCCAAGACGCAGAGCTTCGATTCAGCCTGGTCGCACACCTGGGTGCAGCCGTTGATCGGCATGCATGCCAACTACACGTTGAGTGACGACTGGCAGGCCTTCCTCTACCTGGACGCGGCTGGATTCGGTCTCTCCGGACGAGAGGACCTCAGCGGAATCGCCCAGGCCGGTATCGCCTACACAATCGGGAATTCAACTCAGTTATCTCTCTCCTACAAATATTTCGGGCTCAATTACCTCGCTGATGGCAGCGACAACGGATACGACGCCAAACAGCACGGCCTGAACGTCGGACTTCGCATCCTGTTCGAGTGATCCGATCAGGAGGCCAAACTGTGAGCAACAGCCACAGCGGCCTTCGATCCACTGCTGATCGCACCTTCAATGAAGCCCCGCCACCCCTCGGTGGTGTCACCGGAGGCGAAGTACAGATGACCTTCGTGACGCGGAAGCTCATCGGCGAAGCGTCCGAAGCAACCGGGTCGGTAGGTGCACCAGCTGCCATTGGAAAGGGCGTCATCACCCCAGTCGTGACCAAACGTGGACAACAGACGGACCCCAGGCATGAATTCCTCGAGAACGGTCTGCCACTCAGAGAGCGGCTTCTCCAGGGCACCGGGCTCGAGACTGAATCCGGCCAACACCGAATGCTGCTCGCCGCGCTTGTAGGTGAAGCTGCCGATCAGGGGTGAATCGGTGGATCGGGACAGGGTCATCACCGCTCCGGGGTCACCCTCCACCTCGAAAAACACCTTGTATCCGCCCCCGACATGCTTCAGCTGCGAAGCCTCTTGCTTCACCGTCGAGAGCGGCGGATCAAACGAAACACTGTTCAACACATTGAGCGGCACAGTCACGACAGCACGCTTGGCAGTCACAACCTCACCGTTCACGGTTGTCACGGACACACCGGTCGCTGAGTGCTGAACAGAGGACACAGACGTGTTCAGCGCCACTTCAAAAGCACCATCTTCTGCAATCGCAGAAACGAGAGCGCCAGTCCCGTTCGTGAACTTGTAACGGGCAGCAGTGTCGTTGAACAGTTCGTAATTCCAGCCAGTCAGCGACCAGCAACGCATCATCTCCACATAGGAAGCATTCTCAGGTTGATTCATCGAAAGAATCTCGAGCATGCCCCCGACAGCAGTCCGCTGCAGGGGAGTGAGCTCCAGAGCATTCATCCGATCAGCCACCGTCTGAGCATCACATTCGACAATCGCCTCACGCGTGTGACGGGAGTCGTAAGGGAGCTCCCACACCGCCTTGGATGCTGCAAAAAACTGATGAAATCCATCAACAAATTCAGCCAGCTGGTCTTCACGCAGGTCATGCACCTGATCGCCGGTCTTGATCGCAATCCGCTCTGCAGCACAGCCGGGGGTTTCCTGAATTTCAAGGCCATAGCGTTCTTTTTCCGCCCAGACGAATGGCTGGGTCCAATGAATCCAGGTTCCACCGAGTTCCACCGCAAAACCATTCACCTCCTTGTGCCAGGTCCGACCGCCGAGGCGATCGCGAGCTTCCAGAACAAGGGTGGTGAGTCCGCGCTTTTGAAGATCCCGAGCAGCCGTGATCCCGGCGAAACCACCGCCGATCACAACAACATCAACAGAGCGATTGAATGCCACGATTAGAGAGAAAAATGGTACGTCTGGAGTGAACAGAAGACGTCATCCGGGCAACATCAGCCACCCGGATGGGTTACACGGATTGATCAGACCTTTTCGATCGATCCGAGCTTCCAGGTGCGCTTGAACCAGGGATCCAAAGGCCCATACAGGCGGAAGATGCCGAACCAGCCTTTGCCGGACACGGTCTTGATCCAGTTCTGCTCCTGACCAGCTGGTGCTTCGGGGCCAAAGTAAAGATCAATGCTGCCATCAGCATTCTTCACCATGTCCTTGTTGCGCTTGTTGTTCTTGCTCGGGTAAGGCATCTCCTCGCTCTGAAGCATGGAACGCGTCTGTGGGTCGTACACAACAAAGGAGAAGAAATCCTTCGCTGGTGCATTGGCAGGAATGGTGAGTTTGTAGGTTTTGGAGCCATCCAGATACTCACCGTCGCCATCCCGGGAGGAGAAGGCGTACTGGGAGCCCACTCCAGGGAGCTCCAAAGCCATCGCCGGCGTGTTCACCGTGGCCAGATAGAAGAACAGGGTGCGGCCGTCCATGTCACGGCCACCATTGCCACCATTCACGAGCCATTCGTGGCTACCGCCAGGGAATCCGGTTTGCCAATAACCCGCTTTTTCGGGATAGAGGTAGTAACGGGGATCCACTGGTGCAAACAGAATCGATCGGGCAGCAGCATTGCCGATCTGCACCGCTTCGGTGAGAAGTTTCTTCTGCTCCTCAGAGGGTTGGAAAGGCTTGCCCTTTTGAATCCCAATCGCGGATGCCATGCCGAGCAATTCCGGGGAGAACATCTCAGTGGGCTCCCGTTGAATCACTTCATCCAGTTCCTCATAGAACTTGAAGTTGTTGGCGTGAATCGTGTTCACCGACCAGTCAGTGAGGTTTTTGAAGGTATTGGCCGGAGGGTTGTCCTTCTTGGCGTAGGGATAAACCTTGAGGCTGTTTTTGAACGCGTTCTTGGCCGTATCTGTTTTGCCTTCCTGATCCAGGAAACCGCGAAGGATCAGCCAGTTGATCTTGCTCGGGGTCTTGGCCACGAAATAGCCTTCCGTGCTCGCAGGAGCCTCCTGACCGGGGCCAAGAATCAGATATTTGCCACCTTTGCCTTTGTCCGGTCCAGGACCACCCATGTCCACCACAAAGCGGAAGAAGGCATCATTCACTGTTCCAGGCCCTGTACCGGCAGGAACTTCCACCACCATGGGCCCATCGCTGAGATCCATGAATGCCGAGGCATACACGGTGTCCGTGTTGCCGGTAAGCCAGAGCGACTTGGAGCTCATCAGATCGTCAAAGATGCCGATGTCCTGGTTCGGCTTCATGCCGTAACCATCGCGATGGCCCACGTACAGCATCTCCAGCGAGGCAGCCGGCATGAAGTTCAGGAATGTCTGAACGCCACGGCCGAGATCCACCTGACGGCGGGCCTTGAGCATGGTTTCGTCATCGGGGAAACCATCGAAATAATTGAACGTGCCGATTCGGGTTTGAACCGAATCGGGCGTCAACACATCAACAGGGATTGGCGTGTTGTACCCCTTGGGGATGTGGTTGTCGGCTTTGAGAACAACTCCACTTCCGACTACGAGCAGAGCGGAAGCGAGAACAAGCTGAAGGCGGGTGAAGCGTTTCATGGGAGAGCGAAAGGTGGGAGAGGTTTCAGGCATGACAGGGCTCACTTGACCTGCTCGATGTCGTTGAGCTGCCAGGTTTTGTCGAACCAGGGTTGAAGCGGGCCATAGAGACGGAAGACAGCGAACCAGCCCTTTCCAGGAACCGTTTGAATCCAATTCGCTTCCATGCCTTTCGGTGCTGTGGGGCCGAAATAGAGATCAGTGGTTCCGTCAGCATTCACAACCATGTCTTGATTGCGCTTGCTGTTCTTGCTGGGAAGAAGCTGATCGGTCTGCAGCTCAGAACGGGTCTGAGGGTCATAAGCAACCATCGACCAGAAATCCTTCGCCGGAACATCGGCCTCAACCGTGAATTTGTAGGTCTTGCTGCCATCGAGATAGGCGCCAGTGGAATCTGTAGCCACCACCCCGTACTGGGAGCCAACGCCCACCATCTTCAGCACCATCGCCGGCGTATTGACGGTGTAACCCCAGAAGAAGTTATTGCGAGCATCGAGATTCCGACCTCCTTTACCACCATCAATCAGCCATTCGTGGCTTCCACCACCAAACGGTGTAAACCATTGCTTACCTTCGTAGAAATAAACGTCGGGGTTGCGAGGTTTGCCCATATCAGCACGCACATAAGCCACACCCACCTGCACCGCCTCCTCCAGGAGTTCTTTTTCCTGCGGGCTGGGTGCAAAAGGCTTGCCTTTTGCCAGACCAATCGATGATGCCAGACCTCTTAATTCAGGATCAAGCAGATTGATCGGCTCCCGCTGAATAACCGTATCCAGCTCTTCAAAGAAGTGGAAATTATTCGCATGAACCGTGTTAAATACACCCTCACCTCCCTGAATAAAAGTCATTTCAGGAGGGTTGTCTTTCATGGAAAGTGGGTAGAGCCTGAGGCCTTTCTTATAGTTCGCAACAGCCTGATCCGGCTTACCCTCATCATCGAGGAAGGCTCTTAAAATCAACCAGTTGGAGTAACTGGGAGAGCGGAAAACGAAATAGCCATCGGTGTTCTCAGGCTCCTTATCATCAGGACCGAGGATCAGATACTTGCCACCTTTGCCCTTGTCCGGCCCGGGAGCTCCGGTATCGGCCACAAAGCGGAAAAATGCATCATTGATGGTGCCAGGGCCAAGACCTGCCGGAATCTCGATCACCATCGGTCCGGTCTCTTCCAGATTGAAGAAGGTGGAGCCGTACACCGTATCGGTGTTCCCCGTGAGAAAGAGGGGGTTGGAATTCAGCGGGGCCATCAACATGACCTTGGTGTGATCCGTCACTCCCTGAGAGGCATGTCCAGCCCGCAACATCTCGATGCTGGCCGCAGGCATCATCGTGAGGAACGTCTCATAAGCCCGGATGAACTTGAGGTTGTCAAAACTGGCCTCGGCGGTGGCCGCATCGGGCATGCCGTCAAAGAAGTTGAACGTGCCGGCACTGGTCTCCACCGAATCCGGCGTCATCAGCTCGTCCGGAATGGCCGTGGTGTACCCCTCAGGCACATCACCACTGCCCTTGTTCATGGCCTGCGTTCCGGCATCAGGCTTGCTCGAACAGCCAACGGCAAGCATCGCTGCAAGCGTGACAGTGGAGAGTCCTTTGAAGACCGGACCGAACCGACGCGTCTTGGTCATCCGAAGAAAGGATTCATTCCATTGCAAATTAGAGATACGGCCGCGAGCTGACAGTCAAGAAGGCAACGCGGATGGTCCAATTTGTACGCATTTCAAAAAATTAAAACAATCCGTTGATCTGCGTTGTGCTGGGCGCAGAGGCCTATGTGCGTTCAAAGTGCTCCCAGCACATCAGAGATGATTCAATCCTTCGCAGGTTGCAACTCGGGGCGCACCCAGCTGCCATCAAAATAGGCAGGCTTCGGGTTGTAAATCCTGAAGGTTGCATTCCAGCCCGGGTAAATCTCCAAATAGTTGGGTTGCGTCTTATCACCACCAAAATTAAGCGTCACTTCACCCTGGGCGTTGGCCTTGGCAAATGCACTGTTCACATTGAAATTCTCTCCAACCGGGAATCCATCTTTGTCGTACACCGTGAGCGACCAAAAAGCATTGTCGCCATTCGGAACATCTTTGAGTGTCAACGATTGAGGTTCAGATGATGATGGTGTGTAGAACAGATAAACAGCCCCTTCCTTTGGCAATCCGCCGATCCCCACAGCTACACCCATGTTGTTCTGCTCCGGGGTGATTTCTCCCTTACGGCCGAACAGGTCTTCCGACTTCACACCTTTCTCATTACGTTCGTTGTTGTAGTCCGCTCGCAGGGCAAGCATCTGCTCCTGGTTCCATGGGTGAGGGAAGGCCATTTCACCAGAATCCGCCTGCTGCACCGATAACTTCGCCTGCAGGGCCTGCGCCTTGGCCACATCAGCAGGATCCTGAATATTCACGCCCGTGCGAAAAGCCACCGTGGCGTAGCGACTGCCCACATCGTCCTGCGTGAGGGTGTAGGCACCAGGATTTTTGTTCACATAGGTGTAACCCTGTGCATTCACAACCATGGCGCTCTGGTAACGACCCCCCGTCTCCGGCAGAGTGAATGTTGCCGGACTTGTCAGATCGAGAATCAACCAAGAATAGAGCGTATCAAAGTTGATTCGGATCACCGTACGATCTTTTGGATCGGCAGGCTGGGTTTCATGGGCGATCACGCCCAGCCCACTGCTGCAAGTCGCTGCAGCAACTTTGGCGAGGTATTTGGTGAACACCGTCTGCGTTTCAGCATCTGCAAAATTCAGCTTCGTCACCGGAGCAGGTGCGTCACTGGCCATCACCAAAGCAGGCTTTGGACATTGCTGGGCACGAACCGATGGCATGAACGGCAGGGAGAGGTCTGCGGCAGACATGACTGCCAGACCAAAACCCGCCGCCATCAGAGAAACAAAACGAGGAGAGAAACGATTCATGTTTGAAGGAGAATGAAGATGCCGAACAATTCAAAAAGGTCGACCTTGGGCTGACCTGATCAAGGAATCACTGCGCGGGTTGAAACTGCGGAGGGATCCAGCTGCCATTGAAATAAGCCTCGGTTGGAGAGTAAATTCGCAGCACAACATTCCAGCCAGGGTAGATATCAAGATAGTTGTCCTTACTCTTATCACCTCCAAAATGAATTACATACTCACCTTTTTCATTTTTCTTCGCGAAAGCGCTGTTCACATTGTACTTTTCACCCACTGAAAACCCTTGCTTGTCATAGACAGTGACCGACCAAAAAGCTCGTGGGTCGCTGGGAACATCTTTCAAGGTAAGGGTTTGAGGATCAGTGGAATCCACAACTTTGGGAATGGGATACACCGCTCCCTGCTTGGTGAGCCCACCCCAACCAACAGCAACACCAAAATTACGCATCTCCTCGCTGATCTCTCCCTTCTTACCAAAGGCCATCTCGGAGGTCACACCCTCAGGCTGCAAGCGTTTGTTGTAATCAGCACGCATCGCCAGAATTTCATCCATGTCGTATTTGTTTTTTGCAACAAATTCGCCCTTCTCCGCTTGCTCCAAGCCAATCTGATCCTGGACTATCCCAGCTTTTTTAAGATCTTCAGGATCCTGCATGTTCACCCGAGTGCGCACAAGGACCAACACATAACGACTTCCCATCGACTCTTTGGTGAGTTGATATCCACCGGGATTCGCAGTCTCCAGCGGAATCCAATGTTCCTCGTTCACCACTTCGAGGATCTGATAACGGTCGGTCTCAGGGAGCACGACCGTGGCGGGGCTATTGAGATCCAGAACAGCAAAGGAATAGAGGGTATCGAAATTCGGTCGCAAAATAGTGCGTTCCTTCGGATCCATTGCACCCTTCTGATGCAGGAACAGACCCATGCCATCCGCGCAGGTGCCTTTGGCGATTTTGCGCACATAGTCCGCGAGGATCACTTCCGTTTCCGCCACGGCATAGTTGGCCTTGGTGACCGGAGTTACTTCGTTGTGGTTCATAGCCACAGCTGGAGACGGACAATCCTTGGGACCGGACTCAGTGAGACCAGCTGGCTGCGGGAGGGTTTTTGCAGCCGCTGGATTGAATGGTGATCCGAAGGTTGCGGTCAAAAGACCCAGGGTTGCGGCAAAGGGAAGCGTTGCGAACAGAGATCGGCGAACACCCTGCAATTTCACAAAAAACACCCATTGATACGCCCGCGAACCATACATATGAATGCCACGATTGAGACCTTGACCGAAATGAATGCTCGATTTGTACAAACACAAAGAATGGTCAGTACAGCTTCAAGTCAAATTTGAAACACGAAGCCATCTCTGAGGGACTGAATCATGGCCAACCAAAGATCCCTCAGAAACAAACAGAGATCGATCAGCCAGCCGGAATCAGGAACTGAATCTGGGTTCGGATGGTCCAATCGCCAAGAAGTTCTTCGCCGCCAATCTCAGGCTTGACGACGTTGTAATAACCATGGAGTGACATGTTGATCGGTTGCTTCCCAACCTTGAACACGCGGCCCACACCGGCGCCGACAGGCACCGTCCAGCCATTGTCTTCGTTTTCCCAGTCAGCCGTGATGATTGGTGAAAAGGAGAAATACCAGCCCTTCGGCAGGTTGTAGTTGATGAAAGGCTGAAACAGCATCTTGTTCACATCAGCCCGATCTTCATCACCGGCGAACGACCACATGTTGTTCACCAATCCACCGACAACCCAAGGCCCCTTGGTGTATACACCGACAACGGCAGGACCGGCTGTCCACTTGCCCGACCCGAGAGGACCATCCGAAACAGGGATCCCGACGGTGGGACCGAAACCGAAGGTGAAATCACCTTCCATGGTCGGCACAAAGAAGGCCGATGGGTTGATATCACCGATGCCAACACGCTGCTCCTGATCCCAGCGCTTGAGATAAGGATCACCAGCCTCCGTCACACCAATTTTCGGATCAGCCCAGGGAACACCCAGAAATGGAACGATGGTGCGGGTGACGACCGTCCAGTCATCGCTCAGCTTGAAGGGGAAGACCGGCTGGACATTGACAACGTTCAGAACCTTGTCGTGATCGGCGTCGGGATCAATGGCATTGGGAGCCCATTGGGTATTCGGAGTCGCATTCCACTGGATCGGAATGCTGATCATGCTGGCGATCGGGTTCTGGGCGGCTTTGGCCAGAGCTTCCTGGCTCGGGCCTGATGCCTCAGCAGCGGCAGCCCCGGACGTCTTCGAGCTCCCCGAAGCCTGGGCAATGGTCGACTCCGACGAAGCATCCACAGCCTGCGCCAGATCCTGATCAAAGGTCAGAGGCGTGTGATCGAAGTCCGATCCTGCCGAACGATCAACATTCTCTGCCGATGCCTGTCCGGAAGTGAAGGGAGCCAGGGTAAGCGCCAGGAGAGCGGCAGCTGTAGAAAGCTTCACAAGGAAAGGACTTTTGTTGTGCCCAGCATGCCGAAAAACCGTGTGCAAAAGGTACGAATTGCGCGTGTCTTATTGGACCAGCATTGACAATGCCTTCAGGGCGCTTGGCCAGCTTCAAGCAATTGACCTCTGACCTGTGCCGCAATCGGAAAACCCCGTATGGTCAGGGCGATTGCTTTACAAACTCGCTGAGTCTCATGCGGATGTTCCGATCCCTGATCATTCCGATTTCGATGCTTGCATCCTTCGGGCTTTCATCAGCAGCTTTGGCAGAGCAGAGCGAATCTGTGGCTGAGCAAAGCCAGACGGTGCTGATCACGCAGGCAGCGGAGGATGAACCCACGGAAAAGACTGAAGACGACGAAAAGAACTGGCGGACGTACATCGATCTTTACGGTTTTCTTCCCCTGGAGACGACAACCGAAATCAGGGTGATGGGTAATACCAACAGCCAGACCCAGAACCTGGAAGATGTTCTCACCCCGATCACAGGTGCTTTCACCGGGCGTGTTGGGGTGGAGTACGGGCGCTACGGATTCCAGGCTCATGTGAATCATGGTTCCTCCTGGATCTCCGAGACGGTCGGCAGCTGGAGCGGGGATAACGCTTTGCGTGATCAGGTCGACAATGACCTTCCCGGAATCGTGAAGGACCGACGGGTCACCGCCAAAGGAAAAATTGATCTCGATACCACCTTCAATCAGACGGTCGTCGATCTGGCGGCGCGTTTCCGCGCTGGCGCCATCGCCAAACCTCGGATGGAAGCCGGCGACGTCTCATTCGTCGGACTGATCGGGGCCCGCATCGTGGACGCCACCATGGATGTTGATGTGGAGTTTGAGAACGACGTCGAGTACAAATCCACCAGCAACCGCCCTGGCGTGCTGATTCCCAAAGAGGCCAAGGCAAAGTTTGAGAGGGACTGGGATGAGTCATGGTCCAACACCTGGGTGAGTCCGCTGATCGGGATGCAGACCACCTATGCCTTCAGTGATCAGTGGCAGGCATTCCTGTACCTCGATGCTGCTGGTTTCGGAGTCAGCGGCCGTCGTGATCTCTCCGGGACGGCACAGGCAGGAATCGCCTACACGCTCGGTAATTCAACCCAGTTGTCACTTGGATACAAATATTGGGGACTTGATTTCGCCGGTCACGGATCCGATGACCACTACGACGTGACTCAGCACGGTGTAAACCTGGGTCTGAGACTGTTCTTCGATTGATTCAAAACATGGTGAAACTCACTCGCCATGCCACCCGGATCTCCTGCCTGGTGGAACTCAGCACCGGTGTCCCCCTGGTGCTGGTTCCAAGCGTCGTGATGGCTCTTCTGTTCGGATCACCGCTAGCTGATGGTGGTGATCAGCTGGCCCAGCTGTTCGGCGCGGCGCTGATCAGCCTGGGCATCTCCTGCTGGTCTGCTGGCGACCCAGAAGCCAAACCATCCACAGCCAGGCTTGGGTTGATGCTTTACAACCTCGCAGCCGCCCTGTTTCTGATCGGCTTTGCCTTCACCGGCGCAGCGCAGGGCCCCATGGTTGGCCCCGCTGGCTTGCTGCATCTCGTGCTGGGGCTGTTGATGCTGCTGGATCAATCCAGGTCAGCGGCACAGCGGAAACCCATGTGACAGGTTGCCGTGTCGAGGGTCTGGCCCATCAGGGCCGCAGGCCGGAAGCGATGGCAGTAGTTCTCAGCGCAGAGGAAGGACCCTCCTTTGATCACGCGCCGTTTCTGCTCTTCCTCCGGAACGGGGTACACCGTTGACGTCCACTCCCAGACATTGCCGCAGACGTCGACCAGCCCATAGCCGTTGGCTGGAAAATGACCCACCGGGGATGTCCAGAACCATCCATCCGTCTGCTCGTTGACCCAGGGGAACGGCCCCTGCCAGACGTTCGCCAGCCAGCGGCCCTCCGGTGTCATCTCAGCACCCCAGGCATAATCCTGAGCCACCAGTCCACCTCGCGCCGCCACCTCCCATTCGTCTGCGGTCGGAAGCCGCTTACCAGCCCATTGGGCGTAGGCGATCGCATCGTCATAAGCGACGTGAACGACCGGATGCTCCATCAATCCATCGAGGTTCGTCTCAGGACCTCGGGGATGCCTCCAGTCAGCACCAGCGATCAACGCCCACCAAGCCAGAGGCTGGCTGCGATCCACACTGGCCGGAGGCGGAAGAAACACAGCTGACTCGGGAATCTGCTCTTCCGGAGCCAGATTCGGATACAGCACGGGGTCGGGGGGTTGCTCCGACACCGTGACGTATCCCGTGGCATGAACGAAACGCTCAAATTGAGCGTTGGTCACAGGAGCAACGTCGATCCGGAAGGACGGCAACGTAACCCTTCGGATCGGAGATTCCTCCGGATAGAAATCGGTGGAACCAAGTTGATATTGGCCGGCCGGGATGACGGCCATGTCATCCCGGCTGATCGATGGCGACACGCTCAACCTTTCTTCTGATCTGTGTCCTTGGGATAGATCTGAATCGTCACCTTGTCAATCTGGCCGCCATAGGCGCTGTAACGCCGGGGACCAATGGTCTTGACGGTGACCGCAGAGCCACGGTCAAGTCCAACATCAGCACCCTCATCAATGGAGAAACGCGATGCAATCGTCTTCTCCAGGCGACCCTCAGCGACCACATCGCCGTTGAGTTTCATCCGAACATCAGCACCCTTACCAGTACCACCGCCGTCGTAGTCGAGCTCGAAACGAATCTCGGACTTACCAGTCGGTAATGGCTTGTCGCTCGTGAACGTGAACAGCTGTCCTAAGTAGTTGTAGGTGTAGGAGGGCTTGTTGTTTTCAACGTAAAGCGACCAACCACCAAAGCGACCACCCTGGGAGAAGATCACGCCGTCCTCATCGTCGCCTTTCTTATCAACAAAAGCGGTCACACTGTTCGACACGTTTTTCACATTGAGGATCGAGTCTTCGACCAGGTTCCAGGCATAGGGATAGAGATCCATGGACGTGCGATCACCCAACAGGGTCGGCCGTCCGGCAACGGACGGCACCAGACGCTCGAGAAGTCGATCATCCAGTGGCAACACCTGATTTTCAATCGCCTGTTCCAGGAACTTCTCCTTCATCTTCTTCAGGCGTTCCGGCTCCTGCTCGGCAAGATCTGTCGAGAGACTGAAATCCTTAGTGGTGTCGTACAGCTCCCAACCAGAATCGTCCGCAACCGGATTCATTCGTTCCGGCGCCATCCAGGGATACATCACTGTGGTCCGCGCCATCCAGCCGTTGTGATAGATGCCCCGGTTGCCAATGATTTCGAAGTACTGCGTGTTGTGCTTTTCCTTGGCATCCGGATTGTCAAAGGTATACATCAGGCTGGTTCCCTGCATAGGGATCTGCGGGATGCCGTTGATTGTTTTGGGCATCGGCAGATTAGACGCCTCAAGGATCGTGGGGGCCACATCATTCACGTGCGAGAACTGAGTCCGAATACCACCACCTTTTTTGATGCGTTTCGGCCAATGAATCACCGTGCCATTGCGTGTTCCACCGAAATCACCAGCCACCTGCTTGGAGAGCGCAAAGGGTGAGTTGAAGGCGATCGCCCAACCCATGTGATACATGGGATAAGTCGTCGGTCCGCCCCACTCATCAAGCTTGGCCTCCTGTTCGTCAGGCGTCTCTTCAATGCCATTGAGATAGTGGTTCCAATTCCACTGACCGGTCCTATCCCCCTCAACACTGGCGCCATTGTCACCAGTGATGTAGATCACCAAGGTGTTATCAAGCTCGCCGAGATCTTCAATCGCCTGGATCAAACGTCCAGCTTCGTAATCAGAATGCTCCGTGAAGGCAGCAAAAACCTCGGCCTGGCGCGCATAGATTTTCTGCTGCTGTGGCGTGAGGCTATCCCATTTGGGGATACTGTCCGGTGCCTGGGCCATCTTCGTGCCTTCAGGAACAATCCCTGCCTTGATCTGGTTCTGAAGATTGCGCTCCCTGAGAACATCCCAGCCCTCATCAAACTTTCCTTTGTATTTGTCAATCCATTCCTTGCCCACATGATGCGGAGAGTGGGCACCGGCTGAGGAGTAATAGATGAAAAATGGCTTATCTGGCTTGATCGCTTTTTGCTGCCGCATCCAACCGATCGCCTGATCGGTCATGTCTTCGGTGAAGTGATAGCGATCCTTCTTCGGAGCATCCACAACGGTCACACCATCGTGAATGGTGGGTTCCCACATGTTGTCTTCGGCGCCGACGAAGCCGTAGAACTTCTCAAAGCCCTGACGCGTTGGCCAACGGGTCTGAGGGCCGGCTGCCGTGGTCTCACGACCTGGTGTTTCATGCCATTTGCCGAAGGCGGCCGTGTTGTAGCCATTGAGGCGCAGGATCTCTGCCACCGGAACGGCGTAATCCGGGACGACCGTCGAGTTGCCCGCATAGCCCGTGGCGATCTCCGGAATCGAACCCGTGTTCACCTTGTGGTGATTGCGGCCGGATTTCAGCGCCGCGCGCGTCGGCGCACAGAGCGCTGTGGTGTGGAACTTGTTGTAACGCAGTCCGTTTTTGGCGAGCTTCTCAGCCGTCGGCATGTTCACAACGCCACCGAATGCGGACGGTGCTGCATAGCCCACGTCGTCCAGCAGGATGATCACCACATTGGGTGCATCAGCGGGTGCTTTCACTTCCCACTGGGGTGGCAGCGGCACCTCCGAAGGCAGCAGCTTGGTGACCTTTTCAGGCTTCGGCTCCGCGATCGGGAGTGCCGTCCGATCGAATTCAGCCTTCGACGACTGGCTCTTAAGCGAACTCGAACACGACGTGGTCATCGCAGCAAGGATGACGACACCACTGCTGATTGCGATTTGACGCAGCTTCATGAAAAACGGAGAGAGACCTGCTCGCCCCCTGATTTAGCGAGTCAAACTTCGAAAAGCTCAGTTACAACAGTTCGCAAGATTAAGAAACAACACGCAAGCTTGACGAGCTGATTGGCGTCAGAACTGTTCCAAAAAACGAAGGTCACTGGTGTATAGGCGGCGAATGTCATCGATGCCGTGCCGCACCATGCAGAACCGCTCCACTCCCAAACCGGCCGCAAAGCCACTCCAGCGTTCCGGGTCGAGCCCCAGACCCTCCAGAACGGCTGGATCCACCATCCCGCAGCCCATCACCTCAAGCCAGCGACCACGCCACTGCACATCCACTTCGGCCGAGGGCTCGGTGAACGGGAAATAGCTGGCTCTGAAGCGCACCGGAACATCCCCGAAGAACGCCTTGAGAAAAGCCATCACCGTGCCACGCAGGTGACTGAAATCGAGGCCTTCATCGATGGCCAGCACCTCCACCTGATGGAACACCGCCGAATGGGTGGCATCGGCAGCATCACGGCGGTAGACACGCCCCGGAGCAATGATGCGCACCGGAGGCGGCGTCTGCTCCAGAAAACGGATCTGAACCGGTGAGGTGTGGGTGCGCAGCAGCAGATCGTTCTGCAGGTAGTACGTGTCCTGCATGTCCCGGGCCGGATGATCCTCGGGGATGTTCAGGGCCGTGAAGTTGTAGTGGTCCTGCTCCACCTCAGGGCCTTCGGTGACGTTGTATCCGAGACCGAGAAACAGATCGACGATCTCCTCGGTGGTGCTGATCAGGGGATGGCGATGACCCATCGGCGTTCCCGAGGGCGGTGCGGTGACATCAAGGCTTTCCCGGGAGATCCGCTCCGCCATCGCCGCCTGCTTCACCGCCTGAAGACGCTCGCTCAGCAGTGCCTGCAACTGAGTCTTGAGCACATTCGCCCGCTGACCCACCACAGGGCGTTCCGTGCCGGGAAGCTTGCCCATCGCCCCCAGCACACCGGACAGACGGCCCTTCTTGCCCAGCAGGCCCACGCGCAGCTGTTCGAGCGCAGCGGCATCCGGCGCCTCAGCAATCTCAGCGGCCGCCTGCTGCTCCAGAGCGTCCAGCTGATCCGTGAGGTCCTGCAGTGTGACGGGGGCACTCACCGGCCTGCATTCAAAGGCAGCTGACTGTAAGCAGCCAAGCCGCTTAGGTTCCCCCCACCGAATCCTGCTCCCATGACCCCGCTGCGGATCCTGATCAGCAACGACGACGGGGTGTTCGCAGACGGCATCCGTACCCTCGCCTCGGCAGCCGTGGCCCGCGGCCACACGGTGACCGTGGTCTGCCCTGACCAGGAACGCTCAGCCACGGGTCACGGTCTCACCCTGCAGTCCCCCATCCGTGCGGAGCGAGCTGATGAGCTGTTCGTGCCGGGGGTCACCGCCTGGGCCTGCAGCGGCACGCCAGCGGACTGCATGAAACTGGCCCTGTTCGAGCTGGTGAAGGAGAAGCCGGATCTCGTGCTGTCCGGCATCAACCATGGTCCCAATCTGGGCACGGACGTCTTCTGCTCGGGAACCGTCGCCGCGGCCATGGAAGGCACGCTCGAAGGGATTCCCTCCCTGGCTGTCAGCAGCGCCTGCTTCCAGTGGCGCCAGTTTCAGGCCGCCGCAGAGCTGGCGGTGGACGTGGCCGAAAACGCCCTGGCGGACCAGTGGCCGGAGAACCTGTTGCTGAACCTCAACATTCCGCCCTGTGAGCGGGAGGCCATGGGCCCACTGCGCTGGACCCGCCTGTCGATCCGCCGTTACGACGAACAGTTCAGCCCGCGCGTCGACCCCCGCGGCCGTGCCTACTACTGGCTGGCCGGAGAGGTGGTGAACGATCTCGAATCGGCGGGGGAAGGTCCACGGGACTGGCCCAGCGATGTGGCCCAGATCCACGCCAACAGTCCCTCACTCACCCCGATTCAACCGGATCTGTTCTGGCGTGGTCCTCTGTCCGGTCTGCCGGAGCTGCGTCTGGCCGGTCAGCTGGTGCGATAGATCCGTTGCAGCAGCCACAGTGAGAACAGCAGCCCGATCAGGTGTGCGAAGAGCACCTGGGTGTTGCTGAGCACGGAAAGCATCTCCAGCGACGTGATCGCCAGGTTGTCGGACATCCCCCGACCACCGATGGCGATGCCGGGGGTCTGCATCGAGGCCTGCACGAACAGACTTCCGGCCAGAGCCTGATAACCGATGGCCGCGAAGGTGAGACCGAGCAGGTCCGCCAGCAGCCCTCGCTTGAGCAGTCGAGCCGTTTCACCGCGACTGGGTCGGGCCGCGCTGTCGATGGCGCGACCGGTGCGCACGATCAGCCAGCCCTGCCAGAGACTGAACAACAGCACCAGAAACGCCAGGCTGGTGAGCGAAAGACCAGGCCCGAGCCCGAGAGCACGTTCAGAATTGCGCGCCAGGCTGCTGCCCACGTTGTTGAACAGCAGCACCCCGACCACCACAATGCCGAGCACCGTCTGGATCCAGAACCGGATCCAGCCCATGCGGCGCAGTCCGAAGGACAACTGCTGGAAGTCGAGGCGATCCGCCATGCCAAGCCCGTCAGTCGTCCAAACTTGCCACCAAAGCCTTCCTCCCGCATCCCGCGTTGATTCCCCTCTGCTCACCCCAGGAGGCACAACGGCCAACCGCCCTGGCACTGGGCAGCTTCGACGGCCTTCATGTCGGCCATCGCCAGGTGATCCGTCAGGCCATCGCCGACACCCGGGCGGTGCCCAGCGTGGTGAGCTTCTGGCCGCACCCACGCGAGGTTCTCTATGGAGAACCAAGGCTGCGACTGGATCTGCCCAACGAAAAACTCAGCCTGCTGGAACCGCTCGGTATCCGGCAGCTGGTGCTGGTGCCCTTCACGACGGAGCTGGCAGCCCTCAGTCCGGAAGCCTTTGTGGAATCTGTCCTTCTGGACACCCTGCAGGCCGAACGGATCGCCGTTGGAGCCAATTTCCGCTTCGGTCACAACCGGGCCGGTGATGCCGCGCTGCTGCAGCAGGTGGCCGGCGCCCACGGCGTGCACGTGCAGGTGGTGGAGATCGTGGAGGACGGCAACGGCCGCATGAGCAGCAGCAGAATCCGGGCGGCTCTTGACAGCGGAGATCTCAACAGCGCCCGGGGCCTGCTGGGGCGCCCCTACCGCTTCCAGGGGCGGGTGGTGCGGGGTCGCGGTCTCGGCCGTGAGCTGGGCTGGCCCACCGCCAATCTGCAGGTGGATGGCCGCAAGTTCCTACCTGCCCTGGGGGTCTACGCAGCCTGGGCCCAGCTGAACGGCGAGGGGGAGCGGCTGGCCGCTGTGATGAACCTCGGGCCTCAGCCCACCGTCGACCCCACGTCACCCTCAGCGGTGGAAGTGCATCTGCTCGATCGCAGCATCGAACTGGAGGGCAGGCAACTGCTCGTGGAGCCCGTGGAGCGGCTGCGGGGTCAGGTGAAATTCGATGGGCTCGATGCCCTCAGTGCCCAGATCGGCCGGGATGCCGATCGCGCCCGGACCCTGCTGTACGCCTCGTCTCAGGCGACGGTGGGATAGGCGTTGGCCAGACCCCAGACGATGAACACTCCGATCCCTCCCAGAAGCACGATGCCCCAGACCAGCACGTGCATGGTGCTCTCGGATCCGCCGTTCTCCATGGTCGCTGGGAATGCGAGCCTTCACAGGGTGCCACGAAAATGATGGACTGCCCGTCGTGTTCGGATCCGCGTGTGGCGCGGCTGATCGATGCCAACCTCGACCGCGCCCGAGAGGGACTGCGGGTCGTGGAGGACTGGTGTCGCTTCGGGCTAGAGCGGGAGGACCTGGTGGTGACCCTCAAGGACTGGCGCCAGCGCCTGGGGAGGCGTCATCACGACCTCTACAAACGAAGCCGCTCCACCGCCACCGACAGCGGCGCCGGCCTGGAGCATCCGGCACAGCTGGATCGGCACAGCCCCCGGCAGGTGGTGGCCGCGAACTGCGCCCGGGTGCAGGAGGCGTTGCGGGTGCTGGAGGAATTCGGGCGCAGTGTCGACCCGAAATTGGCAGGCGAAGCAGCGACGATCCGCTACGGGCTCTACGACCTGGAAGTGAGCTGCCTGGAGGCCACGCAAGGAGGCCAGCGACGCAGTCGCCTGAAGGACTGCCGTCTGTGCCTGATCACCGCGCCCTGCGAGGACCTGCTCGATCGCGTTGCCATCGCTCTGCACCACGGCGTTGCCATGGTGCAGTTCCGCCACAAGGACGGAAGCGATCACGACCGACTGACCCAGGCCACGGCCCTGCGGCAGCTCTGCAGCCAGCACGGTGCTCTGTTCATCGTCAATGACCGGATCGATCTGGCCCTCGCGGTGGACGCCGACGGCGTGCACCTGGGACAGGACGATCTCCCAACCGCGATCGCCAGGCGTCTGCTCGGGCCTGAGCGGCTGCTGGGCCGAAGCACCCACAGCCTCGAGCAGGTGCGAACAGCCAACAGCGAAGACTGCGACTATCTGGGTCTTGGACCGGTGCACGACACCGCCGTGAAACCGGAGCGTTCACCGATCGGCATCGAGCTGGTCGGTGAGGCGTTGACGCTCAGTTCAAAACCGGTGTTCGCCATCGGAGGCATCCATGTCTCCAATCTGGGCCCGCTGACGGCGAGCGGCTGCCGGCATGTGGCCGTGATCGGAGCGATCATGGAAGCAGCCGATCCGGGGCAGGCCGTCCGGGACCTGCTCGACAGCCTCTCCCAACCCGTGGCCTGAAGCGATGGCGCTGCAACTCACCGTGAACGGCGAAGCCCGCACTCTTGATCCGCAACCGGACCCTCCCGGACTCCTGCAGGTGGTCGAGGCCCTGGGGCACAACCCGGCACTCGTGGTGGTCGAGCACAACGGAACGATCGTTCCGCGTCGTCGATGGCCCGACAGCACCATTCTCAACGGCGACAATCTGGAGATTGTCACCATCGTGGGAGGGGGTTCCTAGAGTCGTCCAACCGCTTCACTGAACGCTTCTCCGTGGCCTTCCCTCCGTCCAACTGGACACGTCGCCTGCTGGCTGGATTGCTGCTCCCCGTGGTGCTGATGGGGATGGTTCTGATCCAGGTTCAACCGGCTGACGCGGCCCGCGGCGGACGCATGGGTGGTGGCAGTTTCCGCGCCCCATCCATGCCCCGCTCCAGCGGTCGTTCCTACGGCGGTGGTGGCTACGGCGGTGGATATCGCGGCGGTGGAATCGGCTTTCCCTTCCTGATCCCGATCTTCGGCTTCGGAGGTGGTGGTCTGTTCGGCCTGCTGATCCTGATGGCCGTGGCTGGCGTTCTGGTCAATGCCCTGCGCGGTCTCGGGGGAGGCGCCCCGGCGATCGGTGGCGGCGGCGCCATGGCACCGGCCGTGCCGAGCAAGGTGAACATGATTCAGGTGCAGGTGGGGCTGCTGGCGAGTGCCAAGAGCCTTCAAGACGATCTCCGCTCGCTGGCGGCCTCATCAGACACCTCAAGCTCCAGCGGCCTGCAGAGACTGCTGCAGGAAACGACCCTTGCGCTGCTGCGTCAGCCCGATCTCTGGGTCTACGCCAATGCCGAGACCGGAACGGTCCCCTTCAGCTCAGCCGAATCCACCTTCAATCGCCTCTCGATGAGCGAGCGCAGCAAGCTGGACGCCGAGCTGACCAGCAACGTCGGTGGTCGTCGTCTTGATGACTCAGCCGTCGGCGAAGCCGATGCGACCAACGAATTCATCGTGGTCACCCTGCTGGTGGCGTCCACGGCCAACGCAAGGTTGCAGGGTGCCAACACCGGTGAGGACCTCCGCCAGACCCTGCGGATTCTGGGTTCAACGGCCTCCAGCGAACTGCTGGCGCTGGAGGTGATCTGGCAACCGGAAGGTCGCGGTGATGTTCTCAGCGCAGAGGAACTGATCACCGCTTATCCGAACCTTCAGCATCTCTGACCTTCTTCAGAAAGTCTTCCGCCTGACGCCCTTCATCTAGGCATTTTTTACCAGGATCAACACCTAGTTTTGAATCACTTACATCTTCGGTTCGGTCCTTGGCTCCTGATCCCCGCGCAATGGAATGGCAAGAGGACGGGGAACTGGCCAGAACCGATCTGCATGCCCTGGTGAACGCCCTCCAGCAGGTGGAAGGTGACCATGCCAGCGAGGAACTGGGGCGGCTCGGTCAGTTGGACCGCGGCCTGACGGCCTGAGCGGATCGAAGCATTCTCAGAGCCGCCATGGCGGCTCCGTAGCCGTTGTCGATGTTGACGACAACAAGCCCGGGGGCACAGCTGGCGAGCATGCCGTCGAGAGCGGCGCGACCTCCGGCACTGACGCCGTAGCCGACGGACACCGGAACAGCGATGACCGGCTGGGGAACCAGCCCTGCCAGGACGGTCGGCAGGGCCCCTTCCATGCCGGCACACGCGATCAACACACGGGCGCTGTTCAGGCGTGGCAGCGCATTCAGCAATCGATGCAGGCCGGCCACCCCCACGTCCATGACCGGATCCACCCCGACGCCATGGCAACGCAGAGCCAGGCAGGCTTCCGCCACGACCCGACGGTCGCTGCTGCCGCCACTGAGCACCGCCACCTCGGCCGCGCCCTTTGGCGATGACGGAAGAGTCCCGAGGGTGAGCGCGGCGGCCTGCTCGTGCACCGTGACCTCAGGAATCCTCTCCAGCACCGCCGCGGCCTTATCGGGGCTCACACGCGTGACCAGGGCCAGCTCCCCCGCCGCCGCGAAGCGGGGCAGGATCGCTGCGATCTGATCAACGGTCTTGTGCTCCCCCCAGACGGCCTCGACCATGCCGAGACGGTCGCGCCGCTGCAGGTCGAGACGGGCATCGGTCATGGGGTCGGCAGGGTCTGTTGTCGCAGTTCGCGCTCCTCCACGAGAGGAAAGACTGCCGTCGCCATGGGCGGTCGTCCCAGAGCCGTGTTGGTGAAAGCCTCGAAGTCAGCCTGCACCCGTTCGACCGACTCAGCGGGGATCGCTTTCCACTGATCACGGCTCGCCCAGCGGATCAACAGCACCCCCTGTTCACCGACCGGGTCCCAGTAGAGATCACGGCCGAGGAACCCCGTCTGCTGCTCCAGCCAGGGCTGCCAGGTGCGGGCTTCCGCCTCCAGCCACAGCTGCCGCTGCGGCGCCGGCACCGCAAGTCGGAGCAGCTCGACGGCAGGGTCTGCGGTCATGGCGTCAGCGGCAGGGGTGAACAGTGTCACCAGCATCGCCAGCATCAGCGCCGTGATGCGCCTCACAGCTTTTGCAGCAGGGTCACCGCCTGACAGCTGATGCCTTCCTCGCGTCCCTCGGGACCCAGCTTTTCATTGGTGGTGGCCTTGACGCCCACAGCCTCCGGGGCGAGTCCGATGCGATCGGCGATGTTGCAGCGCATCGCCTCGATATGGGGTTTGAGCTTGGGGCGCTCGGCGATCACCACCGCATCCACGTTCACCACCTGCCAGCCCCGCTCGCTCACCAGGGCCACCACCTGTTCGAGCAGCTGCAGGCTGTCAGCCCCCTTCCAGCGGGGATCCGTGGGAGGGAAATACTTGCCGATATCACCGAGTGAAAGGGCTCCCAGCAGAGCATCCATCACAGCGTGCACCAGGACATCGGCGTCACTGTGACCATCCAGCCCCAGCCCCTCCGGATGCTCCAGGCTGATCCCCCCGAGAATCAGCGCCCGTCCCGGCACCAGACGGTGGATGTCGTAACCGTTGCCGATCCGCAGCTGCATGGCGTCCTCACAGGCGGGATCCATTCTCCCGGCCAGCCAACGGGCGTGGAGGTCGGGGCGGCGCTCCCGTGTGCGCTGCTCACGCTGCTGCTGTCGCCAGGCCTCGATGGCAGCGTGATCACCGCTGCGCAGCACATCCGGAACCCGCTGACCACGAAACTCCGCCGGACGGGTGTAGTGGGGATGCTCCAGCAGCACGGCACTGTGGCTCTCCTCCACCAGGGAAGCCGCCGTTCCGACGGTGCCGGGAAGCAGGCGCACAACACCGTTGATCACGGTCATCGCAGGCAACTCCCCTCCAGTGAGCACGAAATCCCCGACGGACACCTCCTCATCCGCCAGGGACCGGATGCGCTCATCAAATCCCTCGTAGTGGCCGCAGAGCAGCACCAGCTGGTCGTACGCGCTGGACCAGCGCTGCAGATCGGCCTGCTGCAGCGGCCGGCCCTGGGGCGTCATCAGCAGCACGCGAGAGCGGCTGGCACGTGGAATGGACTCCATCGCCGCGTGCACCGGTTCCGGCTTGAGCACCATGCCGGCACCACCGCCGTAGGGCTCATCGTCCACCTTGCGGTAGCGATCGGTGGCGAAGTCGCGCGGATTGTGCAGATGCATTGCCGCGATGCCGGCGGCAAAGGCGCGACCGATCACCCCAAGCTCCAGCAGCGTTGCGAAGGCCTGGGGCGCCAGGCTCACCACATCGAGGCGATAGGGCGACATCGCCACTCAGGCGGCTGGTTTGGAGACCCGACGGATGTCGGTGCAGAAACTTCCCTCAAGCGGACTTCCCCCGGCATCCACCGCGGTGGTGCTGCGCAGTCGCAGGTTGGCTCGGGTGAACCAGATGCGTTCCTGCACCAGCGAACCATCGGGCTGCGGGAGATCGAGTTCGACACTTCCATCCGGCCAGAAGCGCCATTCACCGCGGCTCTCCTCATCGACCGTGAGCTCACCACCATCCACGAAGCCGAGCGAGCGCCCACGTCCACCGGGAGGCTCCACCAGCAATCGACCCAGCAGCTCTCCACTGCCGGATTCGAAGCGAACCGTCAGCTCTCCGCGTTCGCTGGTGTGCCAGTCGTCATCACCGTTGGAGAGGGCGAAGCTGCTGCGCAGACTCATCCACTCGCCAGCGCAGAGGGCCAGAAACGACGCAGGATCTGCGGGAGGGAAGGCTTGATCGCTCATCACGCCATCTTCTCAGTCGGTCTCACCAGGTGATCGGCAGGAAGGGGTAAGGCCGGTTCCAGCCGTAGAGAGACAGGCGTCGCCGCCCCGGCAGCGCCGATCCACGGCGATGAAAACCGAAGACATCAGCCAGCACCAGAGTGTTGGCCGGACAGGTGAAGGCCTTCGGCGCCGGCAGATCCAGTTCGGCCAGAGCGTCCTCGTGAATCCGGAAGGAGCCGGACACATCCGGCTGACGCTGATGATGGATGGCAGCATCCGCTGTGCGCTGCTCCCACTGCAGCCGCCGAGCGCCGAGACGGTGACTGCCGGGGACGTATTCAAAGGGGCCGTCCTGGGGCTCAACCGGCCAGAGGAAATACCAGAACTTCAAGGCACGAAAAAAGGTGTCGCGATGCAGCTCCTTCTGCAGATCCGGAGTGCGTGACTCCTCACCATGAACCGTGAGATAGATATCGAGCTTGCGGGCCTGCTGCGGCAGACCGATCACCTGACGTGAGCAACGCGAGAGGCGGGGATCGCCCGAGAAGTCCGCTGCGTGCGGCAGCGCTGCGGCATCGATATGCAGAAAGCGGTTGAGGGTGCCGCCGTCAAACCGATCAAACCCTCCGGGGAAGGGCTGCTTGGGCTGGAAGCCGACCTGCTCTCCAGGGGTGATGGGGTGCCGCCGTTCCGCATCGGCGACCGCCTGCTCCACCTCCTCACGAAGTGCCTCGAAACGGTCGACGGGCAGCCAGTTCCGGATCGCGATCACACCATCGCGCTGCAGGTCGCTGACCTCAACCGGTCGCAACAGTCGTCTCCAGCGGCACAGGGACTCGGCCAGCTGAACCCGGCGGCGGTGCAGCTGCCAGTGCCTGTTCAGAGCCGGACTGCCCACCCAGGGATCCCGAAAGCTCTTGGTGCGTGTCAGCAAGGTGAGCATGGGCCGGAGACTAGGTCGACGCCAGAACGGATCAGCTGCCCTGATCGCCGTAGCCGAGCTCATTGAGCCGTTGCGGTTTGCTGCGCCAATCCGGCACCACCTTCACGAACAGCTCCAGATACACCGGACCATCGATGAGCGTCTGCATCTGCAGACGGGCTCCCTGACCGATGGTCTTCAGCATGGAGCCCCCCTTACCGATGAGGATGCCTTTCTGACTCTTGCGCTCCACCAAGACCGTGGCCAGCACGGCCGTTCGGCCCTGCCCCTTGCCCTGAGCAGGCATCTCCTCGACCCGATCGATCATGACGGCGACACTGTGGGGCACCTCCTCGCGGGTCTGCAGCAACACCTGCTCGCGGATCAGTTCCGCCAGCAGCACCCGCTCCGGCTGATCACAGACCATCTCCGGCGGGTACAGCAGCGGCCCCTGCGGCAAACAACCCGCCATCGCCGTCGCGAGATCCCCGCAGCCATCACCCTCCAGTGCGCTGCAGCGATGCAGCGGCCAGTCGGTGCCCGTGAGCAGATCCCGGTATGTCTGCTCGGCTGAGTCCTCCTGACCATCGGGAACCCGATCCCATTTGTTGAGGGCCACCAGCACCGGCAAGCGCTGCTCACGCAGCAGATTGACGATGAACGCGTCGCCGCGGCCGGGCCGTTCGCACCCCTCCAGCAACAGCAGCACAAGGTCCACCTCACCGATGGCACTGCGGGCGCTCTGCACCAGCCGCTCCCCGAGCAAATGATGCGGCTTGTGAATGCCCGGGGTGTCCACCAGCACCAACTGCGCAGCATCCGTGGTGACGATCGCCCGCAGGCGGTTGCGAGTGGTCTGCGCCACGGGGGAGGTGATCGCCACCTTCTCCCCCACCATCCTGTTCACCAAGGTGGATTTGCCCACGTTGGGGCGTCCGATGAGTGCAACGAACCCTGAGCGGAAATCCTCCGGGGTGGCGAGGGTCATGCGGTCGGGGTGCCGGGGATGAACCCCATAGCCTGCTCCCTGGAGTGTCACCTGGTCATGGCAAGCGCCGCACCCACCTTCCAGCAGGCGATGGAGATCACCGCCACCTGGCTGCAGCAGTGGGAGAACGAGGAAATCAGCGATGAAGTGCTGGCGGACCGCGTCGGCGAGATCATCGCGAGCCGCGATGGTGCCAGGGGGTTTTTCGTGGTGAGCCTGGCAGGCGACAGCGCCCTGATGGATCGGCTGCCCGATCCGGTGGTGGGGCAGCTGCGGGCCGGCGGTGCCGGCGTGGTGGATCTGACCGTTCGCAACCTGGCGATGAGCAGCGCCATGGCCCTGCATCACCGACGCCAGGGAGATGCAGCGCAGCAGGCGGGTTCTGAGCGGGTGACGGCTCGCTGCACCGAACTGCTGCGGCAGCTGGAGCCGGCAGACGTGAAGGAACGGCTCGAACAGCTGCTTGAGGCCGCGCTCGACAACCGGGGGGATGACGTCAGCTTCCTGGAGAAGTGGGGCTACGACGCCGAACAGAGGCAAGCGATCAGCACCAGCGTGTACGACGTCGCCGACCCATGAAAAAACCCCGGATCAACCGGGGTTTCTGAGATTCACAACCTGTGCTTCGGTGGATGGTCAGTCCCGACGGCTGCCACCGTTGAGAACGATGATCAGGCGCAGAATGAAGATGAACAGGTTGATGTAAGTCAGATACATGCTCAGGGCACCGGCCAGGTATTGGTCATCCCGGTAGGTGCGGGGCATCGTGTAGAAGTCAACGAAGGCGGCTCCGACGAACAGCACCGTGCCGAAGCCGGCGATCATCAGTTCGAAGCTGGTGCCATGGAACATCTCAGGGGCAAAGATCCCTCCGATGAACTGCACCACCATCGCCAGGATCAGACCGATCAAGCCAAGACCGACCACTCCGGAGAGCGCCTGACCGACGCTGTCACTCATGCGACGTCCGACGATCGACGCGATCACGAACGTGATACCGGTGGCCAGCGCCGCGGTTCCGACGGCACCGACACCGGCAACGGCTCCCGCAAGCGCCACCAGTCCACTGAGAGTGAAACCGGTGATCAGGCTGTAAACCGAGAGCAGCGGTAACGCGGTGGCGTTGTTGCCCTTCATCGCCACGTTCTGGGCGACGAAGAACAGGATCAGATTGCCGATGATCGCCACCCAGAAGAGGGGCATGAACATCGGCGACGACATCATCGATAACCCGCCGATCACTCCGACGGAGGTCAGCACCATGCCTCCGCCGACGTAGGGGAGGGCCTTGTTCACGACATTGGGGCCGACCAGGGCGCTGGACTGCGCCTCGCGGATGGCCTGCTGGAAATTGCTGCTGGCTGGCATGTCGACCGGACACCAATCACTCCCATCACTTTGACAGTGCTGGCAATGGTCTGAGGTGCGGATCCCCCTATCGATGCACGTGCCGTGACGCAGGGGCGACATCACGACGGGCATAAGCCTCCACAACCCGCTGCACCAGGGGGTGGCGCACCACATCCGATGACGTGAGCCGGCAGACGGCAACCCCATCGACGCCATCAAGAACCTCGGAGGCCTCCAGCAGTCCGCTGAGCTGACCTGACGGCAGATCGACCTGGGTGATGTCCCCGGTCACCACCATGCGGGACCGTTCACCGAGCCTGGTGAGCACCATGCGCATCTGGGCCGGTGTCGTGTTCTGGGCCTCATCGAGAATGACGAAGGCATCGCTGAGGGTGCGTCCCCGCATGTAGGCCAGAGGGGCCACCTCGATCACTCCCTTCTCCAGAAGCGTTGCTGTCTTTTCGGGGCCAAGCAGGGAATGCAGAGCGTCGTACAGCGGGCGCAGGTAGGGATCCACCTTCTGCTGCAGGTCACCAGGCAGAAATCCCAGGCGTTCCCCCGCCTCCACCGCTGGGCGTGTCAGCACCAAGCGCTCCACCCTGCGCTCCGTGAGCATCCGCACCGCGAGCACCGCGGCCAGAAAGGTCTTGCCGGTGCCAGCGGGCCCAAGGGCAAAGGTGAGATCGTGGCGCTCCATCGCATCCACGTACTGCTTCTGGCGAAGCGTGCGAGGCCTGAGCAGCCCGCCGGTCTGACTGCGGGCCAGCACCTGCTCACCCATGGCGGCATGGTCATCGCCGCGGCCGGCCTCCAGAGCCCCGAGCGCCGCCTGCAGGTCCACCGAGGAAACCGCCTGGCCCTGCTGCCAGATCGGCCGCACCAGCTCGACAACGGCGGCGGCACGCTCCAGTTGCGCAGAGCGTCCTGTGATCACCAGCTGCAACCCGCGCAGAACGAGGGATGCGCCAGTGAGGGACTCCAGGCGATGCAGGGTTGATTCCGCCTCCCCCGCCAGGGCAAGGGCTGCTTCAGGATCGGGAAGATCCAGAATGAAACGGCTGCGCTCGCCGCTGGCGGTCACCGGAGGATCAGCTTTCGGTGGGCTCGCCTTCGCTGGATTCACCCTCGGAGGACGCAGCGGCGGCAGCCTCTGCTTCAGCAGCAGCCTTGGCCTCGGCAGCCTCCTTGGCGGCCTGCTTCACCGCTGCATCCCGGGCAGCGGCCTGCTTGGCCTTGCCGACGGTCTCGGCCGGACGAATGGACTTCTCAATCAGACCACCGCGCTCCAGCAGGGTGCGGACCACATCGGTGGGCTGAGCTCCCTGGCCAAGACGCTCACGGATGGCTTCCGTATCGAGGCGTGTTTCCTTGGTGCGGGGGTTGTAGAAACCGAGCTCCTCGAGCGGACGGCCATCACGGCGGGATGTGCTGTTGCAGGCCACGAGGCGGAAGCTCGCTTCCCGCTTCTTGCCGAACCGCTTCAGGCGGAGCTTGATCATCGTGGCCCTGGTGTTGAGGAGTGGTGTGGATTCAGGCAGCGCTGCAACGCCTGCCAAACAACCAACATACCGGGTGGCCGATCAGAGAGCTCCGAAGCCTTTTCTCTTCTTGCCGGGCTTCTGACGCTTCGGAGCCGCAGCGCCCCTGCCGCGCTTGCCACCGGCCTGTCCGGGCATGCCACCCATCCCTGGCATCCCGCCCATGCCAGGCATCCCGCCCATGCCGGGCATGCCGCCCATTCCAGGCATCCCACCCATGCCGGGCATGTTGCCCTGACTCATCTGCTGCATGAAGCCGCGCATCTTCTGAAAATCCGCCAGCACCTTGTCCACATCCGCCGATTGATGGCCACTGCCGGCAGCGATGCGGCGGCGGCGGGAGGGCTGGCTGGCCAGAAGATCGGGGTTCTGCCGTTCCATCGGCGTCATCGAACCGATCATCGACTCGATCCGCTTCAGCTGCTGCTCCCCCTGCTTGAGCATGCCGTCATCGATCTTGTTCATGCCCGGGATCATTTTCATCAGGCCACCCAGCGATCCCATGCGCTTGATCAAGCGCATCTGCTTCACGAAATCCGAGAAGTCAAACGTCGCCTCCTGCAGCTTCTTCTGCATCTGCTCGACATCAGCGAGCTCCACCTCCTTCTGGGCCTTCTCCACCAGCGTGAGCACATCGCCCATGCCGAGGATGCGGCTGGCCATCCGTTCCGGATGGAACGGCTGCAGGGCCTCCACCTTTTCGCCGGTGCCGATGAACTTGATCGGCTGACCGCTCACCTTGCGGATCGACAGCGCCGCTCCACCGCGGGAATCACCATCGAGCTTGGTGAGCACGGCTCCCGTGATACCCACCTGCTCGTGGAACGATCGGGTGAGTTCGGCCGCCTCCTGGCCGATCATCGAGTCGACCACCAGCAGCACCTCATCCGGCTGCACCGCGGTGCGGATCCGCACCATCTCTTCCATCATGTCGGTGTCGATCTGCAGGCGACCTGCGGTGTCGACCAGCAACGTGTCGAAGCCCTCCTGCCTCGCTTTCTCCAGACCAGCGGCAGCAATGTCTTCTGGCTTGGCATCCGAACCGAGGCTGAACACCTCGACATCGATCTGTGCGCCCAGCGTCTTCAGCTGGTCGATGGCAGCAGGTCGATAGACATCAGCCCCCACCATCAAGGCCCGACGGCCCTGATCCTTGAGATGAAGGCCCAGCTTCGCGGTGGCGGTCGTCTTGCCGGCCCCCTGCAGGCCTGCCATCAGCACGACCGTCGGTGCCTCAGTCGCCTTCGCCAGCGGAGCGTTATCGCCGCCCATCACCTCCACCAGCTGTTCGTGCACCACCTGGATGAACTTCTGATCCGGGCTGACGCCGCGCACCACCTCGGCGCCGACAGCCCTCTCACGCACCTCAGCGACGAAATCCTTCACCACCGGCAGGCTCACATCCGCCTCCAGCAGGGCGCGACGCACGTCTTTCAACGCCCCTTCGACGTTGGTTTCGCTGATCTTGTCCTGGCCTTTCAGCCCCTTGACCGCATCCTCAAAACGGGCTGATAGCTCGTCAAACATCTTCGGCAGCCATCAGGCTCAGTGCAGTGATCGTAAAAAGCGATGCTCCCCGGTTCAGCGACCGGGGATGTACTCGTGCAGTTTCCACTCCTTGCCGTCCCTTCCGAAGACATAGGTGAGGGAGAGAGTTCCGGGCTCCGTCTGCTCCAGCACCTGACCGTTTCCACCCAGGGTCTTGTCGGCGTAGGCAACCTGCGCCCCAACGGCGATCCGCTGAGGTGCACGGTTCACCGGACCCACAGCGGTCACGGAGGCCTCGATCAGCTTGCTGCGGCCGGCCGCGGCATCAGCCGCCTGTTCCGCCTGCACCCGCTCCACCAGACGCTCGCGGGCGATGGGCGCCAGATCGCGAGCAGGATCTCCGGTGCCGGCCAGGGCGCTGGCCTTGCCATCCAGCCAGGCCTGCACCAGGGCCTGAAGTTGATCGTTCGTCGGTTGATCAGCCGTCAGCGGCTGAGGCGCGGAGACGGTCCCCTTCTCAGGCTTCAGGGTCGCCTGCGGTGCTGAGGGCTCAGCCTGAGGTTCCGCCGGCATCACAGGAATGGGCGTGGGTTCCGAGCTGGGACTGCTGGTTCGCTGTCGCATCAGGGCCTGAACCACAAGAGCGGTCACCAGGGCGGCCACCACCGCACCGGCGATGCGTGACATCGCCCCAAGGGGCAACTGCCGGGTCCAGGCAAGTGTCGCCGACTCCGGCTCCCCGGCCGGGACGCTGTCCTCCTCCGGCTCCTCGGAGACAGGACGATCGAGCAGCGGCAGCCAGTCAGGCATTCCGGAGCCGGTGGGACTCTCCTCCTGACGGGCGGCCTGGCGATCCAATCGGTCCACATATGCCTGCACATCGCGATCGGCGAACCAGGCATCCAGGTCAACCCCGGCCGGTTCCACATCGCGGTAACCGGGAAGAACGTCCCGCTCCAGCCAGACGCGGCAGTAGTCGCACTGAGCAGCGAGCTCATCGCCGGGATGGTCTGCGAACCAGTCCTTCAGGTCGGGGTCGCGCAAACTGCCGAAGCGCAGAGCGGCCTCCGCCACATCACCCAGAAGCAGATCGATGCAGCCATGCAGCGGCATGGGATCGAGATCCGGTGTTTTCAGCAGCACCAGCTGTTCCCGGGCCTGCTCCAACAGCTCGGGCTTGCGGCGGGTGAAGCCTGCGGCCGTCAACGCGAACACCACCAGACATCCCGCCTCCTCGGAGCCCTGTTCGTACCAGCTGCCGAACAGATCAATCTGCTCCTGAACCGTCAGAAAGCGGCGGATCTGCTGGAAGAAGGTCTCGAAATCCGACTGGGCCAGCTGGGCCGTGCCGGCATCCGCGGCTTCCCCCTCGAGACCGCCCCGCTCGCTGACCAACTGATTGAGCAGAGCGAGACCTCGCAGATGGGCCTGCTGATCGCTGAGATCACGACTGAGCAGGTCAAGGACCCGATAAGGATGCAGGGCCTGAAGTGCCTGCTCGAGCTTGGCCTGTTGATCAGGAAGCTTGCCCATCCGCTGCTGGAGCTCAATCCCCTCCTGCAGCAACCCGGCGGCCACCTCATAACGGCGCAACTCCCGGTCTTCCGCCGCCGCATCACAACAGGCGAGAGCTGCCAGCAGGGTGAGATCGGCTTCACGCCCACTGCCAAGCGCTGGTGCCTGCGGTGGTTGCAGCCCCTGACGCGCCAACTGGAAGGCTTCATGGGAGGCCCGGGCTTCCCACAGCAGGATCAGTCCCGCCACCTCACTGCTGGAGGCCAGATCGAGACCGACGGTTCCATCCGGGTGCGTCTCACTGAGCTGCAGCAACGCTGCTTCGTACTCCTCCCGTCGCTCCTGATCCGTCAGCAGGTCCGCGGATCGCTGCAGCAGGACCTGACGCTGCTGCAGCACCTCGTGGGTGAATCCCTGATCCGGCGGGTGATCGCAACGACTCTGAAGCTTGCGAAGAATGGCCTGAGCATCCGAGGAAGGACTGACGCCCAGCAGTCGGAAATGATCGATGGGCAGGTCCACCACCAGCGCACGCAATAGCTGCGAACTTTAGTCAGTGTCTGGGATTTTGCCTATTTCTCATCCGTTGGCCCTTACAGTCGGTCTCTGTTGTCTTGAAGGGCATGGGTCAGGACCTCGCGGTCGAGTCCGCTCCGATCACCTCAGCGGCCGCCGGTCCTCATGCCGAGCGTCTCTCCTCACTGGTCACGGCTCAGCGAGCCAGCGTCGACCGTGAGACCGGCCTGGCGCTTTATCGAGACATGACCCTCGGTCGGCGTTTCGAGGACAAGTGCGCCGAGATGTACTACCGGGGCAAGATGTTCGGGTTCGTGCATCTCTACAACGGTCAGGAAGCTGTCAGCACCGGCGTCATCGGTGCGATGAAGCGTCAGCACGACTGGTTCTGCAGCACCTACCGGGATCACGTCCATGCCCTGAGCGCCGGAGTGCCGGCACGGCAGGTGATGAGTGAACTGTTCGGGAAGGAAACGGGTTGCAGCAAAGGCCGGGGAGGCTCGATGCACCTGTTCTCCAAGGAACATCATCTGCTCGGAGGCTTCGCCTTCATCGCCGAAGGAATTCCGGTTGCCCTCGGATCGGCCTTCACCAGTCGCTACCGGCGCGACGCCCTCGGTGACTCCTCAAGCAACGCAGTCACCGCAGCATTTTTCGGTGACGGAACCTGCAACAACGGCCAGTTCTTCGAATGCCTGAACATGGCCCAGCTCTGGAAGCTGCCGATCATTTTCGTTGTTGAGAACAACAAGTGGGCGATCGGCATGGCGCATGACCGGGCCACCAGTGACCCTGAGATCTGGCGCAAGGCCGGAGCCTTTGGCATGGCTGGAGAAGAGGTGGATGGCATGGATGTGCTGGCCGTTCGAGCGGCAGCTCAGCGAGCCATCGAACGAGCCCGCGCAGGCGAGGGACCGACGCTGCTCGAGTGCCTCACCTATCGATTCCGTGGCCACTCCCTGGCTGACCCCGACGAGCTGCGTTCGGAGCAGGAGAAACAGTTCTGGGCCGAGCGTGATCCGCTCAAAGCGCTGGAACGTGACCTCAGCGGCGCTGGGCTGGTCCAGAGCGATGAACTGCGAGCGATCGAGAAAGAAATCGATGCTGTGGTCGAAGACTGTGTGGACTTCGCCCTGTCGGCTCCGGAGCCCGATCCCTCGGAACTGACCCGTTACATCTGGGCTGAGGACTGAAAAGTCCCGCCCAGACGTTCTCAAACTTGATCAGATGCCGCTGGGCAGGCGTCGGGTGAGATTGCGGAGCTTGCGGAGTGCTTTCAGCTCCACCTGACGCACCCGCTCCCGTGACACTTCCATCAAGCGGCCAATCTCGGCGAGCGTGTGGCGCTCATTGCCCTCGAGCCCGAAACGAAGTCGCAGAACATGCTGTTCCTGATCGCTGAGATGGCTGAGCCAGCGACCCAGCTGCTCGTGGTGAATCCGCTGCTCAACGATGTCCAGGGGCTCATCGAGTGAGGAGTCGGCGATCAGATCACCGAGGAAGCTGCGACCTTCCTCTCCGTTCACCGGGGCATCAAGGCTGCTGGTGGTGAGCGCCTGGCGAAGCAGGGAGTCGAGCTCATCGAGAGGGATGTCCATCGCTTCCGCGATCTCGACCCGGCTGGGCATCGCGCCGAGTTTGTGAGCCAGGTCAAGGCTGACCTTGCGGATGGTGGTGAGGCGCTCGCTGAGGTGGACAGGCAGACGGATCGTTCTGGACTGACAGGCGATGGCACGCGTCATGCTCTGACGGATCCACCAGAAGGCATAGGTGGAAAATTTGTACCCACGGGTGGGGTCAAATTTCTCAACCGCCCGCTCAAGGCCGAGAGATCCTTCCTGAATCAGGTCAAGAAGTTCAAGACCTTTGCCTTGGTATTTTTTCGCGACGCTGACAACAAGCCGAAGATTGGCTTTCATCATTCTTTCCTTCGCCCGCCGACCGATGCGGATCATTCGGCGCTGCTGAGTGGTGAGAGCGCTTTCGTCGAAAGACTTCGAACCGTCTTCCGTGAGCTCCATCATTTTCTGAACCTGGTTGCCCAGTTCGATTTCCTCAGCCGGGGTGAGCAGAGGAATCCGACCGATGGTCGCCAGGTACCAACTGACCGGATCGCTGCTGCGACGGCGCTGCGTCTCTGCAGGCCTTGGGGCGGTAGAAACCATGTCCCTCGTCAGAGATGTGTTGGGAATGACTTTCTTATGGGCAGAGCAAATGGCGCGGTGATTTCAGCAACCTTTCAGATTCGGACCAGCAAATCGAAACATTCAAAATCTTTGAAAACGAACATTGAAAAAAACATTCGATTCGTACCAACCAAAAAACGTTGGTAATGCTGGTGTCTCACGTGAAACAGCTCAGTCCAGAACCGCGCCCGCCTGACATCTGCTTTTGCTGACATTCGCCGTTTTCACCTGCAGGCAATTCATGACCACTCCGGATGGATGGCTTGCCGGTGGCAGTTCAGACTGGAATCACGCCCACTCGCGCCGATGTCCTCCGGTCTCAGCTCCACTCCTGCCGGTCAGGCAGCCCTGGAGCGTCTGCGGCAGTGGCCGGGTGATCACCGTGTCGCCGTTGGACTCTCCGGAGGAGTGGACAGCTCACTGACTGCAGCCCTTCTGGTGGAGGCCGGTTGGACCGTTGAGGGTCTGACGCTCTGGTTGATGAGTGGCAAGGGATCGTGCTGCGCGGAAGGGCTGGTCGATGCCGCCGGAATCTGCAGCCAGCTCGGGATTCCACACCATGTCGTGGACAGCCGCGACACATTTCAGCGGGAGATCGTCGGACGCCTCGTCGACGGCTACCGGGACGGCATCACGCCACTGCCCTGCTCCCAGTGCAACCGCTCGGTGAAATTCGGACCGATGCTCGCGTGGGCCCGCGAGGAACGGGGGCTGCCGCGCATCGCAACCGGGCACTACGCCCGAATCCGCCACGGTGGCGAGAGCGGACGCCACCAGCTGCTGCGCGGCCTCGACTCCCACAAGGACCAGAGCTACTTCCTCTACGACCTCAGTCAGGACATGCTCGGGCGCATCGTCTTTCCGCTCGGGGAACTGACCAAGCCGGATACACGGCTGGAAGCGGCACGCTTCGGACTGCGCACCGCTGACAAGCCGGAAAGTCAGGACCTCTGCCTGGCGGAGCATCACGGCTCCATGCGGGCTTTCCTCGACGCCTACCTGCCTCCAAGGGACGGAGAGATCGTTCTCGCCGACGGCACGGTGGTGGGCCAGCACGACGGGATCGAACATTTCACGATCGGCCAGCGCAAGGGCCTCGGAGTTGCCTGGTCGGAACCCCTGCATGTGATCCGACTCGATCCGGCCATGAATCGCGTCGTGGTGGCGCCCAGGGCGGAAGCCGGTTGTGGCTCCTGCCCGGTCGGGGCGGTGAACTGGGTGTCGATCGATCCCCCGACAGCCCCCCTCAACGTGGAGGTTCAGGTGCGCTATCGCAGCGAGCCGGTGCAGGCCCGGATCTCTCCGCTTGAGGCCACCGATGCGGACCACGCCAGGGACCGTCCGTATCGCTGCGCCGTGGAGTTCAACGAGGCGCAGTTCTCGATCACCCCAGGCCAGGCCGCTGTCTTCTACGACGGCGACGTGGTGCTGGGCGGAGGACTGATTCAGCGTGATGCCAGCAGCCGCAGCATGCCGACCACCAACAGCGGCAGCAGCACCACATCCCTCCAGCGGGCGTAGAGGGTCGTTGACGCACGCGGCCGCAGCTCCGCCAGGGCCACCCCTTCCTGAAGCGGAGGCAGCAGCGGATGGACCCGGCCATCCGCCTTGATCAGAACGGTGGGACCGGTGTTCGCAACACTCAGGAGATCCCGGTCATTCTCAAGGGCCCGCAGCTGCCCGAGAGCCGTGAACTGGCGCTGCAGCAATTGTGGATAGGGATCGAGATTGGCGACTGCCAGCAGCCAGCGCGCCCCTTCCGCGGAGGCTGCCGCCAGCGCCCGACCGTCGCTGATCTCGTAGCAGATCGCTGCCGCTCCAGCCGGTTGCAAACCCGCCAGGGCACGGGATGGTGTTCCCGGATGCAGGCCGCCCACCGCGGAGAGTCCGGCGGTGAGCCCCAGTGGCAATGGTGGAAGCCATTCCCCCAGCGGAACAAGCCGATGCTTGTCGAGCAGGGGGAGGGGTTCGACGCCACCTGGCTCCAGCAGCAGCAGGCTGCTGCGCTGCTGGCCCAACTCCCAGCGGAAGCCACCACTCAGCAACGGCAGTGGAGCGGCATCGGGGAGCGTCCAACCCACCGGAAGGGTGCCTTCCGGTGCCACCAGCAGTCCGGCACCGAGCTCATCGGCCTCCGCCAGAGCCCGCTGCAGTGCTGATGGAAACTGCTGCCGGCGCTCCGGGGTGAACTTCTCTCGGGTGGGGATGGCCGGCTGCCAGGCCGCCAGCCGCAGGAGCTCCGGCTCCGATGCCGGTTGTCCCGTGGCGGCACCCCTCAGCAGCAGGCCCCCGAGGCCATGGGCCAGCAGCACGCTGGCGACGGTGATCACAGCCAGACGCCGCCGTCCTGGACGCCAGCGCCACAGGCTGCAGGCTGCCCATCCCCAGAGCAACTGAAGGGTCGCCAGTCCGCCAGCTCCGATCCAACGGGAGAGGCCCGCCAGAGGACGATCCAAAGGCAGGGTGCTGCCACCGACCCCGATCCAGAACAGTGGACCAGCGGCCAGCATCACCTCAGCGACCCCCCAAACCGCTGCGAGCAGCAGCACCGGCGTTCCGGACCAGCGCGCCAGCAGCGACCAGAGGCCCACCAGCACCGCCGCAGAGGCAGCACAGACCATCCAGATCGCCACGGCAACGGGAAGACTGAGCAGAGACGGCACCCCCATCCAGGTGAGCGGGTGCAGGGACAGCAGCCAGCGGTGGCTGATCAGAACCGCCACAGCACCCCAGAGGGCCGCCAGGCGAGGACGCTCCGCGATGGACCAGAGCAGCGCCAGGCCTGGGATCATCAGCAGGGGACCCAGACCAGCCGGAGCCAGTCCGGCCAGAACTCCACCGGAGAGCGCCTGCAGCCAGGGCTGGGATCGGTGATCTCCCATGGTCACGGTCGTCCGGTCAGAGGCATCCTGTCCTGGAGTCTCACCGCCCTCGGATGGACGCTGCCAATCCGCTCCAGCAACTGCTGCTCCGTGGCCTCGGCACCACCAGCCTGGTGGCTGATCGGCTGCGCGGGGTCAGCCAGGCCTGGGTCAGCAGCGGACGACTGGATCCGAACCAGGCCTCAGCCCTCGTGGACGACGTCATGAAGGCGCTGCGGGGCGAGACGCCGGAATTGGAGGAGCAGGCGGAACGCAAACTGGAGCGCAACCGCGACAACCTTCTCCAGGACATCGGTGTGGCAAGCCAGAAGGAACTCGATGAACTGCGAGGTCGCATCGATCGACTCGAACAGCAGCTGCGTCAGCTGAACCGGGTGGAATGAACCGGAGGGCAGAATCAGCCGGTCCGAACCGGTTCCCGTGCGCGACATCCTGATCAGTTCCACCGTCTGCGTTCTCTGTCTGCTGCTGGCCCTTGTCAGCCAGCTGGTGGCGCCCTCGACCGTCAACGCAACCGTCAACACTGCTGTTTCGTCTGAGATCAGTTCCGGGCCCAGCACGGCCAAAGCCAGAACCAGCCCAGGCTTCGAACTCGATCCGGACGACCCCAACCCGACGCTTTTCGCCATGGCACCCGACGACACCCTCGCCGACGCTTCCGCTCTGGGTGGTCCCCTGGAGAGCCCCGACACCCGCCTGACCACCAGCGGACTGAGCATCACCGAACTGGAGATCGGGAGCGGCGCAGAGGCGGCTCCCGGACAGACAGTGGTCGTCAACTACCGCGGCACGCTGGAGAGCGGCAAGGAGTTCGACAGCAGCTACGGGCGCGGCCCCTTCAGCTTTCCTCTGGGAGCCGGCAGGGTGATCAAGGGCTGGGATGAAGGCGTGGCCGGGATGAAGGTTGGCGGCAAGCGCAAACTCGTGATTCCGCCTGATCTGGCCTACGGGAACCGCGGCGCCGGAGGCGTGATTCCCCCCAACGCGACGCTGATCTTCGAGGTCGAGCTGCTCGACGTGAGGAAGTGAGTGGCAGTTAGGCTCAGATCAAGCCAAACCCACTCTTATCCGATGCTGCGCTCGGCCCTCACCGCCCTCGTCAGTGCCCTTCCCGCCCCTGTTGTCGAGGCTCACTGCGACGGCCCCTGTGGTGTTTACGACCCCGCCTCTGCCCGTGTGGCAGCCGAAGCGGTGCTGTCCATGACCAAGAAGCTGAAGGGCCTGGAGGCACCCGCTGCCGGCGACGCCGCCGCCCTGGCCGCGTTCAACAACACCTTCGGTCGTTACGTGGCCATCAAGGAAGAGGAGGCCCAGAAGACCAAGAAGGAGCTGCTGATTCTCTGGACGGACTATTTCAAGCCCGACCACCTGGCCACCTTCCCTGACCTGCACGACACCTTCTGGAAGGCAGCCAAGCTCTGCAGCGCCTGCAAGGTGAACATCGATCAGGCCAAAGCCGAGGAACTGATGGCAGCTGTGGAGAAAATCCACGGCATGTTCTGGCAGTCCAAGGGCCGCAGCGATGCCTGGGTCACAGCCTCCTGAGCCCATTCAGCCTCAGATAGGCCAGCCTCCTCCGCAAGCAGCTCTCAGCGATCTGCTTGCCCTGTTTCTGTTTCGCCGTCGTCACATGCGTGTCGACGGCTTTTCCATGGCACCGACCCTGGTACCCGGTGACCTGGTTCTGATCACGCCGAGGCAGGCCGGGGCGACGCTTCCAGCCCTCGGCTCGATCGTTGTGGCACGCCATCCTGATCGACCCGCGACCCGGATCATCAAGCGGATGGCGGACGTCCAGGACGGGGGTCTTGTTCTGCTCGGTGACAACCCTGGGGCAAGCACGGACAGCCGTCAGTTCGGGGTTGTCCCCTCTCGGCTGCTGATCGGCGAGGTGACGTCTGTGGTGCGCTGAGCGACGCCGCTCGGAACGCCCCCTTCAGAACATCGCCGCTGACGTGCGGTGCAACCAGAAGACACCCGTGAGGATGGAGAGTGCACCGGTGCCTCCGACCAGGAGGGGCAGCAGCCTGGCGCCGCTGCGCAGGGTGAGGAAGGAGACCACAGCCACAACGGCGAGCATCGCTGCCATCGAGCCGCAGAGATACGACAGCAGATAGGTCGCGGCACCGAGAGGTGGAAGGGCCAGAGCCGGAATCACAGCCAGCAGATGACTGGCCCCCGCCAGACCGTGCAGAAGCCCCAGTCCCGACGCGGCATGGGCATGCCGGCGGTGGTTGCTCTGACCCCGGACATGCAGGTGCAGGTGCTGGTGGATTGCGTCACCTTCGTGATGGTGTTCATGGCTGTGCAGTTCCAGACCGAAGGCGGTTCGCACCGCCAGGCCACCGACCACCAGCAGAGCCACGCCCACCAGGAACTCCGCCCAGGCAGACATCGCCTTCACGTGGGCCAGATCCTTGATTCCGATCGCGATCAGCGCCAGCACCACCACTCCGACGGAGTGGCCGGCCCCCCAGGCCAGGCCGGCCCGCAAGGCCGGCAGGGGCTTCCGCAGGGAGAACGGAGCCATGGCCACGAGATGGTCGGCTCCACCGACCACGTGAACAGCACCGGCGGCGAAACCGGTGAGGACGCTGATCAGCACTGCACTGCTCCGAAGACGTTGATTCTGCAGGACCGGTCGGATCTATCCACCGATCAGCGTGGTCAGGGCCATCTGCACGTCCTGCTGACGCATCAACGCCTCCCCCACCAGCACGGCTCCTGCACCGGCTGCCTGGACCCGATCGAGATCAGAGCGGCTGAAGAGGCCGGATTCACTGACCAGCAGAGCCTGCTGCTGCTGAAGACGAGGTCGAAAGTCCTCGGTCAGTCGCTCGGTGGTCGTCAGATCCGTCTCGAAGCTGGTGAGATCCCTGTTGTTGATTCCGATCAGCGGGAATTCACCGAGGGTCAGCACCCTCTCCAGCTCGCCGGCGTCGTGAACCTCCACCAGAACGTCCAGGCCAAGACTGGCGGCGGCTTTCCGCAGATAGCGCAGATCCTGGTCCGTGAGAATCGCGGCGATCAGCAGCACGGCATCGGCGCCAGCCGCACGGGCCTGGAACAGCTGGTAGGGACTGAGCACGAATTCCTTGCAGAGCAGGGGAAGATCCACCGCCTGTCGCACCTCCACCAGCACATCAAAGCCGCCCTGGAAGAACGTCTTGTCGGTGAGCACGGAAAGACAGCTGGCACCTCCGGCTGCGTAGGCCCGGGCAATGGCTACGGGGTCGAAGTTTTCCCTGATCACTCCCTTGCTTGGACTGGCCTTCTTCACCTCAGCGATGACGGCCGGCAGCACCGGAGCGGAACGCAGGGCAGCGATGAAGTCGCGGGTGGGAGGCAGCTCGTCGATCTGGCGCTTGAGGTTCTCCAGGGGGGACCCGCTCACGCGCCGCATCGACCTCACGGTCCTTGGCCCAGACGATTTTCTCCAGGATGTGCCTGGGTTCCTGCTCATCGTGCGGAACGGCGTATTCCAGATGCGCCACGCGCACCTTCGGATTGGGGGGACGACGACGGATCTCCATGGTTCAAGTAAAGGGTTGATCGATTCAGGAGACGAGCTGACCTGCGGCCTGCTTGTAGGCCACTTCCACCACCTCGCTGAGCGTTGGGTGGGTGTGCACTTCGGTGGACAGCTGACGCACGCTCTGGCGACGAGCCACGGCATTGGCCACTTCCTGAATCAGATCGGCGGCGTGCAGACCGTAGATGTGAGCCCCCAGCACCTCGCCGCTGGCCTTGTTGAACAGAAGCTTCATCAGGCCATCACTCTCCAGCTCAGCAAGAGCCTTGGAATTGGCCTTGAAGTAGCTGCGCACCGCTCCGAGCTGAAAGCCTTCCTTGGCCGCAAGCTCCTTGGCGTCTGCTTCGGTGAGGCCGACCGAGCTGATCTCGGGATGGGTGAAGGTGGCCGCCGGAATGCTGCGGTAATCGATCTGGCGGCTGTGGCCGAGGATGTTGTCCACAGCGACCGTGCCCTGAGCAGCCGCCGTGTGCGCCAGCATCAACTTGCCGGTCACGTCGCCGACAGCCCAGAGGTGGGGAACGGGTTGATCGTTCACCAGCACCCGCATTCCGTCGTCGATCGGCACGAAACCACGGGTGGTCTCGACGCCGAGAGACTCGAGGTTGAGCCCTTTGCTGCTCGGCACCCGTCCGGTCGCCACCAGAACCGCATCCACCTCAAGAGTCTCCACAAGCTCCCGACTTGCGAAATCCGCCAGTTCGATCCGCACCGGACAACCCGGCGTCACCTTGCTCGCCAGGACCCCGGATCGGGCATCGATGTCGCGGCCATCGATCAGATGGCGACCGGCGATCTTGGCGATGTCCGGATCAAAGGTGGGCATCACCCGATCCAGAGCCTCGATCATCGTCACTTCGCAACCGAGGGCGGTGTACACATCGGCGAACTCCAGGCCGATGTAGCCGCTGCCGATGATGGCGATCCAGCGCGGCAGCCACTCCAGATTGATCGCCTCATCACTGGTGAACACCGTGCGGCCATCGGTCTCGATACCGGGCGGGACAAAGGGGTCCGAGCCGGTGGCCAGGATCACGTCGCGAGCTCGCAGCATCCGATCCACGCCGCTCGGCTCGCGCAGACCGACCCGCTGGGATCCTTCCAGGCGACCATGACCGCGCAGGATCGTGACGCCCGCCCGTTCCAGCGACTTGGTGAGGTTGGTGCGGATCGTCTGCACCAGCTGATTGGCATGGTCAGCGATCTTCTGCCGCTCAAAGCGCACCGGCGCGGCGTGGATGCCGAAACTCGCCAGATGCTGATCATCGGCCAGTTCACGCACCTTGCCGCTGGCCGCCAGCAATGCCTTGGAGGGCACACACCCCCGGTTCACGCAGGTGCCGCCCATGTCACGCGATTCGATGATCGCGGTCTTGAGGCCATGCTCCGCAGCATGCTTCGCAGCATCGAAACCGCCGTAGCCGGCGCCGATGACGATGACGTCGAAATCGAAACTGGCGTCGCTCACCCGGACTGCTGCGATGTTGTGGCGGTCATTGTCGCCCTTCGGCGCTCCAGGAGCAGGGGGACCGCGGCGGCGGCGACATTCAGAGACTCCACCCGATCGCTGTGGGGAAGGGTGACGGCATGGGTGCAGCAGGCCTGAAGCCTTGGATGCAGGCCCGCTCCTTCCGTTCCCAGCACCAACGCCGTTGGTCGGGTCCAATCCAGTTGCCAGTAGGGGATGGGGCGACTGGTGCCTGCCGCATCCGGCACCAGCGTGGCCACCACCTGAATGCCGGCCTCGGCCAGCTGCATCAGCCGTGCTTCGAGCTGATCCAGCGCAGCCTGTTCATCGGGCCCGAAACGATGGTGAGGGAGTTGCAGCAGAGCCCCTGCGGAAGCCCTCAGCACCTTCGGGCTGAGGGGGTCAACACCTGAGCCGAGCCATGCCAGCTGTACATCAGCGGCGAGCGCCGTGCGCAGGAGCGTTCCGAGATTGCCTGGATCCTGGACCCGATCCAGCACCAGCATCAGATCCGGGGCGGAGGGAGGCCGGGGGAGCATGGAGAGCGGTGCCAGACAGGCCACCCCGTCAGGAGTCACGGTGGTGAGGGCTGCCTGCAGGACGGATTCCGTGACGCACTGGCGCTGGACGGTGGGATCGAGGCGCTGTTCCAGGTCGGCGTGGATCCCCCACCAGCGTTCCGTGGCCACGATCTCCAGCGGACTGCGGCCAAGACGAAGCAGTTCCTGCAGCAGATGAGTCCCTTCCAGCAACAGCAGGCCCTGCTGCTCTCGCCCCTGACGCGTGGTCAGGCTCCGGAGCCGTTTCACGAGCGGATTCCGGCGGCTGCTGATCAGGGAATCGGATGCCCCGGACACGGTGGATGGAATGACCGTGGTCCTGGTCAGAAGCTGCTGTGCTTCCGCACTTTCAGGCCTTTATGAACGGAGAGATCGTCGCCGCTGAGGTCGAGCCCATTGATCGCAGCGATCTCGCCTTTGAGACCTTCAGCAGCGAGATTCTCAACCAGCTTCTGAATCACCTGATCCTCGACTGCGGCGTTGTCGATGGAATCGGGAGTGAGGCGTTCCAGGAAACGACCCACCTTGGAAGCGACGACCTCGGAAGCGTTGGAGATCTTCAGGACAATCATGAAGTCGGTAGGTGTCTCATAACCGACAAGCTAGTGCGGATGGGGAGACTTGAACTCCCACGATGTTGCCACCACTAGTACCTGAAACTAGCGCGTCTACCAATTCCGCCACATCCGCTGGCGTGTGTCGCTCAGGCGACAAGACGAACATACGGCATCGGCGATCAGGGCTCCTGAGCAACAGGCGCGAAGGCAACAACCAGTTTCAACTCCGGCCGTCTAGACGGTCTCAAGAGTGCTTGCAAAAATGCGCCCGTAATCAAGAAATCAGTAGAGATGACGGCTGCGGCAATCGCGTCTCAAGAGATTCTCAAGCCGCATCTCACTGTTGCAGGTGGACATTCCTTAGGGGGAACCATCCGGGTCAGCGGAGCCAAGAATTCCGCCCTTGTGCTGATGACGGCCAGCCTTCTGACCGCCGACACGCTTGAGCTGTGCAACGTCCCGGATCTGACGGATATCGGCGGGATGAGCGAGATCCTCGTGTCCCTCGGGGTGAAGGTGGAGCGTCAGGCCGATCGCGTCCGACTCAACGCAGCCGTTCTGTCCAGTTCCGAACCCCCCTATGAACTGGTCAACAGCCTCCGGGCCAGCTTCTTCAGCATCGGACCCCTGCTGGGCCGCCTCGGACACGCCAAGGTGCCCCTGCCTGGAGGCTGTCGCATCGGGGCCCGTCCTGTGGTGGAGCACATCCGGGGGCTGAAGGCTCTTGGTGCCGTGATCCAGGTTGAGCACGGGATCATTCACGCCAACGTGCCCGGCCCGAACAAACGCCTCAAGGGCGCTTCGATCATCCTGGACTGCCCAAGCGTCGGCGCCACAGAAACCATTCTCATGGCTGCCGTGCTGGCCGAGGGCACCAGCACGATCGAGAACGTGGCTCAAGAGCCTGAAGTCCAGGACCTGGCCAACCTGCTCAATCGCATGGGCGCCAGGGTCAGCGGCGCCGGTAGCCCCGTGATCACGGTGGAGGGTGTGGAGTCGCTGCACGGCTGCCTGGATTATCCGGTGATCCCTGACCGCATCGAGGCCGGCACCTTTCTGATGGCTGCCGCCATCACCCGTTCCAGGCTGCGGGTCGAGCCTGTGGTTCCCGACCACCTGAACGCTGTTCTCCAGAAACTTCGCGACTGCGGCTGTCATCTGGACATCGACGCCACAGGGATCACGATCACGCCGAAGGAGATCACGGCCGTCGACATCACCACACAGCCCTTCCCCGGCTTCCCGACCGATCTTCAGGCACCCTTCATGGCCCTGATGACGACGGCTCGCGGAACGAGCGTGATCACCGAGCGGATCTACGAGAACCGCATGCAACACGTGGGGGAACTGCAGCGGATGGGAGCCTCGATCCGGGTGGACGGCAACACCGCAATCGTTGAGGGGGTGTTCAGGTTGAGTGCGGCTCCCGTGAAGGGAAGCGATCTGAGAGCTTCAGCAGCCATGGTGCTGGCCGGCCTCGCGGCCGACGGCACCAGCAAGGTCAGCGGACTTCAGCATCTGGACCGCGGATACGACGACATCGAAGCCAAGCTCAACGGGGTCGGAGCTGTCATTTCACGCCAGGCCTCCTGAGTTGATCGATCAAGGCTGAGTCAGTCCATACAATTCCTCTCAGGGGAGCCTGGCGGAATTGGTAGACGCAGCTGACTCAAAATCAGCCGGCCACTGGTCTTGGGGGTTCAAGTCCCCCGGCTCCCATTCATCGGCTGTGATGAACACCTACAGCCGGTTTCCGCTCACGCTGGTGCGTGGGGCCGGATGCTGGGTGTGGGATGACCGTGGGACGCGCTATCTGGATGCCGTCGCCGGCATCGCCACCTGCAGCCTCGGCCACAGCGATCCGGTCATGCGCCGCAACCTGGGGCGTCAGCTGCGTCAGCTGCAGCATGTCTCCAACCTGTATCGGATCCCGGAACAGGAAGAGCTGGCCACCTGGCTCGTCGACCACAGCTGTGCCGACAGCGTTTTCTTCTGCAATTCCGGCGCGGAAGCCAATGAGGCCGCCATCAAGCTGGCTCGTAAACATGGCCACACCCGACGCGGCATCGAGCGTCCGGTGATCCTGACGGCGACGGCCAGCTTCCACGGCCGCACCCTGGCGGCGGTGACGGCCACGGGGCAGCCGAAATACCACCAGGGGTTTGAACCGGTCGTCGATGGGTTCGATTACGTCCCCTACAACGACCTTGAAGCCTTCGAGAGCTGCCTGAACCGCCATGAAGCGGCCGGACCATCGGTCGCTGCCGTTCTGATTGAACCGCTGCAGGGCGAAGGGGGCGTGAACCCTGGAGATCGGGTCTATTTCCAGAAGCTGCAGGAGCTGTGCAGAGCCCGCGACATCCTTCTGATCCTCGATGAGGTGCAGGTGGGCATGGGTCGGAGCGGCCGTTGGTGGGGCTACGAACACCTGGGCATCGAACCCGATGCGTTCACCCTCGCCAAGGGACTTGGTGGCGGGCATGCCATCGGGGCCCTGCTGGTGCGCGCCCAGGCCGATGTTTTCGAGCCCGGGGATCACGCCAGCACTTTCGGAGGCAATCCTTTCGCCTGCCGGGCAGGCCTGACGGTGGCCCGCGAAATCGAACGCCGCGGCCTGCTGCTGCAGGTGGAGCAGCGCGGCCGACAGCTGCGGGAGGGGCTGGAAGCTCTGGTGCTCCAACACCCCCACCTGCTCTCGGGTGTGCGGGGATGGGGCCTGATCCAGGGACTGGTGATCCGTCAGGACAGCGGCATTACCGCCCCTCAGCTCGCCAAGGCGGCGATCGATCAGCGATTGCTGCTGGTGGCAGCAGGTCCATCGGTGCTGCGCATGGTGCCGCCCCTTGTGATCAGCGCCCGCGAAGTCCGTCAGCTGCTTGAGCGACTGGAAACCACGCTGCGCGTGGCCGGCTGAGGGAAGCCCCGGGGCGATGACCGCGACCGACCTGTCGGATCTGATTCCCCGCTTCGATCTGCGCGGCATGGATCTGCAGCTGGATCGCATGCAGGCGGCCCTGGAAGCGCTGCGCTCCCCCTGCCAGGAGGTCCCGGCGATTCAGGTCGCCGGAACAAACGGCAAGGGGTCGATCGCCAGCTTTCTCGCCTCAGCCCTTCACCGGGCTGAGATCCGCTGCGGACTCACCACCTCTCCCCATCTGATCAGCTGGTGCGAACGAATCCGCGTCGACGGCAGACCGATCGCCCACGACTGTCTGAGAGACGCGCTGATCGCCCTGCGGCCCATCAGTGATCACCATCGGCTGACGCCCTTCGAACAACTTCTGGCGGTCGCCCTCAGCCATTTCCATCGTGAGCAGGTGGAGCTGCTGGTGCTCGAGGTGGGACTCGGCGGGCGCCTGGATGCCACCACAGCTCATCGCTGTCGTCCGGTGATCGCCCTCGCCGCCATCGGTCTCGACCACTGTGAACATCTCGGGGAGACGCTCACGTTGATTGCCCGGGAAAAGGCGGCCGTGATCACGCCGGGCGCCACCGTGATCAGCGCCGTGCAGCCGCCGGCGGTGACCGCCGTGATCGAGGAGACCTGCCGGCAGCAGGGAGCCAATCTCCACTGGGTTGCGCCCCTGCCGGACGACTGGCAGCTCGGCCTCGCCGGGGTGATGCAGCGCCACAATGCCGCGGTTGCCCGCGCAGCCCTGCAAGCTCTGGCACCGCTGGGGTGGACGGTGGACGAGAACGCCATCCGCTGCGGCTTCGCGGAGGCACGCTGGCCAGGACGACTGCAGAGCGTCCGCTGGCAGAACCATCCGTTGCTGCTGGATGGAGCCCACAACCCACCCGCTGCCGCCCAGCTGGCCCTGGAGCGTGGCCGCTGGCCCGGTGAAGACGCCGGGGTCTGCTGGATCCTGGCGATGCAAGCCCACAAGCAGGCCCCAGCGATGCTGGAGCACCTGCTAAAGCCCACTGACCGGGCCTGGATCGTGCCGGTGCCGGACCATCACAGCTGGACGCGCAGCAGGCTGGCGGAGCAGTGTCCCCAATGGCACAACCAACTGCTGGAGGCCGACAGTGGTGAGGCCGCCCTGCTCGAGATCCAAGCGCGCGGTGCCTGGCCCCGCCCGATGCCGGTCGTGGCTGGATCGCTTTATCTGCTTGGGGATCTGTTCGCCAGGGCGGTGGTGACGGCAGAGTGATGCCTGCGACCAGCCCCCCGATGCGACAGCTGCTGCTTCCCCTGATGCTGACGCTGCTGATGGTGCTCACACCAGCGGCCCATGGCCTGGATACGTCAGCGGGGGTGGGACTGCAGGACCGGGCGCTGTTCCAGGAAACCGTGGACTTCACCCTCACCAACCAGGACAGCGGCGATTTCCATGGTCAGAACCTGGCCAACACCTCATTCGCTGGGGCCGTGGGCCGACGCGCGGATTTCAGTGGAGCGAACCTGCACGGAGCGATCCTCACCCAGGGGGCTTTCGCCGAGGCCGACTTCCGGGGCGCCGATCTCTCCGATGCCCTGATGGACCGCGCCGATTTCTCGGGCGCCGATCTGCGGGACGCTGTTCTGAGCGGAATCATCGCCTCAGGAAGCAGCTTCAGCGGTGCTCAGATCGACGGCGCTGACTTCAGCGATGCCCTGCTGGATCGCGACGACCAACGACGGCTCTGTCGCGAGGCCGACGGCATCAATCCAGCCACCGGCGTCGCAACCCTGGACAGCCTTGGCTGCTGAAACAGCCTGGCTGCTGAATCAACTCCGCTCCTGCCAACCACGCAGCTTGCCTGGATTGAGCAGCCCCGCCGGATCGAAGCGCTGCTTGGCAGCCACCTGATCGGCATCCACGACCCCCAGGCCCCCATCCTCCACGGTCACCACGTGGGGGTTGAACAGCACCGCGCCGACGCCGCGGCAATCCTCCATCAGCTGATTCAGACGCTCAGCCCCCTGCCAGCGCACCAGCGGCAACGCCGCCAGTCGGGTTGCGCCCTGCTGCCGCACCGCCTCGAGATGCCAGAGAAGGTTCTCTCCCCAGCTGGCCCGCAAGGCATCCATCGCCGCAGCCTCCGGCTGCGGCAGCAGCATCTGCAGATAGGTCCAACCCGGATCGCTGGCACGCATGTGCAGGGTGGTGTGATTCCAGCTCAGCTCCCGCAGGCCACGGCCGCCACCGAGCTCCTCGGGGCCAAGGTCATGCACGGCAGCACCGAAGCTGCGGGCCAGACGCGTCACGCTGCTGATCCCATCCGGTGAGACCAGCAGCAGCACCCGGTGATGCTCGCCACCGGGGCCGCTCCAGTCGGGGAGTTGCTGCAGCACCGGCCGTTCCAGCAGGGTGGCGAGATGCAGGCTGACCGCGGATCGGCAGCAGGCCTGCAGCAGGGCGACGGCATCGTTCCAATCAGCACAGTCGAGGCTGAGCTGGTGCCAGTCCACTGCCGGGGCTGTGGCCAGCTTCAGGGCCGTGATGATGCCATTGGTGCCATAGGCATGATTCAGGGCTTCCGCCTGCTCACCCGACAGCGTGAACCGCCGGGGACGGACCTCCATGGAGACCGCCTCCAGGCCCAGCAGATGCCCGGGATCACGCAGAAATCCCCAGCGGATCGAGCCGATGCCACCGGAGCCACCGGCGATGAATCCGCCGATGGAAGCGCTGCGCCAGGTGCTGGGCAGCAGCCGCAGCTGGCGACCGGCGCGGCGCAGCTGCTGATCCAGCTCCCGCATCGGGCAGCCGGGTTCCACCGTCACCACCCCGGTGAGGGGATCCAGTTCCCGGATCGCCCGCAGGCCACCGCTCAACATCACCACGCCCCCCTCCAGCGGCACGCACTGGCCGTAATTGCCGGTGCCTGCTCCGCGCACGGTGAGCGGAACGCCATGCTGCGCACAGACAGCCGCCAGCCTCTCCACTGCAGCGACATCGGCAGGACAGACCACCAGCTGCGCCCGGCAGGCAGCCAGACGCTCCGTCAGCACCGGTGAATAGTCGTAGGCATCGCGGGACAGGCGTGCCAGCTCCATCGGGTCCGTCTGGAGATCCATGGCCGGATCCAGCTCCAGAACCTGCCGGACGGCGGCGAGGGCGGCGGCATCTCTCATCACAGCAGGGCCGGGCTGTTGTGGTCTAACGGGTGGGCGGCCGCCACCAATGGCCCGCGATCAGGATCTGTCTTGCCGGGGGGCTCATCAACGCCTCGGACCAGCTGGAGGCCTCCAGCAGCATCAGATCAGCCGGGGCACCCTCACGAATCACGCCATCCCAGGCAAGATCCATCAACGCTGCGGCCGCCGTGGTGAAGGGCGCCAGCCCGAGACGCTGCCAGGGGGCCAGTTGCGCCAACGGCAGACTGGAGGCCATCAAGGCGATCGGGTCGAAGCCACCGGCAGGGAACCAGGGGTCAGCGACGTTGTCGCCACCCACGGCGACGCAGACGCCGGCCCGCTGCAGCTGATGGATCGGGGCCAGAGGGCGAAGCACCGGGGTGCGGCCGGGGCGACGGGCCAGCAGCCAGCCGTTGGTCAGCGGCAGGGCCGCCACCCGCAGATCGGAGGCGGCCATGCGCCGGCAGATCCGCTGCAGAGGCCTGTCGGCAAGCAGGCCGAGGCTGCTGGCATGACTGCAGGTGATCGGCAGCGGCGGCCGCTCACGCTCCAGCACGTGCAGCAGCTGCCGCAGTCCAGCGGCGGGGGTTCTGTCGGCCTCATCGATGTGCAGGTCGATCCCGCAACCGAGCTGCTGCGCCAGGCGAAGCATCCCTCGCAGGGACTGGCGCACCGTCGCTCCCCGGCAGGGGGGCACCAGGACCCCGCCGAGCAGACCTCCGGCCGCCGCCACGCGACGAGCCAGCGTCGCGCCGTCCGGAGTGCTCCAGTGATCGATGGGCACCAGGGCCACCAGCTGCAGGGTCAGCCGATCCCGCCAGCGATCCCGCAGCTCCAGGAGGGCCTGCCAGCTCGCCTCCGCTCCAGGGCCGAGGCTGTCGATGTGGCTGCGGACCGCCCGCAGGCCCCTGGAACAGCCCAGCTGCAGGGCCCGTTCCGCCCGCTCGAGAACAGCCGTCTGCGTCCGCTGCTGATGCTCCTCCAGATTGGCCGCCAGGGCACCGCTGTAGGTGCCCGAGAGATTGGGATGTGCGGACCAGGTGAAGGCCTTGTCCAGATGAACGTGAGGATCCACCAGCCGAGGCAGCACCAGCTGGCATGGCGGAGCCTGCTGCTGCGGGAGGGGCTCAGGCATCAGCAGCCGTCCGTCCCGCCAGCGCAGCCGCACCGCTGTGAGGCCCTCGGCAGTGGCGCTTGGAACGGGTTCAGCGGCCGGGAGCTGCAGGAGGCTGCGCGGAACCCAGGCATCGAGCCATGGCGTCGGGTCGGCCGTCACTCAGCCCCGCCGTCGCTGGTTTGCGTGTGAAGGGTGAGAAAGCGACCGGCACCGGCAAGGGTGACCACCTCGACGCCCGGCAGCGTCAGACCGGGCAACAGCTCCTGGCCGCCCACCCGCGTGGTGTAGATGCTGGCCACGAGCAGATTGCGTCGGGTGGTGAAACGGCCCGCCAGCGACGCAAGGGTGGGCTGCTGTGAGGCCACCAGCCCCGGACAGTCCCGGATCCACAACCGCAGCACCATCGGCAGACCGCTGTTCTCACACAGCTCTTGCGTGGCCAGGGTCACGAGCTGCCGGCCAGCGTGGGCCTCGTACTCCTTCATTGAGGGATTGGTTCCAGCCAGAGCGAGGGCTCCTCCAGCCCCGATGACGACGGCGATGATCGCCGCGAGGGGCAGCCGCCGGGAGGACTGTGAGGGCTGCACCGGGTTGGCTGCGACACGGATTGGTAGATTCTCACCGACGCGGCGGGCGTCGCCAAGTGGTTAAGGCAGCGGCTTGTGGCGCCGCTATTCGGGGGTTCGAATCCCCTCGCTCGCCCTTTTCATTCACCGCAGCTGTTCAGCACAGCGTCCAGAAGCCTTTCTCCGCCCCAGCGGATTGGATCTGTGCAGGGAAGTCCGATCTGATCGGAGACCGACGCAACGGCTGATCGCGCATCCTGCTCCCCTAGACGTGCCGTGTTGAGCGCAACGGCCCGCACCCTCGGAGGCGCACCAGCCGCACGGGGTCGGCCCAGGGCGGCGAGGGCCTCACAGAGGTTGACCAGCTCCTGCAGCGCCGGCAGAGCAATCTGCGGCAGCCGCTCGATGCTGGTCTGATCGGCCCGGTGGACCAGCAGCAGATCCGTCGGCTGACTGCCGCGCAGCAACGGAAGCGTTGCCGTGGATCCCGGATGACACAGGGATCCCTGACCCTCGACCAGCACAAGACCGTCGGCGGGAAGCGCCTCGGCTGCCTCCAGAACCGCCGCTTCGACGGCGCCGGCGGCGTAATCGACGCGGACCGCATCAAGGGGGACCCCGCCGCCGGCGATCAGGATTCCGGCCTGGCCGGTGCCCACGAAACGACAGGGGAGATGCCGACGCCTTGCCGCCTCAACCAGGGCCAGACAGGCACTCATCTTGCCGACGGCCATGTCCGTGCCCAGCGCCAGCAATCGCCGGCAGGACAGAGCAGCCGCCCGCGCCTGCCCGACCCGCACATCCTCCGGTTCACAACGCAGATCCCAGATCCAGCGCCCGGGCTGCCGCGCCGAGCACAGCTCCGGGTCCTGCCCGAGACGCGTGTGCAGGCCACTGGCCAGACTCAGGCCGGATCGCAATGCCGCCAGGGCATCCCGGCGAACCGGATCCGGAAGACGCCCTCCGGAAGGAGCCAGGCCGACCACGGCCACCTCGGGCACGAACGGCAGCGCCTCCTCGAGCGAGGCGACGATCGGCACATCCCGCCGGATCCCGGTGATCCCCTCCAGGGACCCCCCAGCATGAACGGGATCGATCACAGCCACGATCGGGCCGAAGCGATGGCGCAGCATCGCCAGCCCCGTCTTGCCGGTGAGACTGTCCAGCCCACCGTGCTGCAGCAGCACGACCCTGTCCTCCGCCGCAAGCATCAGGAGGCCTCCCGTCGCTCGATGCCCAGCCCTGGATACCGGGACGGCATCAGACGGTCTCCCTCCAGCGGCAGCCCGTCGAACGGGTCATCGATGAGATTGAGATGGCTATCGAGATCCGGCCAGCGGATCAACGGCAGCAACTGAGCAGCCGCACCATTCAGCAGCCGGCTGTCGGAGTAGCAGCCCACCATCAGATCAAGGCCGAGCTGTTGCGCCACCCGCGCCATCAACCAGGCCTGACTGAGGCCACCGCTCTTGAGCAACTTCAGGTTGACCCCATCCACGTGGGGGGCAAGACGCAGCAGATCCTCGAGCCCCCAGCAGCTTTCATCCGCCACGAGCGACATCGGGCATTCGGGATGCAGAGCCGCGAAACCGGCGGAATCGCGCTCCGGATCCAGATGAGGAGCAAGCGGCTGCTCCAGCAGCACAACGCTCCGCTCCTGCAGAAGCGGCAGCATGCGGCGGGCCTGGTCCAGGGTCCAGCCACCGTTGGCATCCACCTGGAGCTCCGCCGCAGGACGACGGTCATCGCCGGCCATGGCATCCGCCACCGCCGAGAGCAGCGCACGGTCGTGCTCCAGCCCGTCAGGGCTCCCCAGCTTGAGCTTGACCCGGGTGACCGGCATCAGCTCACGCCAACGCTGCAACCGCTGCAGCACCTGCTCCACCGCAGCGAGGCCAAGCGTGACGCTGGTGGCCACGGAACGGGCCCCATCCAGCCCCCAGAGCTGCCAGACCGGAGCCTGCAAACGGCGGCCTCGCCAATCCCAGAGAGCGAGATCGAGGGCACATCGTGCCGGTGGCGTGAGGTCCGCCAGCAGCGGATCGAAACCCTGCGGCACAGAGGGATCCAAACCCTCAAGCCGTGGCAGCAGCGTCTGCAGCTCGATCTCCACGGCGTCTGTGGAGTAGCCCCGGTGGCCGGTCTCGAATCCACCGGTCTCGCCGCGGCCTGTGATGCCATCCCGGCTGATGCTCAGCTCCAGACGCTGCACAGCCGAGGTGGTCCCGCGGCTGATGGCCAGAGGTACCGCCTTGGTGAGGGAGAAACGCCTGAGGCCCCAACCCATGCCGGCCAGTGTCCAGTCACCAAACTGACACAACACCGTCGTGACTCAAACTGAGAGCAGCCCCTCCTCTCTCCTCCCCCGCCTTGGTCGTCTCCGCTCCAGACCGCACCAGCATCGGCACGGATGCGCGCGGCAGCTACTGGATCACCACCTTCGGCTGCCAGATGAACAAGGCGGATTCCGAGCGCATGGCCGGCATCCTCGAAGCGATGGGCTACCGGGAAGCCAGCGCTGAACTGGAGGCGGATCTGGTGCTCTACAACACCTGCACCATCCGGGACAACGCCGAGCAGAAGGTTTACAGCTACCTCGGTCGACAGGCTCAGCGGAAACGGACCAATCCAAACCTCACGCTGGTGGTGGCCGGCTGCGTGGCACAGCAGGAAGGGGAATCGCTGCTGCGCCGGGTTCCGGAGCTTGATCTGGTGATGGGTCCCCAGCATGCGAACCGCCTGGAGACCCTGCTCCAGCAGGTGGACAGCGGTCAGCAGGTGGTGGCCACGGAGGAGCACCACATTCTCGAAGACATCACCACTGCACGGCGTGACAGCCGCATCTGCGGGTGGGTCAACGTGATCTACGGCTGCAATGAACGCTGCACCTACTGCGTGGTGCCCTCTGTGCGCGGCAAGGAACAGTCGCGCCTCCCGGAAGCGATCAAGCTGGAGATGGAGGGTCTGGCAGCCCAGGGGTACAAGGAGATCACCCTGCTGGGTCAGAACATCGACGCCTACGGCCGTGACCTGCCGGGCATCACGCCGGAGGGGCGCCGCCAGCACACGCTCACCGACCTGCTGCATCAGGTTCATGACGTGGAAGGGATCGAACGGATCCGCTTCGCCACCAGCCATCCGCGGTATTTCACCGAACGGTTGATCGACGCCTGTGCTGATCTCCCCAAGCTCTGCGAGCACTTCCACATCCCCTTCCAGAGCGGCGACAACGACCTGCTGAGGGCGATGGCCCGCGGCTACACCGTGGAGCGCTACCGGCGCATCATCGACCGCATCCGCGAACGGATGCCCGATGCCGCCCTGAGCGCCGATGTGATCGTCGCCTTCCCCGGTGAGACCGATGCCCAGTACCGCCGCACTCTGGAGCTGGTGGAATCGATCGGGTTCGATCAGGTGAACACCGCGGCCTATTCACCACGTCCCAACACCCCGGCGGCGACCTGGGACAACCAGCTGCCCGAAGCGGTGAAGGTGGAGCGACTGCGGGAACTGAATGCCCTGGTGGAGCGCACTGCGCGAACCCGCAATGCCCGCTACACCGGCCGCGTCGAGGAGGTGCTGGCGGAAGGGATCAACCCGAAGGATCCCCATCAGCTGATGGGGCGCACCCGCACCAACCGGCTCACGTTCTTCAGCGCAACAGGGCCGGATGGCCACAACTGGAATCCCGGTGATCTCGTGAGGGTGACGATCGACGCGGTGCGTTCGTTCTCCCTGAGCGCCACCCCCCTGCCGGTGGCGGAACAACGCTGATACCTTTGGCGCGCCTCAGACCGCACAGCGCGTCGAAATGACCAGCCAGCGCAAGCATGTCGGCCTCGTGTTCGGTGGCGTCTCCGGTGAGCATGAGGTTTCCATCCGTTCAGCCAGCACGGTGCTGGCTGGATTGACGAGCGGCAGCAATCCGGAGCGTTACGCCGTGACGGTGCTCTACATCGACCGCGAAGGCCGCTGGTGGGGACCCGGGATCGCTGCCGCGGTGCTGGAGAGGGGCGAAGCCGCCACCGACGAGCAGCTCCCCCACCCCCTGCCGCCCGCAGGATTCCGGGGACTGCCGCAGGACTGTGAGGCCATCGACGTCTGGTACCCCGTGCTGCACGGCCCCAACGGCGAGGACGGAACCGTGCAGGGGCTGTTCCGCCTGATGCGCCAACCCTTTGTGGGAGCCGGTGTGCTCGGATCCGCCGTGAGCATGGACAAGCAGGCGATGAAGGCCGCCTTCGCGGCCGCCGGACTCTCCCAGGTGCCCTACGTCTGCGTTCAGGCCAGCGAACTGAAGGACGACACCACGTTCAACCCGCTTCTGAAGCGCATCGAACAGCTCGGTTATCCCTGCTTCGTCAAGCCAGCCAACCTCGGTTCATCGGTCGGGATCAGCAAGGTGCGCAACCGGGCGGAACTGGTTGAGGGCCTCCACAAGGCTTCCCTCCTGGATCCGCGGCTGGTGGTGGAGCAGGGGGTCACGGCACGGGAACTGGAGTGCGCCGTGCTGGGGCGGAACGACCTGAGGGCCTCCGTCGTCGGGGAGGTTCGTTTCGAAGCCGACTGGTACGACTACGAGACCAAGTACACCGCTGGACTGAGCTCCACACTGATTCCGGCGCCGCTTCCAGACGGCGTCGCTGATCGGATCCGACAGCAGGCTCTTCAGGCCTGCGAAGCGGTCGGGGTCCTGGGCATGGCCCGTGTGGATTTCTTCTACGACGAAGCAGCCGGAACGATCTGGATCAATGAGATCAACACCCTTCCTGGATTCACCAGCCAGAGCATGTACCCGATGCTTTGGGCAGCAAGCGGCTTAACACTCGATCAACTGGTGCACGAACTGGTGGAAACAGCTGGAGAATGAAGCAACGCCCACGGTCGACCCCCGCCTGATCCATGAGCCACGGCCTGCTCTGGTTACCCCTGCTGGCGGCCTTCGTGCTGCTCGCCGCCCTCGGCTGGCTGGAACGCCGGCGTCAGAACCTCTTCCGCGACTGGGCGGAGGGTGCCGAGCTGGCGAAGCTGGACGGCTGCGGCGGCGCGCGGCTGAAGGATGGCCATCTGATCTGGAGCAGCTTTGAAGCCGGACGTTTCCAGGATCAGGGGCAGTTCGATGTCTGCCGGCTGGAGCTGGTGGAACTGATGGCTCTGGCCTCAGGAGATGCCCCCCTGACAGACGAATCCCAGGGGCGCTGCCGCCTGCGCCTGGTCGGCAAGGACAAACAGATGGACGTGCCCTTCGCTGATGCGGACCGCGCCCGGCGCTGGGGCGATCAGCTGATGGCACGGGCCCGGTGCGATCTGTGACGAAGCAGGCGCCTGCGAAGCGACAGCGCAAGCCAGTGACCCTGACACCGCAGCTGGAACGCAGGCGTGCTCTGCGGCGTCAGCAGCGTGCGCAGCTGTTGATCCAGATCTGGCGCGTGCTGGTGCTTCTGCTGCTCAGCACAGGGCTGGGCTGGATTCTGCTGCGCCATGGCTGGACCCTGGAAGGCACCAATCAGGTGATCGTGCGCGGCGACACCGGGATCTCACCGGATCTGGTCGCCAAAGTCGGAGGGTTTTCGTTTCCGCAACCGCTTCTGGAGATCAACCTCAAGACCCTGGAATCACAACTGCGACAGGAGCTGCCAGTGCAATCCGCCCAGGCGGACCGCCGACTGCTGCCAGCGCGACTCCACGTGCAGCTGGTGGGTCAGATCCCCGTTGCCCGGGCGACCCGACGCCTGGCCGGCGGCATGGAAACGGGAATGGTCGACGGGGAAGGGCACTGGATCCAGACGAACACCAAAGCTCCCAGCCCGGCCCCGACGACGGCCATCACCGTTGAGGGCTGGAGCCCCGATAAACGGGCTGTGCTGGCCAAGCTTCTCGAACAGCGCGGCCGGATCAGCGACAGTCTTCAGACCATCGTCCTCCACCCCGATGGCGCCATCAGCCTCCGCACCCGAAGCCTCGGACTGATCGATCTGGGGCGCGACAGCGACCGACTGGTGCAGCAGATCGACGCGATCGTCCAACTGAACAGCACGATGCCCCCCCATCTGCTCGATCAAGGACAAGGTTCCATTGATCTGAGCAATCCGGATCGACCGGAACTGGAGCGACCCGCCAAGAAGCCCGAGCCCGCTGAGAAAGCGACACCAGGAGCTTGAAACGCTGACGAAGTGTTGCCGTTCCTTTCCGCCGGACGGAACGTATCCAAACTTTCCCGGTTCAGAGCCGCAGGGACATAATGCAGCCAAACCTGAACGGATCGGTCGAAAAGATGGAGATCGTCAGCGGTGCGTCATCCCAGCATGCCGCCGGCATTCAACCCAGTCAGTCCGCCCGCATCGAGGTGATTGGTGTTGGTGGCGGTGGCAGCAACGCCGTCAACCGCATGATCCTCAGCGATCTTGAAGGTGTGGCTTATCGCGTTCTCAACACAGACGCCCAGGCACTGATTCAGTCCCAGGCTCAGACGCGTCTGCAACTGGGACAGACCCTTACCCGCGGCCTGGGCGCCGGAGGCAACCCCACCATCGGTCAGAAGGCCGCCGAAGAGTCCCGCACCGACCTGCACGAAGCACTGCAGGGGGCGGATCTGGTGTTCATCGCCGCCGGCATGGGTGGAGGAACCGGAACCGGTGCGGCCCCGGTGGTGGCTGAGGTCGCTCGTGAGGTCGGAGCCCTCACAGTGGGCATCGTCACCAAGCCTTTCGGTTTCGAGGGCCGCAGGCGCATGCGTCAGGCCGATGAAGGGATCACACGGCTTGCAGAGCATGTGGACACCCTGATCGTGATCCCCAACGACCGCTTGCGCGATGCGATCGGCAGCGCACCGCTTCAGGAAGCCTTCCGCAGTGCCGATGACGTGCTGCGTATGGGTGTGAAGGGCATCAGCGACATCATCACCTGCCCCGGCCTGGTCAATGTCGACTTTGCCGATGTGCGCTCGGTGATGACCGAGGCCGGCACCGCCCTGCTGGGAATCGGCATCGGCTCCGGTCGCTCCCGCGCTGTGGAAGCCGCCCAGGCCGCCATCAGCAGCCCTCTGCTGGAGACGGAGCGGATTGACGGAGCCAAGGGCTGCGTGATCAACATCAGCGGAGGCCGGGACATGACCCTTGAGGACATGACCACGGCGTCGGAAGTGATCTACGACGTCGTCGATCCCGAGGCGAACATCATCGTCGGTGCTGTGGTGGATGAAGCCCTGGAGGGCGAGATCCACGTCACCGTGATCGCCACCGGCTTCGAGAACGGTCAGCACTACCGCAGCGAGCGATCTGCAAGCCGCCCCCTGACGGCTCAGGCTCAGCGAGGTGACCGCCGCGAGATCGATGACAACGGCGCCCGTATTCCCGAATTCCTGCGTCAGCGCCAGCATCAAAGCGACAGCTGAAGAGGGGTGACCCGGATTCCACGCCTGCCCTGAGCATCCCGTGTGGCTGCTCCCTTCCGGTCCTGACCAGATTTAGGCGTCCGAGCCGCATGGGTCCGAGTCGGCTTGATGCTAGCAAGGAGCCACCAAGGGCTCAGCCCACTCCATGCGTCCAGCCGATCTGATCCGCTTCAAGCAAGACGGCCGACCGATCACGATGCTCACCGCATGGGACAGCCTGTCTGCGGCCCTGGTGGAGCTCGCCGGGGCCGATGCCGTGCTGGTGGGTGACTCGCTGGGAATGGTGGCTCTCGGGCATGCCACCACCCTTCCGGTCACCCTCGAGCAGATGGTGCACCACACGCAGGCCGTGGAGCGCGGCTTTCAGGCGATGCCGGCCCAGCAGCCCCTGCTCATCTCCGACTTGCCGTTTCTCAGCTATCAGTGCGGTGAGGACGCAGCGGTGGCCGCTGCCGGGAGGCTGCTGAAGGAATCCAGCGCCGCGGCCGTGAAGCTGGAAGGCGCCGAACCGGAGGTGGTGAGGGTCATTGATCGGCTGGTGCGCATGGGCATCCCGGTGATGGGGCACCTGGGGCTGACGCCGCAGGCGGTGCATCGCCTCGGCCTGCGGCGTCAGGCGGTGGATGCTCCGGCGCAGCAACGACTGATGAGCCAGGCCAGTGAGCTCGAGAGCACCGGATGCTTCGCGCTGGTGCTCGAGCATGTGCCGGACCAGCTGGCCGGGCAGGTGCGCCGTCAGCTCGCGATTCCGGTGATCGGCATCGGTGCCGGGGCCGATTGCGACGGACAGGTGCGGGTGACCGCTGATCTGCTGGGGCTCACGGCTCAGCAGCCCCCCTTCAGCCCCGCTCTGCTGCCAGGACGGCAGCTGTGCGCGGAGGCTCTGGAGCGCTGGGTGCTCGATCAACGTCAGACAGCGACTCCCACCACAGCAGAACCTCCACCAGAACCCGGTTGCTGAGAGCCATCCCCTCCGGATCGGACAACCGCCAGCGACCGGCCTCGCCCACCAGCAACCCTTCGGCGATGAACGGCTGCCAACGCTTCAGCAGTTGGTCGGGCGCTGGGCATCCAAGAGCCTGCAGATCCACCCCCTCCCTGCGTCGCAGGCCCACCAGCAGCAGATCATCCAGGGGTATGCCGGTGCCTCGCCACGGCACTGCAGCGGCTTCCTGGTCCAGCCAGACGCGATAGGCGTCCCGGGTTCTGGGCCTGGCCTGGCGCTCTCCCCACGGGGCTGAGGTGGCGCCCATGCCGAATCCCCACCAGCCGGCACCACTCCAGTACACCCTGTTGTGGCGGGAGGCGTGGCCGGGGCGGGCATGGTTGGAGATCTCGTAGCGACCGAGCCCGGCGGCTCCGAGGTGATCACTGGTGAGCGCCATCAGCTCCGCCGCCAGCTCCTCCTCCGGCAGATCCAGCTCACCCCGCTGCTGACGGCGCTCAAAGACCGTGCCTGGCTCCACCGACAGGTCATACACCGAGACATGGGGGGAATCCATGGCGATGGCCTGCGCCAACTGCTGCTCCCAGGCGAGGCGGGTCTGTCCCGGCAGGTTCTGGATCAGATCAAGACTCCAGGACCTCAGCGCGCCCTGCCTCAGCGCCTCCCGCATCCAGCGGCAGGCCTCCAGCAGATCAGCGCGCCGGTGACGACGGCCGAGCCCGGCGAGAACGTCATCGTCAAAGCTCTGGCCACCGAGGCTGATGCGGTTGACCCCGGTCCTGAGCACCGCATCCAGCTGCTGCCGATCAAAGCTGGCGGGATCCATCTCGAGGGTGATTTCCGCACCCTGCTGAAGACCGAAACGGACCTGCAGCGCCTCAAGCAGAGCCTGGATCTGAGCGGCCGTCAGCAGCGATGGGGTACCGCCGCCGATGTACACCGTCGCCAGGGGCGGACCCCAGGGTGCAGCTGCGATCTCGCGATGCAGCAGGGACAGGTAATCGCGGATGGAAGCGCTTCCCGGTCCCCCGTCCGCGTGGGCCCGATCCCCCAGCGGCACCACAGCGAAATCGCAGTAGTAACAACGTCGATGGCAGAAGGGAATGTGGAGGTAGGCGCTGCGGGGAGGAGGGGGATAGGGCATGCTGCGCACATTCGGATTGAGCTGCCACGACCTGAGCCCATGGTTGATCTGCTCATCCTGATGCTGTTCGTCGGCTCCGGTGGTGCTGCCGGCTGGATGGGGGTGCATCTGCTGCCCGCGGAACTGGTGAATCCCGCCACCGATGCGGAACAGCTGCGGTTGATCCTCACGGGTTCCGGCGGCGGCGTGGGGCTTCTCGCTGGACTGGTGTTCAAACGGTTGCGGCTGCGCCTGATGCAGCAGGTGCGCACCATGCCCACCGACCTGCTGGTGAGCCGCGCCATCGGCTTGATTCTGGGCCTGCTCGTCGCCAACCTGCTGCTGCTGCCGGTGCTGCTCCTGCCCTTTTCCGGTGGGGTGGTTCTGCTGAAACCGCTGCTGGCGGTGGTGAGCAATGTGTTCTTCGGGATCCTGGGCAGCAACCTGGCCGAAGTGCACGGCCGCACGCTGCTGCGCCTGCTCAATCCAGCCAGCAGTGAAGCCCTGCTGGTGGCCGACGGTGTGCTGACCCCAGCCACCGCCAAGATCCTGGACACCAGTGTGATCATCGATGGCCGCATCCGCGGGATGCTCGCCTGCGGGCTGCTGGAAGGGCAGGTGATCGTGGCGGAGTCGGTGATTGATGAGATGCAGCAGCTCTCCGATTCCACCAACGTCGAGAAACGTGCCAAGGGGCGGCGGGGCCTGAAGCTGCTCAAGGACCTGCGCGAGACCTACGGCCGTCGCCTCGTGATCAACAGCACCCGTTACGACGGGAAGGGCACGGACGACCGCCTGCTGCAGCTGGCAGATGACACGGGCGGAACGCTGGTCACGGCCGATTTCAACCTGGCCCAGGTGGCCTCGGTGAAAGCGCTCAAGGTGATGAATCTGAGCGAGCTGGTGATTGCACTGAGGCCGGAAGTGCAACCCGGCGACGAGCTCAATCTCAAGATCGTTCGTGAAGGCAAGGAGGAGAGCCAGGGGGTCGGCTACCTCGACGACGGCACGATGGTGGTGGTCAATGACGCCCGCTCCCTGATCGGCCAGAGGAAGCCGGTGGTGGTCACAGGAGCTCTGCAGACCCCCACCGGCCGGATGGTGTTCGCTCGGCTGGAGACCGAAGGGAAAGCCAAAGCGCAGGCCAAATCCAAGGGGCAGGGCAAACCGCCCCGCACCAGCGAGCGCAAGCCTGAAAGCCCCCGCTAGGCTCCTGCCACACAGTGATGGTGCGCGGTAGATGACCACCTCAGCCCCCTATTACGGCGACAGCGCCGTGATGAGGACTCCTCCTCCCGATCTGCCTTCACTCCTGCTCAAGGAGCGGATCGTCTATCTCGGCCTGCCGCTGTTCTCCGATGACGATGCCAAACGTCAGATGGGCATCGATGTCACGGAATTGATCATCGCCCAGCTGCTCTATTTGGAGTTCGACAATCCGGACAAGCCGATTTACTTCTACATCAACTCCACCGGGACCAGCTGGTATTCGGGCGATGCGATCGGCTTCGAGACCGAGGCCTTCGCCATCTGCGACACGCTCCGCTATGTGAAGCCTCCGGTGCACACCATCTGCATCGGTCAGGCGATGGGAACGGCTGCTGTGATCCTTTCAGCGGGCACGAAAGGCCAGCGCGCCGCTCTTCCTCATTCATCGATCGTGCTGCACCAGCCCCGCAGCGGTGCCCAGGGCCAAGCCACCGACATCCAGATCCGCGCCAAGGAAGTGCTCCACAACAAGCGGGCCATGCTGGAAATCCTCTCCAGCAACACCGGCCGCAGCGTCGAGGAACTGAGCAAGGACTCCGACCGGATGAGCTACCTCACTCCGGAGCAGGCCATGGAGTACGGGCTGATCGACCGGGTGCTCAGCAGCCGCAAGGAGCTGCCCGGCAACAGCGCCAACTGATCACAGATTTCCACCTTTTTCGCCCTCTCACGTCCTGACCCATGCCGATCGGTACCCCCAGCGTTCCCTACCGCCTGCCCGGCAGCCAGATGGAGCGCTGGGTCGACATCTACACCCGTCTAGGAGTGGAGCGCATCCTCTTCCTGGGCTCCGAGGTGAATGACGGCATCGCCAACAGCCTTGTGGCCCAGATGCTGTATCTCGATTCCGAGGACAGCACCAAGCCGATCTATCTCTACATCAACTCCCCCGGTGGATCCGTGACGGCCGGTCTGGCCATCTACGACACCATCAAGTACGTGAAGAGCGATGTGGTGACCATCTGCGTCGGCCTCGCCGCCTCCATGGGCGCCTTTCTGCTGGCAGCCGGCACCAAGGGCAAGCGGGTGGCCCTGCCCCACAGCCGGATCATGATCCACCAGCCTCTCGGCGGCACCAGCCGCCGTCAGGCCAGCGACATCGAGATCGAAGCCCGCGAGATCCTGCGCATGAAGGAGATGCTCAACCGCTCCCTGGCAGACATGAGCGGCCAGGACTTCGACAAGGTGGAAAAGGACACCGACCGCGACTACTTCCTCAGCGCCGAGGAAGCCAAGGACTACGGGCTGATCGATAGGGTCATCACCCATCCCAGCGAAGCGTAAGCTCGCTGCTTGCACCGCCTCGCAAGCGCGCTCCGGATGGCCCAGCTCTTCTATGACTCCGATGCCGATCTCGGTCTGCTGAACGGCAAGACCGTGGCAATCATCGGTTATGGCTCCCAGGGCCATGCCCACGCCCTCAACCTGAAGGACAGCGGTGTCAACGTGGTGGTGGGCCTCTATGACGGCAGCCGCTCCGCCGAGAAAGCCAAGGCTGACGGTCTTGAGGTGCTGAGCGTTGCCGATGCCGCTGCCAAAGCGGACTGGATCATGGTGCTGTTGCCCGATGAATTCCAGAAGGACGTCTACGACAAGGAAATCGCCCCCAACCTGAGCGCCGGCAAGGTGTTGAGCTTTGCCCACGGCTTCAACATCCGTTTCGAGCTGATCAAGCCGCCGGCCGATGTGGATGTGGTGATGATCGCTCCGAAGGGACCCGGCCACACCGTGCGCTGGGAGTATCAGAACGGCCAGGGCGTTCCGGCCCTGTTCGCGATCGAACAGGATGCCTCCGGCAACGCCCGCGCTCTGGCGATGGCTTACGCCAAGGGCATCGGCGGCACCCGTGCCGGCATCCTGGAGACCAACTTCAAGGAAGAGACCGAAACGGATCTGTTCGGTGAACAGGCCGTGCTCTGCGGCGGGCTCTCCGAGCTGGTGAAGGCCGGGTTCGAGACTCTGGTGGAAGCGGGCTATCAACCCGAGCTGGCCTACTTCGAGTGCCTGCACGAGGTGAAGCTGATCGTGGATCTGATGGTGAAAGGCGGCCTCACCGCCATGCGCGATTCCATCTCCAACACCGCTGAATACGGCGACTACGTGAGCGGCCCACGCCTGATCACCGCAGACACCAAGGCGGAGATGAAGCGTGTGCTGGCTGACATCCAGGACGGCACCTTCGCCAGGAAGTTCGTGGCTGAATGCGATGCCGGCAAGCCCGAGATGAAGCGCATCCGGGATCGCGATGCCGCGTTGCCGATCGAAAGCGTCGGCAAGGGTCTTCGCTCGATGTTCAGCTGGCTGAAGGACGCCTGATCCCTTGCTGTTCCAGTCCGGTGCCGCAGCGGTCCTGGCTGCCGCCGGACTGGATGTCCTGATCGGAGATCCGCTTTGGTGCCCCCACCCGGTGGTGCTGATGGGGAAGCTGATCAGCCGCCTGCGGTTGTGGGTCGAGCGCCTGAGCGGTGACCGGCCTGAGGCCCTCCGCCTCGGCGGTGGCCTGATCACTGCTGCGCTGGTTCTGGGAGCCGGGAGCTGCGGCTGGCTGGTGGAGCAGCTCGCCAGGGCCTCTCCGGTTGGCTCAGCCCTGCTGGTGCTCGGCCTGGCCAGCGCCCTGGCGGCCCGCAGCCTGCACGACAGCGTGGCGGCCATCCTCAGTGCTCTGCCGGATCAGCCGCAAGGGGATCTGACGGCGGCACGCGAACGGCTGAGCTGGATCGTCGGCCGCGATGTGCAGCAGCTGAGGGAGCCGGAGATTTTGAGAGCGGCCGCCGAGAGTGCCTCGGAAAATGCTGTGGACGGCCTGTTCGCACCACTGTTCTGGATGATCATCGGCGTGGTGCTTCAAACGCTCTCACCGCAGCTGCCGGGACCGCTGGCCCTGGCCTGGGCCTTCAAGGCCAGCAGCACCCTCGACTCGATGCTCGGCTATCGGCGCGGACGCCTGCGATGGCTCGGAACCGCTGGAGCCCGGCTCGATGACCTGCTCACCTGGCTGCCCTGCCGGCTGGTGATGATCACGCTGCCGCTGGTGAGCCAGCCCTGGCGGGAGCTGCCGGCCCTGGTGCGCGCCGCCGAGCGGGATGGGGCTCCCGATCCCTCCCCCAATGCGGGCCGCTCCGAAGCGATCTACGCCCACTGCGCCGGCGTGCAGCTCGGTGGACGCAACCGTTATGGGGAGCGATGGATCGACAAACCTTTGCTGGCAGCAGATCTGCCACAAGCAGACCGCAACGCCGTCAATCGGATCCTGGTGCTGACCAGTCGGCTGGAAAGCCTTTGGCTGCTCCTGCTTCTGCTGGTCGCCCTGCTGATGGCAGGTCAGTAAGCGCCGCGATCCATGGGCAGTAGCAGCACGCCGAACGTGCGCAGGATGATCGCCAGATCCAGGCTGAAGGAACGTCCGCGGGCATAGGCCAGATCCAGCTTCACCCGCTTCTTGTAGCTGAGGTTGTTGCGTCCGCTCACCTGCCACAGACCGGTGAGACCGGGGCGCACCGCCGCCACTTCATCCATGTAGTCGCCGTAGCGGGTGAGCTCCCGATCAACGATCGGCCTTGGTCCCACCACACTCATCTCACCCCGCAGCACGTTGAGGAACTGGGGCAGCTCATCGAGGCTCGAACGACGCAGGAACTGACCGACCCGGGTGATGCGGGGATCGCGCCGGAGTTTGAAATCGCGCTCGAACTCACTCCTCAGCCCAGGATCCTCATCCAGAACACGCGCCAGAACAGCGTCGGCATCGGCTCGCATGGTGCGGAACTTGATGCAACCGAAACGGCTGTAATCGCGACCGACCCGGCGCTGCACGTAGAACACAGGCCCGGGCGAGCTCAGCTTCACCAGGGCCGCCAGCAGGAGCAGCACCGGAGCACCAAGACCGAGCACCGCCAGGGAAAAAACAATGTCGCCGCCGCGCTTGAGGCCTCGGCCGGTACGACTCTGCTGGCGGATCAGCAGACCGGTCGGTACAGCGACCGGCGGGGCTGTGGTCACCGCCAGGTGAGGCCGATAGGTACCACGACCGAAGGCCAGACGAGCGGTCTGACGCAAGGAAGGCCGTGTGGCCGTCGTCAAGGCTCAGACTGCGTCTCGCCACACTCAACGTCACGAGAGCAGGCCTGGCACCTTTGCAGGGTCACTCGCGGCAACGTCACAGCTTCGGCGATGCGCCGCCCAGGCCCGTTGCAACGCCGCCTCGAACCGGGCAGCGAAAGCATCCGGCCCGAACCGTTCCGCCCAGCGCCGGATCACCGCGGCATCCAGCTGACGCCAGAGCCGCTGCTCCTCAAACCACTGCACCGCCTGCTGCAGAGATTCCAGCGTCTGATCGGGGAACAGAACTCCGGTGGCCTTGGGCATGCCGGCGGACGCGCAACGCACCGTATCCAGCAGGCCGCCCCGGCCCAGCGCGATCACCGGTGCACCGGACGCCATCGCCTCCACCGGTGCGATGCCGAAATCCTCGAGCCCCGCATACACATAGGCCCGGCAGCGGGCCATCAGCGCTTCCACCTGCTGAGGGGACTGGCGTCCCAGCAGGGTCACCGTGGGACCAGCCAGGGCCTGCAACCGTGCCCGCTCCGGACCATCACCGACCACCACGAGGGGCAGCTTCAGACGGTTGAAAGCCTCCACCACCAGATCAACCCGCTTGTAGGGCACCAGGCGACAGAGACAGAGGTAGACGTCATCACGGGGGGCATCCCAGCGAAATCGGCCCACATCGACGGGTGGATGGATCACCACGGCCTGCCGCCCCCAGAACTTGCGGATCCGGCGGGCGGTGAAACGCGAATTGGCGATCAGGTGATCCACCCGCTGGGCGCTGAGCTGATCCCATTGGCGCAGGGCATGCAACTGCCAGCGGATCAGGGGGCCGAGACCGCGCCGGGCCAGGGCTGAGCGCTGCAGATAGGCATGCATCTGGTCCCAGGCGTAGCGGACAGGCGTATGCACATAACTGATATGCAGCTGATCGGGAGCGGTGAGTACCCCCTTGGCCACCAGATGGCTGCTGCTGATCACCAGATCGGCAGCGCCGAGATCGATCTGCTCGATCGCCAGCGGCAGCAACGGCAGGTACTGCTGCACATGGCTGATGCCCAAGGGCAGCCGCTGGATCGGAGAGGTGAGCACGGAGCGGCGCTCGAGCCAGCTGCCGGGGCGTCGGCTCTCGCCATCCACCAGCGCAGCGAGCTGGGGCTGGCGATCCGCTGCCGTGAGCAGAGCATCGATGGCCTGAACCACCAGCTCAGCTCCTCCACTGGAACGAGGCGTGAACCACTCGTGAACCAGGGCAATGCGCCGGGGCAGGGCATCTGGAGCCGGCGGCATCGTGTACGGACCCGATCGATACGAAGTCTCTCAGCCCGTTGCCGAGGCTGGATCAGGTCTCGATGCTGGTGGTCATGGCCAGCTCAACCCTGCCGATCAACGCACTCCTGGAGGAGGCCCTGAACGAACCGGACATCGGCACGACGGGCCGGTTCCGGTGGCACGCCACTGCTGTGGGCATCGCTGCCCTGTGGATCGATGCCAATCCCCCGCTCACGCCACCGTTTGAGGATGCGTTGCAGGAAGGCCTCAAGGTGGGACTCGACCTCAGCCGCGAAGAGCGTGAATTCCACCAGGTGCAGCAGGGCCTGGTGCTGCTGTTTCATTCTTAGGGGAAGCAAACAAAGAAGATCTTGAGAGCTGTGGATTTCGACCAGTTTCCTTAACATGAAGATCTAGCTGGACGGCGGAATCACGTCTCGATGGCTCACACTGCGGATATCACCGAGTTTTCCTTCACAAGCCGCATTGATGCGGAAACTCAACTTCCCTGGCTGGACCTAATTATTGGCTTCAGCGATCATTTTAGTGAAGCCAGAGCGATCAGCCTGTTGTACTGGGTGGAGGGGAAAGAACAGACCTGGATCTATCCAACCCGAGACTCAGCCGATGAGCCATTCCGCCACAGCGTTGAGCTTCATCCGAATGCTCCGGATGGTGTTTATGCCATCCGATCCATCCAAATCCAGGACGACTCAGGTGTGCAGCTGGAATTTGACAGTGATCAGCTGCGGCAGGAATTCAGCCTGACTCCATCGACAAGCTTGACCAATCCCAACGCAGATAACATATCCCCATCGCTTCTCGAAGCCAAAGTCCAGTCAGCGATTTTTGACGAGGAGGGAATCAGAATACCGGTGATATTCAAGGCAGACGACAACCTCAGCGGTCTGCAATCGGACTTCATCATTGAACTCCTCTCACCCAGCGGCAGCAGCATCCAGCGACGCCACAGCTTTGATCAGAACGGCGCATTTGAAGGAGTCTTCGATCTCCCGAAGTTCAGCGCATCAGGCGAGTACAGCTTCAACAGCATCCGGATCACGGATCAGGCCGGAAATGAGACCCACTCAGAGGAATGGGTGGAGACGAGTTCAGTCATCGAAATCGACAACCCCAACGGAGACATCACTCCTCCAGAGCTCAATGATTTCGAACTGGATGCGGAGTTCGACCCGGCAACAGGTAGACCGCGCATTGTGTTCAGCGGCAACGCCAACGACAATCTCTCTGGAATTTCCGGCATTTATTTGCGTCTCAACGGTCCCGAAGGAACCTCCCAGGCCTTGGACACATGGATCTACGAAGACCATTACTCAGGCAATCAGCGCTCGGAGGTTGACTTCCTTCATTACAAGGCTCTGACCAGCGGCTACCTGCCGGGAACCTACCTGGTGGATTATCTGCGATTCACGGATGCGGCCGAAAACGAGATCAACTACTCCGGTGATGATCTAAACGCCATGGACATGGCCAGTGCAATCAATGTGCTGTTCCAGAACGAGGTGAGTGAGGACCTGATCGCTGGTGCTGATGACAGAGACCACCTGTTCGGCTCGCACGATGCTGATGACACTCTTTACGGCGGCGGCAGTGACGACAAGCTGCTCGGCGGTGGCGGAGATGACCTGCTCGATGCCGGCTCCGGCAACGACACCCTGGATGGAGGAGAGGGCCGCGACCGCTTCATCACTACATCCCGTCGCCTCAGTGGATTCCTCAGTCAATTGGAGCGGGATCATGTCTTGGTCAACCTGACAGAAGGCACGGCAATCAGTGCCGGACTCGGGACGAACACCCTGGTTGCCATCGAGGACATTCTCTCGGGCGCAGGCGATGACCGATTGACGGGGAGTCATGAAGACAACCGGATCGATGCCGGCGAAGGGGACGACACCCTGCATGGGGCAGGAGGCGACGACACCCTGCGTGGCGAGCACGGCAGCGACTTGCTGGTGGGAGGAGAGGGGCGGGACACAGCCCTTTTTTCGGGCGACTTGGCGGACTATGCGATCACCCCGACCGCTAACGGTTTCCTTTTCCGCGATCAGCAAGCGGTACGGGATGGGAGTGACACCCTCATGGAAATGGAGGTGTTTTCCTTCGCAGATCAGACCCTTCTGCCTGAACAGCTGTCACCCCTTGGGGAAGACTTTGATGGAGATCTGTCAGTGAACGCATTCAGCGATGGCCTGCTCGTGAGTACCGCTGCGCTGCTGGTGGAGAGGGCCGCAGGTACACGGAACACAGAGGCTGATCGTCCCATCGCTTCGATGGGCAATCTGATCAACCCGAAGGGACGCCGAACAAATTCTGACAGTGTCAAAACTCAATTGGTGGATGCCATCAACAACGGCATCCTTGAGACCAATGCCAACGGCATGCTGGATCTTCAGGATGCTCACGTCCTGCTGCGCAGACTTCTGGGAACGTTCCCGTCAGAGGCTGACACGAAGGATCTGATCAGTTCCCCCGGCGGCAACAATCCAATTCCCCTGATCAGTGGAGCGGATCAACAGTCAGTGATCGACAGCTGGAGCTGATCTTGGATTTTGACTCGTTGAACAAAACGGAGAGGGTGTTCGTTCATAGATCGTGACATCGACTGGTACCACTGTGCTGGACTAAATTTCTCCCCTTGTTCTGTCCCCTCAAAGCGGGGCACTACACGGGGCCGGTTAGGGCTCCCTGGCATCACCCCTACTTATCGTTATTGGCCCTTAGAAAACAGCAGGCTCTTGAATTCGACCTTACGCGCTAGTGCTTTGTTATTCGCTTTCCGAAAACCAAACAAGGACAACACGACCACCTTCCGCCAACATTAAATCAATATTACTTGACTTAAATGAACATACCAGTACAGGTGTTTTCAGTTTAGACAAAGTAAATAGTAGCGAGCACTTGCTCTTTTCATTTTGCGATTCTTCAAGGCAAGCGCTGGCTTTCCTCACTTTGCAACATCAATTTCTAGGAGAACAAACTTTCTTGGATCTCACAGCTTAGGCCGCCTCTAATCCATGCTATTCACATACTTGCCGCCATTAATTGCAGCAAACCCCTACTTCGATCTCGTATTTTGCTTTCCAATTGTTGTCAAAACAAAGCAGCTTGGATCTTTCTTGAGATCCGCTTGGGTATAGCACCTTCGCAACGCAGGGAATCACCAACAGCTTGATTGCATTACCAAGGCATGAGGCAATAATCTGCTCGCTACAAGTTATGTAGTCAGTTCAGCCAGCTGGCTTGATCGATAGCAGTCAGCTGTTGATCCAGACTGGGCTGCTCTGTATTGAATTCAGTAAGGCTTGAGCCGGATAAGGAAAGAGCAGAGGTAAGACTATTGCCTGGAAACGTACCCATGGAAAGCCGCAAAAGGATTTCTGCGTCGTCCAGCTCATAAGTGTTATTCTGATTCATGTCTAATGAAGATGTTGAATCAAGGCTGATTACATGTTTTAATTTTTCCTTTATATAACCCGATTCTTCCCAGGTCCAGTTGCCAGTTGGGTTGAGCACTTCGTCGAGATCTAAATCATTGAGATTTTGGGTAAATTCTCGAGGATCGGCTGAGCTTGTCGAACGTCTAGTACTCTCCATCGCGACTGCTGCAAAGATAATCCCGTCACTAACAGGGTTGATCAGTGAGTCGCCATCCAAGTCGAACTCATATTTTGTACGTGGATTGATCAGGTATTGATCAATGGGGTTCTTGATCAACACATTGTGAATTGATGAATTCCCTGCTCGATCTGTTGCCTTGATTTTGAACTGGTATTGTTCTTGCTTAGGCAAGGATTGAGAGTGCTTTATTCCAGTGCCTGTCCAGAGATCTCCTGAGAAATCAAAATATTGGGAATCATCAGTTTCACTTTTGATCACCATGATTCCCGGCGGAGATGGGTCACCAGGCCGTGTTGGAAGCGGGTTAAGGTTGAAACTATTCGATAGCGAGTAGAAGTTTTTGCTGTATGAAGCAATCAGCTCACTATCGTATTCAGCTGACAGATCTTGTGTGTCAATTCTCAAGATTAAGGGTATACTCCGAATCTCTTTGGAGGTTTGACGTTCCTGTGCAGCCTCAACGATGAATTTTCCGTCTTCCAGTGGATCATCACTCTGAAACGACCAAAAACCACTATCATCCGTGGTACTGCTTCCAAGTAATTTGTTATTTGCATATATTTCTATTTGCGAGCTCGGCTCTGCAAGCCCACTAAAAATAGGATTCCTGACATTAGTAATATTGTCATTATTGAATGATCCGGAATCTTGAGAGGCTGGCAGAAATACGGTCGGAGTTTTCGGCATACCTGTCTCATTAATTTCGGTTAAATATTCCCAGTTCCCATTTTTGTCCGTTACTCCAGTGAACAATAAATTTTCTTCCGAGAGTAGTTCTATAGCTGATGCATAGTCTGGATCAGTCCACCACATGTACTCTGCGGCCCATGGAAATGAAATCGATACATCGCCTATTCCTTGGCCTTCAACGGCGTAGCCAAATTGTAAGTGCTTGATTTCATTGACAATGGGTTGAGCGTTTTCAGCGGTGCTCTTCATGCTAAAGCTAGTCAATTCTTCTCCAGTTTGAGCATCAAAAATATAAATATTGGTTTGATGTGCCTCTCTTGATATGGCAGCAATCGTACCAGTAGAATTTTCAATCTGAATAGGTGTAACCATGCCAGGATCGTCATCTCTAAGGGGACTTCCAAATTGCTTTGACCATTTCAAATTGCCGGCTGAATCGATCGCGGCAAGAAAGATATCACTTTGATAGATATTTTGTCCTGTAGTTGGCGCCCATCCAATGCTATGACTACCGGTGAACACGCCACTCAATAGATAAGCATCAGAGCTCAACTGATCCATATTTGCCACCCTGATCATGCCGCTGTTGGGGATATGAACCCATTGGCTCTCTGGGCCTACGGCGTCAAGCAAGCCATCGAAGTAAATATCATTAAAACGTGAATATGCGCTTGCTTCTTTGTCATGATTAATTGTATCAATGAACAGCTCAATGATATTGCTTTCAATGTTAAAGCTTGAAGAGCTATTGCTAAAGCGATCCGCGGCTACGGACACTTCGCCTTTGATAGTACTTTCGGCGCTCGGGGTGAATTTAGCGGTGTAAGACCTACCACTTCCCGTGAAATTGCTGATGTCACCACCACTAATGCTGATATCCTCAATCGTAAAGTCGGTTGATATTTCAGATAGCGTGAAGGCGAGTGTGGCTATGTCACCTATGCCGAGCTCACTCTTATCCGAAGTGATTTTTGCTGTTAGAGGTGTTATATTTATAGTATCAATAGTCATGGTGATTGATACGGCTTCCTCGTTGGCATTGTCAGCCGCGTTGCTAAATGCACCTGCTGTCACAGTGACAACACCATTTTCTGTGCTGCTTGCCGTAGGGATGAATGTGGCTGTGTAAGACGTGCCACTGCCTGCAAAGTTGCTCAGGGAGCCGCCGCTGACGGTGACGTCTTCAACTTTGAAATCTGTAGAAGCCTCGGACAGAGTGAAGGTGATGCGGGCTGTTTCATCAATGCCCAGAGTGAGATCGTCACTGGCAATGGTTAACGTCGGCCGCGCCAGGGTGTTGACATTCAGGGTCACCGAAGCACCAGTGGTGCTGGCGTTGCCGGCGGCATCGGTGAAGGCACCTGCTGAGACGGCGATGATTCCGTTTTCTGTGCTGTCCGATGTTGGGGTGAAGGTTGCGGTGTAAGAGGTGCCACTGCCGGTAAACCCACTTAGTGAGCCGCCCCAGACGGTGGCATCTTCGAGGAAAAAATCTGTGGCTGCTTCCGAGAGGGTGAACGCGATGGCTGCTGTTTCACCGGTGGTGAGAGTGTCGTCAGCCGTGGTGATGGCAATCGTTGGTGGGGTGGTGTCGCGCGTGTCCACCGTCATGTTCACCGAGGAAGCAGCAGTGCTGGCGTCTCCTTGGGCGTCGGTGAATGTGCCAGAAGCAACGGAGATAACACCATCAGCGGTGCTATTTGGCGTTGGCGTGAAGGTTGCGGTGTAAGAGGTGTCGCTGCCGGTAAAGCCGCTCAGGGAGCCGCCGCTGACGGTGACGTCGTCGACGGTGAAATCTGTGGCTGATTCTGAGAGGGTGAATGTGATGACTGCCGTCTCACCAATGATGAGGTTGTCGTCAGCTGTGGTGATGGCAATCGTTGGCGGGGTTGGTACTCTTTCTGCAACAGCGTCACCCAGCGTCACGACACCATCGATGACATCTGTCGTTGTGAGTGCAACAGATCTCCCGTTGACCATCCCATGGATGCTTACCTCTCCAATATTTAGATCAAAGTTGAGGATTTGATCTCGTGTTCCAGCTGGAATTTTTACCAGCAAACTTCCGATAGTGAGTGGATTTTCATCCGTGATAGCTGATGGATCATCGACAGCAATTCCATCGTTCGATCCTACGGCAACTTTGATGAAACCGGACCCCCTATTCTCACGTGCCATAGCAGCACCAGTGACAAGTTTAGAAGCGCCCTCTCCTTTAAATGCCGTTCCTGGATCAACTAGCCATCCTACTTTGCTGGTGTCTGAGAGTTGACCAACAGCATTGAAATTCGGAACATTAATATTGATCCACTCGATTGCAGTGTTTCCACCATCTTGGACTAAGTCCAGGATGGTGGCGTCATAGTTGATCCGTATTTCCAATCCTGTAATCGCAGCCACGCCCGCTTCAAGGAATGTGACGTCAAGAGGCAGCGCAATTATTTGTTCAGAATCAACTACTGAGGCAACAGAGGTCGAACCTAACCTGACTATTGGCACAAGAGCAACACCTACTATTTACACAGTATCATATTTTCTTAATATTTGTCTACAACGGTTTTTGGTCTTTTTACGTGCACAGAGCTGAGCTCCACTGCTTTAAAAGTATGCTCAATCTCATACAGTTCTTTAGTCCGGGCAATCAAGAGGCTGCTTTTTTGCTGGGCTTTGAGCTCTTTAACACTTGAATCTGACATCGGCGTCTCTATCCCATGTCTACCTGGGGGACACCGGTTTCGTGTCCCCCGATTTGTCCCCCAAATGCTTTGGAACCGGGTGGGACGCCCTGGAACCGAAATTCCGTCAAAAGTCAGTGATACCAGACGATCTTGGGACTCCCTGGGACCTGACGGACCCCCCTGGGACCAGGAAAAAACGGAGAGGGTGGAAGTCCAATTCACCTTTTTTTGGACGCTCTCACACAGTCTTGGACAACTTCAGGGTGATTTTACCTGAAATTACCTAACACATTACCTAACACGCGCATTAGACGGTGCAGGACAGCGCTGGACTGAGGGAGTGCCCTACGCGATCTCACGAAGGGAAATGCCGTAAACGATTTCGCACCACAGACGATTTCAGGCACAAAAAAAGACCCCTGGGTTCTCACCCCAGAGGTCCCGTCCCCTCGCTTGACGCCCCATTACCTTCATCCTGGCGCTCTTCTGTGAGGAGTAGGAGAACCGTCAGAGGAGGTGGTGAGGACCGCTCCTGGTTCGGTTGCCCGTAAGCAATAAAAAAGGCGGCAGGGAATGCCGCCACTGAAGGGGACTAATGCGTCGAACCAAGGGAGTAGGTCCGAAGGCAACATCACCGCTCCAACGGCAGATGCGAAAGCACTCTTTACGAAACGGCACAAAAGTGGGGGTGTTCCCTAAGCACCCCCGCGTTCGACGCATCGCCCCCTTTCACCGAAAAGGAAGCACCCAGAGGATGACGCGAGGGGTGGCAACACAACGTCGCCATAACGACCAAACGACTACTTGAGTCACGGGACGCACAAAAAAGGAGGGTTCCCTAGTCCCTCCCTCGATGACGCATTCACCCCTCCAGAGAGGGTTGATGGAACTTTCACGTCCCTGGAGTGCTGCCGCCATCCGTAGAAGCGCGCATTTAAAAGGGGGGTGCGGGACCCCCCTAAAGGTCGTTGAGACCTGCTTTGCAGTTCCTATAAGTCTCTGACCTCATTCCCGTTCTAAGGGGGTTCAGAGCACCGGGGCATAAGAAGAACTACCCCTTTCTGTATCCATGGGGCGCAAAAAAGGCAGAGCACCGATGAGTGCCCTGCCTTAGGAGAGTTCTGTCGGTACTTAGGTCCCCCACCCGTCGGGGTCATCTGGATGCCATGCGGTCTTCCATCCACTGGACCACCTCACGCTCGTTCCAGACGATGGTGCGAGGACCCAGGTGGATCTGCTTGGGAAAGGTGCCCTCTGCCATCTGGGCATAGATGAATGAGCGGGACATACCCGTCATCTCCAGGACCTCCCTGACACGCAGGAAGCGGGGTGCTGTGGTCAGTCGTGCCATCAGTTCCCTGCCTCATGGCGCTTGCGGTACGCGATGACGTTGTGCAACCACTCCTCTGCGTCGTCTGCCAGTTGCTGCGGATCGGTGATCTCTGGGCGCATGTGGGAATAGACGTTCAAGAGGTTGATGCAGGACTTGTTCGTTTCGTCTCCTTCCTCCTCTGGGACCAGGTCCCAGATGTCACGAGCAGCAGTGATGGTCTGAATTTGCTGCTCTGACGGAACCCAGTCCGCCAGTTTTGGATTAGTGCTGAATGGTTGGGTCATAGGTATGGCGTTGGTATTCGTTTGCGTCATCAGTCCTCCTCACCGAACAGGAAACCAGCAAATCGACCGCCCTTAACCACAGGTGGTTCCTCTGCTGCTGCCTTCTCGGCATTGGTCTTGATGCCACCAGAACCCTTTTGGGTTTGAGGGGCATCAGGTTGAAGAGGACGGACCAGTTCGTAGAAGTCCTTCATCTCTCCATTCACCTTCTGCTGCCAGCGGTTTCCAGTGCGTCCTGGATTGACCTGATATCCCATCCCCGCAGCAATGTCCTTGAAGCGACGGGTTTTCCAGGAGGCACTCCAATCGGAGTAACGCTCCAGGTCTGGGTTGGTCTGGTACAGATTCATCACCTGATCGCGTTCGCAGACGCCACCACTGCGGACAACCTCTTCGATGAACCCCTGCATGATCTGAAGCAAGGTCTCGTCGTGCGCGGCAGCAGCAAGCAGTTGGCGGTCATGGAGGACATGGTCGTTGAAGACAACAAGTCCCTTATCGACGTATTCCTGAATGCAGTGGATACAGGTCACGTAGAAGGAGGTCCAGTCCTCACTCGTCCAGTTCCCCTCTTCCAGCAGGTATCCGCCATGCACGTCAGCAGGCGTCTTGCCCTGGGAGTCGTTGAGGACCCCATAGAACTGACTGATGGGAACGAAGTGAACGCGGCGACGGTCTGAGCGACTGACCGCAGGGATGGTGTAGTTGGTGTTGAGGAGCAGTTTCGGTGCCAGTTTCTTGGGGATGGTGAAGACGGGTTTGCCCTTGCCTTCCACCGTGAAACCGTCGGAAATCATGTTGTAGTAGTCCTCCAATTCCCAGTCCTTGCGGAGGTCTGAGATGAGGACCACACGCTTGTCCTCGGTGTATCCCTCCATCACGAACCGCTGCTCACCCTTCAGGCGTTTGCCGTCAATCCAGTGGTAGGGACGGAGTTGGTTGATGCCGTCGCACAGGATCGACTTACCAGCACCGCCTTCACGGATGGCATTGGTGCGGTCATAAAGAACGATTGCCTTGCGGAGGTCGGGTGGGGTGTAGTCGTGCAGCAGATATCCGTAGGAGGTCATCAAGGTGGTGAGCATCCCGTGGTTAACAACCCAAGTCCCCTCTACGAATTCGCGGGAGGTGTTCTGCATGAAGTCCCACCAGACCCCATGAGGACCTAAGTCCAAGAGGTCGCTGTTGATGTCGTAGTTCCGAACCTGGTCCTGCCAGATAAAAATCTCCTTGGGCAGGCGGGAATAGGGAACCGCAACAGGTTCTTTGCCCTTGCGGATGACCACCACAGCGTTCTTAAAGCAGACATGTGCTTGCTCAGGGTTGTCCCGTAGTGATCGTTGGGGCACAACCTCTGTCTTGCCCATACCGTCTTCGCTTTCGACCTCGGGCAGTTCAGGCAAGAACTGCATCGTCCATTTTTCGAAGAGGTTTTTCTTGAACATCAATGCCTTTTTGATGTTCTTGTAGTCGGGGAGGTCGCAACCAACCCCACAGAGGTACTTAAGTGAATCCAGTGTCCAGCGAAATATCTTTTCAGTCGTCTTGGGGTCATTAAGACCACCGATGATTTGGACGAAGCGACCGTTCTTCTGAATAACCTGAAATTCAGCAGACTCCTCACAACTGGGGTCTCTGTAAGAGTAGAAACCAAAGGCAGGCAGGAACTTATCGACATAGTCATAGACGTTCCAACCCTCCAGTTTCTCAATCTGTTTCTTGTCGTCTTTGGATTGCTTCCAAAAAAATGCTTGGCGTAGTACGCCCTTCGGTTCGATCACCGACATGGTGTTGGAACCGACTATTTGTTTAGCGGAATACATAGCAACTGGTAGGTAGATTTTATTGTTAAATTGGTGTATAATCTATTAGGAAACACCGTAGTTATATAGTTTTATATGGCAGCACTCTTAGACAAAAAGAATATCAAGAAAGAAAAGAGGGTGGATGAGAAGTGGATTCGTCTTTCACCCTCTCCTGGTGTATACGTCTATAAACTCATTTAAGCGACAACGGAATAACAGATTAACGATCAAAAACTTGTAATAGGTTCACGGTCAATGGGTAGTGAACGGATAAAACGATTAAGGGAATATCGAATATTGCGTTGGTAGTTAGAACCAGGTGAGGCAGAAAGACCAAAGATCCTCTCCTCACCACCAAAGCGGGCAACAACGATCTGGTGCCCACTCTTCTTACGCATACTGATTTCGTTGTCATCTGCCAGTTCACGAAGGCAATCAAGCACCTTGCGGTTAACTGTGTTGAAGTTCATCGTGCGGTCATAACCTCCTTGTATTGATGGATTTGAATATTCTTTTGTTGATTGCGGTATGCAGTCCGATTCTTCTCAAGAGAAAGTAGTTCGAGGACCTCACGACACTTGTTGTTTGCAGTGCCTGGTCCTCGCACAACAACGCGAGTACGCTTCCTTCTACGCCGATTTTCCATTGTTAATCTGTTAATGTGTTACCTGTTCACCCATCCAGGAAGAAGTCTTTAGTTGATCCTGGATTTGGTAGGAGAGGAGTGCAAGTTGCTCAAGTGTGAGATCGATACACAGGTAGTCGCCGTCAATATGAGAAACAAGAGAACGGGAAAAAGAGACAATGCGTTCTTCACAGCACGGGCATTTGTGGACGGTAGTTTTAAGCATCAAACAGGTGCTCCATCTCTCTAAATCACAGGATCTTCGTCTTCACTGGATGAATACCACTCCAACATCATCTCTGCTGTTTCTTGGGCGGCAAGTGCAAAAGCACCTTGGTACTTGTTGCAAAAATCAGTCCACTCCTCTTCTGTAAGTCTCTGATCCATATCTACGGCATCTTTATCCAAGGTCTGCGTAAGAACTCTTCCGCAAGCAACGTCAAGGTCAGAAACATAGCGACGTGAATAAGTCATCACAGAGTCTCGATAACAGGTTTGTCAGTCGGCAGAGCATCCTCAAAGTTTTCGTCGTAGTTGCCACGCGTCAGGAGTACGACCTCTTCGCCAGTCTCGATTGTTCCCTGAGATGCCTCATAGACACGCTCGCTGAAGATTTCGTATGCCATATCAAAATTGGGGCACTCATTAGCGTCGATTTCCACCAGGTGGTAATTGTTCAATAACTTGTCTTGAAGGTATTCCACCTCTGCAAAATCAATTCCGCGTTCAACAAGGTCGAATGGATCGAATTTCAGATGCTTTACGTCGAAGATGAAGGCATCACTGCAATATGCAGGTGCCGAAGTGGTTACGGTCATCGTATTTTGATATAAGGAATAAAAGGGACAAACACCAGCAGTTGCCTGGTCCCCTGCAGGGTTTATTGACGGTCTGAGGTCGTCAGCAACTCAGAGAGTATGGACTACCGATGAGGTCGAATCACTCAGTTGGGTACGTGCCTCGCTCAGTTCCACTTCTGCACTCTTCACCACAGATCGCTGTTGAAGAACATCCTGCTCAACTGATGCCAATCGTTTTGTCTGGCGGAAAAGTTGATCAGTCAAATCCCACACGTTCAAGGCAAGGGCAAGCGGACCAAAGGAGGACATGTCATATCCCCGCTTGATACCAGTTTCACGGTTGTACTCCCACGTAATGTCTTCAGGGGATACAAATTCAGCAGCAACGTTCTGGATAAAGGAACGGTGCGCGTTGAGAGATTTTGCAGAGAGGTCTCGTCCGCTGCGATAAGAGCAGAGGCGGTAGAAGGTCATGCCTGCGCTCCAAGTGCTGGAAGGGACTTCCTTCTCCTCGGTCTCCCTGTTGAACTGCGGAGTGAAGTCGCGCTCGATCTGGGCACCCTTAGCAATACCCTTCATGTATTCGAGTATCAAGGTCTTCTCCTGATCATTGGAGAATTCAAGACCAGAAAGTTGCGCCGTGATTTTCTCGATATTCTCTTCCCGCCAGGAGCGGTAGTAGCGACGTCGCTCCTCCCAATCCCAAGAATCAAGACTGGCGAGGAATAGATCGTTGTTGTATTTCATTTTTTTGTATTAGAAAGTCGTGCATTAGTTACCACTCAGTCTCCTCAACGCACCAAGGGTTTAGTGACGGTCTGAGGTCGTCAGTGGGTCATTTGACGGAGGGGACCTTATCCATGAAGTAATAGTCCTCACGACCCTGGTTGTGGTTCATTGCGTCTTCCCACATTGCATGACCTTCCTCAGACAGGAATTCATCAAATGCCTTCTTCGGGGGTGAAAGTGGAAAAGGATGAACGTCGCCACAACAATCAAAGATAATGAATCCACGATCAATCTCTGGATTGCTAAATGCGATTACCTCATTTTGGTGGAGAGGATGAACAAGTCCGAAACCAGTTGTATCGTCGGAGTAAGGTGATTTTAATTTCACCAAGTCAAACTTTTCATTTGGATCTTCCCCGTTGTACTTGATAAATGCAGCAAGCAACCGATGTGATGCTTCCCTGTACTCCTCATCAGAACCATCTGAGAGAACTTCACCAATAGTTCTCTGGTCATCGTCTTTTAATGTCTGACTCATGATCAATAGGTGGCAGGGAACTCGGTGACTACTTGCGTCGTTCTGCCATCTGCCTTAAAGCGAAAGCGGCAACCAGTCTTCTTTCGAAACTCCTGCATAAAAGAAATAAATTCATCTACATCAGTTGCAGGCACCTGATCGACGAGATAGTTCGTCTCTGTGGGTGGATTGGAAAACTTGTAATTAAACTCAGACATGATTAAACGGTGTAGGAAGAAGGGAATAAGAATGCAAAACTTTTGACAACTGGAATACCAACTTTTTGACACAGACGGGCGGATCGACCACAACAAGTAATCGAAGGGACAACCACTTGAAGATTGTCTCGGACCTCTCGCACAAGTTCCTTCAAGGAGTCGAGGTCACTCATTACCAATGCTCGCCATTGTTGGTATATCAAGGAACCATATTTGCCAGTGATATCCTTCTCAATTGCTTCAGGGTGGAACCTATAAACACCACCTGTGTTTACACTAATTGAAAAATCATAGAACTTATTTCGCGTATCATGATCAACTCCAACAGTCCACAAACCATTGGTAGCAGTAAGAATTACCTTGAGTTTCTTATGACTTTCTCTAACCCATTCTCCTTCTGGATTTTCCTCAATCTCAAGTCCGCTTAGATCTGGATTAAAGAGGTCGTCAAGCGAATACGAGTGATTGCGTCTGGTGTATTCTGCGGTCCAGTCAGATTGCTGAGCACGTACGTTTCCAATGCGATTGTCAGTGCGTAAGCGAAAAAAGTTGTTGATGTATTGCTCAGAAGATAATTCACTAAATCCCCCGCCTGATTTACGGGAGGGGATGGTGGACGCAATTAAGAGATTCGATTTCATACGGAAGCAAACAGTGGTTCGGTGGCGATAGAGGTATTAGGAATGGGTTCGACAGACATGAAGACCTTTCCAACCACGAAGTCCAGGAGGTATTCCTTGATGTGCTTGTAGTAATGGTCGGAGTAGACCAGGTCTTCTACCTCGTAGTCAGAGAGGCGACCTTCTACTTGCAGGTGCTCTGGGAAACGATCCAGCACACGGGCAATGCAATCTTCGAATTCAAAGGGAAGTTCATCGCGCACGAAAGAGAGCGCCAAGTTGCGGAGTTCTTTTTGGGTCATTGTTAAAAGGATTTTGTTAGTGATCAGTCTTCAGACATGTAAGACGAATAGAGTTCGTCTCCTTTAAGTTCAATTAGTTCTTCGAGTCGATGTTCAAGAAAGTCGGGGTCTTCGTTGCAATAACCAATCAATGCGTGGAGAAGTTCCCACTTCTGGTCGTCGGTAATAAGCATTTTCAAACAGTGAGTTGAACTTCTTTGCCGTCCTTTTCGACGAACCAGGTCGTTCTTAGGTAAACCTCAAATCCCTGCTTACGCAGGTCTCTTGCTGCTTCCTTGCCGTCCCACCCGTAAATATCTTTTCGAAATTCAGTTAGGGAGTAGTCGATGCTATCCAGCAAGGTGTCGCGATATTCCTCAAGTTCGCAGGCAACAGTCCTGACGTCGTCAAGGATTGATTCGTCAACCTTCAACAATTGAGGTTTCTTTTCTGTTAATTCAGGCATTTTCAAAACATGAGTAAGAGTGTTCTTTGTCCTTTTGCGTCTCTCCAGAACTGAATCTTGAAGACACGCCCTAAAAACCACTTATGCCAATACAAGGGTTTCTTCCTCCTTGCGATTGATCTCTTCTGGAGCAACCCAATAAGGGTTCTCCAGTTCTCCAGGAAAGGGCGCATAAAGACCCTCTTCGATCTCCTGGAAGATCTGCGCGTAGATATTCATGGGTTAAGAGCAAGTGTTCTGGTTAGATCTGTTCTTCAGCGCAGAACACGCGCTTTTCTCTTTCCCTCTGGGCGCTGGTAAAGGGAGGGGAGTGAGGCAACAACCTCATGCCCTTCCATTGCTTGAACTGCCTCAGGGGCAGCAGGAGGAGTCCAGGTTTTCAACGAGGGGTCAAATGAAACCCGCGCACGGCGTGTAACGCGGCGGCGCTTGGGTGAACCACTGGGCGATGCACCAGTCCAGGTGCGTTGCTTCTTGTCCTTAAGCGCCTCTCCAGTTGTCTTGGCACCTTCCCGAACCAGGGGGTTCAGATGCATTGCCTTGAACTTCTTGAGGAAGAAACGCTCTTGCTCGCTAAGCGTGCAGTACCCGTAGGTGTCTGCGTGGTTCTTGAGGCGGTCGTAGGTCTGCTGAGCAGTAAGCAACGTGAGTGCTGCGAAGGAACAGATGCCCCAATGACCGAAGGGGCGTCTTGATGGAGGAAGCACTCCTCTTTCGCGGCGGCGCAGGGTTTAGAGGCAGTTGCCGATTGCCTGATGGTTGGTTGGGGTGCCACCCCTGTTGTTCATGTACTTAGTGTAGCGACTTTCTCCGCGCAGAGAAGGTCATGTTTGCAAATCGAAACAAAGAGACGACGTCTCCATGCGGAGAGAGCAGTGTGCTTTGGGATCTCCTGTCCTGCGGTCAGGTGTGCAGTGAGGGGAACTCCTGTTCAGCAGTTCCAAGGTCTTCTTGGAGGGCGGTGTGGACATAGCGGAAGGCAGCAAGGCACCCGCTGTTGAACCCGTTCTCCCAATCCGAGTTGATCAGTGCTTCGGTGAGTTGTGCCCGCAGTTCTTCGGACATCTCCTCTGCATTGCACCTCGGCGGCAACTCCCCATTGAGTTTCGCTACCTCATCTGGATAGATCTCTTGGACCCTTGCCTGAGCATTGAAGGCACCCTCACGGATGTGATCGGGGACTTTGTCCCAGTAATCGGTGTCTTCCTTGGGGCGGGAGCGGGAATACCAGACAAGATCGGAATACTTCCGCTCCTTCTTGGCAAACGCTTCGGCGTGCTCGTTTCGGTAGATGCGCATTACTTCTGCCCCACCAGTTCGGTCGTGGTCGTTCCAGAGGTCTGCTTCGTGACCTGGAGGATCAGGTCTTCTTGGATCTTGTCGAGGTGTCCATCCATGACCATGTCCCACTCATCGCTCCAGAGGTCTTCCAATTCATCCACGGCGTCCTCGTCCTCAGGGTTCTCTGCCTCTTCCCAGAGACCTGGGTGGTTCTCCTTTGCCCAGGTCTCTCTCAACTTGCTGATCTCGGTGCAGTAGTCCAGGACCACTCCGTCTTTGGCGACGGTGACCCCGCAGAAGTCTTCTCCACACTCGTCGTAATGGAGGGTCAAGAGGACCCCAGGGAACTTCTTGGAGAGCACCTCCATGCAGTGCTCGTTGAGGGGTGACCATGCACTCTCGAAGGGGATGTCGAAGTCAGTGCTGGGTTCCGTGGGGAAGTCCAATCCGTGCCCCTCGTAATCAATCCACCTGGTGCCCCAGTTCAAGTTGCGCCAGTCCCACCAGGAGTTCTCACGAATGGTGGGTTCGTTCTGCAGGATCTCCTGCTTCTCTTCTTCGGTCTTGGCGTGGAAAGCAGCATGAGTCTCTGGAAACTTGTGGGGGACGGGAGTCACCGTGTAGTCGGGTTCGGGGAAAAGGGTCGTGAGGAAACCTCCCACCTTCTGCTCTCCTGCCACACAGGCATCTACAACCTCCATCCATTGGTCAACTGAGAGACCTGTGAAAGAAAGATAATTTGAGCAATGATTTGCCATATTCAATAAGTAAATAACAGATTAACGAATTAACAGTTAGAAGTCAGAATATTTGAGTTGCCTTATTTCGCGTCGATACATATCACGTTGAAAGCGAAGTTGATTTAGCGCATACAAGTCCTTTCTGACTTGTTCTATCTGTTCAAATATTTGGACTAATGATTTGGTGGTTTGGTTGTTGCTTTCTTTCAGTTCCTGGTTGTATGCCTCCTCTAATTTTAGAAATCGATCAAGTTTGACTCTGAGGTCACGATGGACCCGTCCAAGGGATGGATTTAAGACCTTCACCACCTGATCAATGACAAGTTCATGAGACGAACCTGACCCTCCATGGCAAGTGCCTTGAAGGGTGTGCTCAAACTTTTGGGTAATGAGTTTTTGGTCTGTTAGGTCACTGGATAGGAACAGGTCCTTAATTAGGAAATACCCTGCAACACCCACAACAGCGTCACACTTGTTTTGTAGAAACTGAAGGGGATGAACAAGGGATTTTTCAGGGTCAAAGGGAATGTGGGTCTGAATCCAGAACTTCTCAACCTCACGCTTGAGGGTGGAGGCAGAGAGTTCGGGTTGTTTGGTAGTCCCTGAATGGAATGAAAGGGAAAGGACCCGCGCACCATTCAGGACAGACATTAGTAATCAGGGTATTGGTCAAGTTTTGCCTCGGACATTCCCCGAAGCATGTCCCAGGCACGTTGTCCTGAGACGGCGTATTCAGAGCAGTAGAAGGACACCATGTCCTCCGTCAGTTCAAGCAGTTCATTTGCCTGATCGCAGTAGTCGTCAAATATGGTTTCCATCATCCGTTTGATATCAGCAGAACGCGCTCGCGTCGAAGTGTGAGGAGGTTGTCGTACTCCTCCTGGTCTTCAGGCAACAAACAAAGGTTGTTTGCACGCCAGAGATTTCTAAGCACCAAAAGGCGCTTCAATACTTTTGCAGGTTTCATTTCTACGATTAGGCGCTGTTAATTTGTTAATGTGTTATTTGGGCAGTCCCCACTTCATCTCCAAGTACTTTGCTGCCGCAATACGTATCTTGTCCGTGAAGACCTCAAGATCTTTATCCTCAATGCGCTGAGGGAAATTCTCAGGATCTTTCGTCCTGAAATACGTGGAGGCATAGCACTCCAACTTGTCGAAGTAATTGGTATGCTCCGAATCCAGAACCTGCATCACGAGGTCCTGGTGTTCCTTAGTTCCGTAAATAGCGTCCATCTGTTCTTCTTTGGTCTATGGGTTATAGGAAAGAGTCAAGGTGACCTTCCAGTTAAAGTCCTCAGTCAAGATCTCAATTTCCTCTCCCGAGTCGTCATAGAGAGGATGGTTAAGAAGATAGTGTTCTATCTCGTCAGGAAGACAGTTCTGGTCAAGACAAAGAACTAAGTCTTCCTCCATTTTTGCAAGCAGGTCAGGAGTCATCTGGTTCTATGATTTGTATTCAAAGTAGTCTGGGAATAACTTATAGATCTGTGCCACTTCATCAAAGACCTCTTCGCACCATTCCTGGTCTTCATGGGTCAAACCAGATGCTGCACACAAGTCCTCATAAAATCTATATGCAGGTTTCATTCTCTGCGAAGAAATGGCACGGCAAATCTCTTCAGCATAATAATAAGCAGTTTGCTTCTCATTTTCAGTAGGCGTTTCCATGATCATCAGTGAAATTCACATCCCATTTGGGTGAGCACTTGGTCACGAAGACTATCCTTTTCATCGGTGTCTTCCTCCATATACCAACCTTCAATTTTCTGCTCATCCATTGCAATGTCGTAGTCAGAAATCAAGTCATACACAATTTCATCAATATCAATCATGTAATAAACTTTGTCCCAAAATCTTCCGATTATTTCTTTAGGTGTTACTGGGTCGGACACGAAGTCCCGAACCCTGATTTTTGCTTCACTCATAATGGGTTGTAGTTGCCTGGATCAATCTGGTAGTGGGGCAAATAGACTTGCTGGAAGTAATCCCACATATCTTTCATGCACTCCACATATTCTCTTGTCCTTTCCTGTATCTCTGATTCCGTTGCTGCCATCTCACATTCCATGAGTTGTTGGAAGTGATGCTCTCGCATCATGAATGAGAAGAGAGAAGCAATGGTCTGGTTTTTCAGGTTCTCGCCTGATAGTCCATTGCTTGATAGCAATTCAATGTGACTGTCGAGGTTCCACTCATCATCTTCTGGAACTACGCAAAAGTCCCACTGAGTACAAGTTGCGGTCATTCTTCAATCGCAGCGTTCGCCAGGACAGATTTCCCATGTGGTTCCATACATCTCCTTTGCTGCTTCTTCGTCCTTGACGATTAAGGTTGCGAACTCCTTAGGAGTCATTCCATAAAAATTGAAGTCATCCTCGTTCTCATCCTCAAAGGTTCCTTCACCCATTGCTGCCTCTGACAGGATTTCAGACAGGTGAGTGATTGCACTTGCCTCATCACAAGGTCCTGTAAAGTCCCATCCACAACGGAACTCTTCCTCACCCTGCCTAATAAAAGTCTCTGCCTTGTAGGTCTGTGTTGCGGTTGTCATCTGAAAAAATGAATAGGTTGATTTCTCAGCACTTCTCACGAAGCGGGTTTAGCGACGGTCTGAGTTGATCGTCGGTAAATCGATACTCTTATTTGGTCAACTTCTTGAAATAGTCTTCAGATGCAATATGCCCCGTATAACCAGGGAAGAACTGCTGCATCAGCGCAGGTATGCCCATTGCCGTAATACTGCTATCGATACGAATCCAAACCTCTTTTCGATCCTCAAGAACGATATGAGGGAAAGGGAAGTCTGGTCTTCTCATACCTCAGCAGTCTCACGCCAATCGATGAACCCAGATGGATCGGTGTAAAACACAACACCTTCCCACACACCTTCCTTAATCAGGTTATGCAGTTGCATAAACTCAGATGAATTCGAAAAGTCAGTAAATTCCCAATTAATTTCACCAGCATCGCCTGCCAATAGCATATAGATTGATCTTTTCCTAAGATCAACAATTACTGCTGTAATCAGAATGAATTCACCGTCTTCAATGTAGAAGGATTCATTGCCCTTTGTGGCGATGGAAATGAAGTCTGAATCGAACATTGTTGGAGTGGATAAAGTGAGGTTTCGTTCTTCAGTTCAAATTCTTTCTCTACCTTTTCTTTCTTGCCCTTGCATTCCGAATTTGAGTCGGAGTGGGAACTTTGCGTCCACCACGGGCAGCACGCTTGGCATGACGGATGACTGTTCTGATCATGTGGATGAAGAAGTGAGTGATCGGTTCAGGCAGTAATCAGTTATTAATTTCTTTCTTGTAAGCACTCAGACCTTCCAGTTGACGCATGACGTCGCTGAAACCCACCAGGTCGCCCAGGGTGAACTCTGTTTCGGCGTAGGTGGTCTCTTCGGTTGTGTTCTCGGTTTGATTCAGTACCAGCATTGGTTTGAGCGGTAGTAGGTGGATCGAGAACCAGTTCGCTGTTCGCGTTGGGTTTAGTGACGGTCTGGTGTCGTCAGTGCTTTGAGGGTCCTGCCCTCGCTTGATGTCCTTAGTATAACGACTTTCTCTGTGCGGAGAGGGTCGTGTCAACAAATCGAAACAATTCCATGACCTCTCGCCACGGAGAAGGTCTCATCAGACAACCTCTTGGATGTCGTTGCAGGCATCGATGACCTGGTCAGTCAGTCGCACCAGTTCCCGATGGCGATCAGACAGGGAGGAAACACCCCAGCGGTAAAAGGGAAGTCCCATAGAACGCAATTGGTCATTGGTCTCTGCGATCAGGACCATCACGTCGTAGGCATACCCGCTACCCAGGCAGAAGTCCTCAGCGAAGCGGGTCAACACCTCGTCGATGCAGATGCGAAGGAACTCCTGACGGGGAAGGCGATCAACAGAGAGGGTCATGGTCAGTTGGTTGCGAGTGCTTATGCCATTGGGACGCTTTGGAGGTGAGTAATTCCCAAGGTGTGGAATCTGTCCCTCGGGAATACTCAAAGAAGTGCCCAGAACTCAGTCGAGGTCTGCGTAGTTGCCGTCTTCGTCGTACACACCCTTGAAGTAGGTGCCCTTGGAGGGGTTGTAGTTCTCCGAATAGTCGATGCGGCGTCCGCCCTGGTTCCAGTCCTGGCGGTTGTAGGGACGGCGTGGGCGGGGATAGCGGTTGGTCATAGGTGAAGAAGAAGTGGTTGGTGGGGCATCGGTTCCGCCCCCTTTGCTCTTGCCTAAAGTCTAACGACTTTCTCCGCGCGGAGAAAGCAGTATCAACAAACCGTAACAAAGGGACGACATCGCCTTGCGGAGAAGGTCGCTTATGTTGCCTCTTGCTGGCATCTGTTCATTGCCTCCTCGTAGTCCAGGGGGGTGTCGATGTATTCCCTGTTCCAGAGGGTGCAAACGGACTGGAGGTCCATTGCGTCCTTTTCGATTGGTTCGAACCCCTCCTTCCTGAGTTGCCCCCAGGTCTTGGGTTCAGAGTGCTCCTTCTGTGCCTCGTAGAAGGGACGGAGCAGTGCGTATTCCTGAATGGTCAGGGACTCTTTGGGAGGTAGGGAACCCTGCTGACAAGCAACCTCCTGAACGGATGGCGGGTGCTTTTCGTCAGAGGTGAGTGCCCACCACAGATCGCGGAAGAAACGAAGCATGGTCAGAGGTCCTCCATGCATTCGTTGAGGGCAGCGATATCCAGAGCGGGATCCATGAAGGAGACGCCGTCTGGGGTCTGAACCTTCCCGAAGGAATGGAGGAGGACATCAGCAAGGTCCTTGTAGTTGCCACCGCCACGGGCAATGCGGCGGGCAAGGACGGTCAGTGATTCTTCGTTGCCCATCCAAAGGGCGATGTTCCAGGTGGCGTGGTTCGCCCATCCGTTGAAGGTGCTCATGGTTCTCAGCGGGATTTGGCGAAGAGGTCACAGGTGCTGGTTTTGCCCTTCACCCGCAGTTCTGCGGTCTTCATGAGGGTTGCCAGTTGGGCGGGGGAGAGTTCCTTGCGGTTTTTGGTGCGGGGCATGGTGGGTAGGTAGTGCGGAGAGGGTCGTATGCCTCCCCCGATCTGTACCCTTTATAGGACCTTCTCCGTGCGGAGAGGGTAATAGGTAGACGGTTCTCTCGACTGTCCACTCTCTACGACTATCTCCGCGCAGAGAGGGTCATGGTCTATCGCAAAAAGCAGTAATTGCAGTTGTAGTCACAGGGCATATGACCTTCTCTGCAAATAGAAATGCACGTTTTTTGCCCGTTGAGGGGGTCAGGTTGATCTTCCTGTTGGAACTACAACCCTTTTGCGGAGAAATCGTTGTCTTAACGCAGAGAGGGTCATAGGGTTTCGGCAGAAGCAAACCCAACTCCATGGAGAAGCACTCACTTCCTGTTCTGGTGGCGGTCCTCATGGCATTTCCTTTGCCTGCAGGTGCCCAACACCAGAACACCTTTGAAACCTGTCGCTCTTACAGGCACACGGAGACATATGTCCCTGGGCGGATCAATGCCAATGGGCGCTACGAACAGGGGGAGGTTCGAACCAAGCGGCGTCGCATCGACTGCGCCCCCGATGGATACACGACGGCACATGCGGAGCATCACTACGGGCACCCTCCTGCTGGTTACCCATATCCAGTCCCTGTTCCCTATCCCCAGCACCAAGGAGGAGGAGGGCAACCAGTCGTGGTCAACAACTCGCCCCCCGCACCTGAATGCGGAGGAAAACTTGTCCGAATGGGATTAGGCGGAATCCTGGGTGGAGTTGCTGGTCGCTACGCAGTGGGAGGACGCAAGTCCAACAAGACAATCCTCGGCACAACGATCGGCGCAGTCGCGGGTTCTCTGGTTGGGAGAGCAACTTGCTGAGAGTTGCCCTGCTGTCGTTCCTGGTGCTTCTTGCCTCTGATGCACAAGCAGACACCCTTTCGCCTTGCGGTTGGAGGGGGACAAGAACCCTGCGTTGCTACGAGGAGACCAATGGGGTCCTCAACTTTCAACCCGATGAAGAGACCTACTGGGAAGGCGGTGTGGAGGAACTTGAAAGGGTGACGGGCAGAACGTTCGTCAGTCCCTATGAGAAGGGCATCCTGTACGAACCATTGATACGACCAACACCCTCCAGAACTGGTTCGGAGAATCCTTGACTTGACGAAAAAATTGCTGAAAACCCTGCTGATCACACGACTTTTTGGAAACTGCTTACCAAATTCGATGTACGACTCTCCAAACGGAGAAGTCGTGCGGTTCAATGAGGGGGTCTGAGGGGTCTGATGCCAACTCGTAAGAAGACCAAGGACGTTGCTGCCTACCTGGCAGAACTGCAAACCTCAGACATCAAGGGATCTGTCGACGACATCCTCCTGACCTGCAAGGTCGTGCGATCCGCCAAGGAGTGCTTGTCTGAAAGCGACTTCAGAGACCTCAGAGACCAGTGCGTTGCCGAGGACCTGTACTCATCAAAGATCTGGTCGAAACTCCTGCAGATCGGTCTGGATGACCGTCTCTACGAAATCCAGGCAAAGGACAAGAAGGGGGAGGTCCTACCTGCCTCCTACACGACCCTCCATCTGATCCACTGCCTCGACGACGAGGAACTGAATGAAGCAGTAGCGGATGGGGTCATTCACAAAGACGCATCGCAAGGTGCTCTGAACCGATGGATCAAGGCACGCCGCTTCCAAGGCACGGTGCAGGAGTTGCCTCAGGACTTCTCAACCGTTGCGGAGATCCTTGCCCCTGCAGAACTGGAAGAGGAAACCTTGGAGCGATTCAAGGGTGACCTGGAGAAGTTGGTTGGCATCTATGGGTTTAAGACCAAGTACGGGGATGACCAGACGATGGTTGCCCTGCGCCTCATCCGTTCCAAGGACAAATCAGAAGACGTTGCGGTTGCTCTTGCAAAAGCACTGCGAAGCACATGGGATGGGGCACCAGATGACCTCAAGAAGCAGTTCGAACTGACTTCACTGGAAGACCTGGTTCAAGCACCAATGGGGACCTTCACAGGGTTCCTGAACAAGTTGCGGGAAGGGCGTGAAGGGTTCTGGATGCTCCATGCCAATGACTACATCCAGAAGAACGCTCTGGAGTACCTGAAGTCGGCATCCAAGGGGCAACGGTTCAACTACAGGCGGAGACTGAAGGAGGTCGCAGAGAAGCACCCACACCTGGCGAAGACAATCGAGGAAACCCTCGCTGGCGTAATGAGTTATTGACTGTTAATTCGTTAATCTGTTAATTCAATTTTGTGTTGAAAAGTAAACAGAATACACTATATAATGCATAATTTTGATATAATCATACATAGGATTTGCTAAGCAAGGCATTTCTGAAAATAAAACTTCTCAGCGAAAGCGATAAACGCGTCAAAGAGAAACCTTATAGAAAATATCTTAGGAGCAGATATGAAGTCATGAGAAAAGCATTGTCGCCCTATATGGGCAAATACGTCTTATGCAGAGGATGGATTACGGACTGGGAAGATCTGCCTAACAACACAAGGCGGTTCTACGTATCACAACCAACCATCAGAAAACCAGACAAGAGCAAACTATTTCAAGACCAAGAGCGCATCACAACAGAACATCATTTAAATCTATTCATCAGCAAGGAAGACCTGGATTCCTATGGAATGGAATTCGGAATGAATCTACCCATTAACTTTTCAGGAACCGTCGAAAGATATACAAGAAAGAATGGGACGGAGGACTACGGGATATACCCGACTATTGATTCAACATTGCATACGAAACTAAATCTTGTTGCCGCGATAACGGAAATACTATCTGAAAGACCCACTTATACGCCGCAGGAATACCTGTGGGCAAAGTCACTGGACCCCATTATGCAAGTCCTAGGAAAACAACTGGAGTCAGCAGGAGACGAACTGCCAACATTTGACTGCACCTACGAGGACTACAAACTTGAATTAGAGATGTGGGAAATCGCAGGCAAGAAGATGACTGAACACATCAGATCGATCTGTAGCAATCGTCGGTTCAGGCGAAGAAACAAGATCAAAGGAAATTTTGCAAAAATGTTGGATGGGTATGTTCGAAAACCTGACGACATGATGGACGAAAAACTACTCACTGCATTTGGATTATCATGAACACACAAGAAATACTGGTGACCTTCCCCGCAGTTACTGGGGGACTGTTAGAGGAATCGGTCTACATCAACCCATCTCAGATTGGTTATATCAAGGAGATGGCAAAGATCCTCAAACTGGAAGAAGGATTAAACATCGTCATCGGGGAACCATCCCCATGAGTAGACCCAAAACCCTTCCACAAGAAATCGTGGAACTGCTAGATGCTCAAGAAAGAGCGATCAGTTATGCCCTGAAGCATTTAAAGGATGACCAAGACTTCATGTGTAAGGTCGTTGAATGCTGGGGGCGATGGCGGACCGCAGGCGCCAATGGTTACAAGTACAAGAATGGAAAGTGGAAGGTAATGAGAGATATGCCAAAGCAGATTCAGGGGGAGGAGGAGACCCAGAACAACGCAGGTAACCAGTCATGACAGTGGTTCTGACCCCTTGAAGACTTGAGAGACTCGAGTTACACCATGAATAAGCATTCACTCTTCCCTCATGCTTACTGGTACTGAACTGCTCACTAAGGTCAAAGAACTTGGTGATGTCTCAAAGACCGACCTAGCAACCCAGTGCGGTTATGTCTCCAAGAAAAAGGATGGTTCCGATCGGGTGAACTTCACTGCCTTCTATGAGGCGCTTCTGGGCGCCAAAGGCATTGAGTTGGGTGGTGGTGGTGCTGCTATCGGCAAAGGTGGTCGGAAGTTGTCCTACACCGCCACGGTGCAGGGAAATGGCAACCTTCTGGTCGGTAAGGCATACACCGCACTGCTCGACCTGAATCCTGGTGACGAGTTCGAAATCAAACTGGGTAAGAAGGCAATTCGCCTCATCCCTGTGGGTGGTTCTGAAGAAGAGTCTGAGGAGTGAGGTCCTGGTAACGGATTAACGGATTAACAGACCCAAACCAGAACTTAGGGGTACTTCGGTGCCCCTTTTTTGATGTCTGGGCGTTCCCTTGGTGCCCAATCAGAGCAACAGACGTTGGATTGCCTCTGGTTCTCGACCAATCCCTCATGAAGGTGGCAGGCACAGATGGGCAGGCAAAGAAAGGACGGGTGGTAGTGGAAATATCTGCAAGAGAGGCATGCCCGACCACCGTCACCTGCAGGTTGAAGAAACCTATGAGGAAGAAACCTCCATTCCTCAGGTGGGTTGGTCATGGACTATCCCGCGACTGGACCCAACACTAATACATCCGTACCAACTACTCGCCAACTTAATAGAGGTCATACATGAGTCTCATATCCAGTCTCAGAAAAAGGCAGAAATCAAGAACCCCTGCAAACACTGGGTTTCTTGGTTGGTCTTTGAACGAAAGACCAACCTACCTGTTTTATCTACATTGATCTCCGTGCGGAGAGGCAGTATGTTCTGAGTGTCCACGGGAATCGAACTCCCCATGACCCTCTTCTACAAAGTCAACCGATCTGGGAAGGCGAAGGTCCTCTCTCCTGAGGAACGGACCCTGATCCAGGACAACCTGCCTCAGAAGTACCGACTGGTCGCTGACCTCCTTTATTGGTCTGCTGGTCGAATCAGTGAAGTACTCGCCATTCGTGTTCGAAATCTTGTTCCCGAAACGGGGATGGTGATCCTCGAACGTGGAACAACAAAGATGAAAAAGAGTCGGGAGGTGTATTTACCTCCAAAACTCATGGATTCACTTGTTCTGCGCGCGCGTGGACTCCGACTCCAACCAAACGATTTCCTTTTCTTCAACCAATCGCCCACTCAGTCTCGCAACGGCATCACCATGCCTCTGTCGTCTGCTGCCTTCGATAAGGAACTGCGGAAGGTCTGTGAATGGAACGGTCTCTCGGGTGTGTCCTCTCACTCCTATCGGAGGACACAACTAACAGAGTTGTACCGCGATGGATGGACCCTCAGGGAAATCCAACAGATCTCTGGTCATCGGTCTCTGGCATCGCTCCAGGAGTATCTGGACGTCGATAGAGACAAGGTTGTGGGCAAATACCGCAAGCGTATGGGGGCAGCATGAGCAACTCAGACCCCATTCTTTGCCGCCTTGAACTCACGGTCGATAAGGCACTGAACGACTGCTCTAAGCGCCTTAAACGCCTTGATGGAAGGGACAAGAAGGCACTCCAGGAAGAGTGGTTGGAATTCAACAGCATCCAGGACTGGGACGATTTAGAGGTCCTCTACATGGACTTCTTTCAGGTGTGGAGTGAGGACACATGACTCACTTCATCCAATGGAAAGACCCACAAGGTGTCTATCACTATTTCTCCACTCATTCAGACATTCAATCCTGCCGTATGCCCAGTGACGACTGGTGTTCGGCAGTCACATCAATCCATCAAATCGCAGTCCCCAAAGGGAATGTCCTTGCATTCCTAATTTGCTGATTTGGGTCTGTTAATTCGTTAATCTGTTAACAGAGTCGCTGCTGCACCTTGTCGACGGGTCAGCAGTACCCCACGGAGCAGGAACGCCCACTTCATTGCCTCAACCCCATAACTCCAACCCCAGACCTGCCAGTGCTGCTGCCCTCCTGAGGCATGAGGACGCAGCAACTTCAGCAGCAGGTGCCTTCGATGCCGACTCCAATGGTTCTGATGCCACTGCTGAGTAGTGGAGGAGGTCGCCATCAGCAGTGGGGATGGTCAGACGCCCAGTGACCACAACAGCACCACCAACCTCCTGAACCGACTGAACTTCCCAGCACCAACCAGGGGCACGGTGGTGAAGATGGCGAGCAATGGTGTTCCAGGGGCAGTAGGTCAGGGTCGCTGTGCCCTGCTTCCTGGTCTTGAGGTGGCGTGGATCAATGGGTCTTGATAGATCTGCCAGGGTTTCAGCAGTGGGTCGGAGTGAGAACTTGACGGCACCTGATGCCTGAGTGCCGTTGTTGCTGGTCTTGAGCATTGGATTGAACCTCTGTGGGTTTCAGTGCTGATAGTATAGCGCCTAGCGCTGCATCTGTAAAGATTAGTGCTGCGGGTGTTTGGCGCTTAAGTAGCGTTGAGGTGTCTCTGCCGAACGGGTATGAGCGCCATCACGCAACCACTTTTGGATGCCTTGGATCACCTCTGCTATCAGGTTGATGGTGATCCTGAGATTGAGCAGGAGTTTTATGACGCTGAAACTCCAGAGGAGATGGTGAACCTGGCGGTTGGGACGGGGATCCTGATTAATGCCGATGACTTCCGTGCCTTACTGAGGAGCGGAAGCACAGAGCGATGGGTCGTGCGTGGCGAACCAACGGATAATCCAATCGCTCATCTGCAACAAGTCTTTGGTCTCTGATGCTGCTTTTGTTGTCTTAGATCTCTTGAACCATGCAGAGATAGGAACTCACCAACGGTTGTGCTCGTCCATCCCGCTGTGCCTGCTTCTGGATCGCCTTGACTGCTTCCCGCACTTCAGGGGCATAGTCCCAGGAGGTTCGTGATCGCTGCTTGAGAACCCATCCACCAGGGACACGAATGCCATAGCGCAATTCAGGATCTGAGAAGACCTCCAGCAGTTCAGCGTCAATTGCTTTGCGCTCTTGGTCCAGGATCTTCAGTTGATCGGTGAGTTCAATCCGCCTTAGCAGCAGTTGATCAGGTTTCCAGTCCTCCAGATAGGCGTAGGGGTTATGGCGTTCAGGCGGCAGCGTCTCCACCAGTCGCTGAAGATCTGCTTTGGAGATCGGTGGGGTCATTTTTTGCCATAGAGAGCACCCTCGTCCTCCAGTCGGTTGTAGTGGCAACGGATGGCGTCTTCCACGATGGCGGCAAGGGTGGTGGATTGATTGGTTCGACGCCTGAACTCCTGAATCTCAGAAACCAGTTCCATCGTGTCCTGATTCAGACGAATGCCGAACTGCTTGGGTGCGTCAGGGTGATCAGATGCCATTGCTGGTGCGGGTCGTGGGTCAAGTGTGGCAGGGGATTTCTCCCCCACCAGCAACGGCAAGAACCATCAGGCGGTTACCAGGCAATGGTCTTTTGCTGCTGCCACTGCCTGCTCCAGGGTCTGGTGGCAGGAAAGGGTGCGGGTCTCCCAGCACATCTCACCCACCTGTGAGCGGCGGCAGAGTTGAAAGTCACCCGAGCGTGAATGGCGAACCAGCATTCCCTGATGCTCAGGACTGGTGAAGTGCCAGCAGAAGGGAGTGGATTGATGAAGCATGGTCTTGAACCTCTGTGGGTTTCGGGAAAGGTGTTGGAGGGGCGGGTTTCTATGAACCTCTTGCCCCTCAACGCTCAAAATATAGCACAGAAACTAGACAACGCAGTATTAGACGCTAATTCTGTCCAATGGTTCGCTCTGCTGTGCTGCCACCTCCAGTGCCATGGCATCGAGGAGGTGGTCACTGACAGATCGGGTGCTGCTGTTCAGGCGAGCGTTCATTGCCTTGCCAAAGAGGGCAGAGAACTCCGTGCTCACAGTGGCGGAGAGCAGATCAGCGGCAAATGCCCAGTGCTCCAGCATCACGGCATTGGACAGGTGACCATCGGCAATGGCATCAGCGGAGTCCTGCTCCCATTGGCAGCACTGGTTCCGAAGGGCAGTCACGATCACACCCTGGGCAGCGTTGAGGGTTGCCAGGTCAATGGTGGAAAGGTCAGTCGGCATGGTCTTGAACCTCTATGGGTTTCTGAAGTGGGGTTGAGAGGGCGGGTTTCTGTGAACCTCTTGCCCTCAACGCACTAACTATAGCAAAAATTACTGAGGATGCAGCGTCTCATGCTGATATTGCGACATGCTGCGCTTGGGGTATGGTGCGCTTTATGGCAAAACAAGTTCGTCTGACACTGCCCAAGGCAATTGCCAAGGCAAATCTGCGTCGTGCGGAGGTGGGCGAGAAACCCATCACCATGAACGCCTTGTCAGTTCAAGCAGGGGTGGCAGCGACGACCATCACCCGCCTGGCACGGAACGATGACAAGGCAGCAGCAGCACTTTCACTGGATCTGGCATCCAAGATCGTGACACTGCTGGATTGCGGGATTGAGGATTTGTTGGAAGTGGTTGAAAAGGATTAGTTCTCCAACTCCAGAAAGAAATCCTCATCCGTTCTCTGGATCACGAATGTTTGCTTTGTTGAGACAAGAAATATCAATCTCTTCTTTGGGAAAAGGAATCAGACCACTCTGGAAAAGTTTGATCCCTTATCTCATCAACTCAGACGATCCAGGTCAGGAACACTGGATTATCTGATAACTCACTATGAATGGTTTCAGAACAACCGTAGTGAGGTGGTCAGATGAATATATATCACCATTCGACTGATCAAGATTAAATATAATATGATCAAGAATACCTAGAAAAGAGATAAGAGATATAAGAAGTGGTTAGAGGAGAAGATCAAAATAGATCTGAAAGAAGATTATAGATGATTGGATTTTTTTATTGACTGGTACTCGATGAGTTTATTGAAACCAGCGCTGTACATATTCTTGCCTTTTAGGTCGCTTTCCTTGAATTCCGGTATTTCAAAATAACTTTTTTTCAAGTGATTTAGGTCTTCTGACTCTAAAATCTCTTCAAGAGTTGACTTGGTGAGACCCATGCGAACCAGGTCGTTAGATATTTTCCTGACTGCTTGGGTATAATTTTTTACAGACTTATCCGATAGATTTGTTTCTTCGTTCATCCATTTTGTGAAACCACTCTCTCCGATAATGCTTTTTGCAAAACTGAGTCGGTCCCATACAAGAATGTCTATCTCTTTTGCCAATCGATCTGGATTGATCTTGAATAAGTCCTCTTGAAAAGAAATTATTTCAACGATATTACCTTTCTTTGTTCTTCCCGAAACGATGTCCTTGAATTCATCAATGATCCTGGAGTCATGCATCCCTAAAGCGCTTAATACTGAAATTATCTGTTGAAATGCTGACTGCTGAGGGTCATCTAATTCGTCGTCTACCACAACTGGTAGCAAGATATATCCAGTCTGCTTGTCAGGATGAATCCTCATCGCTCTACCTGCTGCTTGAACAATATCAATAGTGCTTTGCTTTGGGTCTGCAAATAAAATTGTATCGACCAAAGGAACATCGACTCCCTCAGTAAGGCATCTTGCATTTGTAATTAAACCGAGATTGCTAGATTCAAAATTCCTCAGGGTCTTTGACCTCGTTCCGCTGTTGTCTTTTCCAGATAAATGAAATACTTGTAATCCGCCCATTGCCCCAGAGATGCTAGAAAAGTATTTGACTAAGTTCATGAAATTTTTGGATCTTGATATTGTGTTGTGGAATGAGATTATGTGCTTCGCTAAACCCTTGTCTATTAATTTGTTGATAGCAATCAAAGCAGCGATTGCATTTCTGTCTGCTTGTATGCCTTCGTGCTGTTCAATGCTTTTGACAGTGCCGTTATTTTCAGTGAATTCATCGACAAAAGACTTTGTCATTAGTGTTGTTACAACTTTATAGTCGCATAGAATTGCTGGATGGCATTCAATTGCTTCTTTGAAAGAGAATTCGTCGATTACTTCGCCGTAAATATTCCTGTCATCCATGGTCAGGATATTGGTACTCTCTCCTTTGAATTGTCTTTCAGTTGCTGTCATGAAAACTCGTCTTTTGATCTGAATATTTTCATCAAGTAAGAGGTGTGCATATGTCTTGTCGCGATTGCCGACAGTCTTATGCGCTTCATCGAATATGCCCAGATCAAAGATGTGATTCATTTCTCTGGCGACATCGCCAAGAGTTTTCCCGCTTTGATAGGTGGTGATAAAAATTTTGCTAGAACTTGATTCTTTTGAGAAAAACTTCTTTATTATCTCCGGGTCAGTGTCTACCTCTATTCCGATTTCGGCAGACAGACTTTGTCTGTTTTCTAGTGATCCCGTAGTTTCGTCGCTGCAAATAGCAATCCAGTCAAGAGATTTATTGTTTGCTAGTGCTTCTCGTGACCATGTTGAAACAGTTTGCTTGACTAAAGATAAACTCGGAACTGCGATAAGAATGGAATTTGCGTGAAGTGATTGAGATAACCAGAAACTGGTCAAACTCTTCCCTGCTCCGCATGGATGTATTATTTTCCCTCTTGATTTGGATTGATCGGAAAAGTATTCTGTTGCTTTGCTGACCGCTCGGGTTTGGTGCTCCCTTGGTGTCTTCGGTCTGAATACTAGACTTTTGCCATCGATAAGTGTGTGTATAACATTAAAGTCTAATTCGGAGAAGTCTGATGCAGTTAAATAACCTAATTTAGATGAATGCGACTTGCTTACTCGCGGACTTACTCCGTTCGCGGATGTACTGATTAATCTATGAGATAAGTGCTTAAAAGTTTCCGATCTTTCGCTGATGCTTAAGAATGTACTGACTTCTTGATAGGAGACATTTACTTCGGGGTCCTGGTGAAATTTGCATTGTATTAACCAGAAAAAACCGTCCCGTGCTTGTGCTACGAGGTCGACCCCAATTTCTGGATTTGGTAGTTGCAACAGTTCAATTATTTGATTCGGTATTTCGCTGTGGTGCCATACTCTCGCAAGTTTATTTAAGTAGACGGGGTGCGTAAGAAATAGTAATTTGGTCAGTTCTTCGAATATCCTTCCCTTTTGGTGCTTTTCAAGTGGTTCGAGACTTTTCTCGAATTGCTTCCAATTGCTGCAATCTTTTATCAGTGAATAGCAATAGTCATCGGTAGTTGCCACGGTTTGCCATCAACCTGCTTTGTCATCCTAAGGGTTTGCTGCCAAATTTTGCTCTTTTATGTCTAGGTGTTGTTTTGATTTGGGGTGGCACCCTTATTGGCATCTACTTTGTGGATGCGGTTGATTTGCATTCTTTAAAAGAATTCTTTTGACTTGCAATCTATAGGTGGACCAGTTTGGGGTTGGATTATTTCGATAATCAAAAAATTTTTTGCCAGTTTCAAGTGATGCATGCCCTATGATTCATGTATGTATGGATCTCGCATCCAGTCGGTCCCTGTTGCCCCTTTGAGTTGTCCTCGACCCGTTGCGAGTGCATCAGTCGCTCTCTTTGCGTCGTAGTGGAAGTAATGCTCCTGGACGTACTGGATTGATGTGTCGCAGTTGGTGCACACGGTTGATTACCAAATGGAGGAGACGGACCAGGGGGATTTTATTTTGTTGTGATTATTTTTGACCCATATTCACATTCCTTGCAAGGTTCGTACTTGTGTATGGATGACAATCGCCTGAAATATAGAATGAATGGCAGACATCTGCTTTATATTTTCTACTTGTCCCAGTATCTTTTACCATCTGATCTTTTGTAACTTGCTCGTTTAGACGATCTTCTTGTGAATTCACTTACACTAGGATTTGCCATATGAGGATCAACATGTGCAACCTGCATCCATAATTCGCGTGGCGCAATGCGGACAGAATGCCTCACTCGGTCATACCTTATAACGTGGTACCAAGTGTTTTGACCACATAAAGGGCAAAATAGTTCTTCTAACCACTCATTGCTTAAGACGAGAACGGGATAAGCATTGATAATTAATTTTGCCTTGGCGCTTGGCATTCCTCTAGAGCGTAATTCATCTGCAGATAGTAGATGCAAGAAGTATTTCTTGCCATTACCATAAATTCTTTGGTCAGGATGTTTCGGGCAAAAGAGTTCCCGCTTGCGGGAGCGTGTTCTCTGCCTAAGATTGCTACTCATGATTACTTCTTGCGAAGAATTCCTCCCGCCATTGCCTGCCCATTTGTGCCCAAGGAAAATATGGCGCCTTCAATTCTTTTGACCAAAATTGCAATTGCTTCATACTTATTTTGATGCCTAACGATTCTGCTATAAAAAGAATTTCCTCTGGTGTCTTTGCCTCTTTGACTAATACTTGTAACTTTTTAAATTTATCTAGAGCGTAAACAAAATCTTTAATTGCAAGCGGAGATTCGCCCACTTTTCGGTCTAAATTTTTCAAGTTCATATATTAATTGTAGGTTTTTCTGCTCGCAAGCATTTATGCAATATCGGCATAGTTCATGGTTCTCGGGGAATTTAAAGATTATTTGGTGTCAAGCACTGTCTATGACGCCACCATTAGCAGCATCTTTATTCCATGAGTGGTACTTGATTGCTTAGTCAAATGCAGACGTGGAATCAAAACACGGAGTGAGGTCAGGGTGCATGCGTGATTTCTCCATGACTCTGTGCCCCAGATTTTTCAAGAGTTGTAAAATCCTCTTTTCATTTGCAAATTCTCTAAGTACGACCAAACTCTCGCCGGACAGTAGACCAAGATCATAATTAATTTTCTCAAGTCCTGTCATAATCTCTAGACCTAAGCATGTTGCGTAGCAAAGTGTTGAATTGTCTTTAGTTCTGCCCTCCCATTTTTCTGGTTTATACTTTTTCATCCTCGCATAGGTTGACCATAACCCATGGGATCTGAGTATTCGTTCTGTTTTTGGAAAAAATCCTGATGGTAGTGCCAGCGAGGGAAAGTCGTCCAAATCTTCTCTTATTACTTTTTCTTTTTTAATTAGTGGATGCCCATTATTAGCGCACAGATTTACGGGAGTTTGGCATAAATCTATAACAAGAAAATCAGGATTTTGCTTGTCAGGCATGTCTGGTTGATAACTTCCTATCCACGCGTCAATAATTCTATTTTTTAATAGATACAGGGGGCGCAGCATGCCAACGTGATTCCATGTTCCTTGGGTCCAATTCTGTGGAGCAGCGGTTGCAAGCGTCGGTCCTGCCCAGGGGGTTGCTTCTAAGCGTAGGAATTCCTTTTTATGACTAAATCTACGATACTGGTGAACTTTTCTCTCCATATTTAACAGTCGATAATCACCGGATAGTTCCCATTCACTCATTGCATTTCGTTCTAACTTTAACCCTAAAAAATCCAAAGTGGCAGTATTTCTTCTTGACACAGTACTTTGATTAGTGAAGCACCTTCTTGCAGACTCTTCGCCTGACCCGACCCAAATCAGGGTGTCCAGCAATTCCAGGTCATCAACTGTTATCAACTGATCAAAAATTTATGCAATCAAGTGTTTAGCAAGTTGGTTAACTAACTAACTAACTAACTAACTAACTAACTAACTAACTAACTATACCTCTCGTCGATTGATCGGTCACGGTATTCAGTATTTTATGCGAAAACCGCATAAAAACCTGGTTGTATCCCTTTATGCGAAAACCGCATAAAAACATGGTTGTATCCCTCTTCTTACGTCTAACTCATTCGGAAACTCTTTTTCGCCCGAGAGGATATATGCCGCCAAATCATCCAGACCAGCAAGTGCCTGGTCTGCTGCTTGGGAGAGAGGGTTACTTGCCGAGTTCGTTACGCAGGTCTTCTGCCTACCTCGATTTTAGATCCATCAGGACGATTACGCCTCCCCCAGTTGAGGGATCTCAGCACTCATTGCCGTGCTGACAGGTTCCCCAGGGTGCTCCCATCTGGTGGCAAGACCTCAAGCAGCAGATCTCCCAGTTCGTTGGCGTCCATCTAGCGGTATGGGTCCTTCGGTCATGTCCCTTCCGACAGTTTGCCCTGAGTCACTGGGGTTTGCCCTCCCTCAGTTGAGGGATGCCGTAGTCGAGACAGTTGTAGAGGGCGACTAAGGGATGGCAGGAGACCCGTTCCGAGTTCAAGAACTGAATCCGTTCATGGAATGGCACCTCCCAACCAACCTCTTCCAAGTGTTCCGCTGTCAGGAACACTTGGAAGAGGTAGTGGGCACCTATCAAGGTTCGGTTGCCCGTAAGCAATAAAAAAGGCGGCAGGGAATGCCGCCACTGAAGGGGACTAATGCGTCGAAAGTGCTTGCGGCACTGGCGATCTCAGCAGTTCAGGGTCATGCCCCAGCGCCACCCGCCAGCAGACCCAACGGACCAAAGGCAAGCAACCCACCGATGGCAAGGAAGGCAACTGCTGCCGCCTTGCTGACCGATTTGGGCAGTTTCTTGAGAAGCAGATAGGAACCGCCGCACACCAGCACTGAACTCAGCAGAGCACCGCTCCACCAGATCAGGGTGCTGCTGTCCTTGGGTGCCTCCAGTCCATGGAGCATGGCGTGAATAGCGATCCCTCCTGCGACCACCACCTCGCTGATGGTGGTGAGGTTGGAGGTCTTGGCGACTTTGCCCGCCACCAGGATCAACGCACCTACCGCTGAGATCGCCAGTGCCGCCAGCACTTCCGCAGAGGTGACGGTGAATCCTGTGAATCCCAAAACAGCACCGATTACTGCCCCGCCCAGTGCCCACAGCAGCAGTTGGGAGGAGATGAAGGACGCAGCAGTGCCAACTGCCATCAGCATTAGCAGGTGATCTAACCCCAGCAGTGGGTGGGTCAGACCGCTAAGAGCACCACCACCAGCAGTGCCATGAGCAAGAGCGGGATGGGTGCCAAGGACCACAGCGGATCCAGCGGTCAGGGCAACCAGGGGGAAAAGGGAAAGTTTCATGGAATGCCTCGGTCCTCGCCGAGAACGAAAGGGATTGGAGACGGCGAGTGTTCTGACTGAGGGGCGAACCCCATCACAGTTGCGGGACAGCGGCGGACTTGGGGACTCCCTCACCGCACTTTCCTCGTTTTGCCAACCTCTTAGGAGGTGGATCCGTCATACCCACTTATAACCTTTCTACCGCCCCTTGCCGACTGCCAATGCGATTGCCCCTGAGCAAGACGGCAAGACCAGCAGGTGCCTGGTCTGCTGCTTGGGAGAGAGGGTTACTTGCCGAGTTCGTTACGCAGGTCTTCTGCCTACCTCGATTTTAGATCCATCAGGGCGATTACGCCTCCCACAGTTGAGGGACCTCAGTAGTCATTGCTGAAGACGCATAGCGATCGAGTGTGTTCGGAAACCCTTGTGGTGCCTCCCACACCCTCGTGTTTGCTTCGATCAGTCCGCCTGGTTACGGGTCTGAAGATCCAACCAGGACTTACCCGTTGAATCCGTGAACCAGGAACGGTTTGCCTTGCGTAGTCCGAAGGCGCAGTAGGCGGTGCTGATGCCATGACCAACCCGCTTACGGAACATCTCCCCTGCCTGCTTCAATTCCTCCTCCTTGAACGCCTGGGCAACCTCCTCCCTGATCTTTTCCTCAAATTCGTCCTTACCAATCAGGACACGCTCCTCATCAAGGCAGTCCTCCAAATGCCGCAGTGCAACCTCCAGCGCCAGTAAGCGAGCAGGTTCACCACGCTCGAAGCGCCTGTACCGCTGGGAGACGACCTCTTCTTTCTTCTTGCTCTTGTACTTGCGCTCTGCCTTCTTGGAATCCTTCTTGACCTTGTCGAACTCCTTCAGGAACTTCTCAACGTCCACCTCTTTGCCAATACGGAAGGAAGGATCCAGCAGGTCCTCCTTAAGGCGAGTGACAGCAGTGTCCTTTGCAGGTTCACCCTCCAGGGTCTCCTCCACAAAGAGGATGAGGTCCTGTCGCCTGACCTCATAACGATCATGGGAAGAGGCGACGTATCGACTCCTCTTCATTGCCCGAGCACAGGTCTCATAACTGCTCTGGGTGACCTTGTGATCACCGATGGACTCCCTAACCAAGTCCTCCACTTCGCTTCGCTTATCGGCATCAAGCGTCGACAGCAGAGACTGCGCCATGGATTGCTCCAAAACCCAATCCACCAGAGCGGTCTTCTTCCTGCCGCTTACGTACCGCTTCTCATACCCCTTGCCCGTTGAGTAGTTCATCAACGAGTAGATGGCGATGACGATCTCCAACGTCAGGTCATCAAGGATCTCCTTGGCGACGTTCCCTGGATCCGAATACGACCGCTTCTTCAGACGGGAGAGAAGGTCATAGATGGTCTCTTTAGAGAAGGCATCACGACACCCCTTCAGACGGGTACTGACAAAGGTCCGATACCCCTTACGAAGAAGGCACCAGGCACGAAGGACAAAGACCCCGTCGTCATAGGCATAGACCTCTTCGACACGGATACGCCTCCTGGTGGCGTTGCCTGATTTGTCGACGTAATCGATCAGGAGGTAGTCCTTGACCAGGAACTTCTCACAGAGGAGAGGACGCTGCTCTTCCTCTACGACGTCGATCTCTGGTTCCTTGGGGGCAACCTTTGCCTCCTCCAACTCAGGGGCAACGCCAAGTGCCTTGCTGGGGGAGACCCACTTGTATGTGGATGCACCTACCGACTGCCACTTGGAGTCGTTCAGGTCTCCAGTGACCCGTCCTTCCCTCTGATCGTCCCCGTGACTGACGTCGCGATAGGTATCCCTGAACCCTCTATAAAGGGAGTTGCCAAAGACCTTCTTGAGGAAGTTCCGTACAGCAGTCCTCAGACCCATCCCTGAAGGCACGAAATAAGGGGGATTCTACGCCTAAATGCAGGTGTCATTCATCACATTCTTCTTCATCTGCCCAATTCAACTTCTTCCGATTTACATATCAAATTTTGCACCTTGCGCGTCCCCGCTTCAGTTCGAAGAAAAGCATCTCTTGCCTGTCCTTGGTGATGACGAGAGAATCTATAGTTGATTATCTACAGCAGTAATACCAGTCTGGTAGTCATGGTACATAACAGGTTCATAGTCTTCAGTTACTAGTTCGATTGCCACCTCTCCTTCATCAGCACCTTGACTAACATATTTGAGAAATGCTGCCTTTGCTTACTCTATGGTCTCATGCTCCTCTATAAGGTGTGCATGATCGCCGTCTTCGGTATTGATTAGATAGACCATAGTAAATTTTGGAATATTGTTAATATACTTTCAACAACCTTCAAGTCAACATAGAACAAGAGTATTACCTATTGGTTGTCTTTGCTAGTAGTTCGTGATTAATCATGCCCCTCACTGCTCCAGCACTCGCTCAGATGAAGTTCGTCCTCCAATACCAGGATCAGTTCGGCAAATGGCATCGCTACCAGGAGAAGCACAACGAGAGCGATGCCTACAGGACTGCGAAGTCGCGGGCAGCGGCGACAGGAAAGCGGTTCAGGATCGTGGATGACGATGCTCGTCTCGTGGACCTGGTGGACCCGTAAGCAATGCAGGTACTCTTGCTAGTTGCGGGTGCACTTGCGCCAATCGCGATTCCTCAGGACTCTGTACTGCCTGTATATGGGTGTGGAACAGGGTGCCGAGTCGAGACGGAGCAGTTGTCTCTTCCTGAGCAGATGGATGACGGTTGGATCCGTTTATAAGTTCGACGCAGGACCTGGATCAACAGATGCGACTGGGAAACCAAGGAATGCGTTGATGAACCAGCGTCAGGTCGTGCAGGTCCTCCTGTTGCCGATGTCTGGTTGTTCGCAGACTGCAAGGGTGAGCAGTTTGCCAGCAGTTCGAATGCTGATCGCTCAGATGCCTGGACCCAGGACGTTTATTGGCGCGAAGGGGATGCAGCAGGAGAACCGAAGTTCCAGACCGTTGCCGGTAACCCGTTTATGCAGTGGGCGAAGTTGTGCCCCGCTGAGGGGATCGAGGGCATCAAGTTCATCGAAGAATTCTGGGAGCGGTTCCGCCAGGAACTCAAGAACCTCAGGAGAGATTCGTCTCCCTGACCTAAGCGCTCTATGCCATTCGGAATGTGAATCTGGGCGACATCATCTTGTCAGGTTCCACATGGAGAGGACCTGACGAAGAGGTGCCGCAACTGGATTGTCCGCAGTGGAGCGGAAATGCGTTGGTGCACTGAGGTTGCCTGAAGAGAGAGATGCTCAGGTCCGAACAAGGTCTCATAATGAGGAGAGCGCACCATGCAATTTCTGTATCATGATTGATGACTTTTCTGACTACACAAAAGAGCAACTAATTGCTGCCCTTCAAAATGAATATGTGTATTTAATTCATGATGACTTTGACCCTGAGGAGGATATGAGTGCGGAGGAGCATCTTGAATCCATCAAGTCTTTAACCCTGGAATCAATCAAAGAGGAGATACTTGAAAGTATTGAAGCAGACAACGACAATCAGGACGATGGCGATTCGATATCTGTTTCTGATTACATGAATAGGTGGTTGTATTGATTTATTCGTATTGACGACTGTATAATCGCTATCTCTGGTGCAGAAGTCATGACTGAAGGATCAGATGCTTATGGCATGAGCAGAGAAGACATCATCCAGTCTCTTCTGGAGAAAGCATATTATGATGATAATTCTTTGAGTATAGATGAGCAGTTTGATTTAAGGATAAACCTCTTTGGTATGACCACTGACCAGTTGGTTGAATATTCTTCCAAAGAAGGTTTTAGTGATCTCGGAGAACTCAACTCCTTATTCGGTAGCAATGGCACAAACTCTAAACCCGACCCGGAAGATATTAAAATAATATCAATGCTTCAGCATATGCCAGATGGCGATCTATCTAGACTTGTCAACTGCAATGATCTTAAGACTTGCATTGATCATTTATATGATTTCTACATTTCTGATGACAGCGGAGCGATATATAGAGAATATTTTGATAAGGGAAATATCCTTCTCTTGCTTGATTACCTGAAGAAATCTGATGAAATTCATCAGGAACTTATTCTCTCTGACTTTAGAGATTCAAGAACCTCTAGTCTTGAGGAACTCGTCAATATCAACCCTGACGCCAAAGAGTCCTGTATTGATTATATTTGGGACAATGACATAACTGGTAAAGGTGATATTGATATCAGCATGAGGTTTATGATTTTCGCATTGAAAAAAGTATCATCTGATCACGCAAAACTTACACGAAGACTTGCAGGGACTTTGCTGAAGTGCATTAACTATGATCAGAAAGTAATCACGACTTGGATTGGTGGTGATAACACGGAAAATTGCGGAGTATCAGATATGCCATCTGATTCAATTCCAGGTTCTTATACCAGAGACCAATTAATCAATGCGATGGTCAATGAATGGATTGTTGATTGCTATTGTGCGCCAGAAGATGATGATGATCACCCAGAGGTCAAGCGTAAAGAATTTGAAGCGATGACCAATTCAAAACTTCTTGAAAGGTTCAACTTTGACGACGACTATACTCTTGATGATTACATGAAAACGTATGAGGTAATTTCGGAGGAGTATATGAGAGCATTTGAATCACCTGTTGATGAAATCAATGAAAGACCAGACCATAAAAGGTCGCTAGCAGGACGGTTTGTAGATCTTTTGAAAAGGATAAAAAATAAGTTTTAATCCCCATGAATGCCATCCCGCTGTTGATTTAACTCTTAATTCCAACTACTCTAATATTATGATTAGACTTTTGGCATGAGAAGAAGAAGCATCAAAAGAATTGCCTTTAATTTGATCTTTTTGCTTATTCACATCGGCAAGTGGATTGTTGGTCTTTATGTAGGGATTGGTTTCTATAAGGCGGCACCAGGTGCATTCTGGGCATTTGCATTCTTGTTTTTGGGTGCCTATATTATTCAGGATCTGTATCGAGTATTCAAGGCGATCATTAAAGACACTGCAATCGACAACCTTGACTCGGAAGGTGATTTCAGTTATGTCAAAGGCATTGACCCCAAGGTTTTGACAGCGGCAAAGACTCAGGCACTTGTTTATTTGGTGGTGATTATATTCGGCGTTGTTGGTATCGTGAATAATGTAAATGCATGGAAAGAAGATGGTCAGAACAGGTTGGGCAATATTGCAATTTCGTCTCTTTTTGCTTTCGGACCAGTGCTTGTTGTAGTTAGTCAGGCAAGAAAAAAGTATTAGTTCTGCTGCCTGTTTATTTCCTGCGGGCAACTGAACCAGGAACGGTCGCCACTATCTCTTCTGACGGTTCTCCTTCTCCTCAGCAGAAAGCAGAGCAAGATGCGGCAACCTGCTCAATCCAAGTCTGCGTAGGACCCATCGGAGTAATTGACGCCTCTGAAATGCCCTCTCTTGGAAGGGTTGTAGTTCCTTGCAGTGTCGATGCGTCCTCCCCTGTAGGTCTGACCACCAGTCCTGCGTCCTGATGCACCAGAGGACCTACCAGTCGCCACACGCTCCTTCTTGAAGCGCACCTGGTCGAACTTCAGACCATGTGTCTTGCGGAGGTATGAGGCACGTTCTTTGGCGTTGTCGTACCCAACTACTCCCTTCGCCAACACCTGCTGAGTATCAGTGCGAAAGATATAGAACGACGACTGCGTGTCCTCCAGCAACTTCCATTCAGGGTGTGGGAAGAGGCGGTACATCGCATCGACCACGATGTCGACTGACTCGGAATAATCAGGACGTCCCATGTAGTTCCCACCGACATGGATGAGGTTGCTGTTGTCGACCTCTTGTGATGAAGCAGAAGAAACACTCACATCAGATGCATTTCCTCTGGCGGAGAGGTCATTGGACTTCTTTTTTGAAACGACCTTCTGACCAACCTTCTTCTTCCTCTTGGTTATGGGTAGATCACCAGCAAGAAATGCCTTTACCTCCCTTGCCTCGCTGATGAATTGCTTATAGGACTTCATTTGTATCTCCTGTTTTAAAACAAGGTGCCTGCTGTGATCTTTGCAAGGTGCATCAGATGCACCACACGAATTGTTGGAGGTACTTCTCCATACACCCAGTTGGTCTCCCCACGAATTCGAATCTTCTTCGCCAAGTGGTCGCTTTGTAAGAAACAGGTCCGATACATGTTGGGGTCAGTGGGATGAATCTCTGCCCATTGCGGAACTTGTTGAACTGATATGGTGCCCAGTCTCTTTGGTCTTGGAGTTGGTTTACATCACTTCCTCGCGTATATGTCTTTGATTAATTGATCAAGATACTTTTCGATATCATGTTTGCTCTTCTTTCCAGATAGTTCGACCAACATTTCGTAAGTCAATGCTTTGATATTCAGGTTTTTCATTTCATCTAAACGCAAGTCGTCTTTTGTTTTCGGTCAATGCTTTTTTCATATGTTGTTTGACCCAACCAGAACGATTGATGTAGTTCTGCTTGCGATACTGCTCAAACTCATCGAGTAAAGGGATTTCATCTTCAGTAAAATGGATACTGATATTCTTTCCGCTTTGAATAGAAGGCATGTGTCTTCCTGGGTATAGAACTGATAAATAAAAACAGGTGGATTTATTGTTACGCAAGACCCCATTTGCCGTACAGGCAGGCGGGGTCTTTTCATTCCTGTCGCTAATTCGATCTCACTTGGACAATTCCATATAATTTCATGTCATGTATGCATTTATTTATATAGTTTCGACCTTCGAGAAGGGAGTCATCTAATAACACACTCCCTTAGATCACTCGCTCTACCCCATTTATTTGAACCTTTGCGGAATGAACCACTTATAAGTGTCACGGCAAATAAGACGCCTTATACAGAAAGCGATAACAAATTAACAGATTAACAATGCAAAATCAGTCGTACAAGGCAATTCTTGCGAGCGAATAATTAGATGATTCATATCGCTGCCGTAACAAGTCTCCCTGCTCCTATCGTCATAAGAAAAGTCATCATAATTACCACATCCCATGCTTTCGATTTAATGAAATAAGGCACTGAGATAATCATTGCTGTCAAGTGAACAGCAACACCAGTCACAACATCAAGATTCAGAGTGATGAAATAAGCAGCAATGATTAATCCGCTACCAACAATCCTCATTCGTTGAAGTAACTCCACAGATCATCAACATCACTCTGGTAACCGTAAAGTTAACGTTATACCTCCTGTGGGCAATGGTCTTTAGGGATAACCGTCAGGAGGTGATAACCGTCAGAAGTGATTATCGATACTTTTATGTGATTAACCCTTGATCAGAAAGTGCATCGCACCAAGCAACCATGAATGCCTTTCTCTCTTCCATCATTTTCGATCGGTCATATGCCTGTCGAACCTTGTCGCCAATACTGTGCGCCATCTGCCTCTGAATGACTTCAGGAGCAAATCCCAGCACCTCTTGACCTGCCGTCAGTGGAATTGCTCGCACTCCATGCCCGACAAGGATCCCCTTGTATCCCAACTTGATCAGGTGGGCATTGATCGATGAAGGGTTCATGTAGGGGTGCTTCCCCGTTCTGCCTGTGAAGAACGCGTAGTCCTGATGTCCGTTCAGCGTCCTGAGGTCCTCCAGAACGTCAAGGATTTGATTGGTCAGTGGGACGTGATGGTCCTTGTTGTTCTTCATCCGTGAAGCAGGGACAGTCCAGATTCCTTTCTTCTCATCCAACTCATCCCACCTCAAACCTGCCAAGGAGTTCACCCTCAGAAAAGTGAGGAACAGGACCTTGACCGCTGACACCACAACGAACGAACCCTTTGGATCGTTCCTCTGCAGAGCGTCAAAGAAGTCAGGCAACTGGTTCCACTCCAGAGTTGGGTGGTGCTTGGGTTCGTGCTTCGACTTGGCACCCTTCGACCCCAGTGCTGGGTTCGGTGGTTGCATCCACCCGTTGTCGATGGCGTGCTCAAACATCGACCTCATCACCATGAGGCACTTGTCGGACTGATAGAGCGACCCTCTTGCCTCTATCCCCTTCTTCAGATCCAGGACTTTCTGTCTGCCGCCTTTGTCCCACTCAAAGCGGTTCACAGGTGACTCCTCACCCAGAACAGGCAAAACCTGGTTGAACAGCATGTTGCGGTAGTCGTTCACGGTTGATTGGCGATTCCGTGAACGCTCTAGGTAGTCCTCAGCGACCGCCTTGAGGTTGGGAACAACTGTTTGCTTCTCGACTGCTCTCTTGGCATCTGCCTTCACTGCCCTGGGGTCTTGCCCCTCCTTCCTCATCAGGTCCAGACGGTCCTTTTCATCCCGTGCTGCCTTGAGGGTCCATTGCCCTGAACCACGTCCATACACACCGATGTGGTGCCACCTCTGCTGACCACCACGACCAGGTGGGAACCGATATCCCCAGACGAAGTACTTGCTGCCGTTCGGATAGACGACTACAAACAGACCATTCCCAGTCGCAACGCGATATTGCTTCGCTTGCGGTTTTAACGCCCTTAAATCGCTGTCGGTGAAAGGCATCTGAAGGATTACCTAACACGGATATTAATACCTAACACCTGCTCGTCAATACCTAACACATTACCTAACACCGCTGACGCACACTCACGCACAAAACAGGACAACGGCAGACAATAAAAACGACCAGACCCATTGCGCTGCAACGGATTCTGAACAACCCTGAACAACTCAGGATGCTGTAGAAACGGAGAGGGTGGGATTCGAACCCACGAGGGTGTGACCCCTACACGATTTCGAGTCGTGCGCAATCAACCGGACTCTGCCACCTCTCCAGACGCCATCCGGCGCTTCAGAACTTTAGTCGGCGACCTTCAGGCTGCCTCCATGGGCCATCAGCCAGCGGCGTTGCTGAGATGAAGGGCGGAATCCCAGCCAGGTGCCGGTGATGCCGGTGCTGAGGACGTCAGCGTCCTGCAGCGACCAGAGGGACTGAGGGCGGAGCAGCACCTGCCAGCGCTGACGGCCGATCCGAAGCAGCAGTGGCTCACCGCGATGCGCGAGCAGCTCCACCGACAGTCCTGCACTGATGAGCCGTTGCCCCGGAGCCAGAGCTGGCTGGCCCTGCTGCATGGCCGAAACGTGCCGGGCCAGGCCCTGCCAGCAGCTGACCCCAGCGGAGGGAACCGGATCCAGCAAAAGCAGCCAGTCCAGCCGTTGGTGGCCGTAACCATCCATGAGGCGGCGGGCCATGCGGCAGCTGGACTTGTCTGCATGGCTGACCACCAGCGCAGCTCGTCCGCGGTGGCGGGCCAGCAGCCAGTGCCGGCCATGGCGATGGACAAAGACCAGCCCATCCGCCAGCTGCATGCCGGCGTGCAAACAAACAACGACGGGCAACAGCAGCACTGCAGCCAGTCGGACCCGGTTCGGGGCCGGCATCAACCAGGGCAGAAAGGCAGCGGCCAGCAGCAGCACCAGCCAGAGCTGCGGCCGGCCGGTGAGCAGCTGAGCGGCGGGCCAGCTGCTGATCCAGTTCACCAGCACGATCAGCACTCCGGCGAGCTGCTGGACCGGCCAGCACAGCAGCTGCAGAAAGCCAGTTGGAAGCACCAGCACTCCCAGGGCCAGGGCGATGGCGGAGAGCGTCAGCGGAGCCAGCAATGGTGCCGCCAGCAGATTGGCCGGCAGGGCATACAGCGGGGTCGAGCCGAAATGCAGCAACTGCAGCGGCAGCGTCCAGGCCATCGCCGCCAGAGGAACGGACAGTGCCGGCGCCAGCCAGCGGCATCGCCGTGGCAGCCGCCGCACCAGAGCCTGTTCCAGTCGAGGCGCCGTGAGCATCAGACCGGCCGTGGCCGCTGCACTGAGCTGAAAGCCGATCGAGCGGGCCCAGGCCGGATGCAACAGCAGCATCCCGTTGAGCGTGAGCAACAGCACCCCGAAGCCCCGGCTGCGTTCCCCGGATTCCCGGATCAGCAGAGCGATCCCTCCCATCAGCACCGCCCGGACCACCGAAGGTTGAGGCCCGGCCAGCATCAGGAAGCCCGCCAGCGCCAGGGCCGCTACAGCGAGTCGACCCGATCGCGGCAACAACCGACCGAGCGACAGTGCTGCCCCGAGCAGAACGGACAGGTGAAATCCAGAAGCGGCCAGGGCATGAGACAGGCCAGCCACCCGAAAGGACTGACGCAGGGATTCCGGCAGCTGCACCTGAGCACCCCCGAGCACCAGCGCCGCCAGCAGTCCGCCCCGTTCGGGGCCGGCCAGCTGCTGCATCCCCCGCGCGATCGAGCGACGGGCATCCGCCAGTGGCGTCCACGGACGCTCGAGAACCTCCAGCTGTGACACCCTGAGCTGACTCCAGCTGCCACGGGATGCCAGCCGCTCCGCTGCTCCCGGGAGGAGGGGATGAGCCCCCTGATCAGGTGGCGTCAAGTCTCCGACGGCACGCACGCGCCAACCCTGCTGGAGAGAAAGCCCGCACTGCCGCCACTGCAGCTCCGTGCGCCCGTGCCGGCGCTGGCCATCGAGCCGCTGCACCTGAAGCAACACGGAACAGCCTGGATCGAACTGCCGCGCATCCGCCAGCACCCGCCCGACGAGGACCCGGGGTTCACGCGAGCCGCTGCGGATCACCGCGGAGGGATCCTGTCCACCGGGCTGCGGAGCTCCCCAGATCAGACCGCGCAGCAGAAGCAGCAGAAACAGCATCAGAGCGATGCTGCAGACAGGCCATGAACGGGTCAGGAGAATTCGCCAGGCTGCAGGAAGAGTTCCCCGCCTGGATGACTAGGCCACAGGCACCGTCTCGGACGCTTTGGCCTCGCTCAGCAGAGGGAACCCGAGAGCTTCCCGTTCCGCCAACCAGGCTTCCGCCACCTTGCGTGCCAGGTTGCGGATCCGACCGATGGTGGCCGTGCGTTCGGTCACCGAGATCACGCCGCGGGCCTCGAGCAGGTTGAAGGTGTGGCTGCACTTGAGCACGAAGTCCAGTGCCGGTGCGGGCAGCTGCTGCTCGATCAGATCAGAGGCTTCGGCCTCATAGATGGCGAAGAGCTGCTTGAGCCGTTCAGGGTCAGACCCCTCGAAATTGAATTGGCACTGACCTTTCTCGAAGGGCAGCCAGATGTCGCCATAGCTGCGCGAGGCATTCCAGCTCAGATCCCAGATGCTTTCCACGTCCTGCAGGTACATCGCCAGCCGCTCGAGGCCGTAGGTGATTTCGATCGACACCGGTTTGCAGTCGATGCCGCCGCATTGCTGGAAATAGGTGAACTGGGTGACCTCCATGCCATCCAGCCACACCTCCCACCCCACACCCCAGGCCCCGAGGGTGGGGGATTCCCAGTTGTCCTCGACGAAACGAATGTCGTGATCGGCCGCCTGAATGCCAAGGGCCTCCAGGGAGGCGAGGTAGGTCTCCTGAATGCCATCGGGAGATGGCTTGATCAGCACCTGGTATTGGAAGTAGTGCTGGGCGCGGTTGGGGTTATCGCCGTAGCGGCCGTCGGTGGGACGTCGGCAGGGCTCCGGGTAGGCCACGGCCCAGGGTTCAGGACCGATGGCCCTCAGCACCGTGTGCGGACTCATGGTGCCCGCCCCCTTTTCGGTGTCATAGGGCTGCAGCAACAGGCAGCCCTGGTCTGCCCAGAAGCGGTTGAGGGTGCTGATGATGTCCTGGAAGTGCACTGTCAACCGCGCGCCTGCCTGAGGATTCTGCCGAAAGGTTGATCTGCCGCTCGCCGCCCGGATCCACCATCTCCGCCTTGAGCGATTCCCATGATCACCACCTGGAGCTGCTGACAGCTGATCAGGTCAGCCGCAGCTTCAGCCACCTCTGTTCAGCGATCCTGCGCCCCCGCATCGCTGAGATCGGAGTCACGTGGCAGGCCTGGGGGGCCAAAGACGTCCACAACCGCCCCTGTGGACTGTTGCTCGCGAAACGGATCGCTTCAGAGTCAGGAACCATCCTTTCTGTCGTGAGCCTGGTCGTGACGCCAGACGAACGCCGGAAGGGGGTGGCCAGCCGACTGCTGCAGCACATTCGCAGCGCAGCCACTCAGGACGGCATCAGCAGGCTGCATCTCTCCATCCCGCTGGAGCGCCCCTGCACAGCGGCACTGCACAAACTCACCCCCCGACGAGACGGATGGACGACCTCTCCCGGAAAAGTGGTGGTCACCCTCTCCGACCGCTGCCGCGTCGAGCCACTGCTGATCCGGCTTGAACAGTCCGTGGCACGGATGAGCCGTCGTGCGCAATGGCACATCGAGCCCTACCCGCGGAAACTCACATCGGAACTGCAGCAGCGGCTGAAGCACAGCGGATCCGAGCCGATCGGAGCCCCCTGGGATCCAGCAGACAACAGCTACTCATGGGAACCGGAACATCGGTTCAGTCGGTTGTTGCGCGGCGACCGTGGCCAGATCATCGGATGGCTGATCACGCACATCGCCGGCATCGACCTGCTCCGCTACGGAAAACTCTGGATCGACCCCGGCTGGGAACAAACAGGCGCCCCACTCGCTCTGCTCTGTGATGTGATGCGGACCGCCCATTTTCAACACGGCATCGAGACCCGGGAGGGTGAACTCTGCTGTCCGGTCCGGCGCGGCTGCTTCATTTCACACCCGACCAATGAACGGCTGCACAATCTGATCCTGCGCAAGTTCAAACCTGTCTGTGACAGCTGGGTGGAAGTTGAGAACTGCCTGCTCAATCTGTGATGCCCTGGAGCGAAGAACCCGGCGATTCCGGTGATGGAGACGCCGGATTCAGAGCAGCAGAGCCGAGGGATCGGGTACGAGCGGGTCTGCCTGCAAGCCTTGCGGGTCCAGCAGCAAGGCGTTGCTCAAATCAGCTGGCGCCTGAAGTGAAACCTGCACGAGCGAGGTCAACGACTCGAGGCCGACAATGGCTCGAAGGATGCCTACCGCATCACCGACATCAATGGAGCCACTGCCATCGATGTCCATCAACGTGACGGGATCAACCCCCGGGAATTCGGAGAGATCAGTCTCCAGACCAACGATGTTCCTCAAGACTGAGATCGCGTCGCTGACATCATGACTGCCGTTGTTGTTGACATCGCCTGTCAGCACATCAACCGTTGAGAGGGCCACATCAGCCGTTGAATCGCTGTCGTCCTCTGCCTCGCTGGAGGTCGAGACATCCTGACTGGCGAAGGCGAACCCCAGAGGTGCGTCAGCGTCGTCAGTTTCGGCATCTGATGCAGACTCCAGGATCTCATTGGAGCCCCGAAACAAACGGAAGCTGCTGATCATCGAAGGATGACTCGAGCAGTAATAGTCAACGGTCTCAACAACATCGAGATCGATGTCTCCCGAAAAACTGAGCTGAAAAGACTCTGTTCCCTTGATACCGCGTTCGGCGCTGCCATCACCCTGAAGGATCAGTGCCGATGAACTGGTTTGATTGTGACCCTGATCACTGACATAGAAGGGATGAGACGCCACATCATCCAGACGTCTGAACAGATACGTTGAATCAACATCCAATGCAGGATCCACCAGAGGTTCGTTGCCCTCGGCATCGGTGTAGAAGGTGTAATACGGCTCAGCGAATGATCCGGCACTGACGAACAGCTCGACAGGCGGCTCACTCTGTGGCGTTGCCTCAGAAACCGTCGGCACCGTGTTCACCTCCAGGCTGATCGACGTCCGCTCCGCATTGATGTTCCCGGCCGCATCACGGAAGGCGCCACGCACCACCGTGATCACACCCTCATCGGTGCTGTTCTCCGCCGGCGTGAAGCTGGCGCTGTAGTCCGTTCCGCTGCCGCTGAAACCGCTCAGCTCGCCGCCGCTCACCGCCACGTCCTCCGCCGTGAAATCGCTCGATGCCTCCGACAACGTGAACCGGATCGTCGCCGTTTCGCCCGCCGTCAGCTCCTCATCGTCCGCGCTGATCTCCAGGGCAGGCGCTGTGGTGTCTGGAGGCACCGTGTTCACCTCCAGGCTGATCGATGTCCGCTCCGCATTGATGTTCCCGGCCGCATCACGGAAGGCGCCACGCACCACCGTGATCACACCCTCATCGGTGCTGTTCTCCGCCGGCGTGAAGCTGGCGCTGTAGTCCGTTCCACTGCCGCTGAAACCGCTCAGCTCGCCGCCGCTCACCGCCACGTCCTCCGCCGTGAAATCGCTCGATGCCTCCGACAACGTGAACCGGATCGTCGCCGTTTCGCCCACCGTCAGCTCCTCATCGTCCGCGCTGATCTCCAGGGCAGGCGCTGTGGTGTCCGGAGGCACCGTGTTCACCTCCAGGCTGATCGATGTCCGCTCCGCATTGATGTTCCCGGCCGCATCACGGAAGGCGCCACGCACCACCGTGATCACACCCTCATCGGTGCTGTTCTCCGCCGGCGTGAAGCTGGCGCTGTAGTCCGTTCCACTGCCGCTGAAACCGCTCAGCTCGCCGCCGCTCACCGCCACGTCCTCCGCCGTGAAATCGCTCGATGCCTCCGACAACGTGAACCGGATCGTCGCCGTTTCGCCCACCGTCAGCTCCTCATCGTCCGCGCTGATCTCCAGGGCAGGCGCTGTGGTGTCCGGAGGCACCGTGTTCACCTCCAGGCTGATCGATGTCCGCTCCGCATTGATGTTCCCGGCCGCATCACGGAAGGCGCCACGCACCACCGTGATCACACCCTCATCGGTGCTGTTCTCCGCCGGCGTGAAGCTGGCGCTGTAGTCCGTTCCACTGCCGCTGAAACCGCTCAGCTCGCCGCCGCTCACCACCACGTCCTCCGCGGTGAAATCGCTCGATGCCTCCGACAACGTGAATCGGATCGTCGCCGTTTCGCCCGCCGTCAGCTCCTCATCGTCCGCGCTGATCTCGAGCACAGGGGAGACCTGATCACGGGTGTCAACACCCATGGAGAGGGATGCACTGCTGTCGTTGGTTGTGCCAGCGGAATTGGAGAAGCTGCCTGCAGCGACAGAAACCGTGCCGTTGTCGGTGCTCTCCACATCCGGGGTGAACACAGCCGTGTACTCAGTGGCACTGATGGTCTCGAAATCCGAAACAACACCCCCGGAAACGGCCAGGTCATCCGCAGTGAAATCCGTGGAGCCTTCCGAGAGAGTGAACGTGATCCGGGCTGTCTCGCCCGACGTCAGACTGGTGTCATCGGTTGAAATCGAGATCGTTGGGGCAACGATCTCGGCCTCTTCGTCATTGGCATCCTGACGACCCAGAGGCTCACCCACCAACTGGAAGGAGCCGATCATCGAGGAATGTGCCGTACAGAAATAATCAATGCTGTCGATCAACGACAGATCAATATCAGCCGCGAAACTGAGCGTGAACGACTGGTCACGACCGATTCCCCCGGAGGCTGATCCATCCCCATCCAGAACCAGCGCTGCCGAACTCTCCTGCCGGTAGCCGCTGTCACCGATGTAGAAGGGGTGTGTGGAATTAGCTCCGATGAATTCGTAGGTTTTACTGACATCGAGCTCGTTCGTTCCGAACGAGACCGATCGACTTGAATCGGTGAAGAAGGAGAAGTATGGAGCCCGGAATGATCCTGAGTTGACGTAGATCTTGATGGTGTCGTCATCAGCCTCATCAGACGACTCAGCGTCCTCCGATGCAGTTGTTTCCGATTCGGAATCCGAGGTCTGACTCGAACCGTAAGAGCTAGATGAGTAGTAGTAATACGCACGACCAGAAAGATCATCCGAGGTGGCGGATGTCAAGCTCGACCGATCAAGATCGGCACCCCGGGTCTCATCGACCAAGGCAGTCATGGTGAAGTATTAAGAAAGGTAACTTATAGCGATTTCAAGACGAATGCGTGGGGAGACGGCTATCGCTGCGTCGACTCGGTCGTCTGTTCAACCCTTCCAGCTCAGTCCTTCAACGCCAAGCAGCGATGCAGGTGGGCAATGGCGTGATGCCGATGGGGGTTGGCGCCGGCAGGCCCCATCATCCCCAGCCAGAAGCTGCCATCCCCCTGGAACACCAGCACAGGCTTCGCCGCCCCCTTTCCGTGGGATTCGAGCAGCGACATGCAGAGCTTTTCAGCCACTTCCGGTCCCTTGGGGCGCTGACGCAGCCGACGCAACAGGGGATCCACCTGCGAAAACGACACGAAGGTGGCCCGCTGTGAATCGGTGATCAGGATCAAGCCATCCAGCCACTGCACCTCCTGGAGCAGCTCCTCAATCGTGGGAAGCAGGGTGGGGAGAGGAAACGCCAAGGGGCCCAATCCTTAATCTTCTCTTCACGTCCTACGACGCGAGGTCATTCCGTCGCAAGCGACACACCCAAACGTTCACACCCTCAGGCCTTCAGCAGCAGTGCTCCCATCTGCTGGGCCACCAGGGGGCGATGCACCGCCTCCTGAAAGCCGGCCGCCAGGGCGAGGCTCTCCTGGGACGGTCCATCCGGAAAGGTCTTCAGACTGGCCTCCAGATAGGCGTAATGCTGTTCCAGGCCGACCGCTGCCGCTGCCGGGACCACCAGGCGACGCAGGTAGAAGCGCTGAAACCGCCCGGCCACTCCTGTGGAATCCACGCGGTTGAAATCGAGAATCCCGGCGCGGCCCCCAGGCTTCAGCAGCCGTCGGATCTCCACCAGCCCGCGCGCCGGATCAGCGAGATTGCGCAAGCCGTAGGCCATCACAACGCCATCAAACGACGCCTCGGGGAGCCCGGTATCCAGAGCATCCCCCTGCAGCAGGTCAAGGCTCAACCAGGGCTGACGGCGGGCACGGCCAGCCGCCAGCGCCAGCGGTGCTGCTGAAGCATCCAGAGCGGTCACCCGGCCACCCGGCCGGACACAACGGGCCAGCTCCAGAGCCAGATCGCCTGTTCCGCTGCACAGATCGAGCCAGATCTCACCGGAAGCAGGCCGAAGCCAGTGCAGCAACTGACGTTTCCAGAGGCGATGAAGCCCGAAGCTCAGCAGGTCATTGAGCTGGTCGTAACGCGGCGCTACCTCATCGAAAAGCTGCTCCACCGCAGCGGGATCCCCCGGTTTCAAAGCGGCATGCCTGTGAGGGTCATCACCAGAACCGTGGCGAGACCCACAGCCGCTGAACACACCATGCAGCCAGCCAGCATCAGGGAGAACTCCTGCTGATCCGCAGCCGACTGCATCAGCTTCAACGCCCAGGTCACCAGAGCGATGATCACGCTCACCGTCAGAACACCGACAGGTCCGGACCAGGTGGAGTTCAGCAGTGGGTGCGCTACGGGCATCACCGAAGCGAGATGACACCTGAAAGCTAGGGCCTGATCCCCAGTCCTCGGGCCAACAGATCCCGTTTGATCTGCTCCACGGTCAGGACTCCGTCATGCAGCAGCGAGGCCAGCAAGGCTGCAGAAGCCTGACCGCCGGAAGGCCCGTGATCGAGGGCCTGGGCGATGTGATCGATGCAGCCGGCGCCTCCAGAGGCGATCACTGGCACCGGCACGGCCTGGGCCACGGCACGGGTCAGTGGCAGGTCGTAGCCCGCCTGGGTGCCATCCCCATCCATTGAGGTGAGCAGGATCTCGCCCGCACCGAGCTCAGCCACCTGCTGGGCCCACGCCACCGCATCCAGGCCCGTGTTTTCACGGCCGCCCTTCACATAGACGTCCCAGCCACCCGCATCCCGTCGCCGGGCATCGATGGCCACCACGATGCACTGACAGCCGAAGCGCTCCGCACCCTCACGCACCAGCTCCGGGCGGCGAACGGCCGAGGAGTTGAGGCTCACCTTGTCTGCCCCGGCCCGCAGCAGCTCGGTGATGCCCTCCACCGTGGAGATACCGCCACCCACCGTGAACGGAATGGTCACGGCTTCAGCCGTGCGGCGCACCAGATCCACCAGCGTGGCGCGACCTTCATGGCTGGCGGCGATGTCGAGAAACACCAGTTCATCAGCCCCGGCACCGCTGTAGCGGCAGGCGAGCTCCACAGGATCTCCGGCGTCCCTCAGGCCGACGAAATTCACCCCTTTCACCACACGACCGCGGGCGACATCCAGACAGGGAATCAGACGCAGAGCGACCATCGATCCGGCGCAAAAGCGACTGTTAGTGTTGCGCCACTTCCATAGCCTTGCAGGCCATGTCCCAGGCTGCTGCGATCACCATCGGATCGAACATTCGTGTCACCCGCGTGCGCGATCGCATCCCTCAGTCCCTGGTGACTCTGCTCAAGACCAACCCCAGCGGCACCGTGAAGGACTTCCGCACCGTGGATGGAAAGGGCATCGGCGTGGTGGTTGAGCTGAGCGACGGCACCACCTGCTGGTTCTTCGAAGACGAAATCGCCCCCGCCTGAGGCCACGCCCTGTGAGCGACGCCCGCCAGCTGCTCGGAATGAAAGGTGCCTCCGGCACCACCAACATCTGGAAGCTGCGACTGCAGCTGATGAAGCCGGTCACCTGGATCCCGCTGATCTGGGGTGTTGTCTGCGGTGCCGCGGCCAGTGGCAATTTCCAGTGGAAACCCGACCACGTGCTGGCGTCCTTCGCCTGCATGCTGATGAGTGGTCCGCTGCTGGCGGGCTACACGCAGACGATCAACGACTACTACGACCGCGAGATCGACGCGATCAACGAGCCTTATCGACCGATTCCCTCCGGCGCCATCTCCCTCGGACAGGTGAAGGTTCAGATCTGGGTGCTGCTGCTCGCCGGTCTGGCTGTGTCATGGGGACTCGATCTTTGGGCCGGTCACACCACCCCGGTGCTGCTGCTGCTCGCCCTCGGCGGTTCTCTGGTGAGCTTCATCTACTCAGCACCGCCGTTGAAGCTCAAGCAGAACGGCTGGCTGGGGAACTATGCCCTCGGTGCCAGCTACATCGCCCTGCCCTGGTGGGCCGGCCAGGCCCTGTTCGGGACCCTTACCTGGAGCACGGCGCTGCTGACCCTGGCCTACAGCCTCGCCGGACTCGGCATCGCTGTGGTGAACGACTTCAAAAGCGTGGAAGGCGACCGTGAGCTCGGGCTTCAATCGCTTCCCGTCGTGTTCGGGATTGAACGGGCGAGCTGGATCAGCGCCGGCATGATCGATCTGTTTCAGCTGGCGATGGTTGCCGTGCTGATCGCCATCGGCCAGCATTTCGCTGCGGTTCTTCTCGTGCTCCTGATCGTGCCCCAGATCACCTTCCAGGACATCTGGCTGCTGCGCGATCCCGTGGCGTTCGATGTGAAGTACCAGGCCAGCGCGCAACCCTTTCTCGTTCTCGGCATGTTGGTGACCGCTCTGGCCATCGGCCACAGTCCCCTCACCCAGGTGATGTGAATCGCTCCCATCTGCGTTGGGTCCTGATCGGCGCCACTGCAGCAGCGATCGGCGCAGGCGCGGCACTCGGCACGCGTGTCCTGACCAATCTGGCGGACGCCACCCTGCCCGACGCCCGAGGCATCTCCAACTTCAACCGTCCCGGCACGATCACATTGCTGGCCAGCGACGGCCAGGTGATCCAGAAGCTTGGACCGGCGACCCGGGAGAAACTGAAAGCCGGTGAAATGCCGCTGTTGGTGCAGCGTGCCTTCATTGCCGCGGAAGACCGGCGGTTCTTCCAGCACGACGGCGTTGACGGCTGGGGCGTTGCCCGGGCCCTGATCACCAACATCCGCGAGGGTTCAGTGCGTGAAGGGGCCAGCACCATCACGCAGCAACTGGCGAGAACCGTGTTTCTCAGTCAGGACCGCACCATCACGCGAAAGCTGAAGGAAGCAGCCCTGGCTTTGAAGCTTGAGCGTCAGTTGAGCAAGCAACAGATTCTCGAGCAATACCTCAACTACGTGTATCTGGGTTCGGGCGCTTACGGCATCGCTGATGCGGCCTGGATCTATTTCTCCAAGACACCCAACGAGCTCACCCTGGATCAGGCTGCCCTGATCGCCGGCCTGCCGCCTGCACCGTCGGTGTATTCACCGCTGGTGAATCCGGAGCTGGCCAGGCAGCGACGCGCCGTGGTGCTGGACCGCATGCAGCAGTCAGGTTTCATCAGCGCAGCCGAAGCCAACACCGCCAAACAGGTTCCGCTGAATCTGAAACCGTCGACGCCCAAATATTTCCTGAGCCTGGCGCCGTACTTCACCAACTGGGTCGCTCAGGAACTCCCGAAGCTGTTGAGCACCGAGCAACTCGAAGTCGGCGGGCTGAAGATCCGCACGAGTCTCAATCTCGCCTGGCAGCGGGAGGCACGCGAGGTGATCAAAACAAACACCTATGCGGATCTCGAAGGCTCCATCGTGTCGATCGAACCGGGAACCGGTCTGGTGCGGGTGATGATCGGTGGAACGGACTTTTACAAAAGTCAGTTCAATCGAAGCACCCAAGCGCTGCGTTCTCCGGGCTCAACGTTCAAGCTGTTTCCCTACGCCGCTGCTGTGGATCGGGGCGTGAAGCCAGAGGACACGTTCATCGACAAGCAACGGTGCTGGAAGGGCTACTGCCCCAAGAACTTCGGAGGAAAGTATTTCGGTTCCATCTCACTGGCTGATGCCCTGAAGAACTCCCTGAACACCGTTGCTGTTCAGCTGCAGGACAAGGTGGGATTTGACGCCATCATCGAAACCGCCAATGGCTTCGACATTGGAACCAAACGTCCGCTTGGCAAGTTCTATCCAATGGCCATCGGTGCTTACGAGCAGACGGTGCTGGAGATGACAGCCGCCTATGCCGCTGTGACAAACCGCGGCGTCTACGTCAAACCGACTCCCTTCCAGGAAATCCTGGGGCCGGAAGGAGAGGTGATCTGGAGCCGGAGAGTGGATGGTGATCGAGGGCGTCGCGCCCTCGACAGCGATGTGGCCGATGCCATGAACTGGATGCTGCAACGGGTGGTTGATGGTGGTACGGGGATCGCAGCCAAACTTGCGGATCGCCCGGTCGCCGGCAAAACAGGGACATCGGAAGGTGCGCGTGATCTCTGGTTCATCGGCTCGATTCCGCAGCTGACCACGGGTATCTGGTTCGGGTACGACAACAATCGCGAGACGAAGAGCAATTCCGGTCAGGCCGCCTGGGCCTGGAACCAGTACATGACCAAGATCAAAGGGGGGCTGCCAGTGGAGACCTTCCCACCCAAGCCTGTGCTGAACCGGGAGTTCAAGCCTCCCGGGAAGGAGAAACCCAAGAAAAAGGCCCGATCAGCTCCCTATCAGGGCTACGACTACCGCCCGGATCCTTACAACGGAGATCAACCCTGGGACGATCGGCCTTACTACCCACCCCAGCGGTTCGAGCCTGAGCCCTACCGCCCGGAGCAGGGTCAGGACGTTCCGCGTCCCAACAACGACCCGGCACCAGCGGAATGGCCCGCACCACAACCAATCGATGAGCCGCCACCAACCCCGGCACCGGCCCCGGAACCTGAGGTCGAGGAGGGTCCGCGCAACTGGCTCAAACCTCAGATCCAGAACCGCTGATCAGGACTGCCTCTGCAGGATCGCGGCATAGAAGCCGTCCCCTCCCTGCGGATCATCGGGCCAGCGCTGCTGCTCCTGAACCAGAGTCATCTGCGGATGCCGCTCCAGAAACGCCGCGATCTGATCGCCGTTCTCGGCCGGATGGATCGTGCAGGTGGCGTAGACGAGCCGCCCATGGGGCGCCAGCAACGGCAACAGACCATCGAGCAAGGCCTGCTGAAGCGGCAACAGCTCCTCAATGGACGCTGGGCTGACGCGCCAGCGGGCATCGGGATGGCGCGCCAGGGTTCCCAGGCCGGAGCAAGGGGCATCGATCAGGATGCGCTGGAAATATCCGCTCCAGTGCGGGCGCTCGCGCAACAGATCGGTGGCGTCCGCGGCAAGAGCCTGCAGACAATCCACCCCCAGCCGCGAGGCATTGGCCGCCACCCGCTTCAGGCGTCCCGGCGAACGGTCCACGGCCCAGATTTCGGCATCACCCCCCAGCAGTTCCGCCAGATGGGTGGCCTTGCCGCCCGGCGCTGCACAGGCATCGAGGATGCGCTCACCGGGCTGTGCTGCCAACAGCGGGGACACCCACTGAGCCGCCCTGTCCTGCACACACCAATGGCCGTCGTCGTATCCGGGCCAACGGCGCAGATCACCACTGGGGCCGAGCAGGGTGAGTCCATCGGGACAACCGGGGATCGGTGCCGTGGCATGGCCGGCCTCCGCGAGCGCTTCCGCCACGCCCGCCGGCGTCGCCCGCAGACGATTGACCCGCAGATCCAGGGGCGGCACCTGATTGCAGGCGGCGGCCACCGCCGTTGCCCCCTCCTGATCGCGCCACTGCAGCAAGAGCTCTGCCAACCAATCGGGCAGTGAATGCTCGAAGGCCAACTGCACCGCCGCATCCCCGGAGCAGGACGGGCTCTCGCCCTGATCGCGCGCCCGCAGGGCGGCCCGCAGCATGCCGTTCACCACCGGCGCCAGCCGTGCCAACCCATGGGTTTTCGCCAGCTCGACGCAGGTGTTCACGGCCGCGGAGTCGGGAACCCGTTCCATCCAGAACAGCTGATACAGCCCCACGTGCAGCAGCCAGCGCAGCTTGGGGGGCTGCTTCTGCGCCGGCACCCTTCCGACCCGATCGAGCCAGCCGTCCAGCCGACGCCGTTGACGGATGGCGCCATAGGCCAGCTCGGTGGCCAGGCCGCGGTCAGGCCCCTGCAGAGGCCGATCCCGCAGCGCCCGCTCCAGGGCGACATCGGCATAGGCTCCCGCCGCCACCGCCTGCAGCACCTCCCAGGCCAGGCGTCGCGACGGAAGACCGGTGGTTGTGGACTGGCTCAAACACCGCTCTCGTCATTCACCAGACATAGCGCCCGGTCGCCAGAGGAACTGACGCAGCGGCAGACGCCCCTCCGCATCCACAGGAATGCCCTCGGCGATCAGCAGCTCCCGCTGGATCCAGTCGCTGCCCTCGCGACTGAGGCTCATGGCGATGCGCCCCTGAGCATTCACCACCCGATGCCAGGGCACCTCCGACGGCAACTTCAGACGCCGCAGGGCCCAGCCCACCTGTCGGGCACAGCCGTAAGCACCGATCAGATCAGCGATCTGGCCATAGGTCGCCAGCTGTCCGCAGGGAATGCGGCTGACCTGCTCCCACACCCTTCGATCGAACCCAGCTCTGGCTTGGGCCCTGGAGTCCGGGACAGCGCACATCGGAGCAGGGAAAACAGCTTGAGAAGTGATCGATATCACAGTACGGCTGGTAAAAATTCGGTTAAGAAGCCTCCAGGGGTTGAGGGATCTTGGCTCCTGAGCGCGACCGTCTCACACCAGCGGTCGCGGTCTTTCCTCTTGGACCGGACAGAGGCGCTACCGAGGTTCGTGGGAGCACATCGGATCTTGCCGCAGCAGCCGCTGAGGAGTAGGAGATACCAATGGCCAACGACAAAGACTGGGGCGAAAAAGATGACGACTGGGCCTGGTGGGCCTGGGACAAGGACGCTGATTGGGGCGAGAAAGACAAAGAAGCTGATTGGGGAGAGAAAGACAAAGACGATGGTGCTGACGGCAACAAGGCCGACCAGAAGGTTGTCGAGCAGGACGAGCAACTGACACGGGAAACGCTCATCCATGCCGGAGCGCAGCGCGAATACCTGCTCTACATACCGACGAGTTATCAACGTGACACCAGAGCGCCTCTGGTGTTCAACTTCCACGGTTTCGGAGGCAGTGCTGAGGGGCAACTTCTGACCTCCGACTGGCGCCGGATCGCAGAGAAAGACGGGGTCATCGTTGTTTATCCGCAGGGCTCAGAGCTGGAGAGCGGCAGCCCCCATTGGAATCCTCATCCGGCATCGGCAGACAACAAAAGCAGCAGCGATGACCTTGGCTTCATCAGCAGCTTGATCGACGACTTATCCGACCGGTATGCCGTGGACAACGATCGTGTTTACGCCACTGGCTATTCCAATGGAGCCGGGATGGCCTACGGCCTGGCCCACCACCTGGACGAACGATTTGCTGCCATTGCTCCGGTTTCCGGACTGATGTCGGAGGACCTGGCACGGTCAGATTCGGATGGACATCCCGTGGCCCTGATTCATTTCAACGGCACGGAAGATGCCGAGCGAAGCATGGACGGCGTCGATGGCCATCTCGCATCAGTGGACGACATGCTGGCCTACTGGTCTGACGTGAATGAGGCTGATCTTGCTGAAACGGTGAACCTCGAGCAGAGATCCGGTCTGACCATCGAACGATCGGATTATGCGTTGGAAACGGGCGAAACACCGGTTCAGAGTTATGTGATCCACGGTGGTGGTCACGACTGGTTTGACCTTTCGGTGGATGGAAAGAACCTGGATCAGCTCATCTGGTCTTTCCTGTCGGACGTCTCACGCGATGGGGAACGGTTGATCCATCGTTCAACCCCTGGCTGGACGTCACCGCAGGACATGCCGAGCTGGATGAAGGACAACCGTCGACCGGACGGGATGTACACCCAGGCCCTGGAATCCTTCATCCATCCCCTGACCCGGGACACGTGGATGGCTCCCATGGGCGGATTCGCCATCGACTGGAGCACCATCCCCCAGCCGTTTTCGATTGATGGCTCCTCGCCTCTCTACGGCACTAAGAAACTGGCTGATGCGGCCGGTGATGGCAGCAGTGAGGCGCTGCGATTTGATGGTCTCGGAGTCTTCCACACGCCCAACGGCAGCAGGCCAACTGACCCCTCCGATCTCGATGGCGATGATCGGGTGCATCCCTTCCGGGATGGCCTGCTGATTGCGGCCTCGTCCATGGCCGTTGAAATGGCTGCCGGCCTGATCGAAAAGCCTGCACGATTCAATCCGCGCTTGATCGATGCCGTGATCAATCCCGCCGGACGACGCACGCGCTCCTCCGACATTCGCGAGCAGATCAAGCGCAGGATCGGGGACGCGGCACTGGACAGCAACAGCAACGGCATGCTCGACATCCAGGACGCCAAAACCGTGTTGCGCGATTCCCTCGGGACCTTCCCCGGGCAGACGCTGCCAAGCGATCGGATGGCGGCGTCGCTCTCGCAGCCCTCCAGCATCGTGAACCTCAGCAGCGCCGCTCAACAGGACGCGATCGACGCGGCCGGCTGGTTCTGAGGCCTGAGGCGGAACCAGGGCATCCCATACCCTCGAGTTCAAGGAGTTGCGATCGCCCATGCCCCTGCTGCCGCGACGATTCGAGCGGCTGAAAACCGTTCTGAACCAGCGCATGGCGGACCTGACGGTGCTGCTCGAGCATGTGGAGAAACCCCACAACCTCTCCGCCATCCTGCGCAGCTGCGATGCGGTGGGGGCTCTTGAGGCCCATGCGGTGAGCCTGCAGGGACGAACCCGCACGTTCAACAGCACCGCTCAGGGCAGCCAGAAATGGGTCGCCCTGCATGATCACCCCGACATCGGCACGGCGATCCGCCAGCTGAAGGACCGCGGGTTCCGTCTGTACGGAACCCACCTCGGGGTCGATGCCCGCGACTACCGCGACTGCGACTTCACCGGCCCCACCGCCTTCGTGCTGGGGGCTGAGAAGTGGGGACTGACGGATGCCGCCCGCGACGGCATGGATGAAGCCCTGTTCATTCCGATGCGAGGCATGGTGCAGTCCCTGAACGTCTCGGTGGCCACAGCGACCCTGCTATTCGAGGCCCTGCGCCAGCGCCAGGCGGCCGGTCTGGCCCCGACCCAGGGAGAAGGACTGACACCGGAGCACTACCGGCAACTGCTGTTCGAGTGGTCCTATCCGCAGGTGGCGGCCTGGTGCCAACGGGAAGGTCGCCCCTACCCAGCCCTCAGTGAGGAGGGGGAACTGCTGGAGGAGTTGCCCCGCAACGTGAAGCTGCGCTGCTGAACAGCGGCGAAGTGTTGTATCCCAGCGAACGCTGGGCCATAACAACGTCAGCGACGCGGACGCCATGGACGACCCGACTCTGCACCAGTACGCGGTGACCTATCACTGCGGCGAGGAATGGGGTGAGGAGATTCTCCAGTCCGTCGATCTCGGCCATGCCGTCGAGGCGGCCCATGCGATCTTCCCGAGCTCCTGCCGGATCTCCATCCGGGAGGTGAAGAACAGCCCCGGCCGCTGACGGCTGCGGCAACCGGCTGCACTCAGTACCGATCGCCCCCCCCGAGGTCATCCTCGTGGGGCGAGATCAGGCTGCGCCGGCGATCGCCTGGAACCAGCAGCAACGCCAGGATCAGCCCGAGAGCCTCCAGCAGGTAGTTGCGGCTCACCAGCACCACCACGATCCCGAAGACGACGGCCAGCAGCTTCTCCAGCAGGCCGATCACATCATCGGGATTGCGGCGGCCCGACAACCACAGCAGGCAGGCCACGCCGATCAGGCTGAAGCTGGTCCACCAGGGCACGGGCGTTGTCGTCATCAGTGGATTCAGTCTGACGCTGGCCGGCCGTCACCGCCGCTGACCCAGGCTTCGATCCCCTCACCGAGGAAGGAGAGGCCGAGCACCAGGATGAACATCGCCAGGCCGGGATAGAGCGCCGTCCACCAGACGCCGGTGGGCACGGCCGCCAGGGCGAGGTTCAGATCGCCGCCCCACTCGGGCACGGTCTCCGGCAGTCCGAGGCCGAGAAATCCCAGACCCCCCAGCACCAGCACGGCATCGGCGGCGTTGAGGGTGAGCAGCACCGGCACCGAGGTGATCACATTGCGGAACAGATAACGGCGCAGGATCCACAGAGGACCTGCCCCCAGTGACTTCGCCGCCTCGATGAACAGCTCGCTCTTCACCTGCGCCGTCTGGTTGCGAACCACCCGGAAGTACTGCGGCACGTACACAACGCAGAGGGCGGCGGCGGCATTGGGGATGCCCTTGCCCAGCAGGAACGCGAGCACCACCGAGAGCAGGAGCACCGGCAGGGTGTAAAGGGTGTCCATCAGCAGCACCAGCACCCGGTCGACGGCACCCCCGAGGTATCCGCTCACCATGCCCAGGGGCACACCCACCAGCAGGGCCACACCGACCGCCAGCAACACCACCTGCAGAGCGACGCCACTGCCGGCCATGGTGCGCACGCAGACATCCCGGCCGAGGCGATCGGTGCCGCACCAGTGGCTCCAGGTGGGCGGGTCGTAGATCGGGTTGCTGAGGCCGGTGTTCACATCCGGCAGCACCCCGAGCGACACCAACAACGGCGTCAGCAGCGCCACCAGGGCGTAGATGGCCACGATCACCAGGCCCCAGCGGGCCATGCGTGTGGAAAGACTGATGCTCAAGGGGGCGAACCCGCCGCGGCTCGCTGCATTGTCTCCCGAATGCCAGGAGAATGCCGCCATGGCCCTCTCCCCTTCTTGGCGCACCAAGCTGCTCGGCAGTCTTCAGGGTCAACTTCAGCTGGCCACCTATCTCGCGGTGTTTCTCGGCTTCACCGGGGCGTCGTCGGTGGGGCTGTGGATCGGCCAGCGCAATCTGATCCAGAACAACGCCAAGGAACTGCGCCGCAGCGCCGAGTCCATCCAGGCCTGCATGCGCAAAGGAGGCGCCGACGACCGCGACTTCGTGCAGCAGGAACTGCTGCTGCACTCGAGCATGCGCACCAGCCTCTGGGTGGAGAACTCCGACGCGTCCCTGGTGCTGCCCCAGAGCGATCACCTGGAGATCTCCGATGAGGCCATCCAGTCGTCGATGGCCGCCAACCCGGATCGGGTGGTGGGTCGCCAGGAACTGATCCGCCTCGGCGAACAGCTGTATCTGAGCGAACTGGTGCAGCGCTTCTCCAACGGAGCGCGCCTGTGGATCAGCCAGGAGGTGAGCACGAACCAGCGGGCCCTGAACGACTACCTGGCCCTGATGATCCTGATCTGGAGCGGCTGCCTGGTGATCACCCTGATGGCGGTGAGCAGTCTGGTGCGACGGATCGTGCAGCCCCTGGAACAGCTCAATGCCGCCACCGCTCAGGTGACTGCCGAAACGCTGGCCTCGGCACGGCTGCCCCTGGAGCGTGGTCCGGTGGAGGTGATGCAGCTGGGCCGCACCTACAACGCCCTGCTGGAGCGGCTGTCGCAGTCGTGGAGCCAGCAGCGGCAGTTCGTGAGCGCCGTGAGCCATGAACTGCGCACGCCGCTGACGATCGTGCAGGGCTACCTGAACCGCACGGTGAAGCGGGGCGACAACCTCACCGAGGCCCAGGTGCGGGGACTGCGCACCGCCGAGGAGGAAAGCATCCGCATGCGCAGGCTGATGGACGACCTGCTGGACCTCTCCAGAGGGGACTCCGGCAAATTGAGCATCCAGAGCGAACCGGTGCGGCTGGCGGACCAGCTGGAACAGGTGGCCGATCTGGCCCGCAGCACGCTTCAGCGACCGCTGCATCTGGAGCTGCCAGCGGCAGTGGAGCAGCGGGACGCCATCGCCCAGGCCGATCCGGGTCGGCTGCGTCAGGTGCTGCTGGATCTGATCGAGAACGCCGACAAGTACTCGCCGGCGGATCGACCGATCCGGCTGGTGATGCGCGAGGAGCCGGAGGCCCATGCCATCGATGTGATCGATCAGGGCATCGGCATCCCTGAGGACGAGCTGGAAACGGTCTTCGATCGCTTCCACAGGGCCAGCAATGCCCCGGAACGCACCGGATCAGGCTTGGGACTGTCCGTTGTGAAGCTGCTGGTGGAAGGAATGGGCGGCAGCATCAGCGTCTGCAGCCGCCTCGGCGAAGGCAGTCGTTTCACCGTTCAACTGCCGCGATGATCAGCTACCTGGTGTTCTGCTCCCTGTTGATTCCAGTGAATCTCTGGGCGGCGATCACCCCTCACATGCACAGCGATCTCTCGATGCGGATCCTGCACGGCATCTCCACCGTGCTGCTGATTCCGCTGCTGACGACGCTGTGGGGAGACCGGCAGCAACTGGTGAAACTGCCGGCGGTGGTGCTGGCGGTGTTCGCGGTGGTGCTGGTGGTGGTGAACAGCTGGATCACCGCCATGGGCATGGGGGTGGAATTCGGCTGGCTCGATCACGTGCTGCTGGCGGTGTCGGAGCTGAGCGTGGTGGCCTTCTTCCTGCTGGAACCTCAGCCCACCGCGGAAGACCGCACCAGCTGATCGCGACCGCGGCCGCGTTGCTCCAGTTCCAGGTGCAGAAGCGGCAGCTGCGGATCCTGCTCGATCCGAAAGGCCTCAACGCGATCCAGCACCACCCGGTTCAGATAAGCCCCGTGACTGCTCGGTTGTCCCTGCAGATCGAAGGCCGGCCCGCAGCGCATCAGCACGCGACCGCGCCAGAGGCCGGAGGGGGCCGTTCCAAGGCTGTACACCACCGGATCGGTGCCGTTCTGCGGGGTGATGGCGAGCACAGGTTGCCGTGTCCCGATCGAGCAGGGCCAGGCCGGATCAACAACGGGAGCCACCTGCCAGGAGCCGGCCTGGGCCAGATCTCCCTGCAGCAGCGCCAGGGTGCGGCCCTGCAGACGCCGCAACCGCAGCGTTTCGGCCAGGGCCCCGCTGCGGGCGGCATCACCGATCAGCAGCTGCAACGCCACGCCGCACACCAGCACCCCGAGGGCGGCGGCCAGCAGCAGTTCCACCAGGGTGAATCCGGTGGCAGAAGGCTCAGGCCGCATCGTCCGGGCGGCAATGGGTCGCACTCAGACGCTCCTCAATCGGCGCCTGATAGGTGCCGCTGCGGGTGATGCCGAGCGGCAGCCCGATCACCAGGCAGGGGCGCTGCGGCAGGCGGGGATGGGCCAGCACCACCACGCCGCCATCGAGCAGCAGGCCATTGGCGGTGAAACGCACCAGGGGCGGCAGGTTGCTGTGCAGGCTGATGGCGGACGCTCCGGTCTCGGCAAGAGGGGTGACCGCTGGGCAGGCTGGAAGCGCGGCATCTGAAGGCGCCTGCCAACCGCGGGCACTGAGCTGGAGCCCGCAGGGCTGCTGCTGCCGCTCCGCCGCCAAACGGCCCCGATCCAAGCCGATCCGCAGCCGCCGCAGGGCCACCTCGAGCTCCAGATGGGCCTGATCGCGGCCGGATCCCGCCACGGCCGTGCCCGCCAGCAGGCCCAGCACCGCAATGGTCACCAGCAGTTCCACCAGCGTGAAGCCTCGATTCATGCCTGCGCCGGCGAACAGAGACCCAGCCCGGCGGCGGTGAGCAACAGACGCCGCTGCAGCGGGGGTTGATCAGCGCCGGCCTCCACAGCCACCCGCAGCCAGAGGCCCCCGGCGAGCGGATCCTGCTGCCAGCTGCGCTGAAGCCCCGGGGTCTGCGGCAGCAATGGAGCGAGCTGCTGGTCGAGATGTTCCGGTGAGAGTGCACAGCCAGCCGCAGGGCTGCGGCGCAGCAACCGGCGCGCCGCCAGCAGCTGCTGATCGGCCTGCAGCAGGGCCCGCTGCAAAGCGGTCTGGCGTTGCGAGGTGGCCGTGATCCGCGACCAGCTGTGCAGGGAGGTTTGGGTGCTGATCGCCAGGATCACCGCAGACACAAGCACTTCGCTGAGGGTCATCAGACGGCCTCCTGCAGCTGCGCGCCTGCTGCCGTGATCGCCAACGGGACCGTTGCGACACCCCGCTGCGGCAGGCGCAGGGTGAGCTGGCCGCGATGGCCCTGGGGCTGCCAGGCCTCCAGGCTCCACTGCAGCCCCTCAGCGCTGCCGGCCTGCAACAGCCGAGGATCCGCGCCGGGGCAGAGCAACGGCTGATTCCACTTCTGGGAGGGCCACGGCAACAGGCAGGCCTGGGCGGCGCCGCTGCGCTGGGCGAACTGCATGGCAGCCGAGAGGAAAGCATCAGCGCGGGAGACCCGCTCGAGGCGGTGGCGGCTGCGCTGCAGCTGGTGCATCGCCAGGGTCTGCAGCGACAGGCTGGAGAGCAGCAGCAGGGCGGAGCCGCTGAGGGCCAACGGCAGCACAAAGCCACGGCAACAGGGTGGGCGAGCAGAACGGAGAAGCGTGGGCAGCGCCATGGCAGCGGTGAACGTCAACGGCTCAGAGCATTCCCCGGTGGCAGCTCTACCCTGCGCGCCATGGCGGCTCCCCTGAACGACCAACCCGATCGGTTGCTGATCGTCGATGACGATCCGGAGCTGCTGAAGCTTCTGATCGACACGCTGCAGCAGGCGGGGCACCAGTGCACACCAGCCGCCGACGGGCAGCAGGCGCTGCTGCATCTGCGCCAGCGGGAGTTCGAACTGGTGCTGCTGGACTGGACCCTGCCGGATCTGGAAGGGGTGGAGGTGCTGCGGCGGATGCGTCGCACGGCGCTGAACACCCCGGTGCTGATGCTCACCGCCCGCGATTCCCTGGAGGAGCGGATCGCGGCGCTGGATGCCGGCGCTGATGACTACCTCACCAAACCGTTCGAGCTGCAGGAGTTGAACGCCAGGGTGCGCGCCCAGCTGCGCCGGCGCCGCTATGAGGCCGATGCACGCCGGCCGGCCGATCTGACCCTCGGAGATCTGAGCATCGATCTGTTCAGCCGCAGCGTGTGCCGCGGTGATCGGGAGGTGAGCCTGTCGCAGCGGGAGTTCGAGCTGCTCTGCTTCCTGGTGCAGGAGCCGGAGTGCGTGCACAGCCGCCAGGCGATCCTCGAGGGGGTTTGGGGCAGCCCCTTCGTGGGCGACCCCAACACCCTGGATGTGTACATGGGCTACCTGCGCCGCAAGATCGAAGAACCGGGCCAGCCGCAGCTGCTGCACACCGTCCGTGGCGTTGGCTTCATGGCGCGAAACGGCGACGCCAACGTCTGATCATCAGCGAATCCTCATCGACATCCAAGCCGATCCACCAGCCATCGGGGTAGACGATGGCTAAGGGTGAAACAAGACCAACCAGCGCGATGCGCGATCTGATCCCCTCCATGCTTCTGGGTGTGGTGCTGCCGGCCGTGGTGTTGTTCACCGTGGCGGTACTGCCCCCCTACGACGAGCCCGCGGCGATGGCTGTTCCGGCTGTCGTCTCCAGCCGCTGAAACCGAAGCTGCACATCAGCGCCACCACCAGGCGCATCAGCAATCACCAGATCGGCTCCCATCAGGCTGATCAACTGCTGCACCAGCGACAACCCCAGGCCACTGCCGCGGGTGCCCGTGGCGGTGCTGCCGCGGGTGAAGCGCTCCAGCACCTTGGCTTTCTCCTGATCAGAGATTCCAGCCCCCTGATCCTGAACATGCAGCACGATCCGCTCAGGCTCCGCGGTGACGAACAACTGAATTGGGCCTGAGGCGTAGGCGATGGCGTTCTCTACCAAGGCCGCCAGACATTGCTGCAGACGATCGGGGTCGGCATCAATCGGCATCAGCGCCGTTGGTGAAGGAGCCGCCAGCTGTAAACGATCCGGCGCCAACGGCAGCAGACGCTCATAGGCCACCAGCAGCAGATCCTCCGGGTCGAGCTGTTGCATCGCCAGGCTGAGACGACCGCTGTCGTTGCGCGCCAGTTCCAGCAAAACGCGCAACAACTGCCCCATACGCCGGGCTTCTGCTTCGATCAGGGCGACCGGCGGCTGCAGAGTGGACGGCAAGGGCTGCTCACTCAACTGCTGGGCATGGCCAGAGATCACACTGATCGGCGTGCGCAGTTCATGGGCCACCCCATCCACAAAGAAGCGCTCCTGCTCCCAGGCCTTGGCCAGGCGTGACTGCAAATCATGGAAGGCTTCGGCAATCGGCTGCAGTTCGCGGGGTTGGCGGTTCAACGCCAACGGCGCTTGATTCAACGAATCCGCCTCCAGCCGGTTGAGTTGTTCGCGCAGTGCAGCAAGAGGAACCATCAAGCCCCGCTGCAACACCAGCCGCAGCAGCAGGGCCGTGAACAACATCGATCCACCGGCCGCCGCCACCAACAGCAACTGATCGGTGCGATCCTGACGCCACTGCTCTGTGATGTTCTGGCGCACCTCCACCAGAGGAGAACGACCGGGCCTATTGAGCCACTGACGACTGACCATCCAAGCGGAACCGTCCGCATCCAACTGCAGCTGAGGAGCCGACTCCGTGCCGCTGTCCAGCAGCGTCAGCTGAAGACCGAGGCCAGAGAGTTCAGTCTCTGTAGAAGAAATCAGACGCTGTTGTTCAATCAACGCATTGGCTTGTTGCTGATGGGCCTGCAGCCGCCGCTCCTGACGCAGATTGCTGCTCACCACAAACAAGAGGCTGTAGCCCGCCACCACCGCCAGCAGAGAGGTGGATTGCAACCACACCCGCAACGAAGGCAGTGGGCGAAACGCAGAACTGTCTGAGAACAAACCTAAGAGGCCTCTTAGGGAAGCTTTAGCGGCTCCACCCAGAAACGACCATCCGCCGCGGGCATGGTGAAGAGGTCAGCACGAAACGTGCAAAAAACATCTCACCAAATCTCATGACCACCTTGAACAGCACACTGCAACTCGCTCTGCTCAAGCGCAAGAAAGCCCGCAACAAGCTTGAAAAAGGCTTCACCCTTGTGGAGCTGCTGATTGTCGTCATCATCCTTGGAATCCTATCCAGCGTGGCACTTCCTGCCTTCCTCAATCAACAGAAAAAAGGTGTGATCAGCAGCTTGAACGCTTCTGCGATGGCGGCCGCAAAATCATGTGCCGCTCTTCAAGTCACCAATGATCAAGGTTCCTATAATGCGCCTTCTTCTGACAGCATCACAATCAAAGTAAAAGATTCAAACGACCAAACTGATTGCCCCCAAGCAGGCACTGTATCTGTCGATTTTACCGCGACGGATGGCGACCCGGACGGTGATTCATATAAACCACGCGCATCCGCTGCCGTTGCAACACTGGGAAGTGATGGCTCCATCACTCTTGTTTCATCAAGCTGATTCAAAGAAACCTTACACAAGCCCCCACCAAGGGGGCTTTTCTCGCGCCAAAATAGCCACTACAAATCAAAGAACAGATATTTTGCACCGCTCAACACTGTCACCAGCATGCACAGAACAAGCAAACAGCCAAAGACTGTTGCTCGGCTGCTGACAAGTGAAGAAGGAGACTCAGCCTGATCAGCACCATCGAAACTACCCAAAGGAAGATCCTCCTGCAAGCAGATCAAAACCAAAACGCACAAGATCAAGACAAAGAAGGACCACACACCTGCAGGCCAAAACAAAACTGAACCAAACTGCAAGTAGCACAAGACTGGCAACGTAGGTATTGCCATCAAGAGCAACAACTCGGTCCTTACCTTTCGCCACACAAGGATTGCAGACATCGAGATCAAGGCAGCCATCACCACACCGGACAAGCCCGCATCAGCCACCAACTGAATCAGAAGATTGTGAGGCGTGTGGTTTCCGCTGGTGCCGGTCTCTGGCAAATAGCCAAGCCCATGCCCCCAGAATAGAGACTGCGTAAGCCCTGAATTCAACCAAGTTCCCCAGATCTCAAACCTGCCACCATCGGCCCTTTCAATCAAGGCCGCATCGCCTGCACGACCAGAAAGAGACTGAGAAGCAATCGCTAGACGCAAGCCATGATTGGTCAACCAGGCCAGACCATTAGTTAGGAATGAAGCCAATGTCAGCTGGCCCAGGAGTTGATCTTCACGGCGATAAGCGAACGTTGCCAACAACAGCAAAGAAAGGCCTAACGACAACAGAAGGCCTCGCCCAGCTGTCAGCCAAGCATTATAAAAAACAACAAAAGAGGCCACGCTGAACAAGAAAAGGCCGAAACGTTGATTCCACTGATGCCAACCCCGCTGAAAAAAAGCGAGCATCCAGCAGATGAGCGCCTGAAACTGAACCAATGCCAAAAAGTTTCCATCCCGCACATTGAAAAAAAGTTTCGGCGGGCCAAGCATGTTGAGGTAGACCAAATTGAAACCCTTACCATTCAACAGGTAATACGTTAGAAAAGAATTTTCTAACACAACAATCACAGACATCACAACAACAGCAGCACCGATCAACCAATCGCGATGCTCATTCTCAGCAACAGCGTAAACAGCAACAGGCAACATCAGAATCAGCATCAAGGCTGATGACAGGCTTTCAAGCTGCGCCACAAAGCCATGCACGACTCCCATGCAGACAAGCCAGATCAGATATGCAGCCACCGCAAAGGCAACAGCACGCAAGGCCAGCAGCTTCCGAAGAAAAGGCACGAACCCCGGCTGCGGTACGACCAGGACCCCCGAGACCAGGCAGCTCAACAGCAACACATGCCACTGCACGCCAAAGCGATCAAACCCGATCAAGACAAAAGGAGCTGAGATGATCGAAAGGAAGGGAGCGAAGAGAAACACCCCTAAAGCCCAGTTGCTCCGAGACACCTCAGAGACCTTGGCCTGAAAGCGCTGCACGCGATTGGAAGCTCGAATCCCGACAGCAGGAAACACCAATAACCTTTGACGCGGTTTGCTCACCTTCTCAATCCACTGACAGCTACAACGTAGCCAGGAGACTCTGAAGGACATCTCTGAACAAGACAACTTCCAGCCTTTGAGCAAAGAGGCACTGAGGCGCCTTTACCCAAAAGATGGACTCAAAAGCAGGATTAGCAGATAATCCTCAGGCCTGGCTCAGCTAACAACAATCCATTCCCAAGACGAGAAGCAAAACCACTGAATAAAATTGAAGTATTAATTCTCGTGCGTCAAGGGCGTGATCAAGAAGATAGCGAAACATCAGCAAGGTTTCACGTTAACTGAGATGCTGATATCCGTTGCCATTATGGGTGCTCTGACCTCGATTGCCACACCACCGTTACTCAACAATCTTCACCGTGCAAAGCAGAGTGACGCTGCCAGCCTACTTTCGCAACTCGCCGTATCAGCCGCAACCTATAAGGATGAATTTGGAGAGGCACCAACCACCTGGGAACATCTCAGTGAGATCAGTGCTGTTATGACAGCCAATGGGCCTGCAACTAGTGGCGACCTTACATCAAATATTTCAACACCAAACCGTGATTTCACTATCAATCGCAGCTCCGGCACCGGTGATTATTTTGAATTCACAGCAACACCGACAGGAGCAGGAGCAGCAGGCAGATACAACGTCATTTCCTGCATAGACCTCTCCAACGGAGCCAGTGACATCCGACTCGGAGGTCGCAACGGACTTGCAGCTGCGGCAGCCACCGGTGACCTGACATGCCGGACGAGCAACGCCACGACTCCAGGCATCACAACCAGTTCCTCGTAAGGCATGACTCAAATCAAAAAAATCGCACATCAGCCCCTGAGGATCGTTGCCCCTCCTGAGGAACAAGGCGTGGCAATGTTAATAGCACTGCTCACTGGAGCGCTGCTGATCACAGCTGCCACAGGGTTGCTCATCAGACAATTGACAGCTCGAAAGCTATCGGCTTCAGAGAGTTATCAGCAAATGGCAGAAGCAGCTGCCAATAATGGCTTTAATAGAATTCTTGCCACTCTCAACAGAGGGAGCACGGAAGAATATCGAGGGTTCTTGTTTGAAGTCAACAATCAGCCAGGGTCTTGGTCATGGGAAAACATCTACGCCAAAGGTGAGTTCTGCGCCAATCGAAGTGATCATGACACTCAGATTATCAGAACCGTTCCTTTGATTGATGATACCAACGGAGATGACACTCAATGGCCCCGAAGCTCAGCCTACTATCCGCTTGGAGGCGATGCTTCAAGCAACACGTTGAGAGACGACACCAAGGGCACCGTCAGCACCATGTATCGCCTCAACCAATACACACAAAATGCCGGCAAGGCGATCTTTGAAGTTGAAGGACGTGTCGTCAGGACGACGCAAAGCCAGGGCTCAGAAAACTCAACAGTTTTAGCACGTGCACGACTAACCCGATCCCTTCAAGTTGAATCCAAGGTTACTCGACCGGAAGACTGGGCTGTGCTTGCCGGCTACACAATCAACTCCTCAGCGAGCAATCCAATCAGGCTTCTAGGACCCGGTCTTGCAGCTCACTTTGTCCAATCCTATGACACCTCCCTATGCACTGACACAAAAGGAATCAGCTCAAACGAAATCGGACAAGCGCAATCAGTCTGGCCAATTTTGCGCAATATCAGCACTGATGGAGGAGCCGTGACATATATACCGAACTCAACAATTTACAGTGGCGACAAAACCACTGATCAAGTTACCATCAATAATCTCAAGGTACAGAGGATATGGAGCTTTGACGACAGCGCAGAAAGATTAACCTGTAAAGACGACAACAACAATACGGTCCAATCAATCGTTTGCACAAGAACTGGGCCAAACAGCAATGACCAAAAGATCCCCGACCTTGAAGAGCTCAAAGATCTCACCACTCAACAGCCAAGCGGGTCAGACGCAAACAACAGTTCGTTTAAACATAAAACCTTTAGAAAAACAACGACATACTGGCGGAACGGAAATATCAAAGACGAGTATATAGAAATTGGAGTATGCAAAAAATCTGTGATCAATCAAGTGACAGAGTGCGCTTCATCCAACAATACTATTGAGGAAAATTGGAGATGGAATCGAAAAATCAGGCGCTCAGACGACAGGAAAGGTAGAACAGTTCAACAGTGGAGATTAAATCCAGACACGAACAACAAGGAAATTGGATATTGCACTCAAGCAAACGCAATAGACTGCGACTTGACGGATAGCAATTGGCAATGGGTCGCGACAGCGAACAACGAAAGCGGCGACGCAACGGTGCAGCCGAATATCATTAAAATTAGCCGCGAGGACATCTGCCCTGAGAACACAAATTCAAATGTATGCCATCTTTATATCGAGCATCTCAACCTCAGTAACACAGAAGTTTATATTGAAAATGTCGGTCGACCTGTTGTTATTCATCCTTATCTAGCTTCTGGTGACCGAAGGTCAGATTTAAGCAACTATCAATACAGTCTGAAGGGATCTGCAAGGCTTTGTGGGGTCGATAGCACCAGCAGCAGTGATTGCAATAACAAACCACAAAATCTTGTAATCACTTCAGAAAACAAATCGCCAGCTCTTGGCTGTAGTGACAACGATCAGCCTCAGAACGATTTCAAGTTTGAAGGGAATAGCTTACCTGCTGCATGGTTTTCCATGCAGAGTGGAAGAGTCCGTCCAAAAAATGCGAGCATGAATGGCATCATCTGGGCCAGTTCTATTTGCCCAGAGGGGACACTCAATCTCTCCACGGAGGGGGCAAACAACGAAGGTGCAACAGAAGCCTTTGTTCTCCAAGGTAAGAGCCTTTGGAATTGGAGTGATCGTGCAGGTCTGGGGCGAAGAATTGTCCGTGGTATCCGAGGCAGTGGTCTCGATATCTTCAAGCGCTGGTAAAAGAATAGACTCGAAACCACTGTTGTCACTTAGCCAATTCTCAGGGAACACTGAAGTAGAGCTCACACCAAGGCCTAAGCATCCGTTGAGAATAGGTAAAGAGTTTGATCAAGCATCTCAGCAACCCTAACGGCATCATTTGGTGAATTCAGTGAGCACTCTGAAGCGCTATCCACAAAGATTCAGACCAGGTGACCGCCAGCATGGCTTCACGCTGCTGGAAACTCTTATCGCTGGAGTGCTGGTGATCATGACGATGACCGCTGTTGGTCGAATGGGCACCTCCGCCTTGGCGGGTAGCAGTAATTATGCCGAGAGAAGAAAGATTGAGGCAGATATCGAAACTCATATTCAACTAATTCAACAAGCAGATTCTCTCCTTACCTATGAGCGCATACCAACAGCTCAACAAAGTTCAGCATGCCTTACACCAGCGATATACCTTGCAAAAGTACTTGAAGGGAATGGCCAGATTCACTCTGGCGATAACTGGCTATCGACCACTTCAAGCTCAGACACGTCAACCCGATATTTCCCAGAAATTGACAGCCCGACAAACCCAAAAATAACATCAATAACATTCATCCCGGATAACGATAAAGATATCGTGGAAGTTATATATCTTTTTCAAGCTCCTGAGGACAATATCGCAACGGAGTATCGCCGCCTCGAACTGAACCCCAATTTCCAAAGCCGATGCCCAGCCTATTAAAACATCTCACATCAATTCAAAAGCAAACGATTCTTACCAATAATCAAGGGTTCACCCTACTCGAGATGATTGTTGTAGCAGCCATCATTGGCATCACAACCACAGCTGCTTTACCAGATTTTCAGAGAGGGATCGCCCAAGGGAAAGTTGACCGTTACACCAATAATATTGAAACAGGATTTTTCAATTTGAAAGCTAGAGTAAGCGCATATAAAATTGGCTGCGAAATTAATTTTCAAGCTCATCGAAATTTCAAAGTCAACACATTTATGCAACCAGCTAGTTTTTTAGAATTACAGAATGATGATGGTAGCCGAAAAACAACCGATCATCTCGCAAGCTGCCGTACTGCAACAGATCCAAGCCTCAATTCTGAAGCCCTCCGTGTAGTCAATATTGAGGGAGCGAATGAGCGACGCGACGTGCTTGTTTCTGCGACAAGTGGTGCCTTTTCATTTACCCCTGCTGGAACAACAGCCAGCGCTCATGATCTCACCATCCTCATTCAGTCGAAAGATGCCGCTGCTCCGTGGGCACTGAATAAGCGAGGAGAAAGCAAGCTCATCACCCGATGTGTTGAAGTCACAGGAAACGGACAGGTCTACTCAGGAACGTGGCTTAGCGGCACATGTACATAAGCAGGCTAAGTCTTACAGACATCTTTCAGACAACCATCACTTCCTTCTCTAATGTAATGAGATTATTTTTGCCATATTGAAGACATGAAAGCATAACAATCGTCAGAAAGAACATGAAACGCCTGCCTAAGCAAAACACCAGCTTGAGGCCCATATACAAAAGGGAGCAAGGATTTGGTCTCCATGAAACCCTGATTGCACTGGCAGCTGGAACACTCATCATCACAGCGGCAGCGGTAGGCGTGCAATCAACACAGTCGCTGATGAAAACAAGCGAAGAGAAAGCCTCCCAACGCCAGAATACGCTGAATGGTCTCCGGCTGATGCGATCAGAAATAGAGCGCAGCCTTCATGCCTTGGTGAATGGTGAACCACAAGATCCTGAATTAGACTATACAAAGCTTTCTAGATTAAACGATAAAGTTCAAATCTGCCAAGCCATTGCCAATCGCTTACCAAGCACTACAAGCAATCTTTCAGCCGAGCAACGTGCAGGATTCATCCCTCTTTACGCCCTAAAAATGAATGATGATGGTGCCTACCATCACGTTTTCTATGGGCTAGGGAAAGGAAGTAACAGTGGCACATTCTCGATTCAAAGATGCGGAAGTCAGCTGGACTTGGACGGTAATTACAGAACGACAGCTGTTCCTTATGTCGCCACAGTCTTGAACGGGATCGCAGCCATGCCATGCCTTTCGTTCAATACAGATGGCGAATGCACCAGCACATTACCCACAGACTTTGGAGAAAAAGTTGGCAAGACTGGAATCAAGCCGGAAGATGTGACCCGTGACGACGTACTGCTTTATCTGAGCACACTAGGGAATGGTAATTATGGCTTTGAAGTTCTTTCCGATAACAAGACTCCTGGACAGGGCTACCTGATGCCAGCTCTCCGCTTTCAAACGGACAACCGACGCAAGCTGATACGGTTCGTTGGCCCCATGGACTGCCCAACTGGGTCAACTGGTCGGCAATGCATCCAAACCAGTCAGCTGTCTGTCTCCAGTTCTGCTGATCAAGCAGGCCGGCAACCGCTGCAGCTCACTGCTTATGCCCGTGCGGATAAACGTTTGATCAATCCTGATGATCAGAGCTCAGGCCTGACATCCAACTGGGTGACTGGTGGGCAACCCATTACCAGCGATCGGGTGCGATTTCTGGTTGATGGCTCAGGTTCCATGGGAGCCTGCATGGACTGGAGCAGAGATGATCGAGGAGAACTCATTCCGGGCAGTTCAACACGAGAGTTTCAAACCCCGCAAGATGATCCAGCACGTGTCACGGATCCTTCCTATCGTTATAGTCCTACTTACAATATTAATTCCTACGTCTGCAATCAGACACGGATGGAACGGCTTAAAGAAGAGATGACGAAAATCATCGAGAACCTACCCTCCGACACTAAAATCGGCATTGAAATCTTCAGCTCCACATCCAATAACGGCGTTTCATACTACAACAATCGTCAATGGAGCAGGTCAGAAGATGGGCTGGTCACAATTGGAGAGAATAGAGAATCAGCTCTCGAATTTATCAGCAGCTTTGACATGGACGAGAATGGAGATTACATCAAGCCAAGCACTTGGGGTGGAACCAATCCATGGAATGCACTCTTACGCGCGTTCAGCGATCATTCAGCTGATACTCTCTATTTCCTCTCGGATGGGCTACCGACCTCCGATTTCATCGTCAAGGGCTCACGCATTGCAGAAGTAGATGACGACTTCAACTCCGCGGCGGATTATTTCGATGACGTCAATGATGAACGAATTGCGAATGGTCATCAGTCTCTAACCGTGAATACAGCTTCTATCATGCTTCACTCAGCTTGGATGGAGAAGCTCGCTGAGCTCACAAACGGCCATTACTCACAAGCACGCAAAAAAGAATCATCCGGAAAGAGTAATAACGGTCATGGCAACAATAGTGATAGCTGCGATTCATCGAACCCAAGTGCAACCTTCAGTCATTGCACTCAGGATGACGAAAACAAGCCTTAACTGCCTGTAAGGGGCGACGAAGACGTCACCCACCCCCTTCATTCAGCTTCAGCACCGCCATAAAGGCCTCCTGCGGCACATCCACCTTGCCCATGGCCTTCATCCGCTTCTTGCCCTTGGCTTGTTTCTTCAGCAGTTTCTTCTTCCGCGAAATATCGCCGCCGTAGCACTTGGCCAGCACGTCCTTGCGGATGGCACTGATGCTGGTGGAGGCAATGATGCGGCTGCCGATCGAGGCCTGGATCGGAATCTTGAACTGCTGGCGGGGGATCAGTTCCTTGAGCTTCTCCACCAGCGCCTTGCCCACGTTGTAGGCCTTGTCCTGGTGAACAATCGTGGTGAGGGCATCAGCCCGATCACCGTTGATCAGCACATCGAGGCGCACCAGCTGATTCCGGCGGTAGCCGATCAGGTGGTATTCCATCGAGGCGTAGCCCTGGGTGCGCGTCTTCATCTGATCGAAGAAATCGGTCACCACCTCCGCCAGCGGTAACTCGTAGATCAACGTCACCCGATCGGTGGTGATGTACTTCATGTCGATGTACTCCCCGCGCCGTTCCTGGCAGAGGCCCATCAGCGCACCGTTGTACTCGTTCGGCGCATAGATCTCCATCTTCACGTAGGGCTCTTCGATCGACTCCCGCTTCTGCGGATCCGGCAGCGTCGCCGGGTTGTCGATCATCACCTCGCTGCCATCGATCAGGTTCACCTTGTAGATCACCGACGGTGCGGTGACGATCAGATCGAGGTCGTACTCACGCTCGAGCCGTTCCTGCACGATCTCCATGTGCAGGAGGCCGAGGAAACCGCAGCGGAAGCCGAAACCCATGGCACTGCTGGTTTCCGGCTCGTACTTCAACGCCGCATCGGAGAGCTGCAGCTTGTCGAGGGCATCGCGCAGATCCGGGTACTGATCGGCCTCGGTGGGAAACAGGCCGCAGAACACCATCGGCTTGGCCTCGGTGTAGCCGGGCAACGGCTCCTCGGCTGGAGCGTTCAGCAGCGTGATCGTGTCGCCGACACGGGCATCGGCCACCGCCTTGATCGACGCCGCCAGGTAGCCCACCTCGCCGGCATGCAGCTCGTTCATCTTCCTCTGATCCGGCGCCATGATCCCGATCTCGTCGAGTTCATAGGTCTTCTGGCTGGCCATCAGCAGCACCTTGTCTTTGCAGCTGATGCGGCCGCTCATCACCCGGAAGTAGACGATCACCCCCCGGTAGGGGTCGTAGTAGGAGTCGAAGATCAACGCCTTGGTGGGCTCCTCCACCGCATCCTTCGGCGGCGGCACCCGATCCACCACCGCCTGCAGGATCTCGGGCACCCCGAGGCCGGTCTTGGCGGAACAGGAAATGGCATTGCTGCAATCCAGGCCGATGATCGCCTCGATCTCTTCCTTGATCCGATCGGGATCGGCTCCGGGCAGGTCGATCTTGTTGAGCACCGGGATGATCTCAAGATCGTTGTCCAGCGCCAGGTAGACGTTGGCCAGGGTCTGCGCTTCCACCCCCTGGCTGGCATCCACCACCAGCAGGGCGCCTTCGCAGGCCTGCAGGCTGCGGCTCACCTCATAGGAAAAGTCGACGTGCCCGGGGGTATCGATCAGGTTGAGGACGTACTCCTCCCCATCCGCCGCCGTGTAGTTCATCCGGGCGGCCTGGAGCTTGATCGTGATGCCCCGCTCCCGCTCCAATTCCATGTTGTCGAGGAACTGGTCCTGCATGTCGCGGTTGGCCACCGTGCCCGTGTCCTGCAGCAGCCGGTCGGCCAGGGTCGACTTGCCGTGATCGATATGGGCAATGATGCAGAAGTTGCGGATCCGTGAGACGGGGGCGTCGGTCATGCAGCAGCGGAGTCCCGTCTCGGGTCCTGGGTTCGTCGTTGACTCAATCCTAGGGAGGGGGCAACAGCGGCCATGAGCAAGCAACAGCCATGAACAATCCCTGGACGCTGCTGTTGCTGGCGATCAGCGCCGAGGTGATCGGCACCTCCTGCCTGCGCCTTTCCCAGGGCATGACGCGGCCTCTGCCCACGCTGCTGGTGTTCTCCGCCTACGCCATCGCCATGGCCCTGCTCTCGAAGGTGGTGCTCAGGATTCCCCTGGGCATGACCTATGCCCTGTGGAGCGGCATCGGCACCGTGGCGATCGTGCTGGTGGGCCGCTTCGCCTACAGCCAGCTGCTCAGTCCGGCCCAGCTGATCGGCATCGGCCTGATCACCGCCGGCGTGGTGCTGGTGAATCTGGGCCAGTGAGGCCGCTGCGGGCCCCTAGGCCTTCAGGTCCAGCAGGCTGTTGCTGCGCTGCCGCATGCTCTGCAGCACGGCCGGGTCGGCAATCGGATCCTCGCCGTAGCTGGGCAGCAGGGCCTGCAGCCGTTGCTGCCAGTGCTCCGAGGCCAGCCGCTGCGGGAAGCAGCGCTCCAGCACCTCCAGCATGATCGTTACCGCCGTGCTGGCGCCGGGGGAGGCCCCCAGCAAAGCCGCCAGCGACCCATCACTGGAGGCCACCACCTCGGTGCCCAGCTGCAGCCGCCCGCCCTGCTTGCTGCGCTTGATGATCTGCACCCGCTGGCCGGCCACGGAAAGGGTCCAGTCCTGCGCCCGGGCCGTGGGCATGAACTGCTGCAGCGCCTCATGGCGCTGCTCCGGGCTCTGGCGCAGCTGATTGATCAGGTACCGCACCAGATCGATATTGGTGGCGCCCACCTGCAGCATCGGCAGCAGGTTGGTGGCCCGCACGGATCCCGGCAGATCCAGCAGCGAGCCCTGCTTCAGGAACTTGCTGCTGAAACCGGCGAACGGCCCGAACAGCAGCGAACGGCGGCCGTCGATCCAGCGGGTGTCGAGATGGGGCACCGACATCGGTGGCGCCCCCACCGCCGCCTTGCCGTACACCTTCGCCAGCTGCTTGTCCGCCAGCTGACCGTCGCCGCACACCAGCCACAGCCCACTTACGGGAAAACCGGCGAAATCCGCCGCCTCCGGGATGCCGGAGCGCTGCAGCAGCGGCAGGGCGCCGCCACCGGCACCGAGGAACACGAAGGGGGCCCGCACTTCGCGGCGACCGGAGGGGCCCTTGAGGATCAGCTGCCAGTCGGCCTCGGTCATGTCGCTTTTGCGCAGGCGCTTCAGATCCCGCACCTCGCAGCCGTACTGAACGGTGAGAGCGCCACTGGCCTGCAACGGCAGCAGGTAGGCCCGGGTGAGGGCGCCGAAGTCCACATCGGTGCCCCGTTCGATCCGCGTGGCCGCCACCGGTTGCTTCAGGTCCCGGCCCGCCATCACCAGCGGCATCCACTCCATCAGTTCGGCGGGCTCCTCGCTCCAGCGCATCGCCGCGAACGCCGGCAGCTCCCGCAGCTGGCTGAAGCGCTGCCGCAGGAAGGCGATGTTCTCCTCGGTCCACACCGCACTGATGTGAGCCGCCTGATGCAGGAACGTCTGCGCGTTCAGCTGGCCGCGCTCACTCAGCGACCCCCAGAACTCCAGGCTGCGCTCGAAGGCGGCATTGATCGCCACCGCCTTGGCCGTGGCCACCGTGCCGTCCGCCTGCCGCGGCGTGTAGTTCAGCTCACAGTTGGCGGCATGGCCGGTGCCGGCGTTGTTCCCGGCCCCACTGCTCTCCAGGGCCGGGGCCTCCAGCCGCTCCACCAGCAGCAGCCGCAGCCCCGGATCCAGCTCATGCAGCAGCGCTGCCAGGGTGGCGCTCATGATGCCGGCCCCGACGAGCACCGCGTCGTAGCGGTCGGCCGTGAGAAGGGAACCGTCGTGCTGCACCGGCGCCGGGGGTGAAAACCGCTCTCGTCACCCTATGGGGCCGCTCCGTAGGCTGACTGAGCTGATCTCTGCTGCGACCGATGAGCACCGAAACCATGGCCCTCACCCACGAGAACGTGGAGAAGGTGCTCGATGAGCTGCGGCCCTTCCTGATGGCCGACGGCGGCAACGTTGAAGTGGTGGAGCTGGATGGCCCGATCGTGAAGGTGCGGCTGCAGGGAGCCTGCGGCAGCTGCCCCAGCAGCACCATGACCCTCAAGATGGGCATCGAGCGCAAGATGCGCGAGGCGATTCCCGAAGTGAGCGAAGTGGTGCAGGTGCTCTGAGCCCCCACACGTCTGATTCCGACATCCTGTTCGTCTACGGCAGCCTCAGGGCCGGCGGCAGCGCCCATCACCTGCTGAACGGTTCCACACGCAATCCCGATGGCGTGCTGGAGGCGGCCGAACTGGTGGAGCGTGATGGCTACCCGATGCTGCGCGCCGGACACGGCCGGGTGTGCGGCGAGGTCTACGCGATTCCAGCGCAGCTCTGGCCGGCACTGGATGCCTGGGAGGAGGTGCCCGGCGTCTACCAGCGCCGCCGGCGCACCTTGTTGGATGGACGCCGGGTATGGGTCTACGAAGCGCCCTGAGCCGGGGGCGGACAGGTTTTCGCCGTGAAATCGCAGGCATAGACCGCCGGTTTCTGCCAGCTGAGCGGAATCTCCAGCAGGTCACGGGTGCCGGTGATGCCCTGCAGTGAGAACAGCAGCGCTGCCAGCACCGAAGCGCTCACATGCAGGCGCCGCAGCCTTCGCTGGCGCTGGATCTCCGGCCATGCCCCCAGGGAGAAGAGCATCAGCCCGGTGAGCCCCACACCAGCCCAGTAATGGGATTGCCAGAACGCGAGCGAGAGGGGATCGTCCGACAGCCGCCAGACCTCCGGCTGAGCGCCGAGCAGCAGCACCCCAGCCCAGCTGAGCAGCGCAAAACCCAGCCGTCCTGCTGCGGGGCGGCAGCGCCAGAGCGCCAGAAGGCTGCCCAGTGTTCCGAGCAGCACCAGCAGCAACTCCGCTGCCCGCGCAGGACCGCCGGCGAAGCGGTCCGGAGGCTCCTTGGTGGCGATCACCACCGTCAGGGCCGTGAGCACCAGCAGCACCACCGCTGTCGCCAGCCAGCGGCCGAGGTCACCGTGCTGCCGGCCTGCACCTGCAGACCGTTCCCGCCGGATCGACCAGGCAAGCCGCACCACCATCCCGAGCAAGGGATAGATCACGACCACGGCCAGGGCCGGATGCAGGATCCAGAGCCAGTCGGTTGACGTCATGCACGCATCATCGACCAGCGATCGACAACAACGCGGTGTTCAGAGCACCGGCTCTCTGCTGCCCGCAGACTGAACGGACGACTGACGCAACCTGCGATGCCGACGCAGGTTCCAGTCTTCCTGGAAACAGCGAAGCATGATCGAGGCGAACATGCCCCCCATCAGCACCGTGAACACTTGCTTCAGCACATCAATGCAGGAAAAGAGAACTCTGGATTGCGATCCATATCAACACAACGGCACCCCTTCACTGCCCCACCGACAACACGACCACATCCCCCTGGACGCGGCTGGGATCAGTCCAGACCGGAGTAATTAGCCCGGTAGTCCTCCCATGCCGGCGATTCGAACCGTGATTGCTTCGGCAACGTGGGCCTCGGCTTCAGCACAGGCTTCGGGGTGACACGCGGTGCTGCTTTGTCAACCAGTTTCAGAATGGTTTGGTTGCGGTTCATACAAGAAGACAGGCAACTCACGGAAGATCTATCCGAACAGTCACCATCTTTCAGATAAGACGACTACCGAAATGCCCGATTGAGCAATTTTGCTGTTCTGAGCTCAGGCAGCCTGCTGAATCTGTGGACGCGACACCATCGAAGCGACAGGCTGAATGCCGTACTGGTCTGGAGACTGAGTCTGCAACAACTTCTCAGCCTGCTTAAGATAGTAGAAACAGGTCTGGCGATCCTTTGCCTGATTCGCCTGATCAATCAGAGCTCTGTAGCGTGATGTCAGTGACACGACCATTCATCGACTCCAATTAACTTATCGCCATTGAATAAAGGTGTAAGTAACAACAACAACAGTGCCTGACGCTGATCTGTAGCCAAAGGCTCCGTTTCATCGATCACCGCTCAGCCCTCCATATCCATACGGTGGAGGCGCGCAGGACCCTCGGCCATGGGTGACACGAGCTCCAACCCGACCGCACACAGCTCTCTGACCTGGAAACAGCTTTGCCCTGCCCTGCAGAACAAGACCTACTTCAACTACGGCGGCCAGGGCCCGCTGCCGACCCCATCACTGGAGGCCATCACCGCCAGCTGGAAGCGCATCCAGGAGCTGGGTCCCTTCACCACGGATGTGTGGCCGTTCATCGCCGCCGAGGTCAACAGCACCCGCCGCCGGCTGGCAGAGCTCTGCGGCGTTCCCCCCCATCGGCTGGCCCTGAGTGAAAACGTCACCAGCGGATGCGTACTGCCGCTCTGGGGGCTGCCGTTTGATGCCGACGACCGCCTGCTGATCAGCGACTGCGAGCACCCGGGGGTGGTGGCGGCCTGCGTGGAGCTGGCCCGCCGCCAGGGTCTGTCGATCGACAGCCTGCCGGTGAAGCACCTGCGCGGCGACCAACCCTCCACCGATGCGGGATTGGCCGAAGCCCTGGAGCAGTCGCTCACCCCCCGCACCCGCCTGGTGGTGCTCAGCCATCTGCTCTGGAACACCGGACAGATCATGCCGATCGCCGCTGTGGCGGAACGGCTTCACCAGCACCCCCGGAAGCCCTACCTGCTGGTGGACGCCGCCCAGAGCTTCGGGCAGATCCCCGTGGCCGAGGCGGCCGCCAGGGCAGACATCTACGCCTTCACCGGCCACAAGTGGGCCTGCGGCCCGGAAGGACTGGGGGGCGTGGCCCTCTCGCAACGGGTGCTGGAGCAGGGGCAACCCACGCTGATCGGATGGCGCAGCCTGCGGGACGAGAGCAAGGCGGACCTCAGCAGCGCGGATCCGTTTCACCACGACAGTCGCCGCTTCGAGGTGGCCACCAGCTGCGTCCCTCTGATGGCAGGCCTGCGCAGCTCCCTGGACCTGATGGAGCAGCACGGCCATGCGGAGGCGCGCTGGCAGCGGATCCAGACCCTCAGCAGCGATCTATGGCAAGGGTTGTCCGCCCTGGCGGCAGTGAGCCCACTGCTCAATCAGCCGCCGGCGAGCGGACTGGTGAGCTTTCAGATCAGCAACGCTCCCGCGCCGGCAGACCTGGTGCAGCAACTGGGGCGTGACGGCATCTGGATCCGAGACCTCGCCGACCCGAGCTGCCTGCGGGCCTGCACCCACATCAGCACCAGCAACGAGGAGATCGACCGACTGATCACCGCATTAAGCACAATATCGTGACGATATATCCACAATATACTCACGATACTGTGTAAATTTCACTGTTCTGTGTCCGGGCGAGGCGCGGCGGCCTGCAGCGACTGAAAGCCAGGGGAGGCGTACAGCGTGGTGGAAGGGAAGGCGAAATCAGCCCCAGCCGCCTTCACGATGTCGGCCACCTTCAGAAACACATCCTGTTGCTGATCCAGCCACAGAGACCAATCCGTGGTCTTGGTGAAGGCATAGATCATCACGTTGATCGATGAGCTGCCCCACTGATTGAAATTCACCAGGATCGTCTTGCTCTGATCGATCGCAGGATGCTGTTGCAGCATCTGCTTCACATCACGGACGATCTGAGAGACACAGCCGAGATCTTCATAGCGCAGACTGATTTCCTCATAGATCCGACGGTGATACATCCGCCCTGGATTCTCAATCGGCGTTGTAGCAAACAATGCGTTGGGAATGAACAGAGGACGCTGATCAAATGTGCAAATGCGTGTGTGATACCAGCCAATCCGCTCCACAGTGCCTTCGAAGCTCGACACCTTGATCCAGTCACCCTCTGCAAAAGGACGGTTGAAGAACAACATCAGACCGGAGAGAAAGTTCTGGGAGATCTGCTGCGTGCCAAAGCCGATCCCGATGCCCGCACCGCCGAGAACCGCCCCCACAGCTGTAGGAGACACACCGAAGGCCACCATGATCGCTGCAAATGTGACCAGAACAATCACAATGCTGTAAATACGATCGAGCAGCGATACCATCATCGCCCGCTCCCGCTCGTTCTCAATCTCCCGCATCAGCCAGCGATTGAATGTGGCGGAATGGAGAAACTTCAGGCCGCCCACGATGAGAGCACGGCCAATCACGATCAGCACGATCGAGGTGGTCAATCGCGCCACATCGCGCTCCGTGAGAGCAGACAGATTGTGGGCAAGCAGACCGAAGATCCAGCCGACGAACAACGCCAATCCGAACCCAAGCACCAGCGGACGTCGCACCGCGCGGATCACCGGAGACCACGAGGATGTCCCCCAGCGCTCGAGCAGACGCAGCAGCAACCAGAACAGAAGCAGCACCACGGTGCCGCCCAGCAGACCCTCCGGCGTCTGCAGAAACTGGGCGTCCTTGAACAGTTCAGCCCGGTTCAGACCTTCCATTCCGGATCAGACAGCGCCAATCTGCTCTGATTCTGACCCGTGCAGCCTGGCCCGAAGAGCGTTCTCGGCCTCCTCGCGATCATCGAAGTGCACCTTGTCGGTGCCGAGGATCTGGTAATCCTCATGGCCTTTGCCCGCCACCAGCACCAGATCCTCCGGTGCTGCCGCCGCAATCGCCGCCGCGATCGCCGCTGCCCGATCGCCCTCCACCAGGCTGTCGGTACCGTCCGGGATCCCCGCCACCACATCCTCCAGGATCCGTTGCGGGTCTTCGGTGCGCGGGTTGTCGGAGGTGACCACCACCCGATCCGCCAGCCGTGCCGCGATCGACGCCATCTGAGGACGCTTGCCGCGATCCCGGTCGCCACCACAGCCGAACACGCAGATCAACCGACCGCGGCTGAAGGGACGCGAAGCCGCCAGGGCATTCTCCAGACCATCGGGGGTATGGGCGTAATCGACCAGCACCGTGGGCAGTGCGTGCGCATCGGCACCCGGCAGCAGCACCCGCTCCATCCGCCCCGGCACGCCGCGGAATCCTTCGATCGCCTCCAGCAAGGGCATCAGCGGCAACTGGCACTGCACCAGCACACCCACCGCCTGCAGCAGGTTCATCAGATTGAAACGACCCAGCAGCGGCGAGACGAACGGCCCCTCCCCCAGCGGGGTGATCAACCGGCCGCGCACCCCACGAGCCGTCATCTCCAGATCGCTCATGCGCAGCTCCGCCCCGGGATCGCTGAGGGAACTGCGCCAGCAGCGATCCCCAAGCCGTTCCGCCAGCTGCAGACCCCAGGGATCATCGCTGTTCACCACCGCGCGGGCCGGTCCTGACTGCAGCAGGGGATCGGCGAACAGGGCCGCCTTCGCCTCGAAATAAGCCTGCATCGAGGCGTGATAGTCGAGATGGTCCTGGGTGAGGTTGGTGAACACCGCAGCGGCGAAACGGCAACCGGCCACCCGCTGCTGAGCCAGGGCATGGGAACTGACCTCCATCGCCCCAAGCTGAGCCCCGGCGCTGGCGGCGGCGGCCAACTGCCCCTGCAGACGATCGGCGAAGCCGGTGGTGTGGGTGGCCGTGATGCTGTGGCCAGGCCAGCGATTCACCAACGTGCCGAACAGGGCCGTGGGGGTACCGATGGCCGTCGCCAGATGCTCGATCAGATGGGTGGTGGTGGTTTTGCCATTGGTGCCGGTGACACCGATCAGGGCCAGTCGCGAGCTGGGCTGCTCCCAGAAGGCCGCTGCCAGTTCTCCCAGCTGACGGGCCACCGGCTCGCCCACCACCACCACCGGCTCATGGGCCGCTGGCGGCAGCACCGCCGCCGCTGAAGGACCGATCACCGCCGCCGCAGCTCCCGCCTCGAGAGCCTGACGCCAGAACCGCCCCCCATCCACACGCTCTCCAGGCAATCCCAGGAACAGGGTGCCGTCCTGCACCGCCCGGGAGTCGCAGGTGATCTGCTGAAGCAGCGGATCCGGCAATCCCTCGGGGATCTGCCAAGCGACCTGGCGCAGCAGGGCGTGCAGCGTCTGGCCCATCCAAATCCCCCTGACGCGGAATGATCTGGGCACGTTCTAAGGCGGGCCGTCCGGGTTGGACAGGCGGCGTTGCAACCAGTTGAACAGGCCCTCGCCGTCCAACCGCGGCGACACCCGTGGCAGCTCTTGATCAGCGAGCGCCAGCACGGGCACCTCCAGGTCGTAGCGGGCCTTCAGCACCGGCGACACCGCAACGGCATCGATGTCGATCACCTGCAGCTCCAGATCCAGCGCAGCCAGATCCAGGTTCCGCAGCCGCGCCTCCAGTCCTTCGCAGAGGCAACACCCCCGGCGGCTGTAGAGAACCAGCGAAGACATCAGTCGGGCACCGGATCGCAGCCGCAGGGCGTGAGCGGAGTGCAGCGCAGCAGACGTTTGATCGTGAGCCAGCTGCCGCGCCAGGGTCCGTGCTTCTGAATCGCCTCCAGTCCGTAGGCGCTGCAGGTGGGGATGAAACGGCAGCGAGGGCCGGTGAGCGGCGAGATGAAGCGCCTGTAGAAGCCGATCAAGGCGAGCAACACCCAGGCCAGCGCCTGATTGAACGCCGCGATGACAGCACTGAGAGGGCTGCCGGATACAGTGGTCGATTCGTGCATGAGCGTGGGCACGGACCCATCACTGGTTCCAGCATGCCCGCCAAGACGCACGAACGGTTCACACCTTCCCATTCCATCGATCTATGTCTCGATACCGCGGCCCTCGTCTGAGGATCACGCGGCGCTTGGGAGACCTTCCCGGTCTCACCCGGAAGGCCGCAAAGCGGTCCTATCCCCCCGGTCAGCACGGCCAAGCCCGTCGCAAGCGCTCTGAATACGCGATCCGACTCGAAGAAAAGCAGAAACTCCGCTTCAACTACGGGGTCTCCGAACGCCAGCTGGTGCGTTACGTGAAGAAAGCCCGTGCCCAGGAAGGTTCCACCGGAACCAACCTGCTCAAGCTTCTGGAGAACAGGCTCGACAACGTCTGTTTCCGTCTCGGCTTCGGCCCCACCGTTCCCGGTGCCCGCCAGCTGGTGAACCACGGCCACGTGATGGTGAACGGCCGCGTCACCGACATCGCCAGTTACCAGTGCAAAACCGGTGATGTGATCGCGATTCGCGAACGCAAGGGCAGCAAGAAACTGGCCGAAGGCAACCTGGAATTCCCAGGCCTGGCCAACATTCCGCCCCACATGGAGCTGGACAAGACCAAGCTCACAGCCAAGATCGTTGGCAAGTGTGAGCGCGAATGGGTCGCCCTCGAAATCAACGAACTGCTGGTGGTGGAGTACTACTCCAGAAAGGTCTGATTTTCAGCCTGGGCCACGGCCTTGGTTTCGTTGAAAGCTCTCTCAAACTCCTGCCCCCTTGGACCAACGGTGGGCAGGAGTTTTTTCTTGAATTGACGTGTTTTTCCAGGATCATTTCAGGCATCCTCTCCGAGCAGGCAAGATGAAGAGCTCTTAACCTTTTCGGCGGAGCGGGATTGTCCAACCAAATCATGGATCAATCGATTAAGATCAATCAATACATCAAGCATTCGGCCTAAACACTTCAAACAAGCGCGCCGAACAGATCACCTCAAGACCAATAAACCATCCGAGCTCACTCTCTTGACCAGTGCCGCCACCTCAAGCCTGTCTTCAAGACCCCTGAGGCGCATTGATTTAACGATCAAGCCTTACATGGAAAGCGACGACGGCATTGCTATCTGGCAAATCGCCAGCACAGTCATCCCGTTAATTTTATGCTGCATTGCCATTGGCAATCTCACCAATCACCTGACAACAGCCTCGGTCGTTTTCACACCAATTCTGTTTGCTCTGATCGTCCTTTTTCTAAGTAGAAGTTTCTCGCTGATGCACGACTGTGGTCATCACAGCTTATTCAGATCGAAAGCTGCCAACAGATTTGCAGCCTTTCTTTTGAGCATTGTCCATGCCATGCCTCATCACCCCTGGTCAAGAGGCCATGCATTTCACCATCAACACAATGGCAATTGGAATCGATACCGAGGCCCATCTGCTCTAACGACGCTTCGCGAGTACGAAACAAAAAACAAAAGCTCCCGATTCACCTACCAACTGTTACGCCATCCACTGACTCTACTCCCGGGGGGATTTTACTATCTTGTCATCAAACCAAGAGTGGCACTCTTGTTCGGCTTCATTGAGCTGATCGCCAAAGCTTTTGCGGATACACCCCGCAAGATTTCAGCCGGACAAGCGTTCAATCCATGGCTTTACATTAAAAATCATAAGTCCAGCTTCTTCTACACAAAAGAGGAGGTTTACGACACGATTGCCAACAGCATTTGCGTTGCACTTGCCTGGTGGTGGATTGGAAGCGCAATTGGACATTGGCATTTTTGGATTTTATACGCCTCCATCATGAGCGTCAGCGCGGCCATTATGATTGCGGTTTTCTTTGTTCAACATAATTTTCCTGGGTCCTACGCGAGCGGCGAAGAAGGCTGGAGTTATTTCAAAGGCGCGATCGAGGGCTCATCATTCCTGATCATGCCCCCCGTACTCAACTGGTTTACAGCGGATATCGCCTACCATCACGTCCACCATTTGTCAGAAAGAATTCCGAACTATCGCTTGCGCACTTGCCATGAAGAGAACCGAAACAATTTCGACAACGTCACACGTCTGCAACTGCATCAACTTTGGAAGTGTTTTTCATTGATCCTTTGGGATGAGGATTCTTCTCAGCTTGCTTCCGTCAAAACCGCCGTCCCCATGGACTGAGTGAAGGACAGTGCGAATCACCTGTGAATTGGCGCACTCCTTGCTATGGACAGCAAAGCCATCGCGATGTCTTCTGTGGATGACCTGCTTTGGGCACGCATGATCTTCACGTTGGGGGCGGCGGTGACCGCGGCCACCGTGGTGATGATCGTGCGGGGCCACCTCTACTGGCGTCATCGGGAGCCCACCGATGTCCGCTGATTCCGCCCCTTTTCTGGCTCCAGGCATTGCTTGGGCTCTGGTCGTTCTGTTTTCCGTGTTGTGGGTCGCGCTGGGGATTGCCTGGGGTCGACGGGGGCAGAGCGATGCAGACGACTACATGCTGGCCGGCCGCAACATCGGGCTGGCCCTGAGCACCGCCACGTTGATGGCCTCCTGGGTCACCGGCAACACCACGCTGCTGGCTCCTGAGTTCGGGTACAAAACCGGGCTCTGGGGCATGTTCAGCTATGCCCTGGCAGGGCTTGGATTGATCCTGTTTGCCCCCCTGGCCTCTCGGATCAAGCAGCTGATGCCCAACGGGCGCACCAGCGGCGATTTCATCCGGTTGCGCTACGGGCGCCTGGCGTGGTGGGTGTTCATGGTGATCACCGCGATCTACACCCTGGGGTTTCTGATGACCCAGGCGATGGGGGCCGGACTGCTGCTGCAGGCCCTTTCAGGCTTCGACTACCACGTGGGAATGGTGGTGGTGATCGGTGTCGCCACCCTTTACACCCTGTTCGGCGGGATGCGGGCCGTGATCGGCACCGATTTCATCCAATCGCTCTTGATCATGGTGCTGCTGGCGGTGGTGGCGGTGCTCGCCTTCCGGCAGTTCCCGATGCCCGAGGTGCATGCGTCCTTGCTGGCCCGGCATCCCGATCGGCTGGATCTGCTGCTGCCGGCCGGCTTGTTGATCGCCTGGAATTCCGCCCTCTTCTCCATGGGCGAGGTGTTTCACAACAACATCTGGTGGTCTCGGGTCTTTGCCAGTCGGCGCTCGGTGGTGATGACCTCCTTCGTGCTGGGGGGGATCGCCTGGATGAGCGTGCCGATGGTGACGGGCTCCATCGGCCTGGTGGCTCTGGCCCGCGAGATCCCGCTGGAGCAGGTGAACATGGTGTTCCCCGTGATGGCGGCTGATCTGCTCGGGGCCGGAGGCGCTGCTCTGGTGTTTGTGGTGGTGTTCGCGTCGCTCACCTCCACCCTGGATTCCCTGCTGGCCTCCACCGCCGATCTTCTGGCGGAGGACGTCTACTTCCGCCTGCTGCGGCCCCAGGCCAGTGACCTGCAGCTCAAGCAGGCAGCGCGGCTGATGGTGGTGGGGTTGGCGGTCGTCACCCTGGCCCTGTCCTGGCCGCGGCTGGATTCGCTGGCGTCGGTGCTGTTCTTCACCGGTGCTCTGGTGGCCTCCACGGTCTGGCCTGTGGCGTGCGGCTTGTACTGGCGCACGGCCAACCGCACGGCTGCCATTGCGGCCATGCTCGCCGGGAGCGTTGTGGGCCTGCTCGCCTACGTGCTGATTGCGCCTTACTGCGCTGCGGTGTTTTCGGCGGCCGTGTCGGCACTCGTGATGCTGATCGGCAGTCGCCTGCGGCCGGAACGATTTGATTTCACCCTGCTTCAGGAGGAGACATGACCATCCCCACAGCCGTGATGGCCAGCTTGATCGGCCCGACCTGGTTCCAGGTGATCCTTGTCGGCAGTCAGGTGGCGCTCAGCGCGTCCGTGATTGTTCTGCTTGCCATCTGGTGGGTGGAATGGCGGAACGGACGCGTTTGGTAAAGGTTCAAAATGAACAATAAAGCGCTGTTTGTATAAATCCCTACGGTTTGTCGGTGTATTTAATTAAGAAGCTGCCTGTGCCTGGACGTAGGGGTGTCGGCGTTGTTACCGATGAAAGATGTGATTCCCGGCAGACGCACTCTGTTGTTCAACCGAGTGTTGATGCGATCCCGTTATGGCAAAGGCCAAAACTGCCGTCGCTGAGGACATCGTGGCCCCGATTCGGTTTCAGCCGATGGGTCCTGATGTGTTCGGGCATAACCACCCGGAGGAGCTGCTTTCAGCCATCGCCGAGGACGGTGTGCCGTTGCTGGATCTGGTGGACCAGCACGTGGTCTCGATCCAGGCCTTTCGATCGGAGACGCTGCTGCAGCTGTTTCGCCTGGCCGCCAAGTTCGAGAGCAATCCCGATCGCTATTGCCGTCACAACACGCCGCTCACCGGCAAGATTCTGATCAACGCCTTCTACGAACCGAGCACCCGCACCCGTCTGTCCTTCGACAGCGCCTGGCACCGGCTCGGTGGCGATTCGATCAACATCACCGATCGCAGCACCACCGGCATTGCCAAGGGTGAGTCGCTCGAGGATGTGGCCCATATGTTCAACAACTACGGCGACTGCGTGGTGCTGCGCGACAGCAACCCCGACGCCGTGTTTGCCATGACCTCAACGCTGCGGATCCCGATCATCAACGCTGGCAACGGCATCGATGAGCATCCAACCCAGGCCATGGCGGACCTGTACACCATGTTCAAGTGGCGTCCAACCCTGGCGATGCCGGAGGTTCCCGAAGCCGATCGAATCCGCATCGGCATCGTTGGGCTCCCATCGCGGATGCGCACGGTGCGCTCGCTGTTGCGGATCCTGGCCAAATTCCCCAAAGCGGTTGAGGAGGTGGTCGTGATCCATGCCTCCGGCATGGAAGCCGGAGGCAACGTCTTCGATGCAGGGCAGCTGGAGGAGCTGGAAAGCGCCGGTTTGCGCGTGCGCTGCAGCACCGATCTGCAGGGCGAGATTCCCGATCTCGATGTGGTTTACATCAATGCCATCGCCTGGGTCGGCGACACCTATGAGGTGCATGGCAATGAATTCCGGCTCACCCGCGACATGCCGTTCAAGCCGGAGGCGATCGTGTTGCATCCCCTGGCCCGCGGCCCGGAATTGAGCACCTGTCTGGATGAAACACCCCACAACTGGTATTTCAGCCAGGCCCGGGGCGCGGTGTTTCTGCGCATGGCCCTGCTCACCTGCATGGTGAACCGGGCTGAACGCGTCATGGACGTGATCTGAGGCGGGCTGATGTGCGGTATCGGAGGGGTCTTCAGTGTCAGCCAGGAACGGCGTGTCGACCCTCAGCTTCTGGTCAACATGGCGGCGATTCAGGCCCATCGCGGCCCTGATGGCTTCGGCATCGAATCCATCGAAGGGCTTGGAGTCGGCTTCTGCCATGCCCGCTTGTCGATCATCGATCTCAATGAGTCACGGGGCCGGCAGCCCTTCCTGAGCGAAGACCACCAGGTGCTGATGGCGCACAACGGAGAGTTCTATGACTTCCAGCGCATCCGTGCCGATCTCACGGCTCAAGGGATTCGTTTCAGCAGCAAGAGTGATTCCGAGATCCTGCTGCGGCTCTATCAGCAGCAGGGGTTGGAGCAGACGCTGCCGATGCTGCGGGGTGAATTCGCCTTCGCGTTGTTTGATCGCCGGGAGGACTGCCTTTATCTGGTGCGCGATCGCTTCGGGGTCAAGCCTCAGTACTGGGCGATGACCCCGGATGGCCTCGTGTTCGGCTCTGAGTTGAAGGTGCTGTTCGCACACCCGGCGGTGGAACGTCGCTTCACCTCCGATGGCCTCTTCCACCAGCTGATGCAGACGATGGTGCCCGGCACCACCGCGTTTGCCGGTGTTCATCAGGTCAAACCCGGGCATGTGCTCAAGGTGCAGAGGACGGCGGGGCGACTTGAGGTCTCTGAATGGGCTTACTGGGATGTGAATTTCCCCCGTCAGGCGGATCGGGATCGCAGCCTGGACGAAGCCCACCACATCGCTTCGGTGCGCTCGGCGCTGTTGGAGGCGGTCGAGCTTCGGATGGTGGCGGACGTTCCAGTGGGCTGTTACCTCTCGGGTGGCATCGACAGCTGTTCGATCCTGGGTCTGGCGTCGGCGGTGAGTCAGAGCCCGGTGAAGGCATTCACCATCGGATTCGACGATGCCCGCTACGACGAATCGCCGATTGCCGAGCAGATGGCTCAGGCCACCGGTGCCCAGCAGGACGTGATGCGCCTGTCCGGCCAGGAGTTGTACGGACACATGGAACAGACGCTGTGGCACACCGAGCGCACGATCTACAACACCCTTGCGGTGGCGAAGTTCTTGATGAGTCGCCACGTCAACAACGTCGATTACAAGGTGGTGATGACCGGTGAAGGCTCGGACGAGTTGTTCGGCGGCTATCCGGCGTTCCGACGGGACATGTTCCTGCATGGTCTTGACGACCTGGCCGATGACGAACGGGCGAGCTGGGAAAGCCTGCTGCAGGACTCCAATGCCCTCGTGCAGGGCGCCATGCTGGCCGCCGACCAGATCGATGATCCAGCACTGGATGCCGTGGTGGGCTTCACGCCCAGCTGTCTGCAACCCTGGCTGGCCTGCGCTCCCCTCGTTCCGGATTTGCTGGCCGATGAACATCGGCAAGCCCTCGATGGCTACTCACCGGGTCAGGCGATCGCCGATCAACTGGACCCGGAACAACTCGAGGGACGACACGCTCTGGACAAGGCCCAGTACGTCTGGATCAAAACCATGCTGGAGGGCCAGATTCTCACCTGGGGAGGGGATCGGGTCGACATGGCTCATTCGATGGAGGCGCGGCCGGCATTTCTAGATCACCATCTCGCCGAAGCTGCGGTGCAGGTGCCACCGGAGTTGCGCATCAAGGGCAAGACCGAGAAATACGTGCTGCGCGAAGCGATGGCCGGTCTGCTGCCCGAGGTGCTCTACAAGCGCGAGAAATTTGCCTTCATGGCACCGCCGGCGCACACCGAACCGGAGAAATGGCAGCAGATGAAACGGCTGGCCGATGACTACCTCAGCGACGCCGCCATCGAGACGGCGGGCCTGCTGAGCAAGACGGGAGTCCGCGCCCTGTTTGATCGTCATGAGGACCCGAGCACAACAGATGCCGAGCGGGTGCAGATGGATGCTGTGATCAACCATCTGCTGGGCGTGCAGATGCTGCATCGGATGTTCGTGGCCAGCGATCTGCCTGAGCTGGCCCGTCAGGAAGCCGATCGCCTCGGCTGGCGGACCCCCGTTCCGGCCTGAGCGGCTCCTGTCAATTCATCGATCAGGATTAAATCGTCGCGGACGCTACGGGCGGATCGGCCGAAACAAGCAACGATCGACCTCTTTGAACAGAGGTCCGGTTTTTGCTCACGGCAACAGAGCGTCTTCAGTCCGCTGAGCAGTCGGAGTTCGTTGATCCGCTCCGCTCCGATGCTGATTGGTTGCAGTGGTCCATCGAGCAACTGGCCTTACTGGGTGCCCAGGACGACGGCAGCGTCTGCCGGCGCGGCTTCACCAAGGCTGATTGCGAGGGCCGTCAACGCGTCGCCCGATGGATGGAGGAAGCGGGTCTGAGCATTCGCGTGGACGCCGCCGGCAATCTCATCGGACGTTGGGACGGTGTGGAACCAGGCCTCCCCGCACTGGTGACGGGATCACACATCGACACGGTGCCGACGGGTGGCCACTTCGATGGAGCCCTCGGTGTGCTGGCCGGGCTGGACGTGGTGCGCACCCTGAAAGCCAGCGGCCGTCGGCTTCGTCACCCCCTGGAGGTGATTGCCTTCGCCGATGAGGAGTCCACCATGGTGGGCTGCAAGGGAATGGCGGGAACGGCCAGCTTCGATCCGGCGGATTACACCACCAGCAATGGTGAGCCGATCGCCGTCAATCTCGAACGCATCGGCGGCCACTGGCCTTCGCTGGCCTCTGCCCGTCGTGACGACGCGTCGATCGCTGCCTTTCTGGAACTGCATGTGGAGCAGGGCTCAGTGCTCGAGTCCCGTGGTGATGCCATCGGCGTGGTCGACGGTGTGGTGGGGCAGCGACGCTTCAGCATCCGGATCACCGGCCAAGCCAACCATGCCGGCACCACCCCCATGGATCTCCGCCAGGACGCTCTGGTGACCGCGGCTGAGGTGGTTCTGGCCATCGAAACCCTGGCGATCCGCCATCCCGGTGACCCGGTGGCCACGGTGGGGCGCCTACAGGTCTGGCCTAATGCCGCCAACGTGGTGCCTGGATCTGTGGAGATGACAGTCGACCTCCGCGATCTCAGCCCTCAGGTGCTGGAGGAGCTGGTGGATGGATTGATGCAGAACCTCGAGACGATCGGCGAGCGGCGGCAGTGCTCGATTGCCATCGAGCCTCAGTTCGAGGTGGCTCCAACGCCGGCCGATGCTCTTGTGATCGAGGCCGTTGCGGCATCGGCTGCCGAGCTGGGTTTCAGCTACAGCCACCTGCCCAGTCGGGCCAGTCACGACGCCCAGGAACTCGGTCGCCGCTGGCCGATGGGAATGATCTTTGTGCCCAGTCGCGGTGGCCTGAGCCATTCAGCGGCTGAATTCACCAGTGCGGAGCAGTGCCGCTCAGGAGCAGCGGTGCTGCTGAAAGCACTTCTACGGCTGGATCAGATGCTGTGACCTTTTCGATCGTTGCCCGTGATGGCAGCAACGGCCGCTTTGGTGTTGCCGTGGCCACCTGCCATCTGGCGGTTGGTTCCACCGTGCCCCATATCCGCTCCGGGGTGGGGGCTGTGGCGACTCAGGCCCACACCAATCCATATCTGGGGATCTGCGGTCTGGAACGACTCGAGCAGTGTGCCGATGCCAACCGCGTGCTGGAGACGTTGCTGGTCGACGACCAGCATCGCGACCGTCGGCAATTTCATCTGATCGATCACCAGGGGCGAACCGCCTGCTGGACGGGGCCTGACTGCGGAGAGTGGGCCGGCCATCGCCACGGGCAGGACTGCTCCGTGGCTGGAAATTTCCTGGTGGGTGAGAGCGTCCTTCTCGCCATGGACGTGGCCTTTCAGACCAGTGATCCATCCTGGAAGCTCGGTCGTCGCCTGATGCACGCCCTCCAGGCCGGAGAAGCGGCCGGTGGTGATCGACGCGCTGTGTCCTCCACATCAGCAGCCCTGCAGATCAGCGGTGATGCCGCCTTCCCGCTGTTGGATCTGCGGGTCGACTACAACAACCAGGCTGTGGGTGAATTGATGGCGATTTATGAGCGCAGTCAGGATCTCTGGGCGCAGCAATGGCGAGACGAGCTCTCGGAACTGCGCACCTTGAACCGCACGGTTCAGCGTTCCTATGAGCGGCCTCGCTCCGTCAGCTGAACGCACTGCCATAGCGAATGACTCACGCATGAGGTGAGTGAACGGCACAAATCGTGCCAAAAAGAGAACAGATTTTTGTAAATCTGCAAAACAAAAACTGACACAAGCGTCGAAATCAACGTTTCCTTGACACAGAGAAGCACCTGAGTAGCCTTGTCATGACTGATGTCCAACACGCATCTAGTCGCTAGTCTTTTAATCCTTCACGCTCAAGTCATGTCACTCACGACCGAGCATCTGCTCTCTTCAGACTCCTGGCAGGGAGTCCTGAAGATGTTCGGAAACCGCTATGGGGTGATGAAAGTCTTCATTGATGAGCTTGGCGAAGAAGACAATTTTCCTTTCGAAGACCATGATTTAGAGGCGAAGGCCTTCAATCAGCAGGGCCTGGATTTCATCAAATCCACCCTTGAATCTCTTGACACAGAGCTGAATCTTGATTTTGAACTTGTAGAGACCAAAGCCGATAGCGATCTGAAGATCCATTTCGCGAACAGCCCCTCCAACTCATGGGCTTATCGAACCATCGGATACAGCTCCATTGGTGATGACATCCAGTGGACAGAAAACATCATCGTGCTTGACGCTGACTGGTGGTATGCAAGCAGCGACCAAGCCGCGGCATCAGACACCTGGGAGCACAGCGTTCCATTCCTGCACAATCTCGGCGGAGCGCTTGGACTGGAATATGTGAACAACGCGAACGATGGAGACTCCTTTGGTGGAGACGAGAACAATCCCACCACCGAGGAAAGTCTGATGGCGTGGGGCCGCCCGGAGAGCGGCTACACCCAGACTGAATTTCAAGCCATCGACATCGAAGCCCTCCAGGCCATCTGGGGTGTGGAAGACAACTCCGACAACTACGACACGGGAGATCTCTCATTCTCCATTCTTCAGTCGCCAGCCATCGGTGACACGCTCAGCGTGATTGTTGAGCAGGACGATCCAGATGGTCTGAACGAGATCACCAACCATTACTGGCAAGGCAGTCTCGATGCCGGCCAGACATGGACTCCCCTCGGGTACAGCTCAGAACTGCCCATTGGCAAATGGCATGAGAATTATCAGATCAGATTGCAACTCACTTATGAAGACGGCCATGGTTTCACGGAACGTGTCACCAGCAATGTTGCAGACGCCATTGGGGTGGATGACTCTGTCTCAGCACTCCAGGCAGACCCTCACCTGCTGAGCACAGACAGCTTCATCAAAGACCTGCAATCCTTTGGCAGTCGTTACGGCAATTTAAACATCTTCATTGATCAATCCGCGGAAACAACCACGTTCCCCTTCGATAACGACAGTCTCACGGCTCAACCGATCACAGAGAAAGGGGTCAGCTACATCCGGGAGACTCTAGAAACACTGGATCCTCTGCTGGAGCTTGATTTCACCATTGTCGACAACAGAGATAACAGCGATCTCTCGATCCTGTTTGCCGAGCACGCACAACAGAATGGCTGGGGAGGAAGCAGCTCGGGATACCATTACGTGAATGACAGTATTGAATGGACGTCAAACGACATCGTTTTATACAGCAACTGGTGGTATGCCGAGTCAGACCACGCAGCAGCATCTGAATCCTGGGAGTACAGCGTTCCGTTCTTGCATCTGCTAGGGCAAAGACTCGGACTCGAGTCGATCACCAATACAACTGATGGAGACAGCTTTGGTGACAACCAGCTGCCAACAACAGAATCCAGCTTGATGGCCTTCGGATACCCACAAGAATCAGGGTATACACAAACGTTCTACCAGGACATCGACATCGAGGCCCTGCAGATGATCTGGGGCGAGGAAGGCAACAAATCCGGTTACGACACAGGCGATCTAGATATCAGCATCGATCCTGATCCCGTCCAAAGCATCATCCTGACGCGAGAGCCGCAGTTTCCTTACGATATCGCTGCTCCCGACGTGTACTCAGATCATGAAGCGGGAACGTCGGTTGGCACCCTATCCACGGGGCTGACTCTCAAAAGTGATATCTCGAGTGACGATCCAGATGGATACAGCGACTATGAAAAGAAAAGCCGGCCAGGGAGTTGGCGAGCTCCTCGCACCAGGGACAAGCAATACACATGGGAAGCCAGTTATGACGGTGGTGAACAGTGGCATTCAATTGCTGCAACCCAGGACCTTCAGCTGCAGCCCTGGCATCAAAACGCTCAGTTCAAAGTCACCACCAACTACCTCGATGGGCATGGCTTCAAGGAAACCGTCGTCAGTGATAGCTCCACTGATCCCCTCACCATTGATCTTGGAGATGCACCAAGTGGGTGGGAGATCTATCTGCTTCCTTCAACACAAAATATAGATGCCTTCAATTTCTACACCTCCAACGAAAGCAAGATCAACGTCTGGATTGATACTGAGGGAGAGAGCACTGAATTGTGGGGCGGAAGATGGCACGACAGCTTTCCGGGTGGCACAAAATCAATCACAGCCATACCAATTGCCGAGGAAAATCAGAACGATATTCAAAATGTCTTCAACAGGCTCAACGACCTTCTCGATATTGAATTCGTTCTGGTTGATACACCTCAAAATCAAGAGCTGACACTACGGATCAACGGTCGCAAGGAAGAAGACACCGATGGCTGGAGCTTTGGTGGATACACCTGGTTCTATACAACAGACGAAGATGGCAATTTAACGGGTGTCGACATTCCCTACATGGATGTCTCGATGACCATCTTTGAGGATGGCTTATTTGACTATCACACCCTGCTTCATGAAATCGGGCATGCCCTCGGTCTCGATCACCCGATGCAAAACAACGGCGGCTCCAAGGCCACTGGCGACATGTTTTTCCCGACCCATGTCGAAACAGTCATGGCCTACAACAGGGGCCTCTATGATCATCCCAATGACAAAGACAAGTCAGAGATCTGGTTCACTGATGCTGACATGCACTCCCTGCAAGCGCTTTGGGGGGACGGCAACGGTGAGTTCCCTGTTTTCGCAACAGAAGAAGACACTCAAGCGGCAAACACTCATACCTACGCCTTGACCTCCGGCAACGGAGACACAGACAACAGTCTCTTTGAGGTTCAAGGCAATCAGCTGTTGCTTATGGAAACTCCTGAAAACGGCGATCAAATGACATATTCCATTCGTCTTCGGGCAACTGATCTCGACGGCAACACAATAGACCAACCAGTCGTGATTAATTCCTTCCAACGACAAGAGTATGAAGATCATACCCATGGCGACGATGATCATCAAGAAGCGGACGACGACACCGCTGAGGTAGTCGAAGACGTGGACGACACAGATGACGAACTGCAAGAAGACGACCAGCACGACAATGATCACTCCAATGATTCACTTCCCACCGATGTGGATGGAGACGGATCCTTCCATCCGCTCAGCGATGGGCTGCTGATCAGCTCCGCTGCTCAGGCGATCGAAATTGCTGCCGAAACCGAATCACAACCTGTTTCTTACAACCGCAATCTCCATGACCAACTAATCAACCCGAACGGCTCACGCAACACCACAGATGCGGCCAAGGGCTTCATCAAAGACGCCATCACCAGTGGATCACTGGATCGCAACAACAACAGCGTGCTGGATCTGCAGGATGCCCAGCGGATTCTTCGCGATGGGCTGGGGACCTACCCGGGTGATGCCGCAACCGCTGGTTTGCGGGAACCCCCCGTTCCTGCCGGCACCACCAACTCCGAGCTGATCAACGAGCAGGAGCAGCTGGATGCCCTCGATGATTCACTCGAGGCCATTGCCCTGATGGCGGAGGCTGGACCTAATTTCCTGACTGGGCATGGGGGAGGTTCATAGCTGATTGCAGCTCCGGTTCAGCGGCGCGCCCCCTTGGACGTGACCGTGTCGTTTCGGCGTCGACCGTGACGGAGCCACTGATACTCCGCCTCGGACAGTTCATTCAGCCTCAGGAACCGGTTCAAGCGCCAGGAATAACGCAGGGCTCCCAGCAGGGCATAGAGACCCAGCACCAGGGCGGCGTACAGCAGTGCATGCGCCGGCTCGAGTTCAACCGCGATCAACCGCGTGAAGCCGATCACCATCAACCCAGCCACCACCAGGCTGACCAGCACCCTCAGCAGATCAGCGCACATCAGCGGGTGGGAGTGACGGCATGAGTTCCAGACCATCGGCGATCTGAACCCCACGGCGATGCAGCGCCTGCAGTGCCCGGCGCTGGAATTCCCGCTCGGTAGCCCACTGCTCGCCAACCCGGGTGATCAGCAGCACCTGCATGTGCACTCCGAGGGCAGTGCTGCGCTTGACGCCCCGCAGCACCGGTTCCCCGATCAGGCGCGCTGACCAGATCGGATCCCTCCTGAACGCATCGATCTCCTCAGACAGCACCTCAAACACGGTCTCGAGGTCCTGCTGGCGATGGGAGATCAGCAACGTCACCAGACTTCCGGAGCGCAGCTTCGTGTGGTTACGCAGTTGCTGAATCAGGGCGTTGTTGAGGATGTGCACCCGTTGATCCAGGCAGCGCACCTGGGTGCTGAACAGCCCCACATCGATCACCTCGCCCTCGTGATCGTCCACTTCGATCCAGTCGCCGATCGCGTAGCGATCCTCCAGAAGCATCACCAGTCCGGCGGTGAAATCGCGCAACAGTCCCTGAAACACCAGGGCCAGGGCGCCGAGCAAGGCGCCGCCGGCCAGCACCAACGACACGGACGTGGAACGGACACCGGGAATATCCAGCAGGATCCACAGACCCACCGCCAGAACCCCGAGCACATTGATCAGCCGGTGGCAGACCCGCACCAGACTGCGGTAGCGCTGCTGGCGGCGGGCCAGCTCGTGCTGGGCCACATCCACATCCAACGCCCACTGGCTGAGCAGAAAGGTGGTGAGACCGCGCAGCAGCAGCGTCACCGCCGTGACCACCAGAAACTTGCCCAGTGCATAGGTGGGCTGCAACAGCAGTTCGATCCCGAGAGGCACCTGACCCGGAATGGCCATCACGCCGAGCCCCAGCATCAGCACCGCCTCACAGATCAACAGCAGCAGCACCGCGATCGCCAGCGCCTGCTCCACATGCAGACGCAGCTCCACCCGATGATCAGCTCTGCGCTGCTCCCGCAGTTCCCGCTGCAAGCGGGCGATGCGTTGGCGCATGCGGTTCCAGAGGAACACCGTGGCGGCGGTGAGGCCAGCCAGCAGCAGTTCCAGCACCAGGAGTAGACGCCAGCGCCGGACAAGCCGGTCCGGCGCTGACACCTTCCGGGCAAAGTTGATGCGATCTTCCAGCCGACGACGCCACACCTGAGCCAGCGCCAGTTCCCGGGCGCCGTTGATCTCCGCGTCGGCCTTGGTGACGGTGAGCAGCGGGAACGGATTCACCCGCCCGGGCAGCCGCGCCGCCAGTTGATACAACCCATTGCTCTCCCGCACCACCTCGAGGCTGATCGGCGCTCCGGAGCGTTCGAGGCCATAGCGCTGAAACGCGGCACAGACCCTGGAATCTCCGCGCAGCACCTGGTCCAGGAGCCATTCACTCACCCGCTCACTGAAGCTGCAGATCTGGTTGGGGTCGTACAGAGCCCGCAGGTTGCCCTCGATCACGCTGGCCCGGCTGGAGGCATGAATCACCGGCCGGCCATCGATGGTCACCGGGCTGGCCACCGAAATCACCGGGATTCCCTGAATCCGCACCTTGGCCAGCTCGAACTTGCCCTCGAAGGTGGTGTTGGCATCAGCCCCCGTCGCCGCCGAGGGCTTCGGAGCTCCGAGGGGCACCAGATCCATCAGCGTGGTGCCGCCCGCCGGCGACCAACCACCGCTCAGCCAGGGCAGCAGCAGGGCCGACAGCAACAGCGGCACCAGCCAGGAATGCAACCGTCGCGCCAGGGCGGACAAGGGTTCAGCCGGAAATTTCAGAGCTCATTTTGGTCATGCCGGCGCCAAGCGCGCTGCGCAGCCAGGGCAGGCTGAGGCCGATCACATTCGAATAGCAGCCGTCCAGAGCGGCGATGCACAGGCCGCCGCGGCCTTCCAGCGCGAAACCACCGGCGCATTGCAGCGGTTCCCCGCTGGCCACATAGGCGGCGATCTCCTCCTCACTGAGTGGTGCGAACAGCACCCCCGTGCCGATGCAGGCCAGCCGGGGGAGCCCGGATCCGGCGGGCCCGGGCAGCAGGCAGTGACCGGTGAGCAGCTCACCACGAGCTCCGGCCATCCGTCGCCAGCGAACCCTGGCCTCCTCCGCATCCGCCGGCTTGCCGAACACCTCCCCGTCGAACACCAGAAGCGAGTCGCAGCCGAGCACGGCTGTGATCGGTGCCGCGGGATCCAGCTGATCCCGCACGGCACTGGCCTTGGCCTGCGCCAGCAGCTGCACCAGCTGCGATGGATCCGGATGCTGGATGCCGCTCTCATCAACCCCGCTCACCTGAACGCGATGGGGAATGCCCGCCTGCTCGAGCAATCGGCGGCGGGCCGGGGATGCCGAGGCGAGCAGCAGCATGAAACCGGGTGATCGTTGCTGCTCCGTAGGCTGCCAGCGACGGGGATCCCTGCCATCAACCCTCCCACCGACCTGCTGGATCAACGCAGCCATGCCCGGGCGATGCGTTCGATGCGCTGCCTGCCGTTCAGCGCGCCTCTGTACAGGGAGCTGCAGATGCGCGGTCTGGATGCCGCCGCGATCTGGAATGAGCGATCCCGCTATGCCAAAACAGAGCGCTGGCCCCGCAGTGCCGAAGCACTGGAGGATGATCTGCGCTGGCTGATCACCGTCGGCGTGCTGCGGCGCGAGGTGGATGGCCAGGGGCTGACCAGTCGGTTCCGGCTGACACCGCTCGGTCGTCATTTGCTCGACGAACAGCCCGATCAGCTCGATCGGGCCACTTCCATCGGCGAGCGACTGCGCCAGGCGCTGCGCCGGCGCTGGCCCCTGGCATGAGCAGCGGCTCCCCCCGGCCGCTGATGGTGCTCGGCACCTCCAGCGGCGCCGGCAAATCGCTGATGACCGCCGCGCTCTGCCGGGTGCTGCGGCGCCGCGGTGAGCAACCGCTGCCCTTCAAGGGGCAGAACATGAGCAACAACGCCTGGGTCGACGCCGATGGAGGCGAGATGGCCTACTCCCAGGCAATGCAGGCCTGGGCCGCGGAACTGGAACCCTGCTGCGCCATGAACCCGGTGCTGCTCAAGCCGCGGGGCGACAGCACCAGCGAGGTGATCCATGGTGGCCGCAGTGTCGGCACCGCCCGCGCCGAGCATTACTACCGGGACTGGTTCCGTCCCGGCTGGCAGGCAATCCGCAGCGGACTGACGGAACTGCAGCAGCGATGGCCACAGGGACGGCTGGTGCTGGAAGGGGCCGGCAGTCCGGTGGAGGTGAATCTGCAGCGGCGCGATCTCACCAACCTGCGCCTGGCCCAGTATCTGCGCGCCCACTGTCTGCTGGTGGCCGACATCGAACGCGGCGGTGTGTTCGCGCAGATCGTGGGCACCCTGGCTCTGCTGCGTCCAGTGGAACGGCCGCTGATTCGAGGCATCCTGATCAACCGCTTCCGAGGCCGGCGGGAACTGTTCGATCAAGGGCGCAGCTGGCTGGAGCAGCACACGGGCATTCCGGTTGTGGGGGTGATGCCCTGGCTGAACGATCTGTTTCCGCCTGAAGACTCGCTCGATCTGCTGGAGCGGAGGCCGACAAGGGGCCCGGTCGATCTGGAGATCGCCGTGCTGAAGCTGCCCTCGATCAGCAACTTCTCCGATCTGGATCCGCTGGAGGCGGAGAGCAGCGTGCGGCTGCGCTGGGTCGCGCCCGGGGAAGCGCTGGGCACGCCGGACGCGGTGATTCTTCCCGGCAGCAAACAGACGCTGCGGGATCTGCAGGCCATGCGCAGCAGCGATCTGGCGAAGCAGCTGGTGGGCTATGCCGCCCGGGGCGGATCGGTGCTGGCCATCTGTGGCGGAATGCAGCTGCTGGGAGAGCAGCTCGACGACCCCGAAGGAGTGGAGGGGGGCGAGGGTTCCGGCCCCTGGGCCGGACTGGGGCTGCTGCCGTTGATCACGCGTTTCGGAGGCGAGAAGGCCCTGCGCCAGCGCAAGGTGCAGGCGCTCTGGCCGGAACCGATCCCGATCAGCGGCTTCGAGCTGCATCACGGCAGCACCCGCGCCACCGATTCACTCGCGCCCCTGACAGACGAGGCCGGCCTGGGCTGGTGGACGCCCACCAGGGGCGGTGGAAGCATCACCGGCAGCTATCTGCATGGACTGCTCGACAACGGACCCTGGCGACGTCACTGGCTGAATCAGCTGCGCCAGCGCAGACAACTAGAGCCCCTGGCCACGGATCGGCCCCACCACGGTGACCACCGTGACCAGCTGCTCGACCGACTCGCCGATGCCTTCGAGCAGCATGTGGACCTGACGCCTCTGCTCGACGCAGAAGGATGAATCGATGACGGACCGACGCATCACCATCACATGGCCGAACGGACACGTCACTGACGTGCTCGTGGGCAGTGACTGGCTGCCGTCTGCCGCGACCGCCGGCGTCAGCATTCCCACGGGGTGTCTCGGCGGCAGTTGCGGAGCCTGTGAGATCGAAGTGAACGGCAAGGTGGTGCGGGCCTGCATCAGCACGGTTCCGCCGTCAAAATCCGGGGAACTCACGGTGGAGTTCGCCACCGATCCCCACTGGTGACCAGATTTCAACTGCGCCTGATGGCTCTGCTCACCGGCGCGATCAGCGGTGCGGCCGTCGCCCTGACCATGGGCGTGATCGCCTGGCTGACCCGGATGCTCTGGGGTGATCCGGTGGAGGAGGGTCTGGAACGCCAGATCCCGCTGCTCTGGTCGATGGGAGTTTGCGGCGGCGTCGGCGTGGCGCTTGCACTGCTCCATCGCCGCGGCCCGGCAACCCTGCTGCCGGAACTGCCCGAAACCATCCAAGAGCTGCGCCACCCGGAAACCGCACCCCGACGCAGAGACGGGCACGCGATTCTGGGCGCAAGTCTGAGCCTGGTGGGTGGCGGCAGCGTGGGGCCGGAGGCGTTGATGACCCGGCTGGCCACGTTGATCAGCCAACGCATCTGGAAGGGACGGGACCAAGACCTCCAGCTGGCCACGGTGGCGGGCAGCCTCGGCATGTTCGGCTTGCCCTTGCTGGGGGGGGCTGTGGTCCATGACGGAACGCCGAAATCCAGCGCCGGCGGATCCGGGCAACGGTCGTTGATCGATCGCTGGATCCCAGGCTCCCTCGGGGGAATCGCCGGTTTCGCCGCCTTCCACGGCATGGAGGAGGTCAGTGGCGGATCGCTGCGGCAACTGCCTTACAGCTGGCCCAGCAACCTCGGGGAAGACCTGGGCAGCCTGAGCGCCGGTCTGCTGGCCGGCGTGGCGGGCTGGGGCCTCGGCTGGCTGCTGCTGCACTGGCGCACCTGGCTGGAGCAGCGGCAGTTGTTGGCCCACTGGCCCTGGTGGCCGGTGGTGACCGGACTGCTGCTCGGCGTCTGGATGCACTGGCTGCCGCTGGTGCCCTTCGCTGGGGAAGATCAGCTGAAACCGTTGCTGGAGGGCATGAACACCAGCGAAGCAGTGGTGCTGATCCTTTCCGGCCTGATCAAGCTTGGGATGCTGGGCCTCTGCCTGGAAACGGGCTGGCGCGGCGGCATCTTTTTCCCTGTGTTTCTGATCGCCTGTGCCGTCGGCTCCGGACTGCATGAACTCAGTCCAGGCATCGGTTCCCTCGGCAGCTGGTGCGGCGGCGTCACCGGAGCCTTGTATGCCACCGTGCTGCGCTCACCGCTGGTGGCCCTCCTGCTCGGCGTGGCGCTGCTGCAAGGCCATGGAGCCACGGCCGTTCTGCTCGGGGTTGCCGTGGCCTGGCTGATCACGCACCGCTCACCTCGGGATGGTGGCCCTCCACCTCTCCCTGAAACACCCGGCTCGCGCGGATATCAGCAGCCTCCAGCGTGATCAGATCGTCCCGGGTGAGCGCTTCTCCCATCCGGGCGAACAGACGGTTGGCCTGCCGCAACCGGGCCCGGTCGATCGCATTCCTGATCGACCGGGCGTTGGCGAAAAACGGCAGCTGCCGCCGACGGGCGACGTACTCCACAAACGCCTCACTGGCCTCCGCGCTCAAGCGGTAGTGCTGGGCCTCCAACAGCAGTCCGGCGATCGCCAGAAGTTCGCTGTCGCTGTAGTCGGGGAAATCAAGGTGGTGGGCCACCCGGGAGGAGAGCCCGGGGTTGGAGCTGTAGAAGGTCTCCATCCGGTCCTTGTAGCCCGCGAAGATCACCACCACATCACTGCGGCGGCTCTCCATCTCCTGCAGCAGGATCTCAATCGCCTCGGCGCCGTAATCCCGTTCGTTGTCCGGCTTGTAGAGGTAATACGCCTCATCGATGAACAGCACGCCCCCCTGGGCGCGCTTGAGCATCTCTTTGGTCTTGGGGGCGGTGTGCCCCACGTACTGGCCCACCAGGTCATCGCGTGTGGCGGTGACCACATGACCTTTTCGCAGATAGCCGAGGCGGTGGAGGATCTGCGACATCCGCTGCGCCACGGTGGTCTTGCCGGTACCAGGGCGTCCGGTGAAGGACATGTGCAGGCTCGGCGCCGTGCTGGGCAGCTCCAGCTGCTGGCGTGCCTGGTCCACCAGAAGCAGGGCGGCGATCTCGCGGATGCGTGTTTTCACCGGCTTCAGGCCGATCAGCTCCCGATCCAGCTGTTCGAGCACCTCAGCGACTCCGGAGTCGGCGTAGGCCGCCGCCAGATCAACCGAGGAGACCATCGATCTGGGCCGCGAAAGCCCGGTCGGATTCACTCAACTGCGGGTCATCGCCCTCATCACCAGGCCGCAGGGTGATGTTCACGTAGGTCCGCCCGAAGCTGATGTCCGGAAAACGCTGGGCGGCCTCACTGTGCTCCCCGAGCCGGTCAAGGAAATCACGGGTGGCGCTGTAGCTGTCGAACTCAAAACGACGTTCCAGGCAGACCGGCCGCTTGCGTTCTTGCCACTGATCCATTGTCACCACTGGGCCTTGGGAAAACCTAGAGGAGCGCCACCCGCTGGCATCCCATCAAGCGACCCGACCAGGCCTCCGCATAGGCGCGGTTGGCCGCCTGCTGCTCGGGATCCTGGGTGTCCAACGGGTGAGGCATGGTGCCGGCGATCGCCCCGTTGGTGACGCAGAACATCGATTTCTGGAAGCTGATGCAGATCTGCACGTGCACGTCCACCTGAGCGCGACCGTGATGGTCGTACCAGCTGCTCAGCTCCTCCGGCAGATGCCGGTACATGTCCTGCATGCAGAGGCTCGGCGGGATACCGGCCCCCATGCTCGGAATCGGATCGGCGTAGAGAGCGCCGTACTTGAAATCGCTGATGTCAGGTGAAATCTGACGAGCCTGGGCGTTGTAGGAGACCGTGCCGAGGAACGGCATACCCCGGAAGAACACCGCCTCCACGTAAGGCACCGCCACATCCACCAGGAAGGTGAGGCCCGCCTCGGGAGGCAGCACCCAGAACTCCTCACCGGCCACGGTCACCTTGTAGGTGATCGGACTGCCTGCTGCCGCCACGAGGCCGTCGCGGATGTGATGCACCACGTCGTTGACGCAGGCCACCTCACCGATGCGGTAACGACGGGCCAGGTCAACGAACAGATCGCTCATCACCCGCCAGAACAATCCGAGGCAGTAGATCGTGGTGAGCGAACGGACCGATTCCGGAGCGAAACCCCGGTAGAGGCTGTTGGTGAAGGCCAGCAGAGGGTCACGGCGGGTCTTCGCCGCAATGATCCGATCGCAGGCCTCCCGGAAGGCGTCACTGTCGAGGTAGGCATCCAACCCTCCGGTTCCGTGCCAGAACATCGCCTTCTGGCAGTACTCGGCGTACTCGAAATTGATCCGGTCCCCCAGCAGATGATCCCAGAGCCGCTTGAGGTTGAAACCCTCATGGAAGAAGCGGAACACCGGGAAGGGATTGAGCAGCTGCTTCTGCCCCTGGTCGACCAGGTTCTTGCTGTAGGCATCCAGCACGATCCCGTAGCTCTCGAGAACGTTCACCACCTGCAGCAGATGATCGGGCGTGTCCTTGAGCAGGGGAGTGTCGCTGAGCAGACGCCGGATCAGTTCCTCCTGGTCCGGAAGCGTTGGAGCGGAGACGGGCAACGGTGCGGTGGTGGTCATGACAGTCCTCCACTGAGCTGACTGAGGCCGGTGGTGGCCGCTTCACTGAGGTTCGCCAGCAGCTCCGGAGCGAGACCCAGCACGAGAACACCGAAGCTGAGTGCGATCGCCGGCACCTGCTCACGCAGGGCAACCGGATCGAGGATACGGGGATTGGTCACCTCTCCGGGGGCGATCGCCAGACGTCCGAAGAAGGCACGGTTCACCAGCAGCAGGAAATACACCGCCGTGAGTCCAGAGCCCACCATCGACAGCAAGGTGGCAACGGGGAAGGGCTGCAGGCTGCCTCGGAAGATCAGAAATTCAGAGATGAAGCCCGCCATGCCAGGGATGCCGGCGCTGGCCATCACACCGATGATCATCAGCGAACCGGTGAGCGGCAGGCCGCGCTGGGGATTGAGCAGACCGCGCAGCACATTGAGATCGCGGGTTCCGGTGCGGGCATACACCACCCCCACCAGCAGGAACAGCACGCCCGAGATCAAGCCATGGCTGACCATCTGGAACAGAGCTCCCATCAACCCCAGGGGTGTGGCCGCTGCCGCAGCCAGAAGCACATACCCCATGTGGCCAACAGAGCTGTAGGCCACCATCCGCTTCATGTCGGTCTGGGCGATCGCCGCCAGCGACCCGTACAGCACCGAGATCGCCGCCCAGGCCGCCAGCCAGGGGGCCGCCACCTGCCAGGCCTCCGGGAACAGACCCAGGCAGAAGCGCAGCAATCCGTAGGTTCCCAGTTTCAGCAGCACCCCCGCCAGCAGCACGGACACCGGCGTGGAGGCCTCCGTGTGGGCATCGGGCAGCCAGGTGTGGAACGGAAAGAGCGGAATCTTGATGCCGAAACCGATCAGCAACGCTCCCATCAGCAGCAGCTGGGCCGTCATGCCCAGATCGCCAGCCAGGATCGGCCGCAGGCTGAAGTCCATGGTGCCGGTGACCAGGGCCAGGCCCAGGAACGCCCCCAGGATCAGAACCCCCGACACGGCGGTGACGATCAGGAACTTGGTGGCGGCGTAGGCACGGTTCGATCCACCCCAGATGGCGATCAACAGCCAGAGAGGGATCAGTTCAAGCTCATAGAAGAGGAAGAACAGCAGCAGGTTCTGGGCCAGGAAGGCACCATTCACGGCACCACTGATGATCAGAAGCAGGGCGAAGTAGATGCGGGGGCGGTTCTCAATCGAACGGGAGGCCACCGCCGCCACCAGGCACAGCACGCCGTTCATCAGCACGAGCGGCAGCGACAGACCATCCACGGCCAGGGCGTAGTCGAGGCCGATGGAATGCACCCAGCGGGCCTGCTCCACCATCTGCAGCCCGGCCTCCGAGGCATCGAAGGGAATCAGGAGGCCAAAGCTCACCAGGCACTGCAGGGCAAGGATCACCACGGTGGCGATCCGCAGACGCTCAGGCGGGGGATCCGCCGGCCAGAGGATCAGTGCCAGGGCACCGAGGAAGGGGATCAGCAGCAGCAGAGAGAGCAGCATGGCGACGGCGTCAGGCGAGGAACCAGCTCACCGAAGTGAGGAAGAGAACGATGGCGACCAGCACCGTGAGCACATAGGACTGGCCCTGTCCGCTGACGCTGAGCTTGAGGCTCTCAGCGCTCTGCAGAGACAGCCTCGCCACACCGTGAAGCACCCCATCCACCACCGTGCGGTCAAACCAGGAGGCCAGACGCGAGATGCCGGCCACCACATTGACGATCGTGAGCCGGTAAAACTCCTCGGTGTAGAAGTCGTAGGCCAGCAGATCCTGGAACCAGCGCAGTGCGGGGTTGAGCGATCGCGACCAGGCCTTGCTCAACGGCAGCAGAGCTCCGGCCACCAGCCCCACCAGACCGCTGCCCACCACAAGGGCTGCAGCCCAGAGCGGAAACGCCAGCAGGCCATCGAGCGATTCCAGACGCACCAGCAGCACCGGCGTCAGCAGCACGATCACGGTGAGAGCGACCATCGGCAGGGCCATCTGCCAGTTCACTTCGGCCGCCCGGCGGGACTTGATCAGGGAGTCACCGAGGAAGACGTGGCGGAACACCCGCACCAGTCCGAGTGCTGTCAGGGCATTGGTGAGCAGAAACACAGCCATGAACGGCACCGAGCGCACGCTGAGCAGCTCGATCGACTGGGCCAGCGCCAGGAAGCCACCCAGGGGAAGAAAGCCGACCAGGCCTGCACTTCCCACCAGATAGGCGGTGGTGGTGGCCGGCATGCGGCTGGCAAGACCACCCAGTTCCGTGATGTCCTGGCAGTTGGTGGACGCGATCACGCCACCGATGCTCATCGAGAGCAGCGCTTTGGAGACGGCGTGAGAAAACAGCAGCAGCAGTGCCAGAACCGGGATCTGCAGGGCAATGGCGATGAACACCAGGCCCAGATGAGCGGTGGTCGAATACGACAGCGTGCGCTTGATGTCCACCTGGGCGATGGCCACCAGGGACCCACCGATGGCACTGATGCTGCCGATCACCAGCAGCACCACCAGCGCCACCGGCGAATGCTGAAGGATCGGCATCACCTTGAGCAGCACGATCGCCCCGCAGGTCACCACCACGGAGTTCCGCAGGATCGAGGCGGGATTCGGCCCCTCCATCGCCTCATCCAACCAGAGGTGCATCGGGAACTGAGCGCACTTGCCCGTGGGGCCTGCGATCAGGCCAAGACCCAGCAGCGTCGCTGCCAGAGGGGAGAGGGTGTCGCGCGATGCCCAGACATAGAGATCACCGAAACCCATCGCACCGGAGAAGCTGCAGAGCGCCACCACGCCCATCAGCAGCAGCACATCACCGACGCGCTTGGTGAGAAAAGCGTCGCGGGCGGCGGTGATCACCAGGGGCTGGGCATACCAGAACCCCACCAGCAGATACGTGGAGAGGGTGAGCATCTCCAGCAGGAAATAGCTCTGGAAGAGCGAATCACTCAGCACCACCCCGCTCATGGCCCCTTCAAAGAAACCGAGCAGGGCGAAGAAACGGGCCAGGGCCCATTCCTTGTCCATATATCCAAGGGAATAAACCTGGGAGAGCAGGCTGAGACCGGTGATCAGTTCCAGGGCCACCAGGTTGGTGAGCGTGAGGCTGAAGCTGATGTCGAGCTCCAGGTCGGCCAGCGTCAGCCAGGGATAGGCCAGATCGACCGGACCGGACTGGAAGACCTCCTGCAGGATCAGGCTGCCGTGCACGAAGGCCAGCAGGGTCAGAAGGATGTTCAGGTAGGCCGCCGGCCGGTGAGCCTGACGCCGGAACAAACCCGCTGCCCAGGGAAGCGACACGAGCATGCCGGCGAATCCGTAAAGCGGAATCAGCCAGGCAACCTGGACGGGTAAGGACAGCTCCGAAGTCAAAACGGCAAGCGGAAAGGGGATCGGGCTTGTCGGCATTGGCCGAGGAATCTAAGCGGCTGCCAAGGGGTCGAGCGCTCTTTGTGAACGGACATCGGCAGACACTTCAGGCTCAACTGCGGCGCAGGGCGCCACTGCTGACCAGGGCAGGCTCCACCTCCTGATGGGGACGGGCAATGATGTGGGCAGCGACCAGACCGTCGCCGACCCTCTCGCAGGCATCGGCTCCGGCACGCACGGCGGCGTTCACAGCACCGGTTTCACCCCGCACCATCACGGTGACGTAACCACCGCCGACGAATTCCCGACAGATCAGCGTGACTTCGGCGGCCTTGGTCATGGCATCAGCTGCCTCGATGGCCGGCACCACCCCGCGGGTTTCGATCATCCCCAGTGCAATCCCTGAGATCGGGGCATCCGCGGCCTGATTTGCGGACAGCGACGTGGCACCGCGTTTGCTGCCGCTGCCGCCAGCGGCGGATGGAGTGCGCGCACTCGCGCGACGGGGGGTGGGGGTGGCCGGTGCGCTCGCGGCCGGGCTGCTGGTGGGACTGGGAGCGGCAGCTGCCGGAGTGCTGACAACGGGAGTGACGTCCACGGTCTTGCTGGCGGCACTCTTGGCTGCAGCGGAACTGCGGGTGGTGCGGCGGCGGGGAGTCGGGGAAGGAGTGGCCATGAAAAACGGTGGTGGAAGCGGAACGGAGGCGGAGGAGCGGGGAGAGTCCCTATCCGTCCGGCGTCCAGTGGTCGATGATTCCACCGATCGTCAGATCGGTGAGCACCTTGTTGTCGGGGCACGCATGCCGGGCGGCTGAGCCGCTGGCAGTGAACACCCAGTTGCCCTCGCGAGCACCCACGGGATCCACCGCCACGAGCTTCTTGCCCTTGGCGTTGCGCAAGACGCGCAGGTGCATGTGATCCAGCCCTGCCACACGGAATGTGCACACGAGAGTTCCCATCACCTGCATGATTTCCATCAGCTGGTGGGTCCTCCGGCAGGGGTGCTGCTGGGTGCCGGCGCCGGTGCGGGGGTCTTCGGCGGATCCGGTTCCCAGTGATCGATGATCCCCACGATGGTGAGATCACTGGGATACGACTTGCTTCCGGCGGCTTCGCGGGCGGCGGAGCTGCTGACGCAGATCACCCAGTCGCCCGGTTTGGCACCCACGGCATCAACGGCCACTTTCTTGGTACTGCCGTCCTGAACCACCTGCAGATGCTTGTGCTCGAAGTCCGGGATGCGGTTGGTGGAGACGAGCGGCTTGATGACCTTGACGATGAGCATGATCAGTGAGCCTCCTGGAGCGGGGGGGCGAGGGTGGAACCGACGACCTCGGCCGGAGCCGTCTGGTTGCGATCACGAACGGTGAGGCACGTGTGCAGCAGGCCCTGATCGACCAGCTCGCTGTAACGGCTGGCGATGGCCTGATTCACCCGGGTGCAGTCGGCGATCGCCCGCTGACGGGCGCCGGGAACGCGACCCGAATAGTCGAAGCGGATCACGACGGGGATCGGCAGATCACGGGAGACGTTCAGACCACGGAAGATCTTGACGCCCACGTCCAGATCGGGGGCTCCCTCCTCGACGGTGTCGAGATGGGCGAAGTAGGTGAGGTTGCGCAGGTGCACCTCCTTGAAACCGATTCCGACACCGATGAAACGCTCGGCATGACCGGCGTCCGGATAGGGAGCGCCATGCAGATCCTGCACGTAGTCGATCTGGGAGCAGTTGTTGGCGATCAGACGCGTGAGGAAGGTGACCATGCCGGGATCCATCGGACCCGGGGCTGCGGATTCGACAGCCTCCGCGATCTGCACCATGGCCTGATCCGCGCTCATCGAAGCGGTGGCGGCATGCAGATCACGGGCACACAGCCACTGATCCAGAACCATTTCACTGTCCCGGCTGGGAGGGTGAACGCGGATGGCGTCGGTGTCGGTGTCCAGGCCGATCAGCAGGAGATCCACCGAAGCACCGCAGCAGAAGCTGTTCTCCACGGCTTCCCGGAAATCGAGCAGGCGCTGATACCCGGCTGATGCCGCCAGCTCATCGTTGCTTCCATGGGCGGCACAACCCTGATGCTCGGGATCCAGGGAGCTGAAGTGATACGTGACGACCTTCAGATAACGGGTCGGTTCGGTGGCGGGGTTGGGCATCCCCTCGCGGTAGCGGCGATGCTCGGTCTTCACCCAGCGGTTCACCGTGTTCTCCACGTCGAACATGGCGCCGGCATGGGAGCGGCGACGCACGGCGCTGAAGGGGATGCGCAACGCGTAGGCCACGGTGTGAGCCAGGCGGCCATCGGCGCAGGGCGTCACGTCGAGCAGATGAATGCCGCAGTCGAGCAGGAACTGCTCGAATTCCCTTGAGGAGGCACTGCCGCTGGCCCCATCGAGGGGATCGTCCTGAAAGAAACGATCACTGAACAGGCGATGGCTTTCAAAGACACACCAGGCGAACAGCGCCCGCATGTCGAGGGGACGCACCCAGGCCCGTTCAAGGATGTGCTGAGGCAGATCGAAGCCCAGTTCTGTCCTGGTGAGGCGCTGAGCCTGCTCGATGAAATCGGGTTCATGCTGCAGGGCCGAGACCCGCTTGAGCAGGGGAACAATGCGATCGAAACGCCCCTTCACCTCCAGCTCGTACGCCTGCAGTCGTGCATTGCCGGCCGAATCGGTGAGCGGGTGCTGGCGATGGGTGAGCGGCAGGGAGGAGCGGCTCAGGTTGAAGGGAACCACAGAGGTCTGGCTCTTCTCTCGGCGGACCCAGCCCGGTTGCTGCGCCACAGCCTGCTGCTGAGGGGTCCGACGCTGCTGATCAACAGCCGTGCGAACCCGACCGCCACCGATGGAACCCTGGACCAGCTTCGCCGCTTTGCCGGCCGTGGTCAGTGCACGCCGACGCTGCAGAGCAGCATCCCGGGTCTTGGTGGAGTCCGAAACCGACTCCATGGGTGGAACAGAAGCGCCGGCTGCAGGACCGTTGTTCTGCAGTTGCCGGCGCGTGGGAGCCGTGGGGGCCTGAGGTCGCCCGCCGCGGGAAGGCATGGAGCGAACCATCAGCAGATCAGCCCCGTGCGCCGCCGGAGACGGTGATCAGGGAACCCTTGTCGGTGTTGCCGCTGGAGCCGGTGACCCGGCTGACAGGCCACTCGTTCTCTTCATTGCGCTTGCGTTCGTAAGGAGCCATCGCACTCATCGGGCCCGGACGTGTGGGGTTGCGGCGACGGGCGGAAGCGCCTTCGGTGCCGGTGACGTGCTCACCACGATCCCAGTCATCACCGGTGACTTTCCTGGACGACCCCTCACCGGTGACGCGGGAGGCTGGCTGTTCAGCCGGTTCACTCACCACGGCAACAGTGGGCTGGAACTGACGGCGCTGAAACTCGCGGTTATCGAAGCGGAACTGCTCCGTTCCGGTGACCTTGCCGCCGGCCATGTCGAAGGGGCCGGTGATGCGGTTGCCCTGCTCATAGGCCGTGCCGGTGACTCCGCCCTGGGCATCGCGCTGCTGCTGAGCGGCACGGGCCGGTGACGTCACACTGAAGCGGGTCCAGGCCGCACCCTCGGGCGCCTGGCCGTGGGAGTCACTGCCAGCCGGAGCCTCGCTGCCGCAGGCGGCGGACAACTGATCGGCACCCACATAAGGCGTGCCGGTGACGGCTTCACAGGCTCCGCGCTCGGCGCCTGTCATCACGCCGCCGATTCCAGGCTGCAGTCCGGTCATCGGGGCTGCCGGGGTGCCGGGACGGACCGGGGTGCGTTCACGGATGGCCTGAACGGCCGGAGTGCCGCAGTTCTGACCAGCTTCTTCCAGCCCCGCATAAGGGGTTCCTGTTACCGCTTTGCAGGTACCGGGCTCGTCGCCGGTGACCTTGTCGGATCGGCCGGTGCGGGTGCCGCTCACCACAAGGTTGCGGTTGGTGACACTGAAGCCGACCTTGGCGGCCTCGGGTTCGGGCTGTCTGCCGCAGAAGCCGTTCACCTGTTCAGCACTGATGTACTGATCGCCGGTGACCCTGTGACAGGACCCGAACTCATTGCCGGTCACCTGGGAGGAGCGGCCGACCAGGGTGCCGGTGACGCCGGTGCCGGAGAGGGTGCCGGAGAGGCCGACCTTCGTGGCGGGGCGACCTTCGGGCAGGGGATCGGAACCGAGGTACTGATCGCCGGTGAGATTGCGATTGGCACCGGCTTCATCGCCGGTGACGCTGGCGGAACGCCCCACCATCACACCGCTGACGGGACGGCCCTGCTCGGTGAGGCTGTGGCCCACCTTGCGGGGGGAGGTGTTGCCGCCACCGCAGTAGGAGACAGCCTGATTGGAGGAGATGTATTCGGTTCCGGTCACGTTCTTGCAGGTGCCGGGCTCGTCACCGGTGACCTTCTCGGAACGACCCACCTCATTACCGGTGACCCGATTGCCGTGGCTGGTGGCGGTGACGCGCACCTTGGCCGGAGTGGTTGGCTCGGGAGCGGATTGGCAGAAGGTCTGGAACACCTCGGCTCCGAGATATTCCGTTCCTGTGATCGAGCGGCAGGTGCTGGCTTCGTTTCCGGTGGTCTTCACCGAACGGTTGGCCTGGGTGCCGGTGACCGTCTGACCGGAGCTGGTGGTGCTTTCGCCCACCTTCCAATGAGCATCAGCGGCGGCGGCCTGCTTGGCGCCATGGCGATTGGGGCCTGTAGGGCGGCTCACAGCGGCACCCTGCTTGTTGCGGGCACCGGCCTTGGCCCGCAGCTCACGCACCTGCTGGGCCAGCTCGCGGCTGGTGAGATCAGGATTGGCCTGCCGCGCGACGGCGGCTGCACTGGTGGGCTGCTTCCCGGCGGTCTTGCCGTGCTTCGACATGGCATCGCGACGGGCAAGCACCAGGGCACGGCTCGGGTTCTCAATGGCCCGGCGCTTGGGCGTCGCAGAACGGCGCTCCGAACGGGCGGAAAACTTGGGGGCCGATGCACTCAGGGAAGCCTGTTCAGAGGCACGCTTGCCACCGCAGCCACAGCTCTTCGTGGTCTCAGCAGGGACAGCTGCAGGAGCAGCGGCTTTGGTCTGACGTGCCACATCGGCGCGGTTGCGATCGCGGCTGGTGTCGGCGGTCTTGCCACGGCGGGAGAGGGCCTCACGACGGGCCAGAACCAGATCGCGGCTCGGGTGGCGCTGAGGCTGCACCTGACTGGCACGCGACGGTGCCAACGTTGTGAACACCTTCGCCTGCTGCGGAGCTGCGGCAGCAGGGACGACGGGTTCAACAGGGGCATTGGCCCGGGTTCGGGTCGGACGGGCATCAGCGGCAGTGCGCACCCGGCTGTCACCGGACCGGGCTGCGGCAGGAGCCTTCTTACCGGTGGTGGTGAGCGCCTTGCGGCGTTCGAGTGCGAGTTCGCGACTGGAGAGTCTTGCCATGTCCGCCCGAGGATGTGGTCGATGAATGGAGGGGATCAACCCTCCGGGAAATACTTGAGCCCTGAAGGATCAGGGCTCGGAACCATTGGTTCGAGGGATCAGCGGCCTTCGAAGACCACGAAGCAGGAACCCTGGCTCTGGGTGTAGGCGTCGTAACCGACGATGCGCACGTGGTGATCGGGGTAAGCGCGATGGCAGGCCTCGAGCTCACTCACGACAACGTTGAGATCCTTCTCACCGAAGAAGGGGAGCTTCCAATAGGACCAATAGGAGGCCATGGAGTTGCTGGGGTGGACGTGCTCGATGAGCGGGCTCCAGCCCTGGGCAATGATGTAGGCGATCTGGTCAAAGATCTCGTCCTGGGTCATCGGCGGGAGAAAGCCGAAGGTCTCCAGGGTGGCGACTGTTTGATAGTCACCCACTGTGCTCTGGAAAGGCATGGGGATCCTGGGGGTAAGAAAAAAGGTGGGCCGGTTAGGTCAACCGGCCGTTGAGACGATCAGCTGAGACGATCAGCCCTGAACGTCGAGCTTGTCGACGGTGTCGAACTCGAACTTGATCTCCTTCCAGGTCTCGAGGGCGATCGCCAGCTCGGGGCTGTGCTTAGCGGCTTCCATGAGGATGTCGCGGCTCTCTTTCTCGAGATGGCGGCCGGCGTTGCGGGCCTTGACGCAGGCCTCGAGGGCCACGCGGTTGGCCGCAGCACCTGCAGCGGAACCCCAGGGGTGACCGTGGGTACCACCACCGAACTGCAGAACGGAGTCGTCGCCGAAGATGGTGACCAGGGCGGGCATGTGCCACACGTGGATACCGCCGGAGGCGACGGCGAACACGCCGGGCATGGAGCCCCAGTCCTGATCGAAGAAGTTGCCGCGGCTGCGGTCTTCGGGCACGAACGATTCGCGCAGCTGGTCGATGTAGCCGAGGGTGGTCTGACGGTCACCCTCGAGCTTGCCGACCACGGTGCCGGTGTGGAGCTGGTCACCACCGGACAGACGCAGACACTTGGCGAGGACGCGGAAGTGAATGCCGTGCTTGGGATGACGGTCGATCACCGCGTGCATGGCGCGGTGGATGTGCAGCAACATGCCGTTCTTGCGGCACCACTTCGACAGACCGGTGTTGGCTGTGAAGCCGCCGGTGATGAAGTCGTGCATGATGATCGGCATGCCGAGTTCCTTGGCGAACTCAGCGCGCTCGTACATCTCCTCGGGAGTGTTGGCGGTCACGTTGAGGTAGTGACCCTTCTTCTCGCCGGTCTCCTGCTCGGACAGCTTGATGGCTTCCGCAACGAATTCGAAGCGGTTCTGCCAACGCTGGAACGGCTGGGAGTTGATGTTCTCGTCGTCCTTGGTGAAGTCCAGACCGCCGCGAAGGCACTCATAGACGACACGGCCGTAGTTCTTACCGCTCAGGCCGAGCTTCGGCTTGATGGTGCAACCCAGCAGAGGACGGCCGTACTTGTTCATCCGGTCGCGCTCGACCTGGATGCCGTTCGGCGGGCCGTAGCAGGTCTTGATGAAGGCCAGCGGGAAGCGCAGGTCTTCGAGACGCAGGTGGCGCAGGGCCTTGAAGCCGAACACGTTGCCGACCAGTGAGGTCAGAACGTTGGTGATGGACCCTTCCTCGAACAGGTCGAGGGGGTAGGCGATGAAGGCGTAGAAGGACTCCTTGTCACCAGGGACGTCCTCGATGCGGTAGCAGCGGCCTTTGTAGAAGTCGAGATCGGTGAGGAGCTCGGACCACACAGTGGACCAGGTGCCGGTGGAGGATTCAGCAGCCACAGCAGCGGCCACTTCCTCCTTGGGAACGCCTTCCTGGCCGGTGCATTTGAAGCAGGCCAGCAGGTCGGTGTCGAGGGGAACGTAATCAGGAGTCCAGTAAGTGTCCCTGTACTCCTTGACCCCAGCGTCGTACTTCTTGCTCATGGGTTAACTCCGTTAGGTCGGTGAGGGGGGTGAGACGTTCGCGTGCCTCGTCAGAGGCTCAGCGGAAGATCTCAGTCCTTCTGACCGAGGAAGTTGCCGTTGCCCAGAGCAGGCTCCACTTCGCGGTGGGGGCGGGCAATGATGTGGGCAGCCACAAGGCCGTCGCCGACGCGCTCGCAGGCATCAGCGCCAGCGCGGACAGCGGCGTTGACAGCGCCGGTCTCGCCGCGGACCAGAACGGTGACGTAACCGCCACCGACGAACTCGCGACCGATCAGTCGCACTTCGGCGGCCTTGGTCATGGCATCAGCTGCCTCGATGGCGGGGACCAGACCGCGGGTCTCGATCATGCCGAGGGCGATGCCCATGGTTTCGTTAGCCATTGCCTACCGGAGAAAAGGGTGGAATGTTCGCCGCGAAGACTGCTTCGCGGAGGCGCTTCCCGTCAAGCGATTCGCCGACATCTCTCAATCACTGTCCATAGTGAACATGATTAGCAGGGCTTATCAGTAAGCCGCCCACCGTTCCGAACTGCTGTGGGAAATCCTGTGCTGGCCTGCAGACACACGATTGTCGAAGCCCCGTCTCATGGATAGTTTTTTTGGCCGGAACGGTCCCGAAGCCTTCGGCCGAGGGGTGGAATGTTCAACCCATGCCGTTCCACCGGAGTGCACGGAGATCTCTTACCCCCTAACCGCTGAGATCAGCCGATCGGCCCTCACAATGGGAGCCGATTCTGTTGACCCTTTGCGTCCACTGCTGACCATTGCCAGCGGCAATCCCGTGAAGGTGGCCGAGATCGAGGCCATGCTCGGACCGCTTCCGGTGGTTGTTCAGCGTCAGCCTGAATCTCTTCAGGTGGAAGAGACAGGTTCCACCTACAGGGAGAACGCCAGTCTCAAGGCCACGGCTGCCGCCCTGGCGACCGCTGGCTGGGCTCTGGCCGACGATTCCGGCCTTGAGGTGGATGCTTTGGGTTGCGCCCCAGGCCTGTACTCCGCTCGCTACGCCGAGGGCGACGACGCCAAGATCACCAAGCTGCTGAACGATCTGGGCAGCACTCCCTACAGAAGCGCCTGCTTCCGCAGCACGATGGTTCTCAGCGATCCTGCAGGCCACTGCGTGGCCTCTGCAGAGGGAGTGTGCTGGGGCGAGCTTCTGAAGGCTCCCGCGTACCCAGGAGGAAGCTACGAATCCCTGCTCTGGGTTCGGGAAGCGAGGTGCACCTATGGCGAGTTCAACGACGCACAGCTGATCCGTCTGGGCAGCCGCGGCAAGGCGGCCAGGGCCCTGGCGCCTGACCTGCGCCGATTCCTGCAGCTGATCTGACGTTCAGGGGTTGGCGGACGTGCGGTTGATCATCTCGATGGTCCGCATCGCAGCGGCCGCCGCCTCCTCCACATCTCCCTCCTTGCCGGCCAGGGTGAGCCGTCCGAAGGCACCGACGGCCTTCACGTCCACCACGGTGATGTTCGACGACTTCTCGGCTTCGTTGGCAGCGATCAGCACGTAGCCGGCGGGTTCGGTCTCGAGGATGAACATGCTCATCCCGGCCTCGATCATCGAACCGCGGCGGTTCTGTCGGTTGATCAGCACAGCGTGGTCGGGAGTGATCGCGCGGATCACCTCCGTCCAGCTCACCTCGGCAGCGCGGCGCTGTTCGATCGAACTGCCGATCGCCTCGAGCACCACATCACCGGAGTGCAGCACGGTGCTCTGATCACGGTGATAGAGGGCCATCGAGCCGAAGGCCCTCTCGACCACCATCTGGCCGAGGCGGACGTTGCTGGCCTTCAAGGCGATATCGGTGACCCGGTGCACCGCCATGCCCGGGGAGACCTCCATCCAAAGACAGGCGTCCCCTGGAATCGGCAGGAATCCCTGGCTGACGGAGCCCATGTAGGCAGCCAGCTGAGGCTGCAACGAATCGATGAACACGTACGTGCGCAGCTCGATCGACTGCACCTGACTGCTCATCAGCCGCGGCGCTTCGCTGTCCGTGGTGATCACACAGCTGGCACCGGCAGACGATGAATGCACCTCGGTACCGGTGACGAGAGCACTTCCGCCACGCCGCCTCTCGCGGCCCTCGAAACTGGCGAAACGATTCATGGCGGGGAGTGTAACGGACGATTTCGAGTCCGGGCCCTCAGAGCAGCTGGACGGCCTGAAGCCTTGCGCCGCAATGGTGAGCCGATACCGTCCGCTCAGTTTCGGTCTGATCTGTGGCGCTTCCTGAGCAATCCCCGGTGAACACCGTCGACATGCCCGCCGATCAGGCCCTCGGCATGGTGAGTTTCGGCCTGATGCAGCGCCTGGCCCAGGACGGGCAGGTGGATCTGCCATGGCTGGAGACCCCCCGCAACGAGGATCTCGAGCGCAGCCGCCAGCTGCGCCTGCGTCTGGAACTCACCGCCCTGGCCATCGACACCGGAGCCCCCCTGAGCACCGCTGAGGTCAGCCTGCTGCTGGGCGCACGCCCCGGGAGCGAACGCGTCGAGCGTGGTGGGCTCGTGGCACGCCGGATCACCCGTAACGTCTGGCGTCTCAGCCGACTGGACCAGGATGAGCGTCAGGGCAGCTATCGCACCGATGGCTTCCGCCGCCGGCTCTGAAGAGAGGCTCTGAAGACCATGGCGGGATGATCCGGACGGTGATCAATCCCGAACGGATCCCTAAGAGATTGCTCCAGACCTGGTGCGTAGGGCCCTTCGTCTTGCAAGTTGAAGACAACCCCTTGCCAAGGAGCGGCCGATGGCCGGGCCCACGCTGCTGAAGGAAACCGGACCTCGGGAGGTGTTCTGCGGACTCACCTCGATCGTGTGGCTGCACCGGCGCATGCCGGATGCCTTTTTCCTGGTGGTCGGATCACGCACCTGCGCCCATCTGATCCAGAGCGCAGCAGGGGTGATGATCTTCGCCGAACCTCGCTTCGGCACCGCCATTCTCGGAGAACGGGATCTGGCCGGACTGGCGGACGCCCATGAGGAGCTGGACCGGGTCTGCCATGAACTGCTGGAACGCCGGCCCGAAATCCGCACGCTGTTTCTGGTGGGCTCCTGCCCCAGCGAGGTGATCAAGCTGGATCTGGCCCGTGCTGCTGAACGGCTCAACGAGGAGATGCACGGCCGGGTTCGGGTGGTGAACTACTCCGGCAGCGGCATTGAAACCACCTTCACGCAGGGGGAGGACGGGGCTCTCGCCGCGCTGGTGCCGCTGCTTCCCGCCAGCGAAGAGCGTCAGCTGCTGCTGGTGGGCACCCTCGCCGATGCCGTGGAGGACCGGCTGATTCACCTGTTCGGACGCCTGGGCATCGAGGCGATCCGCAGCCTGCCGCCTCGCCAGTCCACGGATCTGCCACCGGTCGGACCCGGCACCACCGTGCTGCTCACCCAGCCCTTCCTCACCGAAACCGCTCGATTGCTCCGCGATCGCGGAGCAACGGTGCTCACCGCCCCCTTCCCACTGGGCGCAGAGGGCAGCCGCCGCTGGATGGAGGCCGGTGCCAACGCCTTCCAGGTGCCCGCGGAACGACAGGCCGAGGTGCTGGACCCCCTGATGGAGCGCGCCCGGATCGCCCTGGAACCCCATCGGAAGGTGCTGAGCGGAAAGCGCATCTTCCTGCTGCCGGAATCCCAGCTGGAGCTGCCCCTCGCACGGTTCCTGCAGCGGGAATGCGGCATGGAACTGGTGGAGGTCGGCACCCCCTATCTCAACCGCGAGCAGATGGCCGAGGAGCTGGCCCTGCTGCCGGAAGGCACGCCGGTGATGGAGGGTCAGCACGTCGAACTGCAGCTGGATCGGGTGCGTGACAGCTCTCCCGATCTGGTGGTCTGCGGCATGGGCCTGGCCAATCCCCTAGAAGCCGAGGGCATCGCCACCAAATGGTCGATCGAACTCGTGTTCAGCCCGATCCACGGCATTGATCAGGCCGGCGATCTCGCCGAACTGTTCTCGCGTCCCCTGCGCCGCCGTCATCTGATTCAGCCCGGCCTGAATCCCTCCCTCGCCGTCGACCCCGTTCACGCCTGACGCCATGCAACTCACGCTCTGGACCTACGAAGGCCCCCCTCATGTCGGCGCCATGCGCATCGCCGCCTCGATGCGGGGGGTGCACTACGTGCTGCATGCCCCACAGGGGGACACCTACGCCGACCTGCTCTTCACGATGATCGAGCGCAGAGGCCAGCGGCCGCCGGTGACCTACACCACCTTCCAGGCCCGCGACCTGGGCGGTGACACGGCGGAACTGGTGAAGCGGCACGTGCGCGAGGCGGTGGATCGCTTCCAGCCCGATGCTCTGCTGGTGGGCGAGAGCTGCACCGCCGAACTGATCCAGGACCAGCCCGGGGCTCTGGCCCAGGGCATGGGACTCGAGATGCCCGTGGTCACCCTGGAACTGCCCGCTTACAGCAAGAAGGAGAACTGGGGTGCTGCGGAGACCCTCTATCAGCTGGTGCGCAGCCTGCTGAAGTCGCAGGTACCGGAGCAGGCCAGTCACAACCCTCTGGCCTGGAAGCAGGAGGGCCGGCGCCCCAGGGTGAACCTGCTGGGACCCTCGCTGCTGGGCTTCCGCTGCCGCGATGATGTGCTGGAGGTGCAGCGGCTGCTGACGCTGCACGGCATCGATGTGGGTGTGGTGGCGCCGCTGGGAGCGGGGGTGGACGACCTGTCACGGCTGCCCGCAGCGGATCTGAACGTGTGTCTGTACCCCGAGGTGGCCGAATCCAGCTGCATCTGGCTGGAGCGCAACTTCGGCATGCCGTTCACACGCACGGTGCCGATCGGCATCGGCGCCACCCACGACTTCCTCAGCGAACTGCATGGGCTGCTGGGGATGGATCCGCCCGACACCCGCGAGGGACATCAGCGCTCCCGCCTGCCCTGGTATTCCGAATCGGTCGACTCCACCTACCTCACAGGCAAGCGGGTGTTCATCTTCGGAGACGGCACCCATGCCCTGGCCGCAGCACGGATCTGCCGGGAGGAGCTGGGCTTCGAGGTGGTGGGTCTCGGCACCTACAGCCGCGAGATGGCACGGCCGGTGAGGGCCGCCGCCAAGGCCATGGGGCTGGAGGCCCTGATCAGCGACGACTACCTGGCCGTGGAGGCCGCCATGGCGGAGGCGGCTCCCGAGCTGGTGCTGGGCACCCAGATGGAACGGCACAGCGCCAAGCGGCTGGGCATTCCCTGCGCGGTGATCAGCACCCCGATGCACGTGCAGGATGTGCCGGCCCGCACCAGCCCCCAGATGGCCTGGGAGGGGGCGAACGTGATCTTCGACGCCTGGGTGCACCCGCTGATGATGGGGCTGGAGGAGCACCTGATCGGCATGTTCCGCCACGATTTCGAATTCGTGGACGGTCACCAGAGCCATCTGGGCCATGCCGGTGGCTCCGGTGCTGCCGGTGACTCCGCCGAGGCGGAGCTCAGCGATGTGCCTGAACTCGGGGACGACGCCCTGGTGTGGACCGCCGATGGCGAAGCGGAACTACGCAAGATCCCCTTCTTTGTGCGTGGAAAGGTGAAACGCAACGCCGAGGCCTATGCCCGCCAGGCCGGCTGCCGGGAGATCAGCAGCGAAACGCTGTATGACGCAAAAGCCCACTACAAGGCATGAGCATTTGCACTCATTTCTTTTCAATCAAGCCGAAGAAAATGCGCAGATCCTTGGCAGCAAGCAGCGCAGATCTTTCGTTTCTTGGTGAAAACCTGCCGGCATACATCCGCTGCTGTTGAATGAAGCCACACCTCTTGTGAAGGTCGCTGAATGACCACGACCCTGACGCGGCCGGCTGACGGCGAAGGCAGTGTGCAGGTCCATCAGGACCCCTCGATGAACATCCAGGAGGAAACCCTGGTGATCGCTGTCTACGGCAAGGGCGGCATCGGCAAATCCACCACGTCCTCCAATCTTTCGGCCGCTTTCTCGAAGCTGGGCAAACGGGTGCTGCAGATCGGTTGCGATCCGAAGCACGACAGCACGTTCACCCTCACCCACAAGATGGTGCCGACGGTGATCGACATCCTCGAGGAGGTGGACTTCCACAGCGAGGAGCTGCGTCCGGAGGACTTCGTGTTCACCGGCTTCAACGGCGTTCAGTGTGTGGAGAGCGGCGGCCCTCCGGCGGGCACCGGATGCGGTGGCTACGTCACGGGCCAGACCGTGAAGCTGCTCAAGGAGCACCACCTGCTGGAAGACACCGATGTGGTGATCTTCGATGTGCTCGGCGATGTGGTGTGCGGCGGATTTGCTGCACCGCTGCAGCACGCCAATTACTGCCTGATCGTGACGGCGAACGATTTCGATTCGATCTTCGCGATGAACCGGATCGTGCAGGCGATCCAGGCCAAGGCCAAGAACTACAAAGTGCGGCTGGGCGGTGTCGTCGCCAATCGCTCCGCAGACACCGATCAGATCGACAAGTTCAATGCCCGCACGGGCCTGCGCACGATGGCCCACTTCAAGGATGTGGATGCCATCCGCCGCTCACGGCTGAAGAAGTGCACCATCTTCGAAATGGACGATGACGACGAAGCGGTGCAGGCGGTGCGCCGGGAGTACCTGCGCCTGGCCCAGAACATGTTGGAGAACGTGGAACCCCTGGAAGCCACATCCCTGAAAGATCGGGAGATCTTCGACCTGCTGGGCTTCGACTGATCAACCGGCCCGATCAGAGCCCGACCAGCCGCAGCGACAGATCCCAGACGCGCCGCGCCGTGTCGGGATCGGTGGCCTTGTCAGACAGTTCCTGGCTGAACTGCTGACCGTCCTTGCTCTGACGGTTACCCCAGCTCCAGTGCACACCGGACTCTGCGAAATCCGGATCCGCCACCACCTGGGCCACCCGCTCACCCGCCAGGGCCTGGGAGACGTAGCCACCGGTGATGTTCTTCTGAAACCACGGGAAGATCGTCTGAAAGGCCTTCGGGGTGTTGCGGAACAACGGCGTGTCGGCAACACAGCCCGGATACAGCGACGTGAAGGTGATGCCCGTCTCCCCGTGCAGGCGCCGATGCAGCTCCTGGGTGGTGATCATGTTGCAGAGCTTGCTGTCCTTGTAGGCCTTGCCTGGCTTGAACGGTTTGCCGCTGGCCATGCTGATCGGCTCCAGGAAGCCCGCCTCAAAGCCGGAGAGATCACCGAGATCCGCCGGGGCAGGGATCGGGATCTTGCCACCCAGCTCCTTGGAGTTGGCCGTCACCGTGCCGAGGATCACAACGCGCCTGGACGGGTGGCTCGACGCCCTGATCCGATCCAGCAGCAACTGAACCAACAGGAAATGGCCGAAGTGATTGGTGGCCATCGAGATCTCATAGCCCTGCGGAGAACGCTCCGGCTGCTTCAGCTTCGGCTTGTACACCGCGGCATTGCAGACCAGCGCATCCACTCCTCCGGGGAGCTTCTCAACCGCCGAACGGACGCTGTCCAGATCACCCAGATCCATCAGCACATGCTGGAGACGGTCCTTGGGAATCTCCATTTCATCGGCAGCACCAGCCGCTCTCTGGGGACTGCGGTTGGCGGTGATCACCGTCCAGCCCCGTTCCACGAGGGCCTTGGTGGCGTTGAGACCGACCCCAGAGGTGGTGCCGGTGATCAGAACGGTGCCCGGAGTTCCCATCGCTGCTGCCCCTCAGAAGCGATCAGTCTGCAGTGTTGAGCGCATGTCCAGCCAAAGGCGACAGGATTCTCAGCGCCAGATCACACGCAGACGGTTGGGGGCGATCCACTGGTCCTGTTCACCGATCAGGCGCTCTTCACCGCCGATGCTGAACAGACGGTCGAAGCGTTGCTGCAGCGATTCCAGCTTGGCGGTTTCAACGGTCACCACAGCATTGATTTCGCCGTGCCGTTCCAGCCGCTCCTGATACGCCATCGACAGCCGAACCAGGCTGACGCAGCCCAGCAGAACGAATCCGAGCTTCACCGCGAGCGCCAGAACACTGCACTGCAGCTCTCGGCGGTCGTTCTGACGCTGGATGACGGACGCCAGCGTTGCGGCATCAACCGGACGACTGGCTGGTGGTGGAGCAGTTGACGAAGCCAACTGACAGGGTCAGCTGATCGTTTGTAACGCAGCGAACCATTGCTGCCAAGCCCCACCGCAACAGAAGGGGATCAGGCCTCGTACAGGCTGATGGAGAGGCGCAGAGCGAGCACCGCAGCGTGGGCAGCCACCACAAGGGCGATGAAGATCTCTGGCGAGGTCAGGGCGCTGGCCATGGATGCAGTCCGGGGAAACCGTCCCATTGTTCTTCAGAGGGACGGCTGCGCGCCATCATTCGCAAAGGCCTGTCACACCTCACCATGGAATCGGTCCAGATCGATGCCGATGCGATCCGTCGTCTCGATCTCACGCCACTGCAACCGTGGGCAGCCAGATCCCTGGGGGAGGTTCTCACCCAGGGGGCGACCCTGGAGCTGAGCTTCGACTGGCCTCGCCAGGCCGACGACCCGAGAGAGCTGGCGGAATGCCCCGAACCGCGGCTGTGGGCGCTGAGGGCCGACGCCCGCCACCCCTGGCTGCCGTTGGTGCTGGAGCGGGATCAGGGCAGCCTGATCCGTCACGTGGCCATGGTGGTCCCCCACCGGTTCAGCCGCACCGATGGACTGCGCTTCGAGCCCGAAGCCCTGGAGCTCTGGATCACCCATCGTCTGATGCAGCTGGACGACCTCTGCCGCCAGACCCTGGGACGATCGATGCGGGGCAACCTGTCCCAGATGGCCGCCTCCCTCGGCTACGAGCTGGATGCCGGCTTCTGGACCCTGCTGGACGGAGCCGTCAGCTGAGCACCAGATGCAGGGCCCGCCGACAGCTGTCGATCGCCAGCACGATCGCAAGACCCCGCAGCAGCCGCACCAGCAGCAGCGCATCGAACTGATCCAGGCGGCTCGCGGTCCAGCGGGCGGCGATCGCCGCCACCCCCCCCAGGAGCAGTCCCATCACCGGTACCCCACGCCCCTCATGCAGAAACTGCAGCGACGCGGCCGAGGCGGAGCAGAACACCGCCACGGTGCTGAGACGCACCGCCTGGTGGATCGGAACCCCGAACGGACCGTTCATCAGCGGCACCATCACCAGTCCTCCCCCCAGCCCCAGCATTCCGGCGGTCCAGCCGGCGATGCAGCCGGTTCCGGAGAGCTTCAGCGCCTTGGCATCGAGGTCAACCTCCTCCGTTTCCTGTTCAGGCCGCGGCCGCACGGTGAACGCCAGCACGATGTAGATCATGGTCTGCATGGCCAGCAGCACCCAGCCCGATGCCCAGCCGGCCAGGCCCCCGAACACCAAGGCTGAACCGAAGGCCGCCAGACCGATGGACAGACCGGATCGCCAGGGCAGGCTGTCGCCGCTCAGGTGCGTGATGGTGCCGGCCAGAGCCGTGGGCACGATGGCGAAACTGCTGGTGGCCAGGGCCTGATGGGGCGGCAGATCCAGCCAGAGCAGCAGGGGCGCGAAGATCAGACCGCCGCCGATTCCCAGCAGACCGGCCAGCCCTCCGGCGAACAGTCCCAGAGCGATGAGCAGGGGATAGTCCCACCAGGGCAGCACGGCTTCAGCGAGAACATGATCACCAGCATGACGAGCGATGCTCCACGGGGGCGCCTGCTGCCGATGCTGTGCGCCGATGGTCCCTGGCAGATGGCCCTCGATCAGATGCTTCTGGAGCAGACGGATCCGAGACCGGTGCTGCGGTTCTATCGCTGGTCAGGGGCATGGCTCTCCCTGGGCCGCCACCAGCGGCAATGGCCTGACCACTGGCGTGACCTGGCCGCGGAAGGTCATCTCTCGATCGTGAGGCGCCCCAGTGGAGGCCAGGCGGTGCTGCATGCCGGAGGACTCACCTATGCCTTGATCTGGCCCGGAGCTCCCCGCCAGCGCCGTCAGGCCTATCGGGAGGCCTGCCACTGGCTGATCGAAGGCTTCCGGTCGCTGGGGGATGAGCTGCGCTTCGGTGACGAAGCGGCCACGGGGGAGGACGCGAACTGCTTCGCGCGCTCCACCGTGGCCGATCTGGTGGATGGCCGCGGCATCAAGCGCATCGGCAGTGCCCAGCGGTGGCAGAGGGGCCGTCTGCTGCAGCACGGCGAGATCCTGCTCGACCCTCCGGCGGACCTGTGGCGTGCGGTGTTCCGGGAGACCACTCCGGCTCCGGCGGCGGCGGCCATCCCACGGCAAGGACTGGAGCAGCATCTGTTCCTGGCACTGCAAAGGCAGTGGCCGGAGCTGGGCTGGAGCGAGCAACCACTCACGACGGTGGAACGTCAGGAGCTGGAGCGGCGGGTGTCCGTCTCGGCAGCCTGCATCGACTCCACCACCTGAGGCAGCATCGCCAGGCCCATGGGGTAACCGTTCTGCTTGCGGGCCTCCTCCAGGATCGGTGGCGGCAGCCGCACCCCCAGCTTCTGAAGCACCGCTTCGCCCACATCCATGCGGTCGATCGTGCCGGAGGGAAGACCAGCGGGACCGAACACCAGAAGACGCCCCTGACTGGTTTGCTCCAGGGCCTCGATCGCTTTCCAGAGCGGCTCGCGATCGTGGATGGAAGGCAGTTCCTCCAGAGGGCGCAGATGATCCTCCAGGCGCTGACGGTCCCACTGCTGCACCGGCAGATCCCGCAGCGGCTGATCATCCACCCATCCGATCCAGCGACCGCCGCGGCAGATCAGCACCCAGTCATCCCCGCGGCCGCCTTCGGACTCCCGCAGACGCATGCTGCTGAGCTGGCGCAGGCTCTGATCCGACTCCAGCACCCGAAAACGACGGCCGGCTGCATCCGACACCTTGAGATCCTGAAGCACTTTCTGAAGCACCAGCATCTGGGCCTGGCCCCGGTTGGCACCGAGACCGAACCAGCCGATCAGCATCAGAAACACACCTGAAAAACCGCCACCGCGCACGAGCAGCAGCACGCCCATCACGATCAGCAGCGTCGAGAGCGCTCGCCCGGAAGCGGAGGCCACCTGCATTCCGCGTTTCTGGCTACCGCTGAACTTCCAGACGAGAGCCTTGAGGATCTGACCGCCGTCCAGCGGCAGGCCGGGCAGAAGATTGAACAGGCCCAGCATCAGATTGAGAGCGCCCAGCTGGGTCAGCACCATCGCCAGCAGCGGACGGCCTCCATCCAGGGACGGTGCGGAGAGCAACAGCCCCAGGGCCAGGATCAGGCTCACCAGCGGGCCGGCGGCAGCGATGCGCAGACTTCCCATCGCCGTGTCGCAATCACGTTCGATCCGAGCGATGCCGCCGAGGTGGAAAAGCGTGATGCTGCGGACCTTCACCCCCTCCCGCAGCGCCATCAGGGCATGGCCGAGCTCATGCAGCAGAACGGAGAGAAACAGCAGAAGAGCCGTGAGCAGACCAAGCCCCCAGCTGGTGCCTGCTGCCACGGCAGGCGTGACTGTGGCAGCGAAACGCGACTGGAAGATCATGGTGAAGAGCACCACGGACACCAGCCAGCTGGGCTGAATGAACAGGGGAATCCCGCGGATTTTCAGAAGTTGCCAGCCCTCTCCCAAAACGGCCTTCCCAGGGTGTCGCCGCGGCGACGGATGTCCCCGATCCTAAGGAGAGTGAACAGCACGACTTTTGCCTGAGCAGCAGACGCCACAACCGGCCCTCAAGATCTGCGGGCTCACGGAGACAGACCAGGCCCTGGCCATCGCTGCCATGGGGGTGGACGCGATCGGCGTGATCGGCGTCGCTGAAACACCCCGCTTCGTTGAGGCCACGGCTCGACGCCATCTGTTCGAGGCCCTGGCCCGCGAGGCAGCCGGTGTGCAGCGCGTCTGGGTGGTGGCCGAGCCGGATGATGCCAGCCTTGCCGAGGCCCTGGCCGGTGAAGGAGCCCCCAGCGTGGTGCAGCTCCACGGAGAGGAATCCCCGGAACGCTGCCAGTCTCTGAAACAGCGTTACCCGCAGGTGCAGTGGTGGAAGGCACTGCGGCTGCGGTCTTCCGCTGATCTGCAGAAGCTGAACCCGTACCTCGACCATGTCGATGCCCTGCTGCTCGATGCCTGGAGTCCGGGTCAGCTGGGAGGCACCGGTCATCGGTTGCCCCTGGACTGGCTGGCGGATACCGAGCTGCCGTTGCCCTGGTGGCTGGCCGGCGGCATCAGTGCCGAGTGGGTGCCCGAGCTGCTGAACCGGGTTCATCCGCATGGTCTCGATGCCTCGAGCCGACTGGAAACAGCCCCTGGCCGCAAGGATCTCAGCCGGGTCGAAGCCCTTGTGAAGGTCGTGCGGGAGCAACGCCGTTAGTCATCAAAAACGCACAGTTTCACCATGGCCCGCTTGTCTCCTGTCTTCATGCTGGGCGCATCGCTGGCAGCGACCCTTCTCACCCAGAGCTCCGGACAGGGTCAGGGGGTTCTGGTGGGTTGCAGGCTTGGAGCCACGCAGCAGTGCGTGCCGGGTCTCACGATGACTCCGCAGCAGCAGATCAAAGTGCTGAGCAGCGGATCACCTCAGACACGATCGCGGAGGGGATGGTGGAGCAGACCCTCGAAGGACTGCGACGGTTCGATCTGACTGGTTCCGCCAGCTGCCGGGCCAGACGAACTGGCAACTGGTGGGGGAAGTGGATTCCCGCAGCTACCGGCTTGGCTCAGACGACATGAACGGGAACGTGATGGCCGTGGTGGCCATGCGCCCGGTGATCAGGTGCTCAGCAGAGCTTCCTGCTGACGCACGAGCTCGAAGAATTCCTGCTTCAGGCTGGGATCGTGGCGGAAGTCACCGCGGACCACAGAGTTCACCATGCTGGTCTGAGGCTCCTTCACACCGCGCCACTTCATGCAGTAGTGCTGAGCCTTGATGATGATGCCCAAGCCCTGGGGCTCACACAGCTTCTCGATTTCATCGGCCAGGATCATCACGGCCTCTTCCTGGATGTGAGGGCGGGAAAAGACCCAGTCGGCCACCCTGGTGAACTTGGACAGGCCGATCACCCTGGCACCGGGCTTGATGCCGATCCAGCAGTTGCCCATGATCGGAACCAAGTGGTGGGAACAGGCGGATCGCACCGTGATCGGGCCCACGGTGTAGATCTCATCGAGCTGCTTCACATTCGGGAAGCTGGCGACCTTCGGCTGCTCGTGATAGCGGCCCTTGAACACCTCATGGAGGTACATCTTCGCGACACGCTCAGCCGTCTCATGGGTGTTGTGATCGTTGTCGATGTCGATCACCAGGCTGCGCAGCAGATCGCGAACCTTGTCTGCCACTTCAATCTGGAGTTCAGCCAGCTCACCGGGCTCGAGGTGGGCTGCGATGTTGTCATTGGCCAGGAACGAGACACCTCGCTCCTGGAGACGTTCACGAATGCAGGCTGAAACAGCCGGCTTGAGGATGTTGCTGATGCCGTTGGTCGTGGATCTGGCAAGTCCGTTGCCATTGCCGTTGCCGTTCTGGGCAGCGCCGTTGGAGACGAAAGGGACGGTGGAAGTCATGGGGTCTTCAGAAGGCGCCGATGGCCGGCATCAGGGTGAGGTCTTCGATGACCTGGTTGGTCGGTTGCTCGGCCAGATGCAGCAGGGCTTGGGCCGCCTGATCGATGCTGAGCATGGCACGACGATCGAAATCGCTTTGTACGGTTTCCGCATCCCACAGGGATGAATTCACCGCACCGAGGGTGAGGGTGCAGGCGCGAACGCCATGACAGCGTTCCTCCTCCGCCAGACAGCGGGTGAAACGCACCAGCGCAGCCTTGGTGACCGAGTAGGCCCCCCATTGGGGAAAGGCGTTGTGCGCGGCATGGCTGCTGACGTTGATCACCAGTCCTCCCTGCGCGCGCATGGCCGGAACCACGGCTGCGCAGACCTGCACGACACTGGTGAGATTGAGCTGCAGCAGCCACTGCCAGCGCTCGAGAGTCATGGCCAGGAGGTCACCCGTGTAGGCAGCCCCGGCATTGTTCACCAGCACCGATGGTGCATCGCCCTGGCTCAGAAGATTGCTCATCGCAGGTGCGATGGCAGCTGGATCGGTCAGGTCGACCGCTTCAGCCGCCACGGAACAGCCTGATGGGCTGAGAGCCGTGCGCAGATCTTCAAGCTGATCGCCGCTGCGAGCAGTGAGCATGAGATCCCAACCCTTGTGGGCGAGAAGCTCAGCTGCTCGACGGCCGATTCCACGACTTGCTCCAGTGATCAGGGCCGTAGGCAAGTCGGGTTAGCAAACCGACACACCTTAAGCGGCAAAACGCGATTCGTGTGACGTTCCTTCAAAAAATTGCCCCATTGCTCGAAATTTGCTGTATCTGTGCGCCCTCAGATCGGTCTCGGAAAGGGTCAGCAGCTCATCCAGATGGCGATCGATGGCTGATCGAAGCGTCTGGCCTGCCTCCAGAGGCGCCCAGTTGTTGCCACCGGCAGGCTCGGGAAGCACCTCATCCACCAGCCCCAGCTTCAGTAGATCAGGGCCTGTGATCCGCAGCGCCTCCGCAGCTTCAGGCGCCTTGGCGGCATCCCGCCAGAGGATCGAGGCACAGGCTTCGGGGCTGGCAACGGTGTAGACGCTGTGCTCGAACATGAGCAAGCGGTCGGCCACGCCGATCCCCAGCGCACCACCGGAGCCGCCTTCGCCGATGACGGTGGCGATCACGGGGACCCGCAGTCGGAACATCTCACGCAGATTCACAGCAATCGCCTCGCCTTGCCCCTGTTCCTCGGCCTGCAGGCCCGCGTAGGCGCCAGGAGTGTCGATGAAGGTGATCACCGGCAGACGGAACCGGTCGGCATGATCCATCAGGCGCAGAGCCTTGCGGTACCCCCCCGGGGTGGCCATCCCGAAGTTGCGGGCGACATTTTCCTTGGTGTCTCGACCCTTCTGGTGGCCGATCAGAACGACGGGCCGATCGCCGAGTCGACCCAGGCCACCCACAAGGGCCTGATCGTCATTGCCGCGACGGTCACCGTGAAGTTCGACCCAGTCGTCACAGAACATCTGGATGAAGTCCAGGGTGCTGGGCCGGTGCGGGTGCCTGGCCACCTGAATCTTCTGAGAAGGCGACAGCGATTGGAAGATCTCCTGCCGGCGTTTCGCAGCGAGCGTCTCCAGCTGATGCAGCTGCTGACTGACATCGACCTCCGAATCACGGGCCAGCTGACGGATCTGCTCGATCTGCTGCTCCAGCTCCACCAGGGGCTTCTCGAACTCAAGCAGGGGTCGGCGCGGCATGGTCAGGAAAGTGAGTGGGCGGCGACGTCAGGCGGCGGCGGCCTGAAGCCTGGACTGGAGATTGAGGGTGGAAAAGCCGTGACGGACAGACGCTGCTCCGATGAAATCCATCTTCTCCAGGGTGATGTTGTTGCGTCCCCAGCTGAAGTTGGTGTGGCAGCGCTCGAACTCAAGCAGCATCGCCTCTGCGAAACAGGCGAACATCTGTCGCTGTGGTTTCTCCATTTCGGCGATTTCCATCATCGTCCAGCCGATGTCACGACAGAACTCGACGATGCCTCCCTTGAGGACGTGGATGCCTCCGCCGGCGACCTTCGCATCCAGATTCTTGGGATACCCCCCATCAATCATCAGACAGGGGCTGCGCAGGCTGTCCTGATCGATCTGGAGCGTGCGCGGCATGCTCGCCACCCAGACGACCACATCGGCTTCCGGCAGAGCCTCCTCCAGCGTGAGGATGCGACCGCCGCCGAGCTCCTTTTGGAGATCCATGAGCGGTTGCTGCTGCCGGGCCACCAGCAGCAGCTCGCCGACTCCCGTTCTTGCGGACAGCCAGCGGCAGACGGCACTACCGATGTCGCCGGTGGCTCCCACCACCGCGACCTTGGCTGTGCTCAGGTCGATCCCGAGCGAAGGGGCGTTGTTCTCCACCTGACGGCAAATCACCCAGGCGGTGTGCGTGTTTCCTGTGGTGAACCGACGCCAGTCGAGGGTTGTGCTGCGAACCGTCTGGTTCTGCAGCAGGTTGAAGTTCTCGAAAATGATGGACGTGAACCCGCCGAGAGCAGTGATGGCGATGTCCTTCTTCTGAGCCAGCTCCATCGCGTTGAGCACCTTGCGACGTGCCGTCTTGAAACGGCTGAGCATCTCGGGCACGAAGCAGGAGTCGATGTAGGCACCCTCGATGGTGGTGCCGACAGGACTGGTGACCTGAACATGCTCCACCAGTTGAGGCGGGGCGCTGCACCAGACGTCGAGATCCCCCTCCGCGATGTGATCGAAGCCGAGTTCCATCGCTTTGCGACGCGCAGCGTCAAAACTCGTTGAGTGTCCGATCAGACCAAACATGCAGCGCCCTAAATGTTCAGAGTTGAGCTATCCCGACCGTCCATGCTCCCACGGCGCACCCAATCTGGGGGAAGGTGCCTGTGGAGAAACCGGAGAAGGACGCCGGTAAGGGATTCAGAGCGCGAGAGCTGCAGCGGCCATACGGGCAATATCCCTTGAGCTGAAACCGATCTCACTGAGGGCTTCGTTGTAGGCGATCAGGAAGTCCTCGATCAGATCCTCTTTTTCCATGTGCAGAACCGCGGCATCGGCTGCCACGTCCTCCAGCATCGAGCGGATCAGCGGCAGATTGGCCTTGTTGGCTTCGAACAATTCCTCTTTGCTGGCCTCAAAATTGGCTTTCAGCCATTCCTGGCCGTAGTTGAGGTGGGTGTACTCATCCTTCACCACACCTTCGGTGATCTTGCGGGCGAAGGGATCCGCCACGGGGATATAGATGTGGTAAGCGGAGATCGCAAAAGCTTCGATCAGCAGGGCCTGGATCAGCAGGCAGGTGACAACCTTGCCCTCCTTCAGAGCACTCTGGAAGTTGCCGTGCAGGGGTTCGAAGAACTTGCGGGCGAACGCCATGTCTGCCTGCACACCCAGGTTGCGTCCACAGGATGTGAAGCCCTTCATGTGCTTCATCTCCATGCGGGCCAGGCGGGCCAGCTCCTCAGCCTGATCGGGGATCAGGGTGCCAAGCGAAATGTAGTTGTCGTGAGCTTCCTGCTCTCCCTCGATCACGATCGCGTTGATCCGGCTGTACGCGTCCTTGTAGGCCTCTGTGGTGAAGTCCGGCAGTGCATCCTGACCCTCCATCACAGATGCCTCAGGTGCATTGAGGGTCGTCATAGGACGCTTCAGACCAGATTCGGTAGAACAGACAATAACCAGTGCCCCCGGTTCTGGAGACCACGCCGTTCTCAGTTCACGACCCGGACACCCCGGTTGAAGCGGCGTTCAGAGGCGGCCAATCGCTTGCCAGCAGGGCCTTGAACTGCCTCAGCCAGTGCTCAACGAGGCGTTCCTCGAGGCGGACACCCAACTCCACAGAGGCCAATCGGCTGTCGCCAATGACGCCGCTGGCACTGAGATCACGGGCCAACCATGCACACGGAGCTGCCCCTTCCAGGCTCCAGTCCCCCGGGGCGGCTGGCGGCAGACCATCCAAGGGACGCTCAGGCCCCACCAACTCCGGCGCCAGCCGGAGCATCAGGCTGGTCTCGGCCTCGGCAGCGTGAAGACCCTGCTCCAGTTCAGCCTCGGAAATCAATCCAGACAACCCGTCGACACCGCTCCAGAGGAAACAGGGCAGCACCGCCATCTGGGGACAGCGGACCCGCAGCTGACGGGCTGCCACCTGAAGCAGCGCGATCTGGCCGCCGTGGGCGTTGAACAGAACCAGACGCCTCACGCCCTGGTCCGCCAGCTGTTCACCCACCCGATCCACAAGCGCGATCAGCAGGTCCGCCGGCAGGCTCAAGGTGCCGGGGAACGACGCATGCTCCGGGGAGAATCCGATCGCCTGGACCGGCAACCGCCAGATGGGAAGCAGAGGATCCAGACCCAGCAGCACCGCATCGAGAATCCGCTCGGCGAACAGGGCATCGGTGGCCAGCGGCAGCTGCGGTCCGTGCTGTTCACAGGCACCAAAGGGCCAGACCACGGTGGCTCCCGGTTGCTGCATGGCTGCAGTCGCGGCCGGCCAGCTGAGGTGATCGAATCGGCAGTCCCGAGGCGGCATCGTCATCCGGAGACGCAGTTCAATCCCAGATTGGCTGTCAGAATGGTTGTTTGACGAACCTTCGGGTCCATGGCCGAAGCCGGCAGTCCGCAGCCCAACAGACCGAGTGCACCGAAGCCGGCCGCAGACCCCAATCGCAAGCCACCGCAGGTGATGCAGATCAACCGGCGGCAGGAGCAGCTCCAGAGGGAAGCCGCGGAAGCACGGGCCGCCGCGGAAGCGGCCGCAGAGAAGGCACGGAAGCTGGAGGAGGCCGCCGGTCTGGCCAGTCCGCCTCCGCGGGATCAGGATCCGCGGAGACCGGAGCAGAGCCGAGCGATCCCAGGCGAGGCGGATGAGGATCGCTTCGATCTGGGCGACATGGAAGGCATGACCATGGCCGACCTGCTGGGAGCCCCCGATCAGGAGCGCAAGAAGCCGCAGGAGGAACGCAATATCCCGCGCAGCGTTGATGACTTCGACTTCGATGAGGAAGCCTTCCTCGCTGCTCTCGACGAGAACGCACCGGTGGGCACGACCGGCGAAGTGATCACCGGAAAGGTGATCGGGCTGGAGAGCGACGGTGTCTACGTCGACATCGGCGGCAAGGCCCCCGGTTTCATGCCCAAGAGCGAAGCCGGGCTCGGGGTGATCACCAACTTCCGGGAACGCTTTCCCAAGGGGCTCGAGGTGGAGGTGCTCGTCACCCGGGAACAGAACGCCGACGGCATGGTCACCATCAGCTGCCGGGCCCTGGCTCTGCGCAAAAGCTGGGAACGCGTCAAGGAGATGGAGAAGCAGGGCAAGGTCGTCCAGGTGATCGTCAACGGGTTCAACCGCGGAGGTGTCACCTGCGATCTCGAGGGTCTGCGCGGATTCATCCCCCGCTCGCAGCTTCAGGACGGGGAAAACCATCAGGAGCTGGTCGGCAAGACCCTCGGCGTGGCATTCCTTGAGGTGAACTCCGAGACCCGCAAACTGGTGCTCTCGGAGAAGCGCGCTGCCGTTGCGGCCCGCTTCTCCGAACTGGAGGTGGGCCAGCTGGTGGAAGGTCAGGTGGCCGCGGTGAAGCCGTACGGTCTGTTCATCGACCTGGGGGGCATCAGTGGCCTGCTGCACCAATCGATGATCACCAACGGCAGCCTGCGCTCGATCCGGGAGGTCTTTGACCAGGGCGATCGCGTGAAGGCGATGATCACGGAACTGGACCCCGGCCGCGGACGCATCGGTCTGAACACCGCCCTGCTGGAAGGGCCTCCAGGTGAACTGCTTGTGGAGAAGGACAAAGTGATGGCGGAAGCGGCCGATCGCGCCTCCCGCGCCCAGAACATGCTGAAGAAACAGGAACAGGACGCTGGATGACGTCTGCCGACTGGGAGCTGGACTTCTATTCCAGGCCGATCCTGGAGCCTGACGGACGCAAGCGCTGGGAGCTGTTGATCACCTCCACACCGACCCTGTCGGACCCGATCGCTCCGTTCCGGTTCATCAAGTGCTGCCCCTCCGGTGAGGTGAATTCGCTCTGGCTCACCCAGGCCCTGCGGGAAGCGGGTGCTGCCGCCGAGGACGCCGGCTGGAGCGCTCCTCAGCGTCTGCGCTGCTGGCGCAGCTCCATGCGCACGATGGTGCAGCGGGCCGCCGCCGAACTCAGCCTTGAGGTGATCCCGAGTCGACGCACCTATGCGCTGCTGGACTGGCTGCAGCAGCGGCAGCGGGAGGTTTACCCCAGCCTCGAGGGATTCATGGCCGGACCGCTGGCTCCACCCCCCGCCCCGGTTCCGACCCCACCGGTCCCCCTTCCGGAGGAAGTGCAGGGGGACGCATGGACCTGGGCGGCACTCCCTGGCGGGCTGCTGCAGGAGGCAGGCGAATGGCCCATGGGGTTCAGCGGCCTGATTCCACTGCCGCCGGACCTCTCCTCCGAGGCACCGGTGCCGGGGTTGCGCTTGTTCAGCCGCAGCCGCGCTCTTGCGATGGCGGGATGGCTGGGAGGACTCGAACCGGTGCGACTGCTCGTGGAGGAGCGGCAGCTGCTGCTGGAGGCCGGTCAGGACGATCGCTGGCTGGTCAGCGACCTGGAATCCGGAGCCGCCGATGCGATCGAGACGGCCCTTCGCGAATCCAGCGAACACATGCACGGGCTGCAGTTCATCGCTATCCAGAGCAGTCCGGAGGAGCAATCGTTCGCCGGCTTCTGGATGATGCGGGACATCACCATCAGCTAGACCGCGCTGACATGTCAGAACGCGATCCCTTCGCGCGCCCCGACAGCGAATTCAACACCCTCCCGTCCTGGACCTGGGTCGGTTGCTACGGCGGGTACTACCTGCAGTCGGATCTGCTGTCGGATCAGGGGTTCGAACACGGATTCTTCACCCGCCGCTGGCAGGGCCGCGGACCGGATGAACTGGCTGGTTATCTCAGTGCCGGCGTGAGTGTCCACCGGCCGCAGCAGATTCACAGCGGAATCGTCCTGGACGCGAGTGATGCCATCCAGGCCCCCTGGCCGGATGCGGATGGACTGGTGAGTGACCGTGGCGGCCAGAGTCTCTGGGTCTGCGGTGCCGACTGCACCCCGGCGCTGATCGCCGACCCCACCACTGGTCATGCCGCCGCCTGTCATGCCGGCTGGCGGGGCGTGGCCGCGCGGATTCTGCCGGAGGCGATCCTGCGGCTGGAACAGCGCGGGGCCCAACGACGTGATCTGTTGGTGGCGCTGGGTCCCGCCGTGAGCGGCGCCCGTTATCAGGTGGGGCAGGAGGTGGTGGATGCCGTCGGACTCGCCCTGTCAGCAGAGCCCGGAGACCCAAGCTCCGATCAGGAGGTTCTGCAGCGGGACGGCGCACTTCAGGAGGACGCCGAGGCCGGACGTCACCGTCTGGACATCCGACGGGCCGCCCGGCTTCAGCTTCTGAACGAAGGGATCACGACCGAGCGGATCGCCCTCTGCCCGCTCTGCACCGTCGGGGAACCCGAGCTGTTCCATTCCTGGCGTCGCGATCAGGTGAAGGCGGTGCAGTGGAGCGGCATCGTCGCTCAGGCCGCATCGGGAGACGCCTCCCCCACCAGCTGACGGGCCACGGCCTCGGCAGCGCGGATGCCGTCAATGCCTGCCGAGAGGATGCCGCCCGCATATCCAGCCCCCTCTCCAGCAGGAACCAGCCCGCGGGTGTTGAGCGACTCCAGCCGCTCGTCGCGCGGAATGCGCACTGGGGAGGAGGTGCGGGTCTCCACGCCGGTGAGCACCGCATCGGGGTGGTCATAGCCCGGCAGACGCTTCGCAAATGCCGGCAGAGCTTCCCTGAGGGCCTCGATGATCGGCTCCGGCAGAACGGTGCTGAGATCCGAGGGTGTGACGCCGGGTTGATACGACGCGGTGATGCTCCCGAGGCTGCCGGAGGCCCGCCTCGCCAGGAAATCCTCCAGACGCTGGGCTGGAGCGGCATAACTGCCTCCTCCGAGGCGGAAGGCCCGTTCCTCGAGATCTCTCTGCAGAGCCACCCCGGCAAGGGGGTCGTCGGGTTTGCGGGAATACGGCTCGAGGTCTTCAGGCTCCAGATTCACCACGAGACCGCTGTTGGCATTGCGCTCGTTTCGCGAATGCTGACTCATGCCATTGGTCACCACACGGCCGGCCTCGGAGGTGGCGCCCACCACGAAACCGCCGGGGCACATGCAGAAGCTGTAGACGCAACGGCCGTTGCCGGCGTGATGCACCAGTTTGTATTCGGCGGCCCCGAGCTTGGGGTGACCCGCCATCTCCCCCCAGCGGGCTTGATCGATCAGCGGTTGAGGGTGCTCGATGCGCAGGCCCACCGAGAAGGGCTTCCGCTCCAGTTGCACACCAACACCATCCAGCATCGCGAAACAGTCCCGGGCTGAATGGCCGGGTGCCAGCACCAGGTGCCGGCAGGCAATCCGGCGTCCGTCCGCCAGACGGATCCCAGCCAGCTGCTGAGGTTTCTCCGTGTCACCGGACTCCAGCAGCAACTGATCGACACGGCTGGCGAAGCGCACTTCACCCCCGAGGGCCTCGATCCTTGCCCGCAGTCCCCGCACCACCGTGGCCAGTTTGAAGGTGCCGATGTGCGGCCGGTGCAGCGTGAGGATCTCATCGCTGGCGCCGCTGGCCACCAGTTCCTCCAGCACCTTGCGGCCGTAATGCTCCGGGTCGCTCACCTGGCTGTAGAGCTTGCCGTCGGAGAAGGTGCCGGCACCCCCCTCGCCGAACTGGGCATTGGATTCCGGATCGAACGCCAGCCGCCCACGCCAGAAGCCGAAGGTCTGAAGGGTGCGCTGCTTGACCGGTTGTCCCCGCTCGAGCAGGAGCGGCCGGAATCCCATCTGCGCCAGCAGCAAGGCTGCGAAATAACCGCAGGGGCCCGCTCCCACGACCACCGGTCGCTGCTCGGGACTGACCGGAAAGGCCGGCGGGGCCTTTGCCACCATGCGGTATCGGGTGTCAGGCGCGGTGCGGATGCGCGGGTTGCCTCTGTGACGTCGCAGCACCGCCGCTTCACTGCGGACCGCGACATCCACGCTGTAGATCACCTGGATGCGATCCCGACGCCGGGCATCGATGCTGCGCTTGACCAGCCTCTGCTCCAGCAGCTGATCCGGTGGAATCCGCAGACGGCGCAGCACCGCCTCCTGCAGATCATTCGAACCATGCTCCAGCGGCAGACGCAGTTCGCTCAGTCGCAGCATCGTCACGCTAAGGAGAGTCGTCGGCCGCGTCCGGGGGTGTCTGCGGTGCTTCAGAGACACGCCACTGGGCCAGCACACCCGCCAGCAACAGCCCCAGCCCGAGAGCAGCGGCCAGGGGGCGGTTCTCCGCAGCCACCCCCTGCCCCCAAACAGCCGTTGCCAGGAAGGCACCGCCCAGCAGCAGACAGGGGACCAGAACAATGCCCCGGGCAACGCGATTGTCGGCCATCTCAGGCTGGATCCCCTGGACAACTCGACTGGGCAAGACCGGCATTCACCAGCCCGGTGCTGAGGTCCACGGTTTCCCCGATCGGCGTCACCCGAGCCAGCAGCTGTCCGTCCCGTGATCCCACCGGACGCAGATTGACCCTGCGACGCCGGGGCAGCCGCTCCCGCAACCAGGACACCGCGGCAGCGTCGCCCCCTTCCGGAACCGTGAGACAAGGCAGTTCCACCGTGTAGGTGCGGTTGCGATCGCCGACCTGAAGCAGGGACGGCGTGCGGACCTGCAGGACTTCAGCAGCCGACGCCGGGGAAACGGCGATCCCCAACAGAACAAGGATGATCAGGACAGGACGGATCACAGCGAAGCCCCGCACTGGGGACAGAACAGGTGCTCGTGGGCTGTGGTGGCTCCGCAGGCAGGGCAGTTCCGGGTTGTGTCCATGGCCAGTTCCGGATGGGCGGGCAGCCCGACCATCTGAGCGTTGCTCTTGCCGGGGGGAACCATCGGATAACAGTTCTCTCCTCGCCGCACATGCACATCGATCAGCATCGGTGCGGGTGTGTTCAGAGCCTGCTGAAGCTCACCATGCAGCTGATCACGACTGGTGATCTTCACGCCATCAACCCCGAAGGAACGCGCGAGGGCGATGAAGTCAGGCATGCCGTTGAGCATGTCCGATGCCGAATACCGCTCCCCGTAGAAACTCTCCTGCCACTGGCGCACCATCCCCTGCCAGTGGTTGTTCACGATCACCACCTTCACCGGCAGGCCGTAGGCCGCGAGGGTTCCCAGCTCCTGAATATTCATCAGGATGCTGGCATCGCCGGCGATGCAGATCACCTGCTGGTCGGGACAGGCCACCTGGGCTCCCATCGCCGCCGGCATGCCGAATCCCATGGTGCCGAGACCGGCACTGCTGATCCAGCCCCGCGGTCCGTTGCGGAGGTATTGAGCCGCCCACATCTGGTGCTGACCCACGTCGGTGGTGACGATGGCCTGTGGAGCCAGGTCACGCACCTTCAGCAGCACCTCCTGCGGATAGATCTCACCCTCTGCCGGAGGGATGGTGAGGGGATAGCGCTCCTTCCAGGAGGCGATGCGGGCGAGCCATGCGGTGGTGCGGGGCTCGGCGGGATGCTGAAGGCTCAGTTCCACCAGACGCGCCAGGCTCAGGCCCAGATCTCCGAGCACCGCCACCTCGGCCTGCCGGTTCTTGCCGACTTCCGCAGGATCGATCTCGAAGTGCACCACCCGGGCCCGGGGCGCGAAGGTGTCGAGCTTGCCGGTGACCCGGTCATCGAAACGGGCTCCGACCGCGATCAGCAGGTCGCATTCGGTGACGGCGAAGTTGGCGTAGGCCGTGCCGTGCATGCCGAGCATGCCGACGGAAAGGGGGTCGTTCTCATCGAAGGCTCCCTTACCCATCAGCGTGGTGGTGACCGGCAGCTGGAACCGATCCGCCAGCACCTTGAGGCTGTCGTGAGCCGCCGCCGAGATCGCCCCGCCGCCGACGTAGAGCAAAGGGCGCTGAGCATCCCGGATCAGACCGAGAGCGGCATGGATGGCGTCATCCTCCGGTGGCAGGGGCTGGCGAAAGCCTGGCGGCACGACGGACCCGGGTTCGACCGGCACGTAGTCGAAGTGCTCCTGGCCCACATCCTTGGGCACATCGATCAGCACCGGGCCTGGACGGCCGCTGGCAGCGATCAGAAAAGCCTGGGCGACGATCGCGCCAAGGTCGGCAGGATCACGCACCACCCAGGAATGCTTCACGATCGGGAGCGTGATCCCGAAGATATCGGTTTCCTGAAAGGCATCCGTGCCGATGGCAGGGCGGGGCACCTGACCGGTGATCACCACCATCGGCACGGAATCCATCTGGGCCGTGGCGATACCGGTGACGAGGTTGGTCGCACCGGGGCCTGAGGTACCGAAACAGACACCAACCTTTCCGGTGGCCCGTGCGTAGGCATCGGCCGCATGGGTTCCCGCCTGCTCATGGCGCACCAGGATGTGCCTGACCCATCCCTCGCTCTCGGCGATGTGCAGAGCGTCGTAAATGGGGAGGATGGCTCCGCCCGGATAGCCGAAGATCGTGTCGACCCCGTGCCGGCGCAGGGCATCCATCAACGCTTCCGCCCCGGTGGTCCGACGGGCCAGAGCGTTGGATGCGGTTCCGTCAACAGCCGTGGAGGCGGACGTGAGGGTCACGGAGTCACCGGCGCGGTTGACCCTCCAGATTAAGGGCCGACGGGTGAATCAGGGCCCTACAGCAGGCCGAGGGCATGCAGGGGGCCATGACCGCTGATCAGCTCCAGCAGAAAGGCCGAGAAGCCCAGCATCGCCAGGCGACCGTTCCAGACTTCGGAACTGTTGTTCCAACCCCACTCCCACTTCTCCTGGGGATAAAGCTTCACCTTGGTGGGCAGCTCAGCAGCGGCATCAAGACTGACCTCCGGTCCGTCGAGGCTGGTGGTGACCAGATCCGCCAGGCCCTCGATGAAGGGGGGATAGGTGTCGAGAGCCCTCACCCTCCGGAAATTGACCACACCGGCTTCCGTGGCCAGTTCCCGGTACTCAATATCAATCTCCTCAAGCGTTTCGATGTGCTCGCTGACAAAGCTGATGGGAACGACCACCAGGTCATTCACCTTGGCTTCGCCGAGCTCCTCCAGCGCCTCCTCGGTGTAGGGCTTGAGCCACTCCACAGGACCCACACGGCTCTGGTAGGCGAGTGTGTGGGGATTGGGGTGCCCCATGAGCTCCGCCAACCTGGACATGATCAGAGCCGTGCAGGCCTCGATCTCCTGCTGGTACGGGTCGCCGGCCTCTTCGACGTAACTCTTCGGAACCCCGTGGGCACTGAAGAAGACGTGGGCCTGCTGGGGGTCGTCACTGTTGCGAACCTCCTCGGCGATCAGCTCGGCCATCGCCTGCACATAGCCGGGATGATCGAACCAGCTGCGGATGCAACGGATCGGCAGCTTCCTGAACGCGTTGTCGTCCTGTCGCAGCCGCTGCAGTTCCCGGAAACTCGACCCGCTGGTGCTGATCGAGAAGTGGGGATACAGGGGCAGCACCACCACCTGATCCATCCCGTCCGCCTTGATGTCGGCCACCGCCGACTCGGTGAAGGGATGCCAATAGCGCATGGCCACATAACTCGTGGCATCGATGCCGCGCTGACGCAGAAGACTCTGCAGTTCGCGGGCCTGCTGCTCGGTGATCCGACGCAGCGGAGAGCCTCCGCCGATGGAGCGGTAAGCCTCCTGGGATTTGCCGCTGCGCAGGGTGCTGATCAACCAAGCCAGTGGCTTCTGCAGCGCAGGGCTTGGTAGCCGGATGATCTCCGGGTCAGCGAACAGGTTGTAGAGAAAGGGACCGACATCCTGAATCCGCTCCGGGCCCCCGAGGTTCAGCAGGACGACGCCGACGCGGGACATTCGGTCAATAGAGGAACTATGGGGGTTGAGAGTAGCCCGCGTGAACGTCATGGTGGGTCGCCGACGCCCCTGCCATGGATCTGCGCTGCGCGCTGGAGGAGCTCAATCAGCGCCTGGCGCATCAGGGGACGCGCCTGCGACTGGAGCAACGGGGACAACGTCTGAATCTGAGAGGTCCCTTACCGGATCGTCACGATCCGGATGACAGCAGAATCCAGCGCATCAGCCTCGGGCTCAGCGCGGACCGTCAGGGACTGGTGGAGGCCGAGCAGACCCTGCTGATCGTTCAGCGACAACTGGATCGGGGGCAGTTCCGATGGGATGACTGGCGCTCCAGTTCAGTGGAGGGCAGCTCGCGTCGCCCAGCCGGCGACGCCATCGAGGACTTCGAACGGGCCTTCTTCGCCGATCCGCGACGCCGCCGTTCTCCGGCGGGAAGCCGAACCACCTGGACCAGCGCCTATCGCCCCTATCTGAGAAGGCTGCTGCCCCTCTGTGGTGACGGAGGCATCACGGCTCAGCGACTCACGGAAACCCTCTCCAGCTACGGGGATGGCACCCGCAGTCGACAGCAATGCGCCACGGCACTGGCCGCCCTGGCAGCCCATCTGATGATCGATCTGCCCCAGGACTGGCGCCAGGAGGCTGCCGGGTATGGCCTGCATCAGGCCCGGTTCCGGCGCTTACCCACGGACGCTCAGATCCTCGAGGGGGTCCTGCGCATCCCAAACCCACGCTGGCGGCTGGCCTACGGACTGATGGCCACCTACGGCCTGCGGAACCATGAAGTGTTCTTCTCTGACCTCAGCCCGCTGGCAGAGGGGGGCGATCAGGTGATCCGGGTGCTGCCCACCACAAAGACCGGCGAACACCAGGTATGGCCCTTTCAGCCGGACTGGGTGGAACGCTTCGGGCTGCGACAGCTGGGTGACACCTCTGACGCACTGCCCGCGATCTGCACGGATCTGCGGCGCACAACGCTCCAGCAGGTGGGCCGCCGTGTGAGCGAACAGTTCCGCCGTTATCAACTGCCGATCACCCCCTACGACCTGCGGCATGCCTGGGCGGTGCGCACGATCCACATCGGCCTGCCGGACACCGTCGCCGCCAGGATGATGGGCCACTCGGTGGCCATTCACACCCGCACCTATCACCACTGGATCACCCGCCGCGACCAGCAGCAGGCGGTGGATGCGGCCCTGGCCCGGCAACACGCTTGATCATCTGATGAGCTCTTTTCTGCGGCCCCTGGCCTACCGCCACCGTTGGATCTACGACACGGTCACAGCCGTGTCGTCGCTGAGCGTGGGAGGCGTGGAACGCCTGCGAAGCCTGGGGCTGGACGTGCTTCGGGATCGGCTTCCAACCGGCGCTGCCGTGCTGGATCTCTGCTGCGGCAGCGGCGAAGCGGCCGCCCCCTGGCTGGCGGCTGGATTTGCGGTGACCGGGCTCGACATCTCCCCCCGTGCACTGGACCTTGCGGCCGAACGCCACCCGGCGATGACGCGGGTGGAAGGCCTGGCGGAGGATCCTCCTCTGCCGGACGGCCAGTTCGCAGCGCTTCAACTGAGCGTGGCTTTGCACGAATTCCCCAGGCCCGATCGGGAACGGGTGCTGAGCCGCAGCCTGCAGCTTCTGGAGCCCGGCGGCTGGTTGGTGCTGGTGGATCTGCATCCGGCAGGGCTGTGGCTGCGGTTGCCGCAACAGCTGTTCTGCGCTCTGTTCGAAACCGACACCGCCACCGCCATGCTGGAGGACGACCTGCCTTGCCAGCTGCGGCAACTCGGCTTCACCGATGTGAAGCAGGAGCTTCTGGCAGGGAACGCCCTGCAACGGATCACGGCCCAGCGGCCCTCCACCTGAAACCTGATGACCCACTCCGACCTGGACAGCAAAGCCTCCGAACTGGGCATGGGAGGCCACTTGGCTCCGGAAACCGATGACGCCGGGTATCGCAAACGCATGGAGCAGCGCCAGCAGGTGCAGCGCCAGCGCGTGGAGGAACGCAACAGGGAAAAGGGGCTGGTGCTGGTGTTCACCGGCCATGGCAAGGGCAAGACCAGTGCAGCCCTTGGGCTGGTGCTGCGGACTCTCGGCCACGGCGAGCGCGTGGCGGTGGTGCAGTTCATCAAAGGTGGCTGGGAACCCGGGGAAGCCCGCGCGTTGCGGACCTTCGGCGATCAGGTCTGCTGGCATGCCCTTGGGGAGGGCTTCACCTGGGAGACCCAGAACCGCGAACGGGACCAGCAACTGGTGGGGGAGGCCTGGCAAACGGCTCTGGGTTACCTGCGCGATGCCGCCATCAAGCTTGTGGTGCTCGACGAGATCAACGTGGCTCTGAAACTCGGCTACATCAGCGTTCAGACCGTCCTGGAGGGACTGGACGAACGTCCCGAACTCACCCATGTGGCGCTGACGGGCCGCGGAGCCCCCGAGGAACTGATCGAACGGGCCGATCTGGTCACCGAAATGACGCTTGTGCATCACCCGTTCCGGGAACAGGGCGTGAAGGCACAGGCCGGCATCGAGTACTGATCCGCTCAGGCGGCGGAGTCAAGATCCTCGTTCAGGCGCCGTGTGGCTTCGGTGAGCACGGAAAGACCGCTCACAAGCAGGGCACGGTGAACGATCGGATCCCGCCAGCAGGAGGGATCCCGACTGGCACGCTCCAGAGCCGACAGGGTGAGGCGGGCCATCACTCCGCTGTGGCTGGCTTCGGTTTCGGCCATCACCTGCTCTCGGTTCATCCATCCAAGCGACGGACGGAGCGTTTGGCCAGTACTTGCTACTGTCAGCGGGATCCGGACCGTTGATGGCCTACGCACGCGTCCTGCTGAAACTCAGCGGCGAAGCCCTGATGGGATCTCAGGGATACGGCATTGACCCCGCCATCGTTCAATCGATCGCCTCCGATGTGGCGCAGGTGGTGGCCGGAGGAACCGAGCTGGCGATCGTCGTCGGAGGAGGGAACATCTTCCGTGGCCTCAAGGGTTCGGCAGCCGGCATGGAGCGCGCCACGGCCGACTACGTGGGCATGCTGGCCACGGTGATGAACGCCATCACGCTGCAGGACGGACTGGAGCGGGCTGGTGTGCCCACCCGGGTGCAGACGGCAATCGCCATGCAGGAAGTCGCCGAGCCTTACATCCGCCGCAAAGCGATGCGACATCTGGAGAAAGGCCGGGTGGTGGTGTTCGGCGCCGGCTGCGGAAACCCCTTTTTCACCACCGATACGACGGCAGCCCTCCGGGCCGCCGAGATCAACGCCGACGTGGTGTTCAAGGCCACCAAGGTGGACGGGGTCTACGACAAAGATCCGGCCAAGCACGCCGATGCGGTCAAGCACGAGCACCTCACCTTCCAACAGGTGCTCAGCGGGGAACTTGCCGTGATGGACAGCACCGCCATCGCCTTGTGCAAGGACAACAACATTCCGATCGTTGTGTTCAACCTCTTCGAACCTGGCAACATCGGCAGAGCTGTCGCCGGTGAGCCGATCGGATCCCGCATCGGCAATCCTGCCTGAATCCGTCAGAACCCAAGCCTCCAGACATGTCGACCAAGGACCTCGAAGCCAGCATGCGCAAGTCGGTGGAAGCCACCCAGCGCAACTTCAACACCATCCGCACAGGGCGTGCCAACTCCTCGCTGCTGGACCGGGTGAGTGTTGAGTACTACGGCGCCGAGACGCCGCTGAAGTCCCTGGCAACCCTGTCCACACCAGACTCCCAGACCATTCAGATCCAGCCGTTCGACCTCAGTGCCCTTGCGTCGATCGAGAAGGCGATCGCCATGAGTGAACTGGGGTTCACTCCCAACAACGACGGCAAGATCATTCGCATCAACGTGCCGCCGTTGACGGAGGAGCGTCGCAAGGAATTCTGCAAGCTGGCCTCCAAATACGCCGAGGAAGGCAAGGTGGCACTGCGCAACCTGCGACGCGACGCGATCGACAAGATCAAGAAGCAGGAGAAGGAAGGCGACTTCTCGGAAGACCAGAGCCGTGATGAGCAGGAGAGCGTTCAGAAAACCCTGGACAAGTTCATCGCCGAGCTGGAAAAGCACCTGGCGGAGAAGGAAGCCGACATCCTCAAGGTGTGAGCCGATCCGACAGGCGGATCCGTGATGTCCTGATCATCGGGTCCGGTGCAGCCGGTGGAGCCGCTGCAGCCCATCTGGCCGCAGCCGGGCACGATGTCCTCACTCTTGAGAAAGATGCGCATCGGCGCATCAAGCCCTGCGGCGGCGGCATGGCTGCTGCTGTTCAGCAATGGTTCCCTTTCTCCCTGGAACCTGCCGTGGAACAGGTCATCCGACGGGTCGATTTCAGCTGGTGCCTGGAGGACCCTGTCGTCGCCGAGCTTCCCGGAGAGGCACCCTTCTGGATCGTGCGGCGGGAACGGCTGGATGAGCTGCTGGCGGAGCAGGCCATCCGATCCGGTGGAGAACGGTCTCTGACGGTGAACGTCAGTGAAGTGAGGAAAGCGGAGGACACCTGGGAGGTGAAAGCAGACGACGGGCGCAGCTGGCGCAGCCGGGCTCTGGTGATCGCCGACGGATCAGGATCGCCATGGCCGCAGCAACTGGGTCTCGGAGCCCGTCAGGTGCAGACAGCGAGCACCATGTCGGTGAGGTTGGAAGGCCAGGGAACGCTGCAGAACGGCACGACCCGTTTTGAATTCGGTCTCGTGAAGCAGGGATTTGCCTGGGCCTTCCCTCTGGCAGGCGGGGTGAACATCGGTGTCGGCAGCTTTGTGGGAAGGCAGGATGCCGACCCCGATGCCGTGCTGAGCCGACTGCTGCCCGATCTGGGATTCGAACAGGATGCCGGCATCCGTCAGAGAGGGCAGCTTCGGGTGTGGAACGGGCACCACTGCCTCGATGGTGATGGCGTGGTGGTCGTGGGAGATGCGGCTTCGCTGTGCGATCCCTTCCTGGCCGAAGGCCTGCGCCCAGCCCTGATGAGCGGATGCGAAGCGGCCCGTCACTTGGATGGATGGCTGAAGGGGGAACAACAGAACCTGAAGGGCTACAGCCAGGCGATGCGCGTGCGCTGGGGAGAATCCATGGCCTGGGGCCGGAGGATTGCCCAGGTCTTCTACCGGTTCCCGGGTGTTGGGTACCAACTGGGCATCAAACGGCCTACAGCGCCGAGACGGATCGCCCAGATCCTCTCCGGCGAAATGGGGTACGGCGACATCGCCCAACGCGTGATTCGACGACTGCTCCTGGATCGCCGCTGAGCCGATGCGAAGCAAAGCAAGCTTTTTGACAAAGCTTGCTTTGCACGACAACAAGCCTGTCGAGCACAATTCCAACAGGCTCCAATCTTGAGGCATCACGCAAAGCCGATGCGAGTGGTGCCGTTGAAACGAAATGCTTATAATAAAAATAAGAGTAAGTGCTTCAAATCACATGGGCTCAACCATTCACTCACTTGAAGCCTATGGAACCATTTTCGAAGCATATCTGAGTGGCGATATTCAAAAAGAATACGTCAACAATCTTCCGGCATTTGAGCAGATCCACCACACCTCGCTGCAAGACAAATTATGGTGGATCAATCAACTTCGAAACATCGGAGTCGAATCAGACATTCTCAACAGCTACATCGGGGCATTTGTCGACGTCGCCAATAAAGCGTCTGAATCAATTGACTATGACAGTACAAACTACGAAACGTTCTTTCAACCAGGGCTCGATGGCCAGGGAACCGATTTCGATTGGTTGTGGAGCAATGAAGCCAAAGACCGTCTGCATATCATTGATGATCTCGAAAACAACCTTGGCAACGGCTTAGTCACAGAAGACATCATCGAGCAATACAAATCAAGCCTGGCCGATGTGGCCAACAATGCCACCAACAGCTCTGATTACTCATCGGAGAACTATCAATCCTTCTTCAGACCAGGACTCGATAGCAGAGGGAACGATTTTGAATACATCGGCAGCACCAATCGTGATCTCAACGAAATTGTCTGGTGGATCAACCACCTTGAAGACAACGAAGTAGAGCAGGATGTCATTGATGCTTATACATCTGCCTATATTGATCTCGCCAACCTGTCCGACCTCAATCGATCATACTCAACCGAAGATTTTCGGCAGTTCTTCAACCCTGGACTTGACGGAAAAGGGACGGACTTCAGCCGGATCAATGCAGGTGGTGATCTTGAACACACACTGTGGTGGGTCGAGCATCTCGAAAACAATGGTGTCAGCAGTGAGATTGTCGATACCTACAGAAATGCACTAACAGACACTGCCAACAACGCACAGACGGATAGAACCTTTAATAACGACAACTACGAGCAATTTTTCTCTCCAGGACTTGACGGCGAAGGAACCAAGCTGGGATGGCTCAACACCCAGGGGAGCGGAAAGGATTCACTTTGGTGGATTGAGCATCTTCACGACAACGAAGTTGACGAAACGATTGTTGAAATCTACGAACAGGCATTTGTTGATCTGGCTAATCAAGCAAGCGACAACGAAACATACAACCTCGACGACTTCAGACTTTTCTTCAAACCAGGTCTTGATGGACGAGGAACAGACTTTGGATGGATCGGGGAACGCGATGTTGACGATCTCCATGGGTGGCTTTCGAATCTGGAACAGAATGGTGCCACCTCGGAAATCCTTGACAATTACTACAACAGCTTCATCGATCTGGCGAACACAGTTGATCCACAGACGACTTACACGTCAACATCACTCGACACGTTCTTCAACAGTGACATTTCTGATGTCGAAACAAGCGTGCTCGAAGTCACATTTGAAGGACAAGATCTGGGCGACCTGGTAGAGAATGGCATCTTCCAGGGTGATCTCTCGCTCCTGGATAAAAATGGCAATGCAAAGCAGACCAACCTGACAGGCCTGATCTCACCTGAGGCGTTACGGGGAGAGAACAGCGATTGGGAGCAATCATACGAAATTTTGCATGTTCTTCTCCCTGGCAAGGCAGAGGATGGAGATGTTCTCGTGATGGATGGCGACAACGACTGGACCTATTCGATGCAGTTGCCGCTCTACATGGAGACATCTACTGAAGTTGATCACTCTGATGACAATCAGTACTTTCAACTAGGAATCCTATCGGGAAAGAATCGATATGAAATCAATGGAGACGAAGAGGAGGAAGGCCTCATTGACTTTAATCAACAGCAGATCGTGCTCGATGGGACAGACCACAATCTAGAAAATGGTGATCTGATTGGCTTCTACTGGCATGAAACACTTCCCGAAAGCATCAGAAGTCACCATGCTTACAGAGTTGACTCACTGATCATAAATAGGGATTACAACCGCACAACGTTCAGATTAATTGATAGCGAGACATCAGAAGATTTACTATTCTCCGATACAAGACTGCAGCAAAAGATCAACCAACACAAAGCCGACGAAGGAGACAGCGGTCTACGAATGTGGCGAGCAGAACTGAGGGACAACCTGAGGGTTGATCATGAAGCTGTGATCTATGAGAAGGATGGGGATCAGTTTTCTGAAACTGCACAGGATCCAACCAGCCATCTTGAAGTGGTATTTGAAGCGCCCAATCTGGATGATGTAATCGAGAACGGCAAATTTAGTGGCTCCATCCAATTGATTGGTGATGATGGCTCCACTAAAGCAGAAAATATTCAGGCCATGCTTCATCCTGATGCATGGATTAACGAGACAAAAGACGAATGGGAAACCAACTACACCCGCCTTCATCTTTTTATACCAATCGAAGCAACAGATGGTGATTCATTAGTGATTGGGGCGGAAAATGCGTGGAATCAATCCCTGACACTACCACTCTATGAAGAAACAACAGCCGAAGTAGACAACTCATTCAGAAATGATTATTTCCAGCTGGGCGCGAAAATCAATAAGCAAAGACATGAAATCAAAGGTTATGAGGCAGAAGAAGGTTACCTAGACTTTGATCAGGATACGATCATCATCAGCGGAGTTGACCACGAACTGAATGTGGGCGATCTGCTGGGATTTGACTGGCATGAGACTCTCCCATGGAGCATTGAGTCATATTACGCTTATCAAATCGAGCAATTGACGACGAATAACGTCACGAATGAAACAACCATCAGCCTGATCGATCCAAAGCATAAAGAATCGGTTGAGTTTGAAAGTGACGATCCTGAACAGCAAATCGAAGATTATAGGAATGGCGACTCTGATCATGGTCTTCGCATATGGAGGGCGAAAGAGCGTCATTACATCGCACTGGATCACAACGGAGTCACCTATCAGTCCACTGATGCAGCAGCAGAAGAAGACGCCTATGAAAAGACCAGCTTGATTGAAGTCGTTTTCAAAGCCAAAGACTTCGGCAACCTGGTGAGCAACGGTGGTTTCACAGGAAGCATTTCACTGTTGGATCCTGAAGGAGCAATCAAATCCGAAAACCTTAAAGCAGTCGTTGATCCGCACGGATTCACCGACGACAACCTGAGCAGCTGGGAGCAGGAGAATGAACGTCTTTACATCTATATGCCTGAAAAGGCGCAGGCTGGTGACACTCTAAGAATCAGTGGTGGTGATGAATGGGAAAAGGATCTGAATCTTCCACTGTCCAGCGAGCAGAGAACCGAAGTGGACTACTCGACGAGAAACGATTACATCCAGTTGGGAATCAAAACAAATCAGGAGGTACTAACTATCAAAGGCGAAGAAGAGCAAGAAGGCTTCATCGACCTTGATGATAAAAAAATTATCTTGGAGGGAATCGAAAATTATTTTCAAAATGACGACCTGATTGGGTTCGACTGGCACAGCACTCTCCCGCAGGGACTGGATGAGTACAAGCCTTATCAGATCATCAATTTGGAAACAGAAGAAGACACGAACATAACCAGCTTTGACTTATTTGATCAAGAGGAAGGCGAGGTCGTTGATTTCAGTGATGATGCTATCAGCCAAACAATCAAAAACTATAATTCCGGCGATCGTGACAGTGGCTTACGACTTTGGAAGGCGAAACAGGAAGAGGTGATCCGGCTGGATCCGGCTGGAGCATATTACGAAATTGACGGACAAAAATTACAAGCCGATGCAGAGACGAACAATGCCAAAATTGTGGAGGTTGTCTTTGATGGAAAGTTCGCAGAAGGCCTGGTAACGAATGGGCGCTTCACAGGCAGCATCACATTACAAAATAGTGACCTTGAGGTGCGTGAAAAAAATAACATCCGTGCAGAAAACCTTCCCGCACTGATCAACTACAGCTCATGGACAAACAATCATCAAAGTGATTGGGACAAGGAGCACGAACGTTTGCATGTCATGCTTCCTTTCTCAGCAGAGGCTGGAGATATCCTTGTGATTGATGGTGGTGATCACTGGAATCAACAGCTCCTTCTACCATTCCACAACACCATCAGAACAGAAGTTGATCGTAGCGGAAACGATGATTACTTCCAGCTAAATATTAAATTCAAAGAAACGATTCATTCCATTAAAGGAGCTGAAAAGCAAGAAGGACATTTTGATTTTGGTACGCATCGAATCGTCTTGACTGGTATTGATCATGAGCTGAGTGAAGGTGACTTAATTGGATTTGACTGGCACGAGACCCTGCCGGAAAGTGTGCAGGCCTACAAGGGTTATCAGGTTAACGATCTCAAAATCAACCCTGATCTGCAGCAGACGTCATTCAAATTATTTGATCGTCAGCAATCGATGGCAGTGAGCTTTGCCAGCAACAATATTCTTGATTCTATTACACAGTACCAATCTGCTGATAGCAATGATGGCCTGCGGATGTGGAAGGCCATCGAAGAAGAGTATCTGGAATTTGACCAAGACGCCTACCGAAAGCAGCAGAATGAGCTATCAGATCAACAGGAAGCCTCGAGCATTTCAGCACTTGAGATTAATTTCAAGGCAAAGGATTTATCCAACATCATCGACGAGTTTGGCGTATTTGATGGCACAATCAGTCTTGTGAATTCATCTGGACAACTGATCGACGATGAGATTGCTGGGTTAATCCAATCAGACTTTTTCTACCGCAATGATGAAGATTACTCAGATGATTCATGGGAAAATACCCATGAGCGCCTTGAGATTTTTCTGGGGTCAGAGATCTCTGATGGAGACAAGCTCATCCTCGATGCCAATCAACACTGGGACAACCCACTTGAACTACCTTTGCATCTGAATTCCTTTACGGAGACAGATCATGGTTCTGAGAACGCGTTTCAATTAGGAATTCGCAGCGCCGCTGAAGAGTGGAGATTGAATGTTCCCGGCAATGAAGAACAGGAAGGTTGGCTGGATCTTGACAACAACCAAGTCGTTCTTATTGGCGTGGATCACGATATTGTCAATGGAAGCCTTATGGATTTCAACTGGCACGAAGTATTGCCTCAATATATTCGCTCATATCACCCATACCGTGTAGATGATCTGACAATCGACAACTCCAGCAATATTACAACTTTCAAATTAATCGATTCCGAGGACAACCGGAATGTACAAATGTTTGACGCCAATATTTTTGAGCGATGGAGTTGGAACAATGGCGTCAATCAAGGAGGCATTGGCCTGAAGATTGCAGAGTCAGTCGTTAATGAGAGGATGGAGCTGAATTGGAATGAGTACGAAAAACTCAAACGTCAACGAGAAGCTGATCGTGACACAACTGAGTTGGCAGCTGTAGAAATCGTCTTCAAGTCAGAGGATATGAGTGAACACTTTGATGATAATGGTAATTTCAAGGGCAATGTTTCACTTGTCGACGCTAATGATTTGGTATTGGAGGATAATGTAACTACAATGAGAGATGCCAATGCTTACTTCAACGAAGCAGAGGGCGATTGGCAGAGAGAGCATGAAGTGGCGCTGAGCTTTTTTAGTAGCGATATCCCGGAAGGATCGAAGATTCTGTTTGAATTTGAAGAATCAAGTACGGAAACACTGGAAATCGGTCCGCTTGTATACGAAACTCGCGCTCTGTCAGATCATTGGAACGACGATGCCTTTCAGCTCGATGTCAGAGTGAACGGCAACGAATACACTCTCCCGGGAAGAGAAGATTCAGAAGGATATCTCGATGTCGATATGAATAAGGTCGTCCTCAATGGTACGACGCTTGAAATCTCAGAAGGCATGTTGATTGATTTTAATTGGCATGATGCACTGCCATACTCAATCGATGAGTGGAGACCCTATCAGGTTTCAGAGCTCACCATCAACACGAAGAATAAGACAACATCTTTTGGGCTCATCGACACGAGAACTGGTGAGAGCATTACCATTGATGATACAGATCTTGAAAATCGCTCCGATAATTTCAGTTTTTCCAACCCAGAGGGTCTGCGGCTTGCAGAAGCAGAGGTTGAGAACTATCTCACGATTGATTGGGATGCATCAACAACAGAATTGATCAGCCTGAGTGAAGCAGTTGCAGAAGATCTCAAATTTGAAGCCCGAAATCCTGAGGCTCAGGCTAACGATCATTTTTATCATTGGACCGCCCTCGACCTGGCAACAGCAAAAGCCAGCTACAACCAGCTGAGGCTGGAATTGAATCCGTCCACGTCCCAAGATCTTGGCCTCGAAGAGATACCCTCTAACTGGGATTTACGAATTTCTTATGATGATCTGATCAGTGAAGATATCCCTATCGAAAAGCTTGAGGGAGAATCATCTCTTCACCTTTTCTTCGACAAAGAGCTTTTTGAATCAATATTCAATACCGACAATGGCCTTAGCGTTTCTCTACAGATCGGGCCAAATCAAGTTCCGTCAGAAACAATCAAACTGGATCAGATCGAAAATCTGAATTCAATCGAAGAGCTACTCCAATCCCTACTGGCAGAAGAGAAGCAGTGGTTGTCTGAAAGTTCTGCCACCTACCTGACGACGACGACTACAGCCAATAATTTTGAATCTTATTTCACAGCACCCATGTCAATTGAGGCTGGACCCGGGTATCACTCAGGACAGCAATATAGAAACAAATTGCTTGCAGATGCTTTGTATATTGAACCAGATTTTAATTTGCCTTACGGCTTTGAAGCCAGTGGAATCACATCCGTGATTACCGAAGACAGTAATTCTTTCTTATACATCATTTCAGATGACTCCATCTCGGCAAATCAAGACGTAGATGACAATGCTGAATTCAATTCAGAGAGTCCATCGCAGCTATTAAGAATCAATCGAGATGGCAAGCATTCACCCGCCTATTTCACCCTACCAAATAGTTTTAAGGGAGAGTCTGTTTCAATCGATGGCGAAGCCATCACCTATGACATCAACTCATCAACGCTTTACATTCTGGATGAGGGTGATCTTGACAACAACAGACAATCCAAGATTTTTAGTTTCAGTCTCAATGAAAATGGCGACATCATCGAAACCAATGGGGTATCAGACATAGTCCGAATCGAAACGATTCCTGACACATCTGAAGAGTCTGACAATCAACATGAGTCACTGGTATTCCTCTCAGAATCTGATTCTATTCTTGTCGGCGAGCAAAAATCAGGAGGTATCTATGAATATGATTTCAGAGACGGGGTTCTTGGCTCTGAGCTGCGGATCATCGAAACCGGCATCAATGATTTAAGAGATCTGGCAATAGTGACGCGGGATGGGTCTGATATTCAATATCTTGCAGCATTACATGGGAAATCTGCCGTCATTAATGGAGAGAAAAACAATCAGGGATTGGCATATATTCAACTTCTTGATCTTGAATCTGGAGAGAGTATCAATTCGGGTTTCATCAGTGGAGACTTCAAAAACATGGAGGGCATGACGTTCTCCGCCAATGAGTTCATCTTCACGAGTGACAATGGATCCTCTCAAGAAGGAGCCACATACAAGATCAGATTTGATGACTTATTCCCCCAAGACGACAACTCGGAAACAGCATCCAGCCTGTTCTTCTCAGAATACACAACAGGCTATGGATCCAACAAATATATCGAAATTTTCAACCCCACTTCATCCAGGGTGGAGCTCGACAATTATGCATTCCCAACTATATCTAACAACACAACCACATGGGGGGTCTATGAATTCTGGAACGAATTTCCCGAAGGTGCAACAATTGAGTCTGGAGATGTTTACTTGATTGCAGACCCCGGTGCAGAACCTGCAATTCTTGATCAAGCTGATCACTTGTTCGAATATCTAGGAGATGGTGACGACAGCTTTGCACTGGTTCGTGGGGATCAGGCGTCGTACACGGTCATTGACTGGCTTGGCAATTTTGACGATCGAGGACCATGGGATGTGGCAGGAACAGTTGACGCCACCGAACACAGCACCCTGGTGAGAAAAGAATGGGTTGTCAGTGGTAATGACAACTGGGATTCAGCACGGGGACACAATGAGGAGGATTCGGAGTGGTTGGTTCTACCTGCAGATGCCTTCCTGAACCCTGGACAAATGGATGATGACTGGAGTTTCTTTGAGGCCCACATCATGAATGACAACGCTTCGACAACCGACCAGATTGAAAACCCTGGCTTACGTTTACATCCCGCTGATGACTCAGGAGGCGGCCTGAATGAATTCATCGTTGACCTGAAGCTCACAACACCGGACGGAGATACTGAGCAGATTTATAACGCCATCTGGTTTGGAGAAGAAGACAGTTACAACTTTGGGCAATTTATTGACTCTGATCCTGATGGCTTCAGTGTGAGCCTTCGAGAATGGGACTCTTGGGAAAATGATCAGATTAGCGTTCTGAAAGTTGACCGTTATGGTGACAATCTGAATCGGCTGTCAGTCAGCGAAGAACCTGTTCAAGCTTTTTGGTCAGACTATCATCCACAGATTTGGATTGAAGGAAATCCCTTTGTCGCTTGGGATCAACAAAGAATCAGTCCAAGACTAATTAATTTAGAAGGTGATTATTTTGATATTGGCGATGATGTTGTCCTGCGCTTCAACCTGGAAGTCCCGCATTCTGATGGTCCACATGACTGGAGTGAGTGGCGGGACTATGCCATTATTTTTGATCTTCACTATCAATCAGGCGAGGGACAACTCAGTCAGCAACAGCGAGAAGATATTTTCTTCGATGAACTTTATCAAGTTCGCGATGGAATCATCGACGAGCTTAACTATCAGCCCAAAGTCTATGCTGGCATCGAAATTGATAGCGACGATGAATTTCTCGAAGCCAACGACTTCCTGGACCTGATCCTGGAGGTGCTTCGTAATGTTGGGACCTCGGCTAATAGCAATGAAACCATCTTCTCAGATGATATCTTCGAAATAACGAACAGAAATCAAGTCAGAAATGATCATCGTAATCTTGTCTCTGCCAATCTAGATTTCACTGCGCCACAAGGAGGAAGCAAGCCACAGATTGATCTATGGGCTTGGACTCTTCACGATCCAAGCAACGAAGAGCGATTCCGAGAAGCAGAAGACCGCTACCACAAAGCATGGCAAACATATGAAGAAGAGTGGGTCATGAATGTAGGTTCCATCAAACCTACTTTTGAATGGGGCTACACTGATCCGTCAGGGGAAGATTATGACAGCAACAAATCAATTTATATTGAATACCAAGGTCTTTACCGAATTGCTGAAATCACAAATGATGATAGCAAGTCTAATTATAAAGAGGGAGACATCATCCTGAGAATTGACGACAAGCTCGTCGATCCCTCAGCTTATTCCACAGAAATCCAGTGGGGACATCGTCTCAAGCTTCGCTTGAAAGATGACAGTGGTCTGACGATCAAGCCAAAATCGACGATCACTTTTGCATTACAAGAAGGTCATGGATTACGCGATGTGGAGGGAGAATCCATTGTTCTCAAGGAACCACTCAAAATCGATAACTGGGCCCGCTATGAGCAGTTTGGTTACGATCTTGACGAGTGGATTTCCCTGAATCCAGACGAAAGTTTTGTTGAAGGCAAGAAAGCAACCTTATCTTTTCACTCCAAGGCTGATCTCACTGACGACTCTACAAAAGCAGTTATTCCAGAAATAAGCGACTTCCAATTCTGGTCCTGGAATCCTCAAAGTGGAGAGCAGACTCAGCTTCAATTTGCTGAAAGCACGATCGAGGTCAAAGGAAAAAAATTGATCTTTGACCTGTCGAATAAGGTTCCGTCGGGTGTGAATATTGATGTTACATATGACCCCATCATTTCAACACTTGCCGATGGCTCTTCAAACAGCGAGCCATTCACAAATGTCAATGGTGCGACAAGCCATAGTTTTCATTGGCATCCCATCGAGAATATTTCGCCTGACGAAGAGGGGCCTTCTGTGCGCTGGGCCGATGTTCACGGTAATCGTCTCTACATGGGTCTGGATGACCCTGCAGAAGTTCATGTCAATGGGAAAAGTCTCACGACAACCAACCTTCCCAACCCCATCAATTTCCTGATCACAGCCGGCGTCAACGACGACCGACGATCCATCAGTGCCAACAGCATTCGGATGAACGAGTGGGGAGATCTTGAATTACAACTGGAATCCTCTGTTCAAGCAAATGATGAGGTTTCTCTCAGCTACCTCGGCACAGCCTTAACCGATGGATTAGGCAATGCAACCTCGATCAGAAATCTTGCCATTAACAATTTTTCTGTCGAATTTGACATCAACAATCCAGACACTTGGTTTAACAACATTGACAGTGTCAATGTTGTCTTCAAACAAACTGGCAACAACCTCTCGAGCAGCAATAGTTATATGAATGATAATGGTTCCCTTTCGTCAAAGCACTCTGACTTCCAGATCGCTGACCATTACAACTTCCATCTCGACGAGATCTCCAACGTTAGTTTCAGCTTGACTGATCAAGGCGGACGGACTCTGGATGATGAAGGCGACGCCAACCTGGATTTCTTTGTCGAGAACATTACACCTCGCTTCACCAACTACATCGGTGGATCACATAATTCTGCACTGGATTCATGGAAAGATTCTCCAAGCAATGATGAACGAAACGTTGTTTTCACTCTTCCCGAAGGTGATTACCGCTTGATCATTGAACATGCAAGTCTCGACGAAGAGATCCAGCAACCGTATCAACTCACAATCGAAACAACAGCCTTTGATTCCGAGGCTCTTGATGCCATTCAAATCGGTGGCAATGATGAAGAATCCTTCTCCATCAGGAACAACACTCTGAACCTGAGCGATCAATATGCCGACGAGACAATTGCGATTAACTCTGATGGAATATTCACTCTTGCAATTCTTGATTATGACAATGTTTCAAGTGAAGTTTGGTTTGAAATATTTGACCTCAACGGTCAGTGGTGGGGAAACAGTTACGACGGTAAAAGTGAGCAATATCTTCCCAAGGGCCTCTACACAATCGAATACTTCTCTTCAGGCAATTCAGGAGATATTGACGTTGAATACATACTCGATACAACCATAACGCTGGAAACCGACCAAGACACCTCCAACGACCCAAGTGGGTCATTGGCGATCAATGGAATGGCCTCACAAGGGAAGCTCAATTCCTTAGACACAGAAGATTATTGGTCAATGAAATTGACTGGTGGGGAGATTTACACTGTCCGGGCAACTGACTTCAGCCAGCTCAGCGATGTCAGTCTTCTTGTGGACCATCAAGAACCTGGATGGCATGAAGGAAGCTGGAACTGGGGAACAGAGGATGCGGAGACCGGGGTCTTCACTCCATCTGACGAAACAGTTGTGATCGACCTTTCGAGTGATGACAGATTCGAACAGAACAAGGTTTACAACTTCATTGCCAATCTCCATAGCCACAACCATCAACCCACCTCCTATTCACTCCTGATCAAGTCTCATGACACGTTGGAGAACGCCCTTCTGGAGGCCACAAAGAATATCGCTTCCCACTCCGACATCTTCGAATCCTATTTTGGCGATGCCTCAAACCTGAAGGATCTTGTCAAGATCACGAAAGATGATCTCGCCGATCTGGCAGCCTTGCCGGAAGCAACCGACGACGAATTGAAATCAACAAAGGCAAAACTTGAGAAAGATCTTGGTGAAAAAGGCGAGGAACTCTCCGGCAATCCTCTGATCATCAAATCAACGTTGAAAACAGGTAGTGGAGAAACTGGATCGACACCGATCTTGATGAAGAAGCAGACGCCGGAAAACATTTCAGGCAAAGTGAATGAAACCAACAAAGCGGAACTTGCCGCCAATCAGTCTGGAGAATTGCGTCAAGTGAATTCAAGCCGTGAATTCACTGCCAAGGATATTGCCTCCCTTGCTGATGCAACCGCTGATGAGGTTGATGATCTCAAGCCAATTTCCAAACCTGTTGATCTTCGGGTTGGTCGAGGACGGGGTACCCTCTCGGGCTTCCTGGCTAAACGTCAATCACTGGTGATGCAGGAGTCTGACCAATCGATTGCCGTGGAAAGCGATCTTGATGATGAAGACATTCTTGATCTGGGCTTGCAGCGCATCGAAATTGATCTCAGTGATGAAATCCGTGCCCAACTGGAGGAGGGTTCTCAGAGTCTGGTCTGGTACCGCAGACCAGCCAATGCTGATCCCTTCATCTACACCTACGACGAGGTGACGGGAACCGGAGCCTTGCTGGAGGACACCGATCCAAGCCAGCGCGGTGCGGATGTTCTGGCCCTGTATGTCCGTGATGGTGCCCGTGGTGATGATGACGGCCTGGTGAACGGTGAGATCACCAGCCCTGGTGGCCTGGCTCTCGTCAGTCGAGATGTCGACTTTGATGCGGTCGTTGGCGAGTCCTCCGGGAGCGAGTCTGGAAGCACAACAGATGACCAGCAGACGGACGATTCCGATCTATCGGATGACAGCCTCGTATCGCTGGGACCGAAAGATATCGACGCTGATGATCAGCTGACGACGCTCACCGATGGCCTGGCTCTGGCACGCCGATTCATCACCGGTCGGGTCTCCCAGGATCCAATCATGAGTGAACTTGCCTCCTATGTCGGCAGCCGCACCACTTCCAGCGACATGATCGACCACATCGATGCAAGTGTGGACAACGGCGATTACGACATGACCGACGTCTACAACGTCAGCGTGACCAACACCAATCCCGGCAGCCTGGACATAACGGATGTCGAGCTGTTCATGCGTTTCACGGCAGGAACTTTCCCTGGCCAGTCCATCACATCAGAACTCTCGACCTTGGAATCGATTTAGAGCTCAAGAGTCAGCTGCTGCATCGACGCATCATCAGGGAGGCGCCGTCGCCGGCGGTGAGCTCTCTGGGCGCTCATCGTCGGTTTCAGGCCTGCCTTACGGGATCCATGTCTGCTTTGGATGTCATCGGCGTGCCGATCGAAGCCGGCAGAACGACGGATCGTCCAGATCCGCTCTTTTGCCTCACGAGCTGCCGCCGTGCAATCCACGATTGGCGCAGGATGGCCTGCCAGGAATGTCCATGGCTCATGAATATGGTCGCTCGGGACATCAGCGAGTTCCGGGCACCACCGCCTGATGAACACACCATTGGCGTCATGGTCCCGCCCCTGCTTGATCGGGTTGTAGATGCGGATCGTGTTGATCGAGGTGCTTCCTGATTGCATCTGGCACTGACTCCAGTGAATGCCGGGTTCGTAGTCGACGAACTGACGGGCCAGATGCATGCCGCTCTCCTGCCAGGGGAGCCAGAGGTGGTAGCTGGCGAAAGACATCAACATGGCCCGCATGCGGAAGTTGATCCAGCCATGGGCCCGGAGCGCCCGCATGCAGGCATCCACGAACGGTACGCCGGTGCGGCCTTCGCTCCAGGCCGTCAGTCGATCGCTGTCGGCATGGCGAATGCCACGCATGAAGGGGTGGAAGTCGCTGAATTCAATCGTCGGCTGATCCTCCAGCTTCTGAATGAAATGGCAGTGCCAGTGGAGCCGCGATTCAAAGCTGCTGACACCGCGACCACTGTGCTTGCGGCTGGTCTGCAGGACCTCCCGCATCGACAGGCATCCCCAGGTGAGATAGGCCGACAGACGTGAACAGCCGGTGAACGCCGTATTGGGGCTCGACATGGCCCGTTGATAGCGCGGTGCACGGTGTTGCAGAAAATCGCGCAACTCCCCCAGGCCGATCGAGCGCCCACCGGTCTGCCGCTGCGGACAGTGATCAAGCGGCAGCTCAGGGCAGGGCCGCTCCGGGATCACCCCGGGATCCATCCCCTCCAAGACGGGGAGCCCTGCAGGCGGAGACGTCAAGGGCTCCGTCATCTGAGCCTCCCAGCGCTTGGCCCAGCCATTGCGGGTGCGCATCCGGCGCGTCACCCCGAACTGGGGAATTTCGATCCACTCAATTCCGTTCTGTCGGACCCACAGCCCCACCCGTTTGTCGCGCTGATAGGTCCAGCCGTTGCCTGTTTCCTCATGGCTCCAGAGGCCATCGATACCGAACTGTCGCCGAGCCCGCTCCAGCACCTGCACCACATCGCCTGTGCGCACCACCAACGGCTGCCCCAGATCGGCGAGGGCACGGCGCAACTCCAGCAGCGCCTCCCTGCAAAAGAGCCACTGGCGTTCGGAGGCATCGGGCTGCTGCCAAAGCTCCGGCTCGACGATGTAGAGCGGAAGCACCGGACCCCGCTCCGCAGCAGCCAGCAAGGGCCGGTGATCATCGATGCGCAGATCACGCTTGAACCAGACGATCTGCAGCGGTGGCATTCACTGCCATCCAAGGAACTCGGTTCTAGTGGATCCGGCGCTCCATCCAAGGTTCAATCCACCGCCATCTCCATCACTTCGCAGAATCGAGTTTTCACCTTTTCGCGAAAGCCCACCACATCCAAACGGCGCGTCATCAACGCAGCGCCAAGGAAACAGACCATCTGCAGGGCAAACACCCCGCCATAGGCTCCAAAAAGATCCCCGCCATTCCAGGCTTGGAACAAGGTGAGCAGGCCGCCTCCACTGATCGTGGCCAGACCGCAGGAATAGGCATAGCCCGCTCCCCAGATGCCCAGGAGGAAGCCCGTGCGCCCGGGTTCCACAAAACTGAACATCAGGGTGAGGCAGGCATTCATGCACACCCCAAGCGACAAACCAAACAAGCCAACGGCAGCCCGCAACAGGGGGATCGACTGATCAGCCCCGGCCCACAGCATCAGCATCAAGGCCAGTGCTGCCAGCACCGCCCCCACACGGGCCGTGCGGATGTTGCCGACGCGCTCAATCAACCAGAAGCCACTGAGCCCCAAGCCACCAAAGAAACCCAGGGCGATCAACACATTCAGCGATGTGGTGGCACAGACACTCATGCCAAAGACGGCAGCGCCGTAGGGCTCCAACACCGCATCGTTGAGGAACATGCTGAAGGTGAACAGGCACAGCACCCCAAGGAAACGACCGGCCTGAGGGATGGACCGCAGTTTCAAGAGCAATTGGGGTAAGGCCAACCGCTGGGGAACATCGGGGGGGGCCGACCCCACAGGCGCGAACAAGTCTGTGGTGCGGCGTTCCACGCCGAACACCGACGCCACCCCTAGCCCCAGCAGCACGAAGGGCGTCACCACCGACAGACGCTGCAGCCCGGCCAGAACTGCGGTGCGGCTGGCATCGGCCGCGCAGGCACTGCCGAACACCTGATTCACCAGAACACTGCCCAGCAACACCCCCAGCAGACGCATCCCCCACACCACCGACAGCACCCGCGGCCGCTCGGCTTCTGTGGTGCGATCAGCGATCAAGGCCGAAAACGCTGTTCCACCAGCGGCGATCGCCGTGCCAATCGCCACGAAGACAAGGATCAACAGGCCAATCAGCAGCGCATCGAGATCACCGCCGGAGCTCTCCATGCTGGTCGCCAACCGCAGCACAAGCTGGCAGGCCACTCCGAACAACAGAGCAATCGCCAACGAGCTGATCACGATGAAGGGTGTGCGACGCAGCCGGCTTGGGGGGATGCGATCGGAGCGGTGGCCGAACCAGGCGCGGGTGAACCCCATCAGCTGCTGACCACCGACGGCCAACGCCGCCAGCACCGCCGGCAGCTGGATGTCTTGAATCAACAGACGGTTCAGCAGTCCCAGAATCAGGACCCCGAGGATGCCAAGACTGAGCTGGAACAACCCCAGACGGAGAGCGAGACGGATTCGACCCACAAGAATGCACCGCTAGCACATACATTCTTTCAAAAGGGCCGGATCGTGCGTTTTTTCCTGATCAGTTGTCGGCCAGCTTGATGTCGCGCAGACGCTCATCGATGGACGCCAGCAGTTCGACGGCAAACATCGGAGCCTCCTGAACCGCGAACAGGAACTTCTCACGGTTCATTTCGATGAGGCGGCAATCAGAGGTCGCGGTCGCCGTACCCAGACGCTGGTGATCCCTCATCACCAGCGCACCCGCGCCGAACACGTGACCGGTGGGAATGTCTTCATGGCCCTGGGTGCCGCTTTCGCCGATCCAGGTGAGACGGACGCATCCCTCCAACAGGCCATACATGGTGGATCCTGTGTCTCCAGTGGAGAACAACACCTCACCGGCCTTGAGGGTGATCACCTCGCCTTTGCTGGCGAGCGCAAGCATGGTGTCGAGGGCGTGCATGGAAGTCAAATCGTCACCAACGAAGTTTGGTGATCACAGATGAAGGAGAGGTAATGCCCCTCCCTGCTTCCGTGCCATGGCTCAGGCGGCGGTCAGGGAAAGCGCAGCACCGAAACCCTGACGCACATCCTCCTGGGAGATCAGACCATCGTGATCCTGATCCAGTGCATCAAAGACGGCATCACTGCCGAGCCACTCGTCCCGGGTGATGCTGCCGTCGCCGTTCATGTCGTTGAGCATGAAGATCTCCTGAACGGCATGACCGAAGGCCTTGCCCCCCTCCAGTTCCGCGAGGCGATGGGCGAGTTGATGCTCAAGCGTCTCGATGGCCTTGCTGAAGCCTTTGATGCCCTCGCCCAGTTTGTCCGACGCCATTCGATCGTCCTTCATCATCGCGTCGAAACGCTCGCGATCCACATGGATCTGCTCTTCGGCGCTCACAGGATTGGATCCATCGAGTTTGCGGGTCAGTGCCGCGTCGCTCTCACGCAGTTGATCCAGCAGCTTGGGAGAAATGGTGAGCAGATCGCATCCGGCAAGTTCCGTGATCTCATCGAGATTCCGGAAACTGGCTCCCATCACCTCGGTCTTATAGCCGTAGGTCTTGAAGTAATTGAAAATGCGGGTCACAGAGATGACACCAGGATCTTCCGGGCCCGGATAGGAATCACGACCGGTGTCGGCCTTGAACCAGTCGAGGATGCGACCGACAAACGGGGAGATCAGGGTGACACCCGCCTCGGCGCAGGCCACGGCCTGACCGAAGCCGAACAGCAGAGTGAGATTGCAGTGGATGCCGTCTTTCTCAAGCACTTCAGCAGCCTTGATGCCCTCCCAGGTGGAGGCGATCTTGATCAGAACGCGCTCGTTGCTGATACCGGCATCGTTGTACAGGCGGATCAGCTTGCGGCCCTTTTCAACCGTGGCGTCCGTGTCGTAACTGAGGCGGGCATCCACCTCGGTGGACACGCGGCCGGGAACGATCTTGAGAATCTCTTTACCGAAGATGACGCTGATCTCGTCGAGAGCCTCATGCACCACATCCTCGACCGGGGCATTGTCACCGATCAGCTTGCGGGATGAGCGCAGCGCCTCATCAATCAGATTCTGATAAGCGGGTATCTGGGCGGCAGCGAGTATCAGGGATGGGTTGGTGGTGGCGTCGCGGGGAGTGAATTTACGGATCGCCTCCAGATCTCCTGTATCTGCCACCACGACCGTCATCGCGGAGAGCTGCTCAAGCAAGCTGGCCATTGTGGAAAAAGGCTCTTCTGTTCGTAACGTAGCGGCGTTTTAGAAGCCGTCAGCCGTTGACGGTCTTGTTCAATTCTGCAGGTTTTGAAGGTGTGATTTTCTCCACAACCAGCAGTGCATCAATGATCTGCTTGGCCACGGGAACGGCCACGGTTGAGCCGTAGGCATTGTCCCCCTGGGGTTCGTCGATCACCACCAGAACGACGTAACGAGGGGACTCGATCGGCAGGGTGGCCACAAAGCTGCAGATCTTCGCTCCAGGCAGATAAACGCCGTTGAGAGCTTTCTGCGCTGTTCCGGTCTTGCCGCCGATGCGATAGCCGGGGGTCTTCACCCCCTTGCCGCTGCCCTTGTCCACCACCGATTCCATCCAGCTCAGAACCGTACGGGTGATCTCAGGCTTCAACAGTTGCTGTCCTCCCGGCGAGGCAGCCGGGGCGAGGGCCTCACCGGAGCGGAAGCCCCGGGTGATGTGAGGACTGACCAGACGACCGCCGTTGGCCAGCACCCCATGCAGCTGGGTCAGCTTGAGCGGCGTCAGGGAAAACCCCTGCCCGAAGGCGCTGGTCGCCGGTTCGATCGGATGCGTTGTGAACTGCTTCTTCGTCTTCAGCTGTCCGGCCACCGCTCCCGGCAGATCGGTATCCGGTCTCCGGTCGATTCCGAGACGGTTCATCCAATCCCAGTAGACACCGTCATCGAGTCGGCGCATGGCCTGCACCATTCCGACGTTGCTGGACACCTGCAGCACGGTGGCGAAATCCACCAGGCCATTGGCTCGCTTGTCGTGGTTGTTGATCGGCCAGCCACCGATCTTCAACTGACCCACGTCATGCACCCGCTCGTCCGGCCTGATGGCACCTTCCTGAAGAGCGAGCGCCAGATTGATGGGTTTGAAGGTCGAGCCGGGCTCGTAGAGATCCTGCACGGACCATTCCCGGAATCGACCGGGATCAAAGCTCCAGTAGCGATTGGGGTCGTACGTGGGTGTGGAGGCGAGCACCAGCAGCTCGCCGTTGGCGACATCCATGACGATGGCTGCCCCTTTCTGCGCCTTCCACTTCGCCACCTGCTCCGACAGAGCCTTGACGGCCAGTTCCTGAAGACGGCCATCAAGGGTGAGCTGCAGCCGGAGATCATCTCCGTAGAACACACCCGGAGCCAGATCGTCGGGGAGGGGCGTTCCGTCAGCACCCCGCCGCATGCTGCGGGCCTGCTCGTGACGCATCAGCTCCTCATCGCGGCTCTGCTCGAGCCCTGCCTGGGGGACGCGCTCGTCGTTGAGAAACCCGACCACGTTGGCGAACAGCGAGCCCTGTGGATAGATCCGCTGCGGATAAGCCTCAAGGTCCAGACCGCTGATGCCCAAGGATCGGATCCGTGCAGCCGTCTCGGGATCCAGGCCTTCAGCAAGCCGGATCCCCGAGGGGCGCTGAGCCATCTCGGCCTCAAGGCGGCTGGCCGGAACAGCGATCATGGGCGACAACAGTTCCGCCACATCCGCAGCCGGACGGATGTGGTTCGGGTCATCTCCGGGCAGGTTGAAGTAACGCGGATGAGCCCAGAGACGGAATCGCTTCTCATCCATGGCCACCAGACGGCCGGTGCGATCGACGATCGGACGGCGCTGACCGAGCGGCTGGGTGCGCTGGGTCTGCAGGCGGCGGGCACGGGCTTCAAGAGCATCGGTCTGCACCAGTTGCAGCCAGGCCATCCGTCCGGCCAGGCCGATCAGACCGGCACTGAGCACCAGAAACACCATCCAGAGACGTCTGGACGGCACCTTCTCAAGCGGGACCACCCGGGAACGGCCTCGACGCCGGGACCTGGAGGGCGTCGCGGGAGCCTGGGACGGTGCAGCCATCAGTAGCCGGCCCGGATCCGCTGGTCGATCAGATCATCCAGGACAGGCAGAAGTTGTTGACTCTCGGGTTTGGCGACCGACGATTCCGGACGTTTCAGATACACCAGATTGGCCACCTTGGTGGGAACGAGGCTGGAGGGACGGGCCGTGCGTCTCAGGAGATGCTGTTCCAGCTGCGCCGTGGATTCCGTCAGCCGATGGGACAACGAGCGGGTTCCCTCCAACCGTTGAAAGGAAAGCGTCCAGCGATGCTGCCAGTGCAGAGTCAGGCCTGACAGCACTGCCGCGGCCGTGATCACGCCGAGCAGAGTTCCATCCGCGAGGCGATGAAGACCGCCGAGAACCGGCGATCGACGGGACACCCGTCCTGATGACAGAGACCCCTGAATCAGCTCGAGAGCCCTGGAGGTCTGTCGCTGTTCCGGAGCGGCAACCACCGTGGACACAGTCGAATAGGCCAGTGAACCACCCGCACAGGCCGGCCGCAAGACTCAGAGAAGCAGGAGATTCAGGAAGGTGATGCCGTTCCAGAGAGCGTGCATCAGCACGCAGGGGAGCAGGCGTCCGCCTCGAAGGCGCAGCAGACCGAGACCGATTCCGAGAACCGTCAGCGGAGCCAGTTCACCGATGCTCAGATGGGCAAGCGCAAACACCAGCGCACTGAGCAGCACAGCGGGACCGGATCCAACCCGGCTTGCCAGAACGGGAAGCAGCGTCCCGCGGAAAATCACCTCCTCGAAAAGCGGCGCCAGCACCACAGCCGTCAGCAACAGCAGAAGCAGCGCCAGAGGGTCACGACTGCCGAGGACCAGTTCCAGCAGTGGATTGCTGCCACCGGGATCACCGACCAGCTTCACCACCAGCCAACCGGCCAGGGTCACCACCGGAGTCACCATCAACCATCCGGAGGCAGCCAGGCGAAGAGCCGAGGCAGGAGGATGCAGCCCCCATTGCAGCCAGCCTCCGGATGGACTGCGTTGCGGGTCCAGGGCACGGAGCTGACGCCGCAGGATCAACAAACTCGGCAGGGCCATCAGGCTGTAGTTGATCACCACTCCGACGGCTTCCCGACGGGGACTGGCCAGAGCCGAGGTGAGGGCTCCGACCAGCGGCAGAGCCAGCAGCGGCATGGCCACGGCACTGATGACGACAAACCCGCCGGCGACAAGAAGGATCATGTCGATCAGCGTCAGCTCGGGCCCCTCAAGAGAGGGCGAAGGCTCCTGTTGTCCCCGCAACAGACTCCATCCCTGCTGGAGCAGCAGCAGGCTCCCCAGGAGCACCATGACCAGTGGCAGTGTGGCGCTGAGGGTCAGCCGCAGAGCCGCTCCAGAAGCGATCTGCTGATCCAGGCAGAGCGCCTCTGATGCATCTGGCTCGGCTTCGCAGGCCAGCAGCTGGAGGAGCGGATCATCCGATGCCCGCGCAGCTGCGATGTCCGCATCCCCGGAACCCTGCAGCAGTTTCAGCAGCTGCGTCTGGCGTGAGCTGCGCCGGCTCTCTGGACTGTCCTGCAAGGCCTGGAGCAGAACCTGCCTTGGCGCCTCCCCCATCAGCACCGGGCGCAACGCCGAAGGCACGGCTGGCTCCGCCAGCACACTGAGCTCCTGCTGCTGGAGAGTCAGGACCGGCGCAACCGATGGCCGACTGAGGCTGTCGATCAGCCCGGTGACCCAGATCGCCGTGGCCAGCACCAGGGAGAGAACGGCCAGGAGTGTTTTCCAGCGGGGCTCAACCGGGCGGGGAGAACTGGACGACACCACGTCGGCTCAACTACACCCGATTGTCCTCCGGCGGGGCTTGCCCCATACGATGGCCGCGCTTTGCTGCAGCACGGTGCCCCTCCGTCTTCTCCTCGTCCGCCACGGTCTGAGCAGTTTCAACCAGGAGCGCCGCATTCAGGGGCGTGATGACCTCTCCAACCTCACCGAAGAGGGTCACGAGCAGGCCAGGGCACTGGGGGAATCGCTCTCGGACGTTCCCTTTGATGCCGTCTACAGCTCACGCCTGCGCCGGGCAGCCTCCACCACTGCGTCCCTGCTGGAGGCCCGCGGCGGCACAGCACCGGAGCCGGTGTTCGACGACGGCCTGCTGGAGGTGGATCTGGAACCCTGGTCGGGGATGGCCATCGATGAGCTGACCGAGCGGTATCCGGAGGATTACGCCACCTGGAAGCGACGGCCGCTCGAACTGAAACTGGAGCGGAGGGATGGTCGCCGCTACCGCCCCCTCCCTGACTTGATGCAGCAGGCCGAGCACTTCGTGGCAGGGCTGCTGAAGCGACATCCAGTCGAGACCGACGCCACGGTGCTGGTCGTTGCCCACAACGCCATCCTTCGCTGTCTGATGCTCACCCTGCTGGGGGAACCTGAGAACGGATTCCGCCGGCTGAGAGTGGACAACACCTCGCTCTCGGTCTTCAACCTCACGGCTGGAGAGTCTCGCCCTCAGGTGCAGATCGAGTGCCTGAACAGCACCACCCATCTCTCTCCGCTTCCTGCCAAGGGCAAGGGGGCCCGGCTCATCCTTGTGCGTCATGGGGAGACGGACTGGAACAAGGAAGGACGTTTCCAGGGGCAGATCGACATCCCTCTGAATGAGCACGGACGCAGCCAGGCAGCTGCAGCCCGAGACTTTCTCAGAACCGTCAGGATCGACCGGGCCTGGAGCAGCACCCTGTCGCGGCCGACCGAAACGGCTGAAATCATTCTGGAAGCCCATCCCGGCGTCGCCCTCACCCAGACCGACGGGCTCGTGGAGATCGGCCACGGCCAGTGGGAGGGCAAGCTCGAGTCCGAGATCCGAGCCGACTGGTCGGACCTGCTCGACACCTGGAAACGAACTCCGGAAACGGTTCAGATGCCTGACGGCGAAACGATTCAGGATGTCTGGGCCCGCTCGGTCCGCAGCTGGGGGGAGATCGCAACCTCCCTGGAGGCGGAGGACACCGCTCTGGTGGTGGCCCATGACGCCGTCAACAAAACCATCCTCTGTGATCTGCTCGGCCTGACGCCGGCGGACATCTGGGCGGTGAAGCAGGGCAATGGCGGTGTGACGGTGGTCGACATCGCAACGGATCCGGGCCAGCCTGCAGTGGTGACCTGTCTCAATCTCACCTCCCACTTCGGGAGTGTGCTCGACCGGACCGCGGCAGGCGCGCTCTGATGCCATGAACGACACCCTGTTGCTGGATCCGATCCGGATCCTGCAAGGTCCGGATCGGCCGGTCCGGGACGGGGCCGTTCTGCTGGAATCCGGCGTCCTGCAGGGATTTGATCAGGCGGCTCGGGAGAGAGCCATCCAGCTGGGCGTGACCGCCACGGAGGCCTCCGGCCAGCTGATCGCCCCATGCCTGGTGGATCCCCACTCCGTGCTGGAGTCTCCATTCAGCGGCCGTTCGGAAACCCTCGACAGCCTGCGACGCTGTGCTGCCGCAGCCGGTTACGGCCAGGTGGCGCTGCTGCCGCGGAGCCCGACCTGGCGCGATTCACCGGAACGGTTGATCGGTTTCCGCGACCATGACCCGCGGGAGGTGACCATCCATCTCTGGGGTGGCTTCAGCCGGGGAGGTGCCGGAACCGAACTCGCGTCCCATGGTGATCTGCTCGATCTGGGGGCCATCGGTCTTGCTGATGACGATGCGCTGATTCCTCTGACGCTGCTGGAACGTGGGTTGCTGCTGGGAGAGATGGGATCGGCACCGGTGCTGGTCGCCCCCCGTGATCCCGCCCTGCAGGGGGATGGCATGGTGCGCGAAGGCGTTGAGACCCTGCGGGCCGGTTGGGCACCGGATCCGGAAACCAGTGAGACCCTGCCCCTGAGACAGCTGTTGGCCCTGCATCAGCGGCACCCGGAACGGCAGCTGCGTCTGATGAACGTGTCCACGGCGGCTGCCGTGGAGTCTCTCCGCGCTGATGCGCTGCCCCCTCTCACCAGCGTCTGCTGGTGGCACCTGCTGGCGGATCGCGGGGATCTTCCCGGAGGGGATGCCAGCTGGCGGGTGCACCCATCGCTGGGAGGCGCCGCCGACCGCGAAGCGCTGCAGCAGGCCCTGCGCGAGCAGCTGATCCGAGCCGTCTCAGTGCATGCCGTTCCGATGGATGCGGAGGACATGCTGCTCCCGCCGGATCAGCGTCCCCCAGGGCTGAGCGGGCATCACCTGGTGCTTCCGGCGCTCTGGGATGCCTTGGTTCGCAACGGCGATTTCAGCCTCGAACAGCTCTGGCAGGGGCTCAGCTTCGGTCCCTCCGCTCTGATCGATCAGCCTCCCGAGGCGCTCGCTGTCGGAAGCCGACGCTGGCTGCTGTTCGACCCTGAACAGACCTGGCAGGTCCGCCAGGATGATGCCGCGGCTCCGATGGCCGCGAACCTGGCTCTGCTGAACCGTGAGATGCGTGGCAGGGTCACCGCCTGCGGGCTCAGTCGCTGAGTCCCCCCAATCGGTTGAGAGGCCAGAACCGGATCACGGCTCTGCCGAGAATCTCGTTTTCCGGCAGGAATGGGCCACCGGGCCAGAAGCGCCCGTCCCAGCTGTTTTGCCGGTTGTCTCCCAGCACGAGCACCGACGCGTCCGGCACAGTGGTGTCGATGGTGCGACAGGGACTCATCCCCTGTTCGTTGACCGCACAGAAACGCTGGACATAGGGCTCTTCGAGCGGCTCCCCGTTCAGGATGACCTCACCACTGGGGCTGACCACAACACGGTCGCCGGCCACGGCGATCACCCGTTTGATGTAGGCATCACAGGCGGGGTTCGCCAGTCCGGGAATGAAGCTCACCAGAGGCAGATTCACCAGAATGCAGCGGAGCGGAGAGGGCCGCTGGGGAGACCGCAGAGCGGGGTCGAATGCATAGGGAGAGTTGAACACGACGATCTCTCCTCGTCTGGGGGGCCGGGTCCGGAAGGTCAGCTTCTCCACCAGAAGCCGGTCCTGGATCTGCAGTCCGGGAAGCATCGAACCCGACGGGATGTAGCGAGCCTCCACCACCATCTGTCGGATCCCCAGATACAACGCCAGGGTGAACAGCACCGGTGCCCAGAAATCCCAGAAAGGGTGGGTTTTCGTGCCTTGTTGATGAGCCCTGTCGCCTTCGTTGGAGTTCGATCGACGCTCCTGCTTCTGATCGCCTGCCAACGGATCACTTCTCTGTGAATCTGCACCACGATAGAAGGAGTGTGACGAGCTCACTTCCCGGGCCGCACTTCGTACCCCCATGGTTCGCCCCCGCTGGCAAGGGTTCAAGCTCCACCACCGCGCCAGAGCCTGGCGGCGCTGGGACCAGGCGCTCGCGTTGTTGGCTGCAGCGAATCTTGCCTGGGTGATTTTCGACGCCACCTATCTGCCGCTGCGCAACTTCTGGCTTCAGCGCAACCTCTATCCGCTGCCCTCCGTGCCGCTGGCGGTGCCGTTGCCCTGGCTGCCGGACATCACGCCGTTCTACGACCCGATCAAGGGCATCGAACCCCATCGGGACACCCAGGCCTACATGAGGCATTTCCAGGACCTGGACAGGCTCGCCGTGGAGCGGGGAACCGCAGACCCGGAGGTGAAGCGTCTGTTTCAGGAACAGGCGCGGCTGACCACGGAGATGATCACCACGAATCCATTCCTGAATTCCGGCAATGCCGGCGCCCTGGAAAAGATCAAATCCCAGCTCCGCACCCGCGCCGGGCTGGATTCCGCTCAGCAGTCAGCGGATTTCTTGCTCAGCGACCGACACCTGAGCCAGTCGGACTGGGCTGTCGAGCGGCAGTTCTGGACCGTCAAGATCCTGCCGCTGGTGCAGGTCAACACCTGGCGCAGCATTGATGCGAACGGGCAACCCACGGATCTGAGCTGGCGGATCGACACCCCGTTCCGGCTGCTGTTCCTGCTCGACATCCTGCTCCGGACCCTGCGGCTGAAACGGCGTTACCCGGCGATTCGCTGGCGTGACGCCCTGCTGCGGCGATGGATCGACCTGCCGCTGCTGCTTCCCTTCGCACGCCTGCTGCGGGTGGTACCCGTCACCGAACGCCTGTCGAGAGCGGGATTGATTCAACTGGAACCGCTGCGAGCGGTGATCAGTCGGGGCGTCGTGGCCCTGCTGGCGCTGGAGCTGTTCGAGGTGATCACCGTGCGGGTGGTGGATGCCGCTCAGCAGGTGATCCGCTCTCCGCAGCTCCCTCAGCGAGTCCGCAGCTTCTGCAGCTACCAGTCAACCGATGTGAACGAACAACGGGAACTCGCGGAGCTGGCACGACTCTGGCTGCCACTGCTGCTCACACAGGTGGGCCCGAATCTGCGCCCCCAGCTGGTGGCTCTGCTGGGCCACCTGCTGCAGCGGAGCATGGAGCGCTCGGTTCGGCCGGAGGCCCTCAGAGGTCTGCCGGCCCTGCAGCGCGCGGAAAGCGAACTGAGCCTTCAGCTGGCCGGTGGTCTGGTCGACTCACTGATCGATGTCTCCAGAGGGGCCGGGGGACGCATCGGACAAAAGGATCCCGTGCTCGATTCCCTCAGCACACAAACCCTGGATCGCTTCTGGGAGGAACTGGCCAGGGTCCTCGATCAGGGACCCATCCTGGAGCGCAGCCAGGACCTGCTCGCTTCACTGCTGGAGGATCTCAAACGCTCCAGCTTCAGTCAGCTGCGCGATCAGGGCGGCGTCGATGCATTGATCAGCGAACTGGATGGTCTGAACTTCAACCGGACAGAGTCTCCGACCAGACCTCAGGCTTGAAGCCCACCAGCACGGTCCCGTCAGGACAGATCACGAACGGTCTCTTGATCAGCTTCCCATCGCTGGACAGAGCTTCGAGGGCCTCCGCATCGCTCATGGCCTTGACCGCTGCAGCCCCGAGAGCGCGGTAACTCTGGCCACTCGTGTTGAACAGAGCCTTGCGGCCCAGTTGGTCCATGGCGTGAGCCAGATCAGCTGCCAGAGGAGGGGCCGACGTGATGTCGAACAGATCATGATCCTGGCCACGGTCCTGCAACCAGGCCAAGGCACGACGGCAGGTGCTGCAGCGGTTGTAGCTCCAGACCCGGAGGCGGTCGGACAAGATCAGCGCCCGAACAGGGATTTCACAGCGCCGATCAGGCTGTTGGAGCCGCGACCCACCCCCTCGGATGGACGGGTGCGGACGGTGACGTCCCCATTGACGGTGGTGCGGCAGCTGAGGCGGAAGTTGGCCGGACGATCCGCCAGGTACACCTCCTCGACATCGCTGCGCGGGGACAGATTCGAGGCACCCTCGACAACTTCCATCACGCAGGTGCCGCACTGACCGACACCGCTGCAGTTGTTGAGGTTGTTGAGGCCGTTGTAGGGATTGATGCCGGCATCGAGAGCCGCCTTGCGGAGATTCGCCCCTTCAATGCACCCAACCTGCTGGCCTTCCTGCTCAAAACGGATGGTGGGCACGGGTCGTACGAAGTCTCAGGTGCGCACCAACTTACAAGCATCTCGCCGCAGCGATGCAGGCGTCGAGCAGCGGTTGAACCGCATCGACGTCCCGCCAGCCGTCGATCGTGACGACGCGGCCCTCAAAATTCTTATAAGTGCGGAAGAATTCCGAGACATCCTCAAGCTGGGATGGAGCGATCTGCCGGATGCTGCGGATGGTCCGCTGACGTGGATCCGCCTCAGGCACGCAGAGCAGCTTGGCGTCGTACGCCCCCCGGTCATGGAGATCCAGCAGGCCGATCGGACGAGCCTTGATCAGGCATCCTGCGAACGTGGGCTCCGCCATGATCACCATGGCATCCAGAGGCGAGCCATCCTCCGCGAGCGTGTTGGGGATGAAGCCGTAATCGAAGGGGTAGCGGACCGAGGAATGCAGCACACGGTCGAGTGCCATCACCCCTGCTTCAGCGGAATATTCGTATTTGTTGCGGCTACCAGCCGGGATCTCCACCAGCAGATTGACCAGCCCTGGTGAGGGAGAAGGGGGGAGGGGGCGGAGATCCATCGCGTTGCTGGGCGGTGGGCGTCAGCCCGGACCATCCGGAGGAACGATCGGTGATGACTGCAGCGAGAGGGGCGCCGACGCTGGAGAGAGCAATGATCAGGCCGATCAGGGCCGTGACAGGGGGGCCCGGACTGAAAGGGTCTTCGCTCTCTGAACTCGAGGACGAATCGTCCTGATGGTGGAATGCCGGATCAGTGGCCATGTCGTTGGGTTGGCCGGAGCCGAACCCTCATCTCGTCACAGGGTGAATGTCGTCATTCTGTCACCGACCCCAGGCTCATGCAGCAGGCCGATCCTGACGATCGCGCCTGGCATCGAGATCGGATGGCGGCTGCGACAGGCCCTCAAGGTGGGAACGGATTCCCTTGAGCTCCTCGAGGATGGAACCCAGCATCTGCTGTGTCGCGGTGGAGGGTGAGTTCAGAACCTCGACAGTGACCTCCTTGATCCGCAGGACATCCTTGGCGAAACGCGCCACCTCGTTGGGATGAAACAGCAGCGGATCCTTCTGATCACTGCGGTATTCAGGATTCAGCTTGCGCGGATTGAAAGGGGGATTCAGGTTCCGAGGGTCTGTGTTGGTGTACCGGTATACAGAAGCCCTGGAACGGTTCAGTGATTTCTGAACATCATCGATGCCGACGAGAGCATCACTCTGCGCCGCAGTTGCTGCAACATCCCCGACGATTTCAACCGATTGTTGAATTTGCGAAGCAACAGATTCAACCGACCGAGGAAACATGAGATAACCCTTGGACAGCCTGGAATGCTCGGACCGTAGCAGCCGAGACTCATGTCGCACACGGGTTTTCAAGCGAGACGGACACTTAAGTGATCGGCACCTGTTCGGATCGGTGATAACTTTTCGCCGACTTCAGGGATCGATCATGCGCGTCTCCGGCCTGATGTTGGTGACGCTCAGGGATGTTCCCTCCGAAGCGGAGATCACATCTCACCAACTGCTTCTTCGGGCGGGCTACATCCGGCGTGTCGGATCCGGCATCTATGCGTATCTGCCTCTGATGTGGAGGGTCCTGCAGCGGATCACAGCCATCGTCCGGGAGGAGATGAACGGCGCTGGTGCTCTGGAATCGCTGCTCCCGCAGCTGCATCCGGCTGAACTGTGGCAACGCAGCGGGCGCTGGCAGGGCTACACCGCCGGCGAAGGAATCATGTTTCACCTCGAAGACCGCCAGGGTCGCCAGCTGGGACTGGGACCCACCCACGAAGAGGTGATCACGAGCCTTGCCGGCGATCTGCTCCGGTCCTACCGACAGCTGCCGGTGAACCTGTATCAGATCCAGACCAAGTTCCGGGACGAGATCCGCCCTCGCTTCGGGCTCATGCGGGGACGCGAATTCATCATGAAAGACGCTTACTCCTTCCATGCGGATGAGGCGGATCTTCGGGCCACCTACGAGCGCATGGATCAGGCCTACCGACGCATCTTCGAGCGCTGCGGCCTTGAGGCTGTTCCCGTGGATGCCGACAGTGGCGCGATCGGAGGAGCCGCGTCCCAGGAGTTCATGGTGACGGCGGATGCCGGTGAAGATCTGATTCTGATCAGCGACGACGGGGTGTATTCCGCCAACCAGGAGAAGGCGGTCTCGCTGCCGTCTCCGGCAGTACCGCTTCAGACGGCTGGGATGACACTGGTGGAAACCCCAGGCCAGACCAGCATCGCGGCCGTCTGCGAGACGCAGGGCTGGCACCCCTCACAGATGGTCAAAGTGCTGCTGCTGGTGGCGAGGCTCGAGGACGGCGAGGAGCAACCCGTTCTGCTGAGCCTGCGGGGTGATCAGGAGCTCAATGACGTGAAACTCATCAACGCCCTGAGCGTTGAACTGGGTGCAGGAGTGCTGGACTGCCGAAGCATCACAACGGAGGACATCAGCCGCCAGGGCTTGAGCGGGATCCCCTTCGGATCGATCGGTCCGGATCTGGACGATGCGCTGCTGTCCGGGGCCTCCAGCTGGAGAACGCGCTTCCTGCGCCTTGCCGACGCGACGGCCACGACCCTGGACAGCTTCTGCTGCGGAGCCAATCAGCCGGACATGCATCGCAGCCATTGCACCTGGGCTGAGCTGGGAGGCACACCAGCGGCCGTCGACCTGCGCACCGCCAGAGCGGGCGAAGCCTGTGTGCACAACCCCGAGGCACGACTGGAGGCAAGGAGGGGCATCGAAGTCGGGCACATCTTTCAGCTCGGACGCAAGTACTCCACAGCGCTGCAGAGCCGTTTCACAAACGAGGCTGGGCAGGAGGAACCCTTCTGGATGGGGTGTTACGGCATCGGGATCTCCCGCCTGGCCCAGGCCGCCGTTGAACAGCATCACGATGAGGCCGGCATCTGCTGGCCGGAAGCGATGGCCCCCTTCGAGGCGATCGTGGTGGTGGCCAACATCCAGGACGAGGGCCAGGCCGCCCTTGGCACGCAGCTCTACGACAGCCTCCTGCAAGCAGGGGTCGACGCACTGCTGGATGACCGCCGCGAACGGGCAGGTGTGAAATTCAAAGATGCGGATCTGATCGGAATCCCCTGGCGAATCGTGGTGGGACGCGATGCGGCGGACGGATTGGTGGAACTGGTTCAGCGCCGTGGACGGCAGGTGAGCAAGCTTCACCACGGCGAAGCCCTCAGTGCTCTGATCAGCGCCCTTCGCCCTTAAAGTCCCACCCAGTCACAACGGATCGATGCTCTCCGCCCTGGCACGTCTGCTGAAGCCTCTCTCCCGAGTGACCATCGCCCTCGGATTGTCTCTCTGCCTGCTTCTCAGCGCCTGCAGCGGAGATGCCGAAGCCCGTCTCAGCGGTGACTACGTCGAGGACACCGTCGCGGTCTCCCGCAGCCTGCTCGAGGTGATCGATCTGCCGCAGGATGCCGAAGGACATGCCGAAGCCGAGGTCGAGGCCCGAGCACTGATCAACGACTACATGTCGCGCTACAGGCCGCAGTCCAGGGTGAATGGCCTCACCTCCTTCACCACCATGCAGACCGCTCTCAACTCCCTGGCCGGTCACTATGCGGGCTACGCCAACCGTCCCCTCCCGGAGGACCTGCACGACCGCATCGCCAAGGAACTCACCAAGGCAGAACGGTCCGCCGTCCGCGGCAGCTGATCCCATCCGGCTTCATCTCTTTGACGGCCGGACACCACATCTGAGAGACTCCCGGATTGTGCAGATTCGCGGCTTCGGGCCGCAGTGTCCTTGGCCAACGTTGTCGTCATCGGAGCTCAGTGGGGTGACGAGGGGAAAGGCAAGATCACCGATCTTCTGAGCCGGTCCGCTGATGTCGTCGTTCGCTATCAGGGCGGCGTCAACGCAGGCCACACGATCGTTGTTGATGAGCGCGTTCTCAAGCTGCATCTGATCCCTTCCGGGATTCTCTATCCAGACACCATCTGCCTGATCGGCTCAGGGACCGTGGTCGACCCGAGGGTGATGCTCGGCGAACTCGAAATGCTGAAGGAGAACGATATCGACATCTCGGGGCTGCAACTGGCCTCGACGGCTCACGTGACGATGCCCTATCACCGCCTGCTGGATCAGGCGATGGAGAAGCAGCGCGGTGCCCGTCGGATCGGCACCACCGGGCGCGGCATCGGCCCCACCTATGCCGACAAGTCCCAGCGCAGCGGGATCAGGGTGATCGATCTTCTGGACGAGCAGCGGCTCAGGGAGCGTCTGGAAGGGCCGTTGCAGGAGAAGAATCAGCTGCTCGAGACGATCTACGCGGTGGAGCCCCTGGATCCCGACGCAGTGATCAGCGAGTACCTCGACTACGGCCGCAGGTTGTCCCCCCATGTGGTCGACTGCACCCGCGCCATCCACCAGGCCGCCCGCGAACGCAAGAACATTCTCTTCGAGGGTGCCCAGGGAACCCTCCTGGACCTTGATCACGGCACCTATCCCTACGTCACCTCCTCGAACCCGGTCTCCGGAGGTGCCTGCATTGGTGCCGGGGTGGGACCCACCCTGATCGACCGGGTCATCGGTGTTGCCAAGGCGTACACCACCCGAGTCGGGGAAGGGCCTTTCCCGACCGAACTGAGCGGCAGCCTGAACGACCAGCTGACGGAACGCGGTGGTGAATTCGGAACCACCACCGGCCGGCGCCGGCGGTGCGGCTGGTTCGACGGGGTGATCGGTCGCTACGCCGTTCAGGTGAACGGTCTTGATTGCCTCGCCGTCACCAAGCTGGATGTGCTGGATGAACTGGATGCGATTCAGGTCTGCGTGGCCTACGAGCTGGATGGCGAACGGATCGATCACTTCCCCAGCAGCTCCGACGACTTCGCCCGTTGCCAGCCCATCTTCGAGACCCTGCCTGGATGGCAGTGCTCCACCGAGGACTGCCGCAAACTGGAGGATCTGCCCGAGGCAGCCATGGCCTATCTGCGCTTCCTCGCGGATCTGATGGAGGTGCCGATCGCCATCGTCTCCCTCGGCGCCAGCCGTGACCAGACCATCGTGGTGGAGGATCCGATCCATGGTCCGAAGCGGGCTCTGCTCAGCGCCTGATCACGACGGGAGGCCATACTGCGGGCCCTCAACCGCTTCTCCATGGCTCCCGACGCCCGCTTCCCCAGCTCCTGCAGCCTTGACGTGGTGGGAATCGGCAACGCCATCGTTGACGTGCTGGTTCAGACCGACGACAGCTTCCTGAACGCTCATGGCCTGCAGAAAGGCGGCATGGCTCTGATCGATGAGCAGCAGGCGGAGGCGCTCTACAAAGCGAGTGGTCCAGGACTCGAAACCTCCGGTGGCTCCGTTGCCAACACCATGGTGGGGATCGCTCAGCTGGGAGGGCGGGCCGGATTCATCGGCCGCGTCCGCGACGACCAACTCGGAACGATCTTCAGCCACGACATCCGTGCTGTTGGCGCCCGTTTCGACACCCCATCAGCCACCAGCGGCGCCACGACGGCTCGCTGTCTGATCTACGTGACTCCGGATGCGGAGCGCACGATGTGCACCTTCCTCGGCGCCTCAACCCAGCTGGAGCCCGACGATCTGGATCTCTCGATGGTGCGTGAGACCAAGGTGCTCTACCTCGAGGGTTATCTCTGGGACAGTCCTGCCGCCAAACGCGCTTTCATCGCAGCAGCAGAAGCCTGCCGCGAAGCGGGTGGTCAGGTGGCTCTCTCGCTCTCCGACGGCTTCTGCGTCGATCGCCATCGCGACAGTTTCCTGGAGCTGGTGAACGGTCATGTGGATGTGCTGTTCGCCAATGAAACGGAGATCCTGTCGCTCTATGAGACCGCCGATCTCGCTGTTGCCCTGGATCGGGTGCGCAGCTGCTGCTCGACCGTCGCCATCACCCGAGGAGCAGACGGTTCGGTGGTGATGAGCGGTGACGAGCGCTGGGACATCGGCATCTTCGGGATGGGAGATCTGCTCGACACCACTGGAGCCGGCGATCTCTATGCCGGCGGTTTCCTGCACGCTTACACCCAGGGGGAGTCGCTGGAGCGCTGCGGTCAGCTGGGAGCCCTCTGCGCCGGGCAGATCGTCACCCAGCTGGGGGCCCGCTCTCAGGTGTCTCTGAAACAGCTGGCGGCAGCGCATCTGAACTGACCGCATCCCGTGCCCAGGCGCCATAGGCGGGCGATGTCTCCACCTGCCAGCTGACCCATTCCGGGGTGTCGTAGCTGTGCAGCTCCGTCAGAGCGAGACGCAGCGGTTCAAGACAGGCCTCGCTGGTCTTGAGCAGAAGCTGCACTTCGTTGTCGCGCGTCAGCTCCCCCTGCCAGTGGAACAGGGAATGGATCGGCGTGAGACTGACGCAGGCCACCAGTCGGCGTTGCAACAGAGCCTCCGCCAGTGTCCCGGCCCGATCGGCATCCGCCTCGGTGGTGAGCACCAGCCAGATCGCTGAAGGATCAGCCATGGGCGATGCGCTCCAGCAGAGCCGACTCACTGGGAACAGTCTCCACCTGAGCAGCCGTGGGCGGTCGTCGCAGCAGCCACAGCTGCAACCCCTGCTCCAGGGCGATCCGGCGCCAGAGCCGCTCCGTGACCCCACCGGATTGACGGCAGAGCACATCGGTGATCGCCCAGTGCCGGCAAAGCGCCTGCTCGATGCCTCCGGCTGGTTCCCCCTGAAGCGGTCTCAACACAGCCAGATGCCCCTGGGGCAGATCCGCTGCCAGGGCACCCCGGAGTCCAGCGGCCGAGGGCAGGGTCCTGGCGAAGACCTCCGCTCCACTGACCCGTGCAAGCCGAGCAGCCGCAGCCAGATGGCGTCCGCCGATGGCCAGCATCAGCCGACGCCCCTGCAGAGCGGCACCGCTCAGATCATCGATCCCTTGCAGGACCGTGGCAGAGCCTCCGGTTTCAAGCGGGCGCTCCAGCCGCAGCAGCGGCTGCCCTAGACCGCCGCAGACCTGCTCCAGATCGGCGCTGATCTGCGTGGCGAAGGGATGGGTGGCATCCACCACCCATCGGAACGGACCCCGCTCCCCCACGAAGGCGGCGATGGCAGCTTCCCCCTGGAGGGCACCGACGGCGAGCGACTCCAACCCCAGCGATGCGTAAGCACGTGCCGCCGATGGCGTCACAACACTGACCTGCACCCGCCAGCCCCGCTTGATCAGCGCAGCCGCGAGACGCGGCCCCTCCCCGGTTCCGGCAAGAAGCCAGAGCTGATCCTGGCGATTCCCGCAGCTGTGCATCAGGATGGCTCCCATCGCTGAACAGGGCCATGAACCACTGCGTGCTCGAAGTGGAGGTGATCGAAGCACCGACGGTTCGCTACACCCAGGACAACCAGACACCGATTGCCGAAATGGCCGTTCGGTTCGATCCGCTGCGTGCCGATGATCCCCCGGGTGAACTCAAGGTCGTGGGCTGGGGCAACCTCGCCCAGGATCTTCAGAACCGTGTGCAGGTGGGCCAGCGGCTCGTGCTGGAAGGTCGGCTGAGGATGAACACCGTCCCCAGACAGGACGGCACGAAAGAGAAACGGGCTGAATTCACCCTCGCGCGCCTGCATCCCGTCGGCGGCCAGACGCCAGGCCCTGCTCCGGAGACGGCTCCGGCCAGCCGTGAGGCACCTGCCGCACCCGTCAGAGCAAAACAGCCCGAACCTGAAACGACCAGCTGGAATTCCGCTCCTCTGGTGCCGGACACCGACGAGATCCCCTTCTGATCTCACCGACCTCCGTTCTCCTCCTGCAGTTCACTGGCTCGGGTGAGCATCTGACCGAGTTCCCGTTCCAGGGCAGCCAGATCCAGCCGTAGATCGGGCCAGCGACCGCTGTCGATCTGCTGCAGCAGCAGGGCCCGATCAGCATCCAGGAGCTGCAGCAGTTCCCGGAGATCCGGGGACGGGGTCTCACTCACGATCGTCCACAGCGGTAACCGCTCCATCCTGATGGGCGGGACGTCACAATGACGAACACTCAGGCCTGTCCATGAAAGACTTCCTCTCCCCCGGCAGCCTGGTCACGGTGGCCGGAGGCGTGCTCACGGTGGTCGGCGCCGTCGCCTACGGCACAGGTAACGCCAACCTGAGCCTGCCCACGATTTTCTACGGCATTCCGATCCTGCTCGGGGGGCTTGCTTTGAAGTCCTCGGAGCTGCCTCCGGCCCGCCGGGTCACTCCCAAGGCCGCGCTGAAGAACGAACGCGAGCAGGCGGCCCCGGAGCTGACGAAGCTGCTGTCAGATGTGACCCGATGGCGATATGGACAGAAAGCCCATCTCGAGTCATCCCTTGAGGCTCTCAAGCTTTGGGATGAGGACAATCCACCGCAACTCGAAGAGATCGAGGAACTGAACGAAGACGGGGGCTATGGACTGCGGCTTCGCTTCCAGCTCGGTGCGATCCCACTTGAGCGCTGGCAGGCACGCCAGGACCGTCTCAGTCGCTTCTTCTCGAAGGGGCTGCATGCCGAGCTGACCCCTCTCGACAACGACCGCCTCGATCTGCGTCTGCTGCCGGTTGTCGATGGCTGATTCCAAGCAGTCCGGGGATGACGCCCTGAGGGTGTCCGTCCTGAGCGAGGCCCTGCCGTACATCCAGCATTTCGCTGGCCGACGCATCGTGGTGAAGTACGGGGGCGCCGCCATGGCCCACGCCGAGTTGCGCGATGCCGTGTTCAGGGATCTGGCGCTGCTGGCCTGCGTGGGAGTCCAGCCGGTGGTGGTCCACGGTGGTGGGCCCGAAATCAACCAATGGCTGAAGCGCCTGGAGATCCCAGCGGAATTCCGTGACGGCCTTCGTGTCACCGATGCCGACACCATGGATGTGGTGGAGATGGTGCTGGTCGGGCGCGTCAACAAGCAGATCGTCAATGGTCTCAACCGGCTCGGTGCCCGCGCAGTCGGCCTGAGCGGCAGCGACGGCGGTCTCGTGGAAGCGAGGCCCTGGGGGGATGGCAGCCACGGGCTGGTGGGTGACGTGGCCCGCGTCAACCCTGATGTGCTCGAACCCCTCCTGGAGCGCGGCTACGTCCCGGTGATCTCCAGCGTCGCCGCCACTCCTGAAGACGGCAAGGCCCACAACATCAATGCGGACACGGTGGCGGGAGAGGTTGCCGCAGCCCTGGAGGCCGAGAAGCTGGTGCTGCTCACTGACACACCAGGCATCCTGCAGGATCGGGCGGATCCGGCGTCCCTGATTCGCCAGCTGCGGCTGTCGGAGGCGCGCCAGCTGATCCATGACGGTGTGGTGGCCGGCGGCATGACGCCCAAAACTGAGTGCTGCATCCGAGCTCTCGCCCAGGGCGTCGCGGCGGCGCACATCATCGACGGCCGCGTCCCTCATGCTCTGCTGCTGGAGGTTTTCACCGATGCCGGCATCGGCACGATGGTGGTGGGACGCGGCTGACCCGTGAGCTCCCCGACCGAACCGCTGGATCTGCGTGCCGCCGAAGCAGCATTGGAACGTGGCGATTACGGCCAATGCCTGGAGCTGCTGGCTCCTGTGGCGGAGTCCCATCCGCTTCCGGATGCCCATGGAGCCCGGGTCAGGCTGCTGATGGTCACCGCCTGGATGGGTCAGGGCAACGACAGCGAGGCCATCGCCACCTGCCGTCTGCTGACTCGCCGCGGCGACCCTGAACTCCGTCAGCAGGCCAAGCAGTTGCTGACGATTCTGGAGGCCCCGGCACTCACCAGACCGGAAAGCTGGTCCATGCGACTTCCCCAGCTGGAGATGTCTGCCACCGGCAGCCGCGCCTCCTCGACCGTTCGGCGACGCAAGCGCCGCCCACCCCCACCACCGCCGCCACCGACAGGTCCGACCCAGGCACCGGCCCTCGGCTTCGCCGCGCTGGTGACAGCCGTGCTGCTGGGACTGACCCTTCTGCTCAGCGGCTGCATCCGCATCGAGGCGGACCTCACCATCCCAGGGCCGGATCGAGTCGCCCTGAGCTGGCAGGTGCAGAGTGGCAATGGTCGCCTGCTGCCCTGGCAGAGCCGTTTCGAGGAAAAGCTGCATCACGACCTGCCCCAGCTGCAGGTGAGCCACCCGGGACCTGGCGCGCAGCGCATCGTCTCCGCTGCGCAACCCATGCGGATCGTGAGCTCAGAACTGAAACGGATGATTCAGCTCGCCGCGGAATCCGCCGGGATGGAGCTGCCATCACCAAGCCTCACGCTGCGGGAGCGCAACTGGATTGTTGGCGTGCAGCAGACCCTGGTCCTGGATCTGGATCTGTCGACCCTTCCGGAGATCCCTGATCTGGAGATCCTGGTGAACATGGACGAGGGCAGCACCCTGCACAGGCTCCACGGCGGTGAGCGCATGACCGCTGAACGTCACAACTGGAGCTGGAGCGGACTGGGTCTGGGCAGCATCGCTGTCGCCTTGCTGCTGTTGCTGAGCCTGCTCCTGCAGGGAATCCGCCGGAATCTGGGATTCGGCTTCCCTGAACTGCCGTCCTGATCAGAGATCCAGAGGATCCGGATCAACCGCCAGGGCCACTCCCTGTGGCAGTCCCTCCCACAGCGCTTCACCGGAAGGCAAAGGCAACGGTGATCCCGCCGGCCCGTGCATCAACAGCTGCCAGCGACTGCGACCGGCCACCCGTGCCACAGGCGCCGGAGCCGGACCCACCAGCCACCAACCCTGGGAGGAGCAGAGAGGCCGAATTCGCTCCGCAAGCACCGTCGCAGCCGTGGCCGTGGCCGTGGCCGACTCTCCCGACAGACGCAACAGACAGGCGCGACTGAAAGGCACCAGTCCAGCCTCCCGTCGCAGCTGGATTTCCTGGGCCAGGAAATCCTCGTATCGCCCATCCACCAGATGACGGATCACCGGATGCTCCGGTGAATAGGTCTGCACCAGCACCTGCCCCGGGCGCTCGCCACGACCGGCACGCCCCGCCAGCTGGAGCAGCAGCTGCAACGCCTGCTCGCCCGCCCGCAGATCGGGGCGGTGCAGCAGGCCGTCGGCCGCGAGCACTGCGGCCAGGGTGACCCGGGGGAGATCCATCCCCTTGGCCAGCATCTGAGTTCCGATCAGCACATCCGCCTCCCCGGCCGCGAAGCGGTCCAGAAGACGGCGGTGTCCATCGCGACCACCGGTGGAATCACGATCGAAGCGCAGCAACCGCAGATCCTCCAGCTCCTCTGCCAGCAGCTCGAGCACCCGCTGGGTCCCGGCACCGAAGGGCTTGAACGCTGTGGAACCGCAATGGTTGCAGCGGGTTTCGATCTCAGCCCGGTGATCGCACCAGTGACAGCGAAGCCACTGACGTCCTCCATGGCCGCGATGCACGGTGAGCGCCACATCGCAGTGGGGGCACTGCACCACTTCACCGCAGCTGCGACAACCGAGAAACGGGCTGTAACCACGGCGCGGCACCAGCACAACGGCTTGCTCGCCCCGCTCCGGCAGTTGCTGGAGCCGTTCCATCAGAGGCCGGCTGATCAGGCGGCGATGTCCTTCCGCCAGTTCGTGCCGCATGTCCACCACATGCACCGGAGGCAAGGGCTGCTCGGAAATACGACGCCGTAGACAGGCCAGGGTGAGAGGCCCGTCGGGGCTCAGCTGCACCCAGCTGTCCAGCGATGGTGTGGCACTGCCCAGCACCACGCGGCCCCCGCAGCGCTGAACCCGGTCCATGGCGAGATCACGGGCGTGGTAGCAGGGCATTGGAGAGTCCTGCTTGTAGGAACTGTCGTGCTCCTCATCCAGCACCACGAGTCCGAGCGGATCGAGGGGCATGAACATCGCGGAACGGGTTCCCACCACCACCAGGGGCTGGTCCGGCTCAAGACAGTGCTGCCAGGCCCGCAGCCGTTCACGGTCCCGGCAGCCGCTGTGATATTCCAGGACCCGGGCTCCGAAGCGCCGGCGACAGCGATCCACGAGCTGTGGGATCAGTCCGATCTCCGGTGTGAGCAGCAGAACATGCCGGCCCGCCGCCAGCTCTGCAGCGGCGAGCTGCAGATACACCTCGGTCTTTCCTGAGCCCGTGATGCCCCAGAGCAGCAATCCCTTGCCTGGAGCCAGTGTCTGGTACGCCGCCACCGCCTTCTGCTGTTCCTCGGTGAGAACTCGGGGAGACTCGAGGTGAGGGGGGGACGACAGCTCAGCGTCAGCTGACGACTGACGCTGTTCGCGTTCGATGCAGCCTTTGCGGACGAGCGCCGCCACAACAGCGCCACTGAATCCGGCCGCCTCCACACCCCGCTGCCACGACCCTCCGCCCTGACGATCCAGATACGCGAGCAGATCCAGCTGTCGTTGGGTGAGATCCGGCAGCGGCTGAGCCGTCGTTCTCTGCAGCCACCACAGTCGACGACCGGAGCGAACGGCCGAGGCCCGGGCCTGGCCGAGCCACCCCGCGGGGAGAGCAGCCTTGAGCATCCGGAACGCACTGAGGTGACATCGCTCAGCGACGCCATCGAGCCATTGCCTCCAGTCGGAGGGAACAGCCGCGCGCTGCAGCAGAGCCTCAACCGGCTGAAGCGCAGCCTGCCTGTCTGCAGGCATCGCCTGGACGGGGCATCCCACCACCAGCCCGTGCATCGTCCGATTGCGCAGGGGGACGCGCACCAGATCGCCCGGCTGCAGACGCAAGTCAGGATCAGCCCGATAGGTGAAGACACGGCCCTCGCGACCGGCCTCCAGCCAAACGTCGACCGGCTGACCGTCAGCTGACAGGATGTTGCACGGATCGGAAAACTTCATTAACATGAATGAGTTGGTGCGTTTTGACCAACACCTGCCCTTGACCCAGCGGGAAGACACGCAGTCTGAAGCCAGGACAACCTTCCTGCAGCTCCAGCCGGTCTGAGACCACCCCGGGCAAGTCAGGATGTCGTCCCTCGGACGCCCCGTTTATCGGAACGCCCCCTCCAGCACTCAACGAACCGGTTCCTGAGCAGCTCTGAACGGCTGTTCAGGTTCCAAGAGGTTTTGCCTGTTCCGACACGCCATGACGCGTGTTCCGGTGCAGCAGTCCGCAGCACCTTTTCCGCCTTCTGTTCATCGCTATGAGTCCTTCCGCCACCAAGACAGCTCAACCGGACATCGTCCTGCTGGCCAATGCCAATGGAGAGCTGAAGGAGGTGACATCCGTCAGCAAGGCGGAGACGAAAAAGGCACCCGCGAAAGCACGGACCAGCCGATCAAAATCCAGTAGCAAGGATCTGAGCGCCGCCGCCGATGAGCTGCTGGCGGCAGCCGATCAGGCCTCGACCGACAAGGCCGCCAAGACGTCAACCTCCGTGAAGAAGGCAGCCTCCAAGACGGCGACGAAGAAACCCGCGGCCACGAAAGCTGCGGCAGCCAAAGCGAAGCCGGCCCGGAGTTCGGCCGCCAAGAGCAAAACCGGCGCCAAAGCCAGCGCAGCAACAGCCAAAGCCAAGGACGCCGCCTCCAAAGAAGCGGTAGCCACAGTTTCTCCAGAGGAGAAAGCGAAGGCAGCTGCTGCGGAAAAGGAGGCCAAAGCCAAGGCCCTGGCCAGCATCAAGATCGGTCCGAAGGGGGTCTACACCGAAGACTCCATCCGGGTTTACCTGCAGGAGATCGGCCGGATCCGTCTGCTGCGGCCGGACGAGGAGATTGAACTGGCGCGCAAGATCGCCGACTTGCTCCATCTCGAGGAGTTGGCAGCACAGTTCGAAAGCGACAACGGCAAGCATCCCGACACCAAGGAATGGGCTGCTCTGGTGGAGATGCCAGTGATCCGTTTCCGACGCCGGCTGATGCTGGGGCGTCGGGCCAAGGAAAAAATGGTGCAGTCGAACCTGCGCCTGGTGGTCTCGATCGCCAAGAAGTACATGAACAGAGGCCTGAGCTTCCAGGATCTGATTCAGGAAGGGAGCCTCGGCCTGATCCGTGCGGCTGAGAAGTTCGATCACGAGAAGGGCTACAAGTTCTCCACCTATGCCACCTGGTGGATCCGACAGGCGATCACCCGCGCCATCGCGGACCAGAGCCGCACCATCCGTCTTCCCGTTCACCTTTACGAGACGATTTCCCGGATCAAGAAAACCACCAAGGTGCTGTCCCAGGAATTCGGTCGCAAACCGACAGAAGAGGAGATCGCCGAATCGATGGAGATGACCATCGAGAAGCTGCGTTTCATCGCCAAGAGCGCTCAGCTGCCGATTTCCCTGGAAACACCGATCGGAAAGGAGGAGGACTCCCGCCTCGGCGATTTCATCGAAGCCGACATCGAGAATCCAGAGCAGGACGTGGCCAAGAATCTTCTTCGCGAAGATCTCGAAGGTGTGCTCGCCACCCTCAGCCCAAGAGAGCGCGATGTGCTGCGTCTGCGCTACGGCCTGGATGACGGCCGCATGAAGACCCTGGAGGAGATCGGACAGATCTTCGATGTGACGCGCGAACGGATCCGTCAGATCGAGGCAAAAGCCCTGAGAAAGCTGCGCCACCCCAACCGCAACGGCGTTCTCAAGGAATACATCAAGTGAAACGATCCGATTGACACGGATTCGATGCCACAAAAAAAGACCGCCAAATGGCGGTCTTTTTTTGTGGCTGACTGAAGTGGTCAGCCATCAGACGAGACTCACTCGTCGGTGGTCTCCTCTTCATCGGTACCACCAACGGGGATCAGACGGATCTGCTTGCGACCCAGCTTGATCTCAAACTCATCTCCGGGATTGAGCTCGAGCATGGCCGTGTAGGCCTTGCCGATCAGAAGGTTGCCATTGCCTTGAACAGTGGCGATGTAGGAGAGCTTGCGTCCACCCTTGCCGATACCAGCGGAACCACCGCCCAGGTCAATGCCCTTGGCATTGAGCAGAGCCTCGTAAAAGGCCGTGAAATTCACGCGATCGGAGCCATCCTTTTTCTTGGAGACATAACCACAGGCCGTGGCCAGGTCAGTCTTGGACACATCACCAAGTTCCTTGACCTTGGTGAGAAGATCAGCGCCGGTCAACATGAGAAACAAGCAGGAATAACGCAACCATACATCACATCTGGTGCCTGTCCAGAGGATCAACCACCAGATATGGCGTGTTACCAACTGATCAAAAACGCTGCGACTCCAACTCTCGAGCTCGCAGATCAACCCCGATCAACTTCATTCTGCAGCCTGACAACAAATCGTGCCAGCTGCGTTGTGGACAGTACAGCGCAGCGTTGCGTCGCCAACGCATTCGATCTGATTTGGGGAGCAGGATCTGATCGCCATGGCAATCAGAACATGCACCACTACCAACTGAACTGGAACTTCGCCTCCCAGGAAGACAGCTGGGCCGCCGGAGTCGCCTTCGCCGATTACATCCGAAGCGGTAGTCCTGCCGACCGTTTCGACGGATTTGAGGTGAAATATCGCGTCTGTGATCCTCAAGGCGGCTGGGGCACGGCGATTGTGTGCGCAGACCACATCAGCAAGGTCTGGCAACACACCGCTCCCTGGATCAAGCATTTCAAGGTTCAGATCGAAATCAACCCTGTGATGAGCGACGACGAATTCGTCGCCAACCAGGAAGCCGTCTACGCAGCAGCAGGCTGAAAATCACGTAAGTACATCTTCTGCTTCCATTCAGCAGGGCAACCCCCTATAAGGGTTGAGAGGGAATTGAGACGCCCTCCTCACACGGAAGAGATCACGCCCCGGCGAGACGTCGGGGTTTTTTTTGAGGCTCCGATCAGACGGTGAAACGCTTGGCTCAGACAGGCTCCTGCTGGTCTGCGTCGAAACTCTCCGTGAACTCCTGAAACGCCCGTTTCAGGCGCTCGACAGGGGTCTCTTCAAGCGGACATTCCTGATCGGTCATCTCCGCATAGATCTGGACGAGCCGGGAATCAGGCTCCAGCACAGACGCCAGGGCTGTCTTGAACAGAACGACATTGCGTTGAGGCGTCAGCCCCTCAAGAAACGGTTCCAGGCGCCACGGCAACGGCTGTCCTGGATCCGCCAGGCAGACCCGTCGTGGCCGGATCAATTGGTAAGCGGGATCTCCATCACGATCGGTGGTGTTGCGAAGACGCGCCATGAGCAGATCACCGCTCGTGAGCAGTAACAAGCGGATACTCCCCTCCGACATCAGGCTGAGATGGGTCTCCGAATCCGCTTCATCCATCAGCTTTTGATTCAGGGAAGCCGATTGACGCACTCCGCTCACCACTGGTCCCGGCATGACCGAATGTGCTTTGGGGAATGTTACGCAGTTTTCAGATCCCTTCGTCGCCACCTGATGGGTCGCCCCACCTTCACATTCGGGAAAGTCGTGACCCTGCCTGCGTAGTCTGACGGGCTGATTCGCCCTGTCCATGGCCCTCACCGAACTGCGCATCGCCTCCCGACGCAGCCAGCTGGCCATGGTGCAGACCAACTGGGTGAAGGCCGAACTTGAGAAGGCCCATCCCCAGCTCACCGTCAGCGTCGAAGCGATGGCGACCCAGGGAGACAAGATCCTCGACGTCGCCCTGGCCAAGATCGGTGACAAGGGTCTGTTCACCAAGGAGCTGGAGGCCCAGATGCTTGTGGGACGTGCTGACATCGCGGTCCATTCCCTCAAGGACCTCCCCACGAATCTTCCGGAAGGCCTGATGCTCGGTTGCATCACCGAGCGGGAGGACCCCGCCGATGCCTTGGTGGTGAACGCCAAAAATGCCGATCACACTCTCGAGACCCTTCCGGAAGGGGCCGTCGTCGGCACCAGTTCTCTGCGGCGCCTGGCCCAGCTGCGCCATCACTACCCACACCTGGAATTCAAAGACGTCCGCGGCAATGTGATCACCCGTCTCGAGAAGCTGGACAACGGTGGATACGACTGCCTGATCCTGGCCGCTGCAGGACTGGGTCGCCTTGGTTTCGCCGACCGCATTCATCAACTCATTCCTGGAGACATCTCTCTTCATGCCGTCGGCCAGGGAGCTCTCGGCATCGAATGCGTGGAAGGCCAGCCGGAAGTTCTGGAGATCATCAAGGTGCTGGAGCATGCCCCCACATCCCAGCGATGCCTGGCGGAACGGGCTTTCCTGCGGGAACTGGAGGGGGGCTGTCAGGTGCCCATCGGGGTCAACACCAGGTTCGAAGGCGATCAGCTCGTCCTGACCGGCATGGTGGCCAGCCTGGATGGACTGCGTCTGATTCGGGATCAAGCCAGCGGTCCTGCCGCTGATCCTGAGCCGATCGGCGTGGCCCTCGCCAACACTCTCAAGCAGCAGGGAGCCGGTGAGATTCTCCAGGAGATCTTTGAAGCCGTGCGGCCGGAAGCCTGATCAGTTTCTGATCTCCACGGTCGTCCCGACATCAACGACCTCAAACAGCTGACGCACGTGGTCGTTGAGCATGCGCACACAGCCCAGGCTGACCGCAGCACGGGTCCTGACCCAGTGGGGCCAAGGGGTGCCATGGATTCCAAACTCTCCCCGGCCGTTGCGATGGAACGCCAGATAACGATCCCCGATCGGGCTGGACGGACCCACCAACTCACGACGCTGTCCATTTTTGTGCGTCACATAAACCGGATTGACTTTTTTGGTGAGGATGGCGAATTCACCCAGTGGGGTGGGCGTCGAGGGATCACCGATGGCCACCGGCCAGGGGCCGAGCCTGCGGGCTCCGCTGACGACACTGATTTCACGCCGGCTGAGATCGAGAACAACCCGGGATGAGGAGGACGATCGGCGCATGGCCAGCTCAGCCGCTGCCGCGGAGACAGGGAGCGCTGCGATGGACGCCAGAGCGACCCCGGAGAGAAGCAGAGGAAGACGCATCTGCAGGACTCATGAGTCTTATTGGTCTCAAGTTATGCATCACTGGCGAGGTAGCCAGCCATTTTCAGGGCAGTTCGGCAACTCTTAAGGGTCTCTTCGTCTCAATCTGAGACAGTGCTGGGCGTCCGATGCTCTTCGCAGAACGCTGTACCCTTCCCAGGTCCGTTCCGGCAGAGGACGTCCGCCCTGGCCCACGCAGTGTCAGCTCTCCCGAACCAGGCCGCGCAGCCGACACTGCCGAGCCTGCTGAGCGGCGAGGACCGCCAACGTGAAACCGAAGCGATCTGTTTTCCGTTCGATGGCATCTGCCGAAGCAGGCGCCTGTTTCTCAAGGCAGCCTGGACCCTTCGTCGCCAGGGCATCATCCTGATCTCCGAGGTGCTGAACCCGGATCAGCTCGAACGCTTTCAAGGCCAGATCAATCTGCTGCTCGACGCCATCACCAACCACGAGACATCGGGTCTGGATGACATCGCGTATCTGAACCTGCCGGATCAGCGGGTGCTCAAGGGTTACAACACATTCGTGGATGCCGATCGCGCGGTGATCAATCACCGCATCAAGCGTGCCGACGGACGCAGCGGCAGCGACGCCGGCATGATCGATATCTTTCATCCCGAGCGGTTATCGGATGAGATCAAGGATCTGGTGGCCACGAGCCTCCAGGAACCGATCATCCGCCGCCTGGTGATGACCTCATGTCTCACACCCCTGCACGTGAAGTGCCGCAACCTCTACATCAACCGCGGCGTCCAGGACACCCGAAGCTTTCACTGCGATGGACGCTCCCTCAAGTACAAGTCCTTTCTCTTCCTGACCGAGGTCAACAGCCTTGCTGACGGCCCCTATTGCTATGTGAAGAGGTCCCACAGGGATCGAAGCAGCTGGAAGCGGAGCCGTCGTTTCAACCTGGAGAATGAAATCGGGCTGTACGAATACAGCCAACTCGGAGGCTGCGAAGCCCTGCCGATGTTTGCAAAAGCCGGCGACATGGTGATCTCCTCTCAGAGAGGAGCCCATCGCGGGCTGCCTCAGCAACCCGATGCCGAACGGGCCGTTCTGGTGAACATGTATCAGAGATGAAGGGCGGGGACAGCCCCGCCCTCGCTCCGCCGGATCAATCGACCAGTTTCGGTGCGATCTCCTGCATGTAGCGGGCTTCGCAGGACTTGATGATCTCAACGGCTTTCTCGGTTCCGAAGAACCCGTTCACTGTGCACGTGCCGGGCTTCTTCAGATCCTTGTAGTGCTCCCAGTAGTAGGTGGTCTCCTTCTTCCAGTGCTCACCGAGATCCTCGAAGCTTTTGATGTGGTCCATCCGCTTGTCATCGGCCAGGACGGCGATCACCTTGTCATCGACTTCACCGCCGTCATCAAAGGTCATCACCCCGATGATGCGTGCTTCAACGATCGAACCAGGGACAAGGGGCTCCGTGACACTGACGATCTCGATGTCGAGCGGGTCACCGTCCTCGTCCCAGGTGCGGGGTATGCAGCCGTAGGCAAAGGGGTAAGCCAGTGAGGAGTAGCCGACGCGATCCAGCTTCAGATGCCCGGTCTCGGTGATCAGCTCGTATTTGTTGATCGTGTTGGAGTTGAGCTCCACGATCGTGTTGAGGCGGAGCTCGGATTCGTCAGCGAAGGCCGGCAGCACGTGCAGCAGGTTGGGCATGCTGCGGCTGGGAGCCTGATCGAGGTTGGCCATGAACGGCGGTCAACAGCGCCGGGATCCTACGGGGGACCGCCGGCAAGCCCCCGGGACGGTCAGAACAGGGCAATCGCCCCCCTGTCTGCCAGGGTGCTCAGCTTGCCCTCGAGATAACGAAGGAAGGGAGCACTGCTCAGGGGGGCACCACTGACCTGCTCCACCAGATCCTCAGCATTGACGGCTCTGCCGACGGGATGAACGTGCTGACGCAGCCAACTCAGCAGGGGTCGCACATCACCACGGCCCACATGATCCTCCGGAGCTCCGATCTCAGCGGTCATCGCCTCGCCCAGCTGGGCACTGATCAGGTGACCCAGGAGGTAGGAGGGGAAGTAACCGAAGAGCCCTTCACTCCAGTGGACATCCTGTAGGCAACCTTCGGCGTCATTGACGGGAGTGACACCAAGCAGCTCGGTGTAACGGCGGTTCCATTCAGCCGGCAGGTCAGCCACCTTCAGACCCTGCTCAAGAAGAGCGATCTCAAGATCGGTTCTGATCAGGATGTGCAAGCCGTAGCTGAGTTCATCCGCTTCCACCCGATTCAGCCCGGGAGCGAGTGGATTCATCGAGCGCCAGAGATCTTCACCACAGGTCAGCGGCGCTCCCACGTCGGCGAAACGCGTCCACCACCGTTCCGCGAAGGATCGGCTGCGCGCGACCCGGTTTTCCCAGAACAGGGACTGGCTTTCGTGCACAGCCATGGATGTCGCCTGGCCGAGAGGCCAGGCGAACCATTGATGACTCTGATTCGGAAGACCCTGCTCATACAGCGAGTGCCCCCATTCATGAGCCGTTGCCAGAAAACACGAAAGCGGCTGACCGCTCACCACCCGGGTGGTGATGCGGTAGTCGGATGGGCCGAGGGTGATGGAGAACGGATGGGGAGAACGGGCCAGACAGGTGATCGAGGGATCTCGTCCCCACTCCTGCAGCAATTCCTCGCAGAGCCGCTGCTGAGCTTGCTCCGGCAGGTCCCAGCCAGCGGTGGACGGGCGCTGCTCCCGATCCAGACTGTCGATCAGTGCCGGGAGTCGCTCCCGCAGAGGTGCAAACAGCTGCTGCAGCCGGTCAAGGCTCAGATCGGGCTCAAACGGTTGTGCCAGCGTTTCCCAGCAGGAGCGAGGCTCCGCCAGCTGACGCGCCTGCTCCTGACGCAGATCGATCAGGGTTTGAAGCGCTCCACTGAACAGGCTGAAGTCCGAGCGCTGGCGTGCCACCTGCCAACGGGCGTAACCATCGGCCTTCGCTGTGGCCAGGGAGGCCACCAGGGAAGGATCCAGCGCTTGCTGCCGTCTCAGATCCTCTTCAAGCAGATCGAGATTCCGGCCATGCCCGCCACTGCCGTTGACATCGTCGGTACCGGACCATTCCGAGCGCGCATCGGCCAGCAGATCTGCATAGGCCTCTGAGCTCTGACGGGCATGCAGCTCGCTGGCCAGAAGCGTGAGCTGCTCACCGCGCCAGGTTGCCCCCCCACTCGGCATGCGGGTGTTCTGATCCCAGTAGAGCGCCGACTGGATCGATCCGAGCAGCTGGGTTTTTCTGAGATGGTCACCCAGGCGCTTCCAGGCCGTTGACGCCACGGGAGATCCACAACTGTTTCGACCCTAACCAGCCTGATCGACTCTCAAGGGCTGACAGCGATCTGCACACAGCACCTCCAGACTCTGGCGCCCGGTGACCTGCAGACGCCGTGCAGCCCAGACGCGATAGGCCCAATCCGCCAGGGTCCCGATCAACGGCCAGCGCGTGGGGGCATAGATCCAGCCCAGGCCGATCAGTCGATAGGCCTCGCGGAACACCGCCACATCCCGAAGGATGGTTCCATCGCCCGTGATCGCATGGATGCGGCCCATGGCCTCGCGATAACTGACTCCTTGATGAAGGTCCGGGTCGTAATCCGACGCATCGATGTCGACGAAAGCCATGCGTCCATCGCGGTCACGACGACGCAGAAAGTGAACCTCGCGAAGACAGAGAGGACAGCCGCCATCGAAGAGAAGTGTGAGATCCGCTGGCGTGGATGCGGACATGGACGGGGTGCGGAACGGCACCAGCCTGCAGCAGACAGGCGCTTGATCGCGAGCAGCGCCACGCTGAAGAGAGCATGTCCATTCCGTCATGACGTCTGGAATCACTCCCCTGAGCCATCAGGCACTGCAAACGCTGGACTTCAGCACCAACGGTCGTGGCTTTTCCCGGATCGATCCGGCCCTGAGCCGCTGGATCGCCACCAGTGGCATCGCCCGAGGGGTGCTGAACCTCACCTGCCTGCACACGAGTGCCAGTCTCACCATCAACGAGAACGCTGACCCCCGGGTTCTCAAGGACCTCGCCGCCTGGATGGATGACATGGTTCCGGAGTCCAGGGCTTACCTCCACGACGATGAAGGGCCGGACGACATGCCGGCGCACATCCGGACAGCTCTCACCTGTCAGGCCCTCAGTCTCAGCGTGGAGAACGGACGGTTGCTGCTCGGCACCTGGCAGGCGGTCTACCTCTGGGAGCACCGCCGAGCTCCCCATCAGCGCCGCATTGCCTGCCACCTCATCGGCACCCTGAAACCTGACGTGCAGCAGCCTTCCCGCTCCAGCGACACGACCACACTGCTGGCCCGTCGCAACAGCACGCGGCTCAACGAAGCGATCCAGGCCCGACATGACCCGGAGGCCTGGGCCGGCGACGGTGGTGTCAACACGGAGGTGGATCTGCTGGTGGACCGACTGCACGACCTGGCAGGAGAATGAACTCACCAGGATCCCCCTCTCGGCATGCCGACCCTGCTCACGCCTGAACAACGCCAGCAGCTTCAACAGGAGCGTCCCGCCTGGGAGGTGGGCGACACCGCCATGCGGCGCAGCGTTGTGTTCAGCGACTTTGTGGAAGCCTTCGGTTTCATGAGCCGCGTAGCACTGCTGGCCGAATCCCGTCAGCACCACCCCGACTGGAACAACGTCTACAACCGAGTGAAGATCGAACTCTCCACCCACGATCTGGGAGGCCTGAGCACGATGGACGCCGAGCTTTCGGCAGCCATCGACGCTCTGCTGCCAGCATGAGCTCAACAGGGCAGATCTCATGACTGCAGCATCAGCCCCGGTTGGGGTCCCGGTGACGATTCTCACGGGCTTCCTCGGTGCCGGGAAAACCACTCTGCTCAACCACATTCTCAGCAATCAGCAGGGCGTGAAGACCGCTGTGCTGGTGAATGAATTCGGTGAGATCGGCATCGATAACGAACTCATCGTCTCCACAGGAGAGGAGATGGTGGAGCTGAGCAACGGCTGCATCTGCTGCTCGATCAACGACGAGTTGATGCAGACGGTGGAGCGGGTGCTTGAACGCCCAGAGGCCTTGGACTACATCGTTGTGGAGACCACTGGTCTGGCCGATCCTCTGCCGGTGGCGATGACCTTCCTCGGCAGCGAGTTGCGCGATCAGACGCGACTGGACTCGATCATCACGCTGATCGATGCGGAGAACTTCGACCAGAGCGTTCTCGACACCCAGGTCGGGCGGGCCCAGGTGGTCTACGGGGACATCCTGATGCTGAACAAGTGTGACCTCGTGGAGGAGGAGCGGTTGCAGACCGTTGAACAGCAGCTCCGGGAGGTGAAGAACGATGCCCGCATCCTGCGGTCCACCCAGGGGGACGTGCCGCTGCCTCTGCTGCTCAGCGTCGGTCTGTTCGAGTCGGACAAGGTGTCGACGCAAGACGAGCATCACGACCACAACCATCACGACCACGACCACGACCACGACCACAGCCACGACCACGACCACGACCACAGCCACAGCCATCACGACCACGGCCACAGCCACTCGGATCACCTCGCCGTCGACGGTTTCACGTCGCTGTCGTTCCAGAGTGATGGGCCTTTCGCCCTGCGAAGGTTCCAGAACTTCCTGGACAATCAGCTGCCCGCTGAGGTGTTCCGCGCCAAGGGCATTCTCTGGTTCAACGAAAGCGAACGACGTCACGTGTTCCATCTCGCAGGAAAGCGCTTTTCGATTGACGACACCGACTGGACCGGCGAACGCAAGAACCAGCTTGTGCTGATCGGACGCGACATCGATCACGACACCCTGCGGCAACAGCTCCAGGCCTGCGTGGATGAGGAAGCCGCCGGTCACCCCTCCGCCGGATCGAGCGGAAACGGGCTGAACTGACTAGTGTGTCGTGATGGAGAACACCCCCATGGCAGAGCCCATCACCCTGGTTGCCCTTCTGCTGGTGACAAGTCTGCTGCTCTGGCTGCTGGCCGATTCCGACGATGACAACAGCGGTGGTGGCCTGCGGGAGCCTGTTCTGATTCCGATCCCGGTTCGCGACCAGCGTCGCTGATTCCTCGAAGCAATCAACTCGATTCACCACTCTTCCCTCGCCTCTGGCGGGGGATTTTTTTCGTCGTGTAACAGCCGAACGGAGAGACCGCGGAGCGGGGTATCGCTATTGCGTATCGTTCGCAAAGAGCAACGCCGCGAATGCATTTCATTCTCAATAAGTACCGCTTTTGCAAAGCGGCGGCACAGGCCTCTCTGGCCGTGTCCATCGCGATCCTGCTGATCGCCTGCGACAGCAAGGAATCGACGGAGATCGGTGTCTATTCAGGACGCCACTACAACACCGACAAGCAGCTTTACGACCGCTTCACGCAGGAAACAGGCATCCAGGTGAAGCTCCTGGAAGCCAAGGATGACGCCCTGATTCAACGTCTCGCCAAGGAAGGTGCGGACTCCCCTGCGGATGTCCTGATTCTTGCGGATGCGGCCCGTCTCGATCGCGCGACCGGGATGGATCTTTTTCAGCCCATCGAGTCGGAAACGCTCAACCGGTCGGTTCCGGCCGATCTGCGCGACAGCAAGAACCGCTGGTTCGGTTTCACACGCCGGCTGCGGGCGCCGATGTTCAATGCCGAGAAGGTGAAGGCCAACGAGGTGAGCCGCTATGAAGACCTGGCAGCTCCAGCTCTCAAGGGCAGGCTCTGCCTGCGAAACCGTCGCAGCGTCTACAACCAGTCGCTGGTGGCATTCATGCTGGACACCCGCGGGGAGCAGGAGACGACTCAATGGATTCAGGGAATGGTGGCCAACCTGGCTCAGCCGGTGTTCAGCAGTGACACGCCCATGATCCGGGCCGTCGCTCAGGGCGACTGCGGCGTCGCTCTGGCCAACAGTTACTACCTCGGCCGCATGCAGGCTGGTGACAAGGGCGACGCTGACTTGGCCCTTTCCAGCAAGGTGTCAGTGCGCTGGCCCGACCCCGTCCACGTGAACATCACCGGTGGTGGCGTGACCCGTGCCAGCCGCAACCCCGACGCCGCCCGACGCTTCCTGGAGTTCCTCAGCTCCGATCAGGCTCAGGAGGGCTACGCCACGGCCAATCATGAATATCCCCTGCGCGACCTCGGCAACAATCCTGTTGTGAAGGCCTGGGGCCCGTTCCAGCCGGCAGCGGTGTCGGCGCAGCGGCTCGGTGAGCTGAATGCCAAAGCCGTCGAGCTGATGGCTGCCAACGGCTGGCAATGAGTCGTCGGCTGCTGGGACTCACCGCTGCCGGGCTTGCTCTGCTGGCGATCTGGCCCCTGCTGAACCTCATCGGGGAGGGACTGCAGGGAATCCGCGACGGTCTCGGCAGCCTGGGCCCGGATGGTGGCCTTCAGATCCGCGGCACGCTGAGCTTGCTGCTGGGCAGTGCCATCGCCGGAACCTTGATCGGCACCGCCAACGGCTGGCTGCTGATCAACTGCCGATTTCCCGGCCGTCGCTGGCTGCGCATCGCTCAGCTGATCCCCCTGGCCACCCCGGCCTATCTGCTTTCAGCGACGCTGGTGGATCTGGGCAGCCGCCAGGGCTGGCGCATCCACGGCCTGGCCTGGGGCATCGCCGTCATGGCTCTGTCCACGTATCCCTACGTGTTTCTGCTCAGCACAGAAAGTTTCGCGATGAGCGGCAGACGGCAGCTGGAGGCCTGCCGCAGCCTCGGGATCGGTCCATGGGCCGCCTTTCGGCGGGTCGCGCTGCCGATCGCGCTTCCGGCGATCGGAGCCGGTGTCGCCCTGATGGGCATGGAGATCGTCAACGAGCTGGGAGCCGTTCAGCTCCTCGGCATCCCCAGCCTGTCGGCCGGCATCCTGGAGGCCTGGCAGGCCGAAAGCGATCCAACCGGTGCCATCACCCTGGCCCTGATCACCCTGGTGATCGTGCTGACTCTGGTGGTGTGCGAACGGCGGCTGCGGCGTCGCAGCCGCCGCTGGAGTGACGGTGTGGCCGGAGGCGATGCCACAGCCTGGACATTGCAGGGGCCTCGGGCACTCGTGGCCCAGCTGCTGACTCTGATTCCGCCTTTGCTGAGCCTGGGGACGCCGCTGATCTGGGCCGCCACGAATCTCGAACAGCTGGCAGGCAACCTGGAGGCCGACCTCTGGCAGCTCAGTCTCCGCAGCCTGTTGCTGGCGCTGGCCGCCGCCGTCCTGGCTGTGGTCACGGCCCTGCTGTTGGCGATCGCCAAGCGCTGGAGTGAAGCCCGCTGGCTGCAGAGCCTCACCTTCCTGGCCGGCATGGGCTACGCCGTGCCCGGCACCGTGCTGGCACTGGCTCTGCTGCTCACCGGCGGCCCCTGGCAGCTGGCCCCGCTGGTCCTGCTGCTCTGGGGCTATGGCGACCGTTTCCTGGCCGTGGCCAAAGGCGGCCTGGATGCCGCCCTGGAACGCATCAGCCCCAGTCTCGATGAAGCGGCCACCGGGATGGGGTTCAACTGGCAGCAGGTGCTGCAGCGGGTGCATCTGCCGCTCCTGCGGGGTCCCCTGACGGTGGGACTGCTGCTGGTGTTCGTGGACACCGTGAAGGAACTGCCGCTGACCTTCGCTCTGCGGCCCTTTGATTTCGACACGCTCTCCGTGCGTGTCTATCAGTACGCCAGTGACGAGCGGCTGGCGGAAGCGCTGCTGCCGGCACTGATGATCCTGGTGCTGGGGCTGGTGGCATCGATGGCCCTGGTGCCCAGCCTCGATCAGGCCTCCAGCAAAGGCTGACCGTTGAGGCGGCGGATCGCCACGACGCCCGGGCGGGGGGGCCGGCCCGGAGCCTGAGCCGGCCAGTTGGACCCCAGCGGCACTGTGCGCAGTTGCTGGAAAACGCCACCATCACGATCCTGCAGCTCGTGGGCCTGAACCTCCTCATCCCCCCGAGCCCGGCTGCCGTTCACCTCACCGGGATGCTGAACCGCCAGAAACAGCGACGACTCGGCCTGATCGAGGCACACCCCCGTCACCTCGCACTCCATCGGTCCCGTGGCAAAGCAGGCCGCCTGTTCCTCCTGGCTGCCCTTGCGGGGAACGAACCAGCAGCTGTTGTTGCCGAACACATCGCCCGCTGACGACTTCATCGAACGGTCGGTGACGATCCAGAGGTTTCCCTTGCTGTCGAGCGCGACATTGTCGGGATTGGTGAAACCGAGACCGCCGGCCCAGGGGGTTCCACCGGTCACAGCCATGCGCCAGGTGAAGCGGTTCTGGCCGGACTCACTCAGGCGCATCACCCATCCGTTGGGCCAGCTGCTCTGTCCGTCGGGTCCCTGGAACACGGCAGGGTCAGCACCCCCTGTCGATCCGGGGGATCCGGAGGTGAAAGCGATCAGCAGATCTCCACTGATCGGATCGATCTTGGTGTCCTCCGGACGGGCCGTGGGGGTCGCCCCGATCGCGCTGGCCGCCAGGTGGGCATCCACCAGAATCGCCCCCTGCAGCGCCTCGCCCTCACCCCGGTACAGATCCGACAGGGTGGCGAAACGGCGGCAGTAGTCCTCGACAGCCGCATCCTCCCGGAAGAGTTCCGCTCCCGCCTGACTGCGATCGCTGTGGGGCAGCTCCACAGGACAGCCGAGATCCGCATCGCTGAAACGGCTTGGACGGAAAGGATTCACCTCGGCCTCCGGTGTCACCGCCAGCCATTCACCACTGCCATCGGCACGGAAGCGCGCCACCTGAAGCTCGCCGGCCTCGAACAACCGTGAATTCCGCTTGTCCTGGACCGTTTCGACACGGTCCGTGCTGACGAAGCGATAGAGATGCCCACCGCGGCGATCACAGCCCGAATACACCTGAAGCGGCTTGCCGGCTTCAGCCCGGACCGCCACGGCTTCGTGGCGGAAGCGGCCGAGGGACGTGTGCTTCACCGCTGCCCGGCCAGCCGAGGTCGGATCCACCTCCACCATCCAGCCGTACTTGTTGCCCGCCAGTCCGTAGACATTGCCCAGCCCACCCAGTTTTCCTTTCCGGCAGACCAAGGGACGCTGTGAAGGTGCGGCCGCACTGCCATCGGCATAAACCGGTTCCGGCACCTGGGATTGGAAATTCTCCTCAGCGCTGAGCACCGTTCCCCAGGGCGTGATGCCACCGCCGCAGTTGGCGAAGGTGCCGACGATCCTGTCGCCCAGGCCATCGTCGTAGCCCTGCCGTTTACCGGCCGTGAACACCGCGGTTGCCGGACCGGTGCTGAGCAGCTGCTGCTTGGGGTCCTCAAGACCACTGATCCCCGTGATACGGCGATCCTGGGCGCCCTGCGCCCGTTGCCACTGACCCTGACCATCCCGCTGCAGGGTCATCACCCCGATCCCGAGATCGGTCATCGCTTCATCCGCGACCGCACGGATCTGCTGCAGACGTCGGTCGCCGGCCGGCAGTTCACCGCAGTCGATGACGCCATCGCTGGGCTGCAGAACAGACACGAGGTCTGCGAAGGGCAGAGGCTTACCCACCACCTCCTCGAAGCCCTGCACCCAGGGCACGGCGCTGATGTATTCGAAGTTCACCGTCATCGATGCCCGGTCCGGACCGTGCTGGACAAAGCCGAGGTGATCGTTGTTGAACCCGAAGCGGCTGTCGCCGAGTGGATCGCCCCATGCCGCCAGCAGCTGGGACCGAAATCCCTCCGGGACCGTCAGCCGGTCCTCCACCGCCAGCTCCCGGTAGGTGGCCCGCTGCTCCGAGGCGTTGAGGCCATCACTGTCCACCGGCAAGGGCACCCGCACCGGATGAAACGGAAATCCTTTGGCCGCACTGCTGTTGCCCCCTTGCACCATGCAGCCCGACAGTCCTTTGGCCGTCAACACACCGGCTCCGCCGAGGCCGAGCAGGGAGAGCACGGAACGACGGCGCATCGGTCAAGCCTCAATCGGTGCAAGCAGCGGTGCGGCGGGGAGTCAGCACCGCAATCCAGCTTGACTGAAGCGGATTGAAGTTGTCATCACTGGCCAACACCAGCGTCTGTCGTCCATCCGACAGCGTGGGGCCCACCGCCATGGCTTCCCAGTTATCTGGAGGCAGGCCAGCCTCCAGCAGGTTCCAGCCGATGATCGGCTGCAATGGAGGACCCTGCGGATCGGGAAAGGCGAACAGCTGAAGCCAGGCCGACCATTGATCCGGCATCTCAAACCCCCGCCGCAGTCCCAGCAGCTGCTGCCGAAGTGGCAGGGCGAGCAGTTCCGTCAGTCCGTCATGGCGGCCGTAGGCACCCGAATCAAGCGCCCCTGCGGAGCGGATCGCGTCACCGGGACGGCGGCGCATCAGGCTGATTCCATCTCCGGGTTGGTGCTGCAGCAACGGCGCCTCCGCCGCCAGCAGAAGGTCCCCGGGGCCGAGGGCCGTGAGTGATTCCGGGCCTTTGTTGGAGCCAAGGCCCTGCCCAGTGGTGGCCCGCCAGGCCTCGGGCATCGGCAGCTCCTGCCGCAGCCGACCGCTGCCGAGGTCAATTTGGATCAACCGGGGCGGACGTTCCAAGGAACGGCGCCCCTCACTGGCGATCCAGGCCTGACGGCCCTGAACCACCAGCCCCTCTCCATCGAAGTCCTCGGTCAGAGGCTGGCCATCGCCTCCCTTCAGCAGCACTCTGCGGCCGGGTCGCAGCAGGTCCCGTTGGCCCCGGAGCACCTGGGCGAGTCCACCCCAGGGCACCAGATGCCCCATGGGTGCATCGCTGAGCAACCAGAGGCGATCCTGCTTCCGCTGGTAGGCCGCCGCTGAGACCCCACCCAGGGGCCGACCATCAGCGAGGGTCCTGGGCAGCTCGATCGTCCGCACCAGCTCCCAGCCGGCCTGCAGCGGACAGGGGAGCGGCAGCGGAGGCGCGGCATCCATGGCAGTGATCAGGGATGGGCCTTCAACCGTCGCAGCAGGGCGCTGTCGGCGGCAACCGACAGCGCTGCGACGACATCCGCCAGGGTGGAGATCACCCGGTAACTGAGCACGGCGGCCAGGAGTGGAGCTTCCGGCACGGTGCTGCCGAGACGCAGCAGCAGCGTGGCTTCGAACACACCAAGTCCTCCAGGTGCCCCAGGCACCACCAGACCCACGGCATAGGCCAGAGCGAAGGCCGCAAGCCAGACAGGCAGGGAGGGTTGCTGCAGTTGAAATGCCTGAACGCAGCAGAGAAAACCGGCGAACCGGGTGAGCACGAATCCCAGCTGAGCAGCCAGCGGCGCCCAGGGGTAGTCGCCGCGCCCGCTTCCAGATGCATGCTCGGCAAGGTCTCCACCGGCAGAGCTCTGCAATTGCTCCGCCTTGCGACGTTCCAGTCTCTGCAGCAGCGGCTCCCGCCAGCGCGGCAGCATCAGCAGGGCCGGCAGCGGCGCCAGCAGCATCAGACCTCCCTGCCAGCCCCCGAGAGGCAGAAGCAGCAGCGACGCCACCACGATGAGCAGCGGATCCAGGATCACCGTCGCCAGGGCGGGGCCCGCCCCGATGGAGCCGCGCAGCACCCGGACCCGCTCCAGCAGATGCCAGATGCCACCTGGCAGGTACTTGAGAAGGTTGCTGCGGACGAACAGCGGAACCAGAGCGACTTCATCCGGCGGATGACCGAGCCAGGCCACCAGCACGCACCAGGCCAGACCGTTGAACAGGATGCTGGCCCAGGTCAGGCCCATCCCGAGCAGCAACCAGGCCCAACCCCGGCCATCAAGGCTCTGGTCCATCAGCTGGCCGGACTGCTGATGCAACGCCACGGCCATGAACCCGAGGCTGGCCAGGGTGATCCAGAGGCTGGGCTTGCGAAGCCAGCTCATGTCCAGGACCAGGGCTGATCACTGCTGAACGCCCAGCCAGCGTGGGAGGCCCGCAGGGCGGCGATGGTCTGTCCGCTGTCCTGACTGAGCCGCTGCAGATCATCTGCCTCCGGCTTGACCGTGCAACTGCCGTCCGGACGTCGGACCTGCTTGGCCCGGAGCGCGCCCCAGGGCGTGTGAAGGATGCCGTTTCGCCGGGGCAGCAGCCAGCGCCCCTGATCCCGTTCCCGCAGACCGATCGTGGGGCTGCTGCCGAACCAGATCTCACGCAGGGCGGCAGCCCGATCCGGAAGCACCAGAGCCGTGACCGACTGACCGGGGCGCCCCTTCTTCATCTGAAGCGGCGTCGAGGCCGCATCCACGGCACCTCCCCGCTGCAGCGCCGCCAGCAGCAGAGCGAGGTCCTCCGGTGTCGCATCATCGATCCAGGCTTCCTGCACCACCAGCGGCTGCCAGCGCGGGACCGGATCAGAGCCATCGGTTCCCGAGAATGCAGGCTCCTGCTCAGGGATCTGGGGCTTCAGCTGAATAAGCCGCAGCAGGTTGGGACGATCCAGTTCCCGATGGCCGAGACCGATGCCGATCGCCCCTGGTGTGAGCCGCTGGGGCGGGGAGAAGTGATCCACCAGCACCGACAGCAGGGCCAGACCGGTGGGTGTGGTGAGCTCACCGGCCGGCAGATCACCGTCATGACGCAGCGGGATCTGCCGGCGCCGGGCCATCTCCAGCACCGCCGGCACAGGAACAGGCAGCTGCCCATGGGCTGACCTCACGCTGCCGTGTCCTGCAGGAGGTGCCGTGCAGGTGACACGCAGGGGCGCCAGATGCTCCATGGCGGCACAGACCCCCACCACGTCCACCAGCGCATCCATGGCACCCACTTCATGGAAGTGCACCGATTCGGGGCTGGTGCCATGCACTGCGGCCTCCGCCTCCGCCAGAGCCTCGAACACCGCCAGCACGCGTTGCTGCAGAGCGGGAGTCAGCGGTGCTGCCTCGATCCGCTGACGGATGTCCGCCCACTGACGATGGGGGGGCTCCGGCTCGAGAGCCTTCACCGTGATGCGGAGACCCCGCAGGCCGGAACTGCGACTCTCCTCGCTCCGGAGCTGGTAGAGACCGGCGAGGCCCAGATCCGCCAGAGCCGTCTCGATCACCGCCTCAGGGACGCCAAGATCGAGCAGGGCCGCCAGCAGCATGTCCCCCGCCACCCCTGTCGGACAGTCGATGTGAAGAGGACGACCATGGAAGGGCGGGGAGCCGTTCATCGTCCGAGCCTCGGAGCCTCCGCCAGAAGCGTTCCGACGCGATCCTCCAGCTGGGAACGGTCCTGGCGCAGCTGCTGCTCGATTTCGCGGCGGGCGCGACGCTGCTCCCGCTGCGCCGTGGCGACGTCATGCCCCGAGAGCCCCCAGAGGCGGCCCAGCAGGGCCCTGTCATCGGCACCACCCCGAGCCGAGCCGTAGATCACGGTCTCAGCGGCGATGCCGGCCTGAAGGACACGGCTCCAGCGTCGTAGATCCTCCAGCGGCATCCGCACACTCTCCGGAACGGTGAACTCCGTGGCTCCACTGCTGCGCAGCCCCGCGCGCAGACACGCCAGGGTTCCCACCATCACCCGCTGTACCGGAAGCTCCTCCGCTTCGGCGATGAGCAGATGACCCGCCTCATGAACGGCGATGCGGCGCAGTCGCCCCTCACCACCGGGCATCGCTTCAGCAAGCAGATGACCACCCATCCCCTGCCAGCTGGCGGCATCGACACTGAGAGCCACCAGACCGCCTCCGACCACCACGACAATCCAGGCCGGGGAGATCCCCATCACCGGGCCGAAGGCACCGAGCCCCGTGATGGCTGCGACGACGATGGCGGCCCTGAGGGTGCCCGTGGATCCCTGGCCCTCCGCCATCAGCCGCGGGCCCGGGTGCTCCGGGGTGCCGCCGCACCGCGCCGCCCCCCCTGGCCGCGCCCCCCCTTGGTCTTGCCACCGCGCGTGGGCATCGGTGCGATCACCTCATGACGCTCGAGATGCAGCTCCTGCCCCTGCCGGCGGATGTCCAGACTGACGAAATGACGCAGATGCTCCAGGGGGAGTTCGCCCTTCATCTGCAGCTTGAAGGGAAGCGGGCGGGTTCCATCCGCACGGGGTTGCTGACGCACCTTCACCACAAGCTCACCCGTTTCGGGTTTGGTGAAGATCAGTTCACCTCGGATTGAGAAGTAGTCATCCCCTTCCGGCAGGGTGTCATCGGCATCACTCTGATCCGGGTCGAGGGTGCTGGGCTCCCAGATCCCGGCAATCTGCAGGTGCAGTTGATCGCTCTCCCTGCAGCGTGGGTAGACCACCCAGAGATGGGACTGATCCATGGCCAGATGCCGACGCATCAGGGTCAGCACCCGTCCGAGCACCACTGTCTCCAGTTCGACGCCGTTGCTGTCGAGCAAGGCTCCTCGCGTCAGTTGCTCGGGCTCTTTCGGGGTGTAAGTCCCGCGGACCAAACCGATCGCCCGGTACTGCAGCGGTTCGGTGACCGGGGGAATCGGGTGGTTGCGCATGAAATTGATTGGGGCGGCGGCAAAACCCGCAGGCCGACTGTAGCCAGCACCCTGAATCCTCTTCAGACTTCCACTCACAGACAGCGCTGTGATGCCCCGCCCGCTCCGCCTGATCCTGCTGGCGGGAGCTCTCCTGGGAGCCGGCCTGGTGGGCTGGCTCACGGCCGCATCATTCGCTCCGCAGACAGCAGCCCGCGGCAGCCGTCTGGTGGTGGACCGGGAGGTCAGCGATCTGATGCAGAAGCTCGGGGATGAGCAACTCGATGACGAGGGTCAGCGCCAGCTTCTGGAGAGACTTCTGGCCCTGGGCCGACTTCAGGAGGCGCAGCAGGTGCTGCACCCACTCCTGGAGAAGGAACCGGGATCCCTGGGACTGGCTCTGCTGATGGCGGACCTGCGTCGGCTGAACGGCGACAGCCGTGGAGCCCGAACGGACCTCGATCAACTGCTGCGGCTGCACCCCGATCATCCGGAGGTGCTCAAACTGCGCGTTCTCGTGGAGATCCAGGACGGACGCACGACCCAGGCGCTTCAGTTGCTCACACAACGCTTCCAGAACCTTGGGCCAGGGCGACGTGGGGACATGGGAATGCTCCTCGCGGACCTGCAGCGCCGGAGTGGGCAGGTCAACGCCGCTGCCGGGCTTTATCAACAGCTGGCTGAGGAGTCACCGACGGATGCCCGGCCGCTTCTGGCTCTGGCCATGCTGCGCCAGGAACAGGGGAAGGCGGATGAGGTGAGTGATCTGCTTGAGAAGGCACGCGAGAGACGAGGCAACGATGGTGACGCCGATGAGCTCATCGACACGCTGGCCTCATCCTGGGGATTGAGTGCCCTGCGGATCAGGGCTGGGCGACCTGCTTCTCTTCCACAGGCTGCAGTTCCAGCGCCTTGAGCGCGGCATCGATGGCGTCGGCAGGGGGTGTGGCGTCGTCGAGAGAACCTGCCTGTCGGATGCGGTTGATCAGATCCATGGGGTTGGTGGCATCGAGGATCGAACCGCTTTCGGAACCCTGAGCGCCGTTTCCGTAGATCTCACGCTCCTCCCTGTTCTGGTACTGGGTTTCCACCTGGGCCTGAACCGCAGGGACCTGGGCGAGCAACACCAGAGCGACGGAGGTGAACCGGAGGATCATCCCTGCAGATAACGATCGTTGAATGCTAAGCGTCTCGACCAGACGCCACAGCGCCGTGCAGATCGCCTCCTGGAATGTCAATTCCGTGCGCACCCGGCTTGACCAGGTGCTGAGCTGGCTGGAGACCAACCAGCCCGATCTGCTCTGCCTGCAGGAAACCAAGGTGGATGATCCGCAGTTTCCCCTCAAGGCCTTTGAAGCGGCGGGGTGGCGGGTGAGCATCCATGGTCAGAAGGCCTACAACGGTGTGGCCATGGTGAGTCGCGAGGCGCTTGAGGACGTCCGCTGCGGATTCATCGGCGAGCTTCCCGATGATTCCGACGCCAGAACCCTGAGCGAACAGAAGCGGGTGATCAGCGCCAGGCTTGACGGTGTCCGGGTGCTGAACCTCTATGTGCCCAACGGTTCAGGGCTCAAATCGGAGAAATACCCCTACAAACTGAGCTGGCTGGCCTGCCTGCGTCGGTATCTGGACGCGCAGGCGGAACGGGGAGAGCCCCTGTGCATGGTGGGGGACTTCAACATCGCGATGGAGGCCCGCGATATTCATGACCCCGACCGACTGACGGGGGGGATCATGGCCAGCTCAGCCGAGCGCGAGGCACTCAAGGCCGCTCTCGGTGACCGGCTGCAGGATGTCTTCCGGGTCTTCGAACCCGACAGCGGCCACTGGAGCTGGTGGGACTACCGCACCGGAGCCTGGGACCGGGACCGCGGCTGGCGCATCGACCACATCTATCTGTGTGATGAACTGCTGGAACTGGCACGCTGCTGCGTCATCCACAAACAGGAGCGGGGCAACGAGCAGCCCAGTGATCATGCCCCCGTGTCCGTCGATCTCGACTGGCCACCCGCCGATGAGGAGGACGAAGACGACCTGCTGATCTGAACGGACAGCAGGGGAATCAGAAGACCTCAACCCCGGTGGGAAGCGTCACCGATCGCTTCGCGGACTCGCCGCAGGTCCTCGGAGTCGGAAGGACCTTGCCCGGATTGGCCCGGCCATCCGGATCGAAGGCGCTGCGCAGCAGAGCCATGGTCTGGAGATCGTCCGGCTCGAACATCCAGTCGAGGTAGCACCGCTTGTCCGCCCCGATCCCGTGCTCGCCGCTGATGCTGCCACCCACTGCCAGACATTCCTTCAGGATGGCGGCGCCCAGCTGCTTCACCCGCGACTCCGCCTCCGGCTCACCGGCGTCGTAGAGAATCAGGGGGTGAAGGTTGCCGTCGCCGGCGTGAAAGACATTGGCGACGGGAAGTCCGTGATCCTGGCTCAGGCGTTCGATGGCGGCCAGCACGGACGGCAGGCTGCTGCGGGGAACAACACCATCCTGAACGTAATAGGTGGGAGTGATCTTTCCCACGGCGGAGAAGGCCGACTTGCGCCCTTTCCAGAGCACCGCGCACTCCGTGGGGTCCTGAGCAAGGCGCAGGCCGCGGGCCCCGGCATGACGACACAACTGCTCAGCCCGCTCCGCTGAGGCCTGCACTTCCGCCACCTGGCCATCCAGCTCGATCAGGAGCACCGCGGCCGCATCGCGGGGGTACTCGTCGTAGCCGAAGAAATCGTCCACGGCGTTGATCGTGACGTTGTCCATGATCTCCATGCCCGCCGGAAGCAGTCCTTCCGCGGTGACGGCCCGCACCGCCTCGCCGGCAGCCTCCATCGTCTCGAAGTCCGCCAGGAGAACATTCACGCACTCCGGCGCCCGCAGAAGACGCAGCGTGATCGCCGTCGCGATCCCGAGGGTGCCCTCGCTGCCGATGAAGGCCCCTCGCAGATCCAGCTCAGCTGATTCCGCCAGTCCATTGCCGAGCTGCGTCACCGTTCCATCGGGAAGCACCACTTCCAGGGAGAGGACGTGGTTGCTGGTGACCCCGTACTTCAGGCAGTGGACCCCGCCGGAATTCTCCGCGACGTTGCCACCGATGCTGCAGACCACCTGACTGGACGGATCGGGCGCGTAGTAGAACCCATCTCCCGCAACCGCCCGGGTCACCCAGCTGTTGATCACGCCGGGTTGAACGGTGATGCGCTGGTTCTCCAGATCGAGATCAAGAATCCTGCGCATGCGGCTGGTCACCACCAGCAGGGCCTGCTGATCGACCAGAGCGCCTCCTGAAAGACCGGTTCCACTGCCGCGGGCCACGAAAGGAACCTGGTGATCCCGGCACAACCGCAGCACGTGAGACACCTGTTCGGTGGTCTCCGGGAGCACTGCCAGCGGGGGCCGATGGCGTTCAAGTGTCAAACCGTCACAGTCGTAGCTGAGCAGGTCCTGACGCTTCGCCAACACGGCTCGCGACGGCAGATGACGGCGGAGATCCCTCTCCAGCGCTGTCCAGTCGTGGGGCACACCTCAACCTGCGCTGGGGTCAAGCTAAACAGCTTCGGGGTGCCGCGGCCGCGATCGAGACACACTCCAGACGCATCCGGACGTTCCTGGGTCAGGATGTTGCACGGTTTGCATCAGCCTCTTGGCGTCGGTTCCCGTGACAACTTCCGTGTTGAACACCAGCCGCTCCCAGGCCATCTTCGGCGAAGCCCAGGGCCTGATGCCCGGTGGAGTCAGCTCGCCGGTGCGTGCGTTCAAGTCCGTGGGCGGACAGCCGATCGTGTTCGATCGCGTCAAGGGCCCCTATGCGTGGGACGTGGATGGCAACAAGTACATCGACTACATCGGCAGCTGGGGACCGGCGATCTGCGGGCATGCCCACCCCGAGGTGATCAGTGCCCTGCAGGAAGCGATCGAGAAGGGAACCAGCTTCGGAGCTCCCTGCGCCCTGGAAAACACCCTCGCCGAGATGGTGATCGACGCCGTCCCCAGCGTGGAGATGGTCCGCTTCGTGAACAGCGGCACCGAAGCCTGCATGGCGGTGCTCCGCCTGATGCGGGCCTTCACAGGCCGGGACAAGGTGATCAAGTTCGAAGGTTGCTACCACGGCCACGCGGACATGTTCCTGGTGAAAGCGGGCTCGGGGGTGGCGACCCTCGGACTGCCCGATTCACCCGGAGTGCCGCGCAGCACCACGGCCAACACCCTCACCGCCCCTTACAACGATCTGGAGGCGGTCAAACAGCTGTTCGCCGAAAACCCTGACGCCATCTCCGGGGTGATTCTCGAGCCGATCGTCGGCAACGCCGGATTCATCCAGCCGGAGCCCGGCTTCCTGGAGGGGCTGCGGGAGCTCACCAAGGAGCACGGCGCCCTGCTGGTGTTCGACGAGGTCATGACCGGCTTCCGGATCAGCTATGGAGGAGCGCAGGCCCACTTCGGCGTCACGCCGGACCTCACCACCATGGGCAAGGTGATCGGCGGCGGCCTTCCCGTCGGTGCCTACGGAGGCCGGGCCGACATCATGGCGATGGTCGCTCCGGCCGGGCCGATGTATCAGGCCGGCACGCTGAGCGGCAATCCTCTGGCGATGACCGCGGGCATCAAGACCCTCGAACTGCTCCGCCAGCCAGGCACCTACGAGAAGCTCGCGGCCACCACGGAGACCCTGATCAACGGCATCAAAGCCGCCGCCGCCGAGGCCGGGCTGCCGATCACCGGCGGAAGCGTCAGCGCCATGTTCGGCTTCTTCCTCTGTGAAGGCCCTGTCCGCAATTTCGAGGAAGCCAAGGCCACCGACTCCGAACGATTCGGCAAGCTGCATCGCGCCATGCTCGAGCGCGGGGTCTATCTGGCACCCAGCGCCTTTGAAGCGGGCTTCACATCCCTGGCCCACTCCGACGCAGACATCGACGCAACCCTGAATGCATTCCGCGAGAGCTTCGCGGCTGTTGCCTGACCGCTTCCGATGCTTCTGGCGGCGACTCCTGCGGTTCCTCCGCTTCTCTGCACCATCGAGGCCGTCCAGAGCCGATGGTCGCCCGGCCCCATCCCAGGGGTGCGTGTGGTGCAGGGCCAGACCTTTGAGGTGCATCGGGAGGGAGCTGTTCACGTTTCACCCCGCTACGTCATCGAGAGCAGGCTCTCTGTGCTGGCCGACGACCTGCTCGCACCGAACGGGGTCGTTGCAGAGGACGGAACCGTCAGCTACCGCTGGTCATTCCAGGCCCTGATCGGCCCTGTCGCCACCGCCGTCAACCAGCAGCCCCGCGATGCCAAGGCCGTCGTGGAGGGCGATCTGAGCATCGGGTCGGATCTGCGGTTCAGTCTCCGCAACAGATCCACGCTGGTGGCGATCGGCCAGCACACACCCTTCACCCGTCTGGATGAAACAGCATCAGGTCGCTGCCTTGACCGATCCTGAACAGCTGCTGATCCGCGCCCGCTCTGCAGCACAGCGGGCCCATTGCCCCTACTCCAATTTCCGGGTGGGTGCGGCGGTTCTCTGTGCTGACGGCAGCGTCGTCGATGGCTGCAACGTGGAGAACGCCAGCTACGGGTTGAGCATCTGCGCCGAACGGGTGGCTCTGACGAGCGCTCTTGCCCAGGGAAAGCGGCCCACATCCCTTGCGGTGAGCTGCATCGATGCCAGCGACGAAACGGATGATCAGGCGGACACCGCAGCCCTGCGCATGCCCTGCGGAGCCTGCCGGCAGGTGATGCTGGAACTGCTGCCCAGCGATGCGGAGATCCACATCGACGGCGTCGGAAGCCGCCGCCTTGCAGCGTTGATCCCTCAGGGATTCCGTCTCAGCTGACAGCGGCCGTTGAAAGAGATCCGTCGTTCCGGGCCCAGCGTGCAAGGGCTTTGGAGGGATCGCCGATGGACGCCAGGCTCTCGTGAACATGGGCCTGCCAGTCCTGCTCCGGCAGGCCTGCGAACAGCATCAGATTGAGCGGGTAATGCTCGGAGTCCGTGCAGCGGCGGAAGTCGTCGCGGAACAGAAAGATCGGCTTGCCGAGAGCGATTGCGACGCCCAGTTCCACCATCACCCCCTCATCGGGAGGCGTTCCGTTCACGATGGCGAACAGCGCATCGGCATCCCGCACGTCCTGAACATCACGCTGGGCCACGCGATAGGCCCAGCCGGGTTCCGCCAGATCCACCTGACCGTTGCGGGAGAAGGGCTCCCAGACCTCCAGCCCAAGGGCTTCAAGCGCCTGGATGAATTCCGGCAGCAGCAGTCTCTTCCACTGTTCGGAGAACCCATACGGCGAGGCGAGGTAAATGGTCTTTGCCGCCATCACACCAGTCCACGAGCCCGTCGATAGGCCTGTTCGTCCACTCCGGCACGCTCGGCGTTCTCCCAAGGGAACACCAGCCAGTCATCGCGATCCGTGACTTCCACCGCCTCCCACCACTGCGTTGGCTGCTTGCTGACCCAGACCGCGAAGACTGCATCGGGCAGCTCCTGCCGCATCGCCGCCAGGGTCTTCCCTGTTTCATAGACCTCATCCACCACCAGACATGCCGAATCCGGGGTGGACAGCATCGGGAGTTCCAGCGCGTGGCTGAGGGCGACCGCAAGACACAGTCCACCCCGTGGAATCCCATGCACACCAGTGAAAGGATGTCCCTGAAAACGCTTGCTCAGAACGAGCACAGCCTGATCAAACTCGTTCCAGGTGAGCCGCCTCATGGCCGGAGCATGGCACAAGTCAATCTGAGATCAAGACGGCGAGCCGTCCTGCTTTTGGTGGGAACGTTTCTGATCATCCCCACCGTCAAAGCAGGGCCAACGCTGGGCCCGGACACGTGGCAGGACTTCATGGCCATGGCTGCAGTTCTGGAGCAGCAGGGGAACCAAAGGGATGCCTGTCGAACCGCCATGGCCATCGGCAGGAGCCTTGATGAGCATGAGGAAACCGAGCTGGAGCTGGCCTGGATGCCATCCGTCGGCCGGTACTGCGGTGCGATGCCGGCCGTTGAGACCCCGTCGAAGTGATCGGGATCAGCGGTAGTTCTCGAACTGCAGAGGGACATCCAGTTCATCCTCCTTGCTCTTCACCAGCTGGATCGCCACCTGGAGGTCGTCCTTGCTCTTGCCGGTGATGCGAACGCTTTCCCCCTGAATCGCCACAGTGACCTTCTTCAGCTCATCGCGCACGATCTTGCTCAGCTTCTTGGCGATCTCCTGGCTGAGTCCCTTGCGAAGCTTCACCACCTGCTTGACCCGGTTGCCACCGACGCTCTCCGGGTCCTGAAAGTCGAAGATCTTCAGCGAAAGATTGCGCTTGGTCGCCTTGGCGCGAAGCACGTCCTCCACCGCCTGAAGCGTCATATCACTGGCGGTGGTGATCACCAGTTCGGTCTCCTCGAGGTCGATCTCGGTCTTGGAATCCTTGAGGTCGTAGCGGGTTCCCACATCCCGACGCACCTGATCAAGGGTGTTCACCAGCTCCTGCCGGTCGAAATCGGACACCACATCAAAGGAGTAGGTGCTGGCCATGGCTCGCGTTTGCTCGACTCTTCAGCTTAGAAACCCTCCTGTTACGGGACCGCTCTCCATGTCGCTGCTGCAGTTGTTCACCGCCACGGATGCCGCGCCCTACGCCTGGTCCCTGGTGCTCGCAGGAGGGACGGTGCTGGCCAGCCTGATTCCCCTGGGCGCTGCCCGCTCAGCTGCCGACTTCGAGATCCAGGACATGGCGGCTCCCCGCGCCATGTTCGAACGCTTCCCGGACTGGGGGAAGCGGGCCAGCTGGGCTCATCAGAACAGCTTTGAAGCGTTCACCCTGCATGCGCCGGCTGCGCTGCTGGCTCTGATCGGCTCCCTCCATAGCGGAGCGCTTCCCGCTGCTGCCATCGTTGCCGCCTTCGCCCACCCAGCGCTTCGGGTGGCCTACATCGCTGCTTACGTCGGCAATGTTCCGCCCCTGCGTGGACTCTGCTGGGCCAGCGGACTCATCTGCAGCGGGCTTCTCTACAGCGAGGGACTGAAAGCGCTGATCAGCAACTGATCAGTCGAAATAGAGCAGACTCACCACCTTGCCCATGTCCTCGGCGGTGCGACAGCTGGCCAGAAGGGTTTCACTGTCGTGAAAGGCCAGACAGATCAGCTGATCGCAGCGGTTGATGATCTCCTGATTGCAGAGGCTGCTGGCCATCGGCAACGGCAGATCATCCTGCTCGGGCTTCTCGATCAAGTGCAGCACCCGATCCAGCAGATCACGGATTTCGACCGGCTGACGATCCAGGCTCTGGGGAAGCAGAACCGTGAGCTGGGACGGTTCGATCTCCAGAACGCCACGGATGACGGCCGCATTGACCCCCTGCGAGCCGGACGTGATCAGCGAATGCCCCTCCTGTACAAGGGAGCGCGCCACAAGCTCGATCAAATGGATCGCAACCACCGGCACATGGCGGCTGCCGAGCACAGCGATGCGGCGCTTTCCCTTGTCCTGCAGCAGCGCCAGCTCCTGAGCCAGGGTGTCCACCCGATCAAGAGAAGGAAGATCTAAAGACTGACCCAAGGACAACCCACCGGTCCTCATCGGAAACTAGCAACGTTCAAACCGTTGCTGCCTGCAGGTTCAGTGCTGCGAACAGACGATCCAGGCGGCAGTGCTCCTCGACGAGCCGGAAGGCATAGGTGGCTTTCACCGCTTCATGCAGCCGCACATGGCCGAAGGCCTGCTCGATCACCTCGACCGTCGCCAGCGTGTCGTGCTCAACCTTCAGCAGCGGAACATCCAGTTCTTCTGCCCGGCTGATCAGCTGTGGCAACGGTTCTCCAGCACCGGTGAGAATCAGACACTGGGTCGAGGCCTCGAGAGCCGCCAGCTGGATATCCGTGCGGTCAGCCCCGGTCACCACCGCCATGTTGCGGCGCCTCCGGAAGAACTCCATGGCGGAATTCACATTCATCGCGCCGATGCTCAGCGTCTCCACCAGCAGCTCCTGACGATCGGCGCAGCAGATCACCCGCGCCTCCAGACGTCGCACCAGTTCTCCGACGGTGACGCTGCGCAGCAGCGGCGAGCGGGGCATGACTCCAAACACCACCAGGCCGAGATTCGCCAGAGCCGGCACCACCTGCCGCTCGAGGCTTTCCACCTCATCAGGGGTGACGGCGTTGAGCACAACTCCCACCAGGCGGTCGCCGAGGATCTGTTTCGCCGCCAGCAAGGGCTCCACGCTGCGGCTGTCCTGCCAGAGATGCACCAGCACCACCTTGGCTTCGAGACCCTCGGCCAGCTGCGGCAGGCTCAGTCCGTAGAGCAGACCTTCCTGCAGGGACCCGGCGCACTCCAGCAGGGTCAGGCCTGGATCGTTCGCGACCTGTTGACGCAGTTGGTCGAATCCTTCACCAGGGTTCAGCTGACCCTGACCGAGACGAAGGGTGGCCGTCGTCGGTGACAGCAGATGGAGCGAGGAGATCAGTCGATCGGAGGACAGCCCCAGGGTGTCACCGACGAAACGCACGTCATCGTCGATCAGGGGCTGAGGTAGAGGTCCCTTGTCGGGGTCCCAGTCGAGGCTGGTGGCCAGGGGCTTGCCAAAACGGATCGGAAGTCCGGATTGAATCAGCTGCTGGGCGATGCCCAACACCAGGGCCGATTTGCCGCTGAAGGGTTCACAGGATCCGATCAACAGAGTCGTTCCCATGAACTGATGCCGATCCGCCTTCCGTATCGAATCTAGGCGTCAGCTGCGGAAGGATCAGCACCCGTCAGCAACCATCTCCAGAAGCTGTCGGGCAGATCCGAGCCTGCCCCCCCGGAATCGGAACGATCCATCAGCCAGTCCACGAGCTGATGGGTGAGCAGCTCGAAGCGGTACGTGATGTCGGGCTGATCGGGGAACGCCAGGTCACAGTGCGCGATCTCCAGCGGCGCATGCACGGCGCTCCAGCTCAACCGGAAGCGATGACCACGCCCCCCATGAACGGGACGCAGGCCGTCCAGACGGCGACCCGCCATCACCTGGAGGGCCTCCTGCAAGTCCTGTTCCCTGGAGAGGCCTCCGCAGTAGGGAGCGAACAGTGCCAGCAGGGCGGCATCAGACAATCGCGGCGCCATCTGCGTACTGATGAGCCAAGGATGCCCCAAGCTGATGCCATGGCCCAGACCCTGCGATCCGAGACGCGCTGGAGCGGACGCCGCATCGGCATCACCGGGGCCCGGGGCAGGCTTGGACAAGCTCTGGGGCTGGAACTCCAGGCCCGTGGGGCCCATGTGGTCGGCCTCACCCACAGTCCTGAGCGCTCATCCTCCGCATCCGCTCCTGACTTCGAGTGGGTGGTGTGGCGGTGCGGGGAGGAGAAGGCACTTGATGACTGCCTGGCTGCACTGGACATCCTTGTCATCAATCACGGCGTCAATCCGCAGGGTGCACAGGACCCGGAGACCTTGAACCGGGCGATCGAGGTCAATGCCCTCAGTGCCTGGAGACTGATGCAGCGGTTCGAAGCCTGCGCGAAGGCATCGGCAGGGGGGAACCGCCGCGAAGTGTGGGTGAACACCTCGGAGGCTGAAATCCAGCCGGCGGTGAGTCCCGCCTATGAGCTGAGCAAGCGCCTGATCGGTCAGCTGGTGAGCCTGCGCGGCGCCAACCTCGACCCGAACCTGCGGGAGCATCTGGTGATCCGCAAGCTGGTGCTGGGTCCATTCCGATCGGAGCTCAACCCGATCGGCGTGATGTCAGCGGAGTTCGTGGTGCGCCAGGTGCTGATGCAGGTCGGTCTCGGTCTGCGGCTGGTGATCGTCACACCGAACCCGTTGACCTATGTGCTGATGCCGCTGACGGAACTCGGGCGATGGGTGTACAGCCGTTCGCTCAGTCGCCACGGTCCGTGAGGATCTCGCAGCCATCACTGGTCACGAGGACCGTGTGCTCCCACTGGGCGGACAGCGACCCGTCACGGGTGACCACGGTCCAGCGGTCCCGGAGGGTGCGGCAGACCTTGCTGCCCGCGTTGAGGATCGGCTCGACCGCGAGGGTCATGCCAGGCCGCAGGGTGAGGTTCGGCAGTTCATCGGTACGGAAGTTGAACACCGAAGGCTCTTCATGCAGATTCCTGCCGACCCCGTGGCCGGTGTAGTCCTCCACCACGCTGAAACCGTTGGCCCTCACGTGATCTTCGACGGCACCTGCGATATCGAGAAGGGTGTTGCCGGCCTTGATCTGGCCGAGACCGGCCATCAGAGACTCCCGCGCGACGCGACTGAGGGTCTGAGCCTCGGGAGAGGCCTCCCCGACGCAGATCGTGACGCAGCTGTCGCCGTGGTAACCCTCGAAATAAGCACCTGTGTCGACCTTCAGCAGATCACCCTTGTGAATCACCCTCTTGGGGCTGGGGATGCCATGCACCACTTCGTTGTTGATGCTGGCGCAGATGCTTGCGGGGAACCCGTGGTAACCCTTGAAACTGGGGGTGGCTCCCATCTCGCGGATGCGGCGTTCGGCGAAGGCGTCGAGATCGCCAGTGGTCTGACCGGGCTCCACCATCGCCATCACTTCGCGGAGCACGGTGGCCACGATGCTGCTGGCCTGGCGCATGATCTTCACTTCCCGGGCCGATTTGATCTCCACACCCCGGCGTTTCTGGATGCGTGGACCGGTGGCGGTGGCACGGGAGGTCTGCGTGGTGCTGAGCAATTCGGCGAACAGGTTCATCACCCAACTCCATATCCGTCACGCTATCAACAGCGATTGAAGCGGTGACAGTCATGAGCCTGCTTGTGCGCGTGCGCGAACTGCATCGGCGCATCGCCCCCCTTGTGGTGCTGCCCCTGCTGATCACCGTGTGCTCCGGTGTCAGCTATCGACTGGCCCGGGACTGGTTCGGCGCCAGCCGCGACCAGGTGCACTGGCTGATGGCTCTGCATGAAGGTGAATGGCTCGGGGCGACGCTGGAGCCGGTGGTGGTCCTCCTCAACGCCATCGGTCTGCTCTGGATGCTGGTGACCGGTGCAGGAATGCTGATCGGGCAATGGCGCCGGAAGGTACACTGATTGTTTGGCGATTCAACGCGGAGCTGGGATGGCAGCCGATCCGAAGGACACGACGGTGGCGGACGAGAGCACGGAGACCTCGGAAGAGGTGGTGACCACCGAGGCGCCGGCGGAAGCCAGTGCGGCACCAGCCCGCAGACTCAGCCCGGAAGAGCTGATCCGCGGTTTCGAGGCAGACCAGCTGAAGGCGGAACTTCCCGACATCTACGTGGGTGACACGGTGCGGGTGGGCGTGCGCATCAGCGAGGGCAACAAGGAGCGGGTGCAGCCCTACGAAGGGGTGGTGATCTCCAAGCGCCATGGCGGCATGAATGAAACGATCACCGTGCGCAGGATCTTCCAGGGCATCGGTGTGGAAAGGGTCTTCATGCTGCACAGCCCCCAGGTGGCCTCGATCAAAGTTGAGCGGCGCGGTAAAGTACGCAGGGCGAAGCTTTTCTATCTGCGGGAACGGGTGGGCAAGGCCACCCGCGTGAAGCAGCGCTTCGATCGCTGAGGTTTCGACCTCGTTCAATCCAGTCGCCATCACATTGATGATGGTCAGGGGGTTCATCGCCTTGCGCCGTTAGTTCAGTTGGTAGAACGCAGGTCTCCAAAACCTGATGTCGGGGGTTCGAGTCCTCCACGGCGCGTCCGATGACCCCCAGTGCAGTTTCCCGGTTCTGAGCATGGAGTTGGATCTTCAACCAGGTGATGTTGTGAAGGTGCTCGAGTCAGCCGCCCTCGGCTGGGTCCGTGCCCGCGTCATCCGCGTCAAGTCAGGTGGTCGTGTGGTCGTGCAGAGCGACCAGGGTCGGGAATTCACGGCCCGTGGAAACCAGGTGCGCCTCATCGAGCCCGCTGGATTCAGGCCCTGAGGTCTGCTCGACAACGTTCACACGCATGATCCCGATGGCCGTGCCATCGGGATTTTTCTGTTGCAACGGCGTCGACATGGCTTCGCTGACACACTCCGTTCGCGTGCTGAAACGTGTTGACGGAGGGCATGCCGACAGTCGATACTTCTGATGTCGCGCAGGCGACACAGTTCAGGTTTCGCCGGGCGAGCTCCGGTTCCGAGGCCGATCTGGGACCGTAGTTCAACCGGTTAGAGCACCGCCCTGTCACGGCGGAAGTTGCGGGTTCGAATCCCGTCGGTCCCGTTCTCACCATCCTGTGTCGCCATGGTGCGCGTTCGTCTGGCCCCCAGCCCCACGGGCACGCTTCACATCGGCACGGCAAGAACTGCAGTTTTCAACTGGCTTTTCGCCAGAAATCAGAAGGGCAGCTTCCTGCTTCGCATCGAGGACACCGACAAGGAGCGCTCCAAACCCGAATTCACCCAGAACATCCTCGAAGGCCTCCAGTGGCTTGGCATCGACTGGGACGAGGAACCCGTGATCCAGAGCGAGCGGGTGGAGCAGCATCGCGACGCCATCCGGATCCTGCTCGAGCAGGGGCTCGCCTATCGCTGTTACGCCAGCGAGCAGGAGCTGGAGGCCATGCGGGAAGCCCAGAAGGCCGCCAACCAAGCGCCTCGGTATGACAACCGTCACCGGCACCTCACGCCGGAACAGGAAGAGGCCTTCCAGCTTGAGGGTCGGGAAGCCGTCATCCGCTTTCGCATAGATGACTCCGCGGAGATCCGCTGGACGGATCTCGTGCGAGGACCGATGAGCTGGCGCGGAGCCGACCTCGGCGGCGACATGGTGATCGCCCGCAGAGCTGCTGCGGATCAGATCGGCGACCCTCTTTACAACCTCGTCGTGGTTGTCGATGACGCCGCCATGGCCATCACCCATGTGATCCGTGGTGAAGACCACATCGCCAACACCGCCAAACAGCTGCTGCTCTATCAGGCTCTGGGACTGGCAGTTCCGGCCTTCGCCCACGCGCCGCTGATCCTCAACGCGGAGGGCCGGAAACTGTCCAAGCGGGACGGTGTGACATCGATCAACGACTTCCGCGCGATGGGCTACACCCCTGAAGCGATCGCCAACTACATGACCCTGCTGGGCTGGTCCGTGCCCGAAGGGATGGAGGAACGCTTCACCCTGCCGGAGGCTGCTGAGGTGTTCAGCTTCGAGCGGGTCAACAAGGCGGGCGCGCGCTTTGACTGGGACAAGCTCAACTGGCTCAATGCCCAGGTGCTGCATGGCCTGAGCAGCGAACTGCTGCTCAGCTGCCTCAGGCCTCTCTGGGAGCAGCGCGGATGGCAGCTGCCCGCATCGGCCGACTGGGGGCTTGACCTCTGCACCCTCCTGGGGCCGTCCCTGACCCTGATCGAGGACGGTGTCGATCAGGCCCGCCCCTTCTTTGAACGCCCTGGCCTGGAGGCTGATGCGGAGAAACAGCTGGAGGTGGAGGGGGCCGCAGCGGCGATCAAGGCCCTGGCGGACGCTCTGCACGCCTCCCCCTGGAACGGGGATGACCCGGCACGGGGGCAGATCCTGCTCGCAGACGCCGCCAAGGCTGCAGGCGTGAAGAAGGGCGTGATCATGAAATCCCTACGTGCCGCGCTGCTCGGTCGCCTGCAGGGGCCTGATCTGCTCACGACCTGGTCGCTACTGGCCAGGATCGGCGAGGACCTGCCCAGACTTGAACGCTGTCTCAGCTGAGGCCACGGGTTCGTCCGGCTCCGGCTCCGGCTCGATCAGTCCAAGGGCCCGGGCAAGCGGCTGGGCCGTCAAGCCCTGCAGACCCACCGTCATCAGGATGGTCAGGAACACAAGGCCCTGAAGTCGGCCGGCCCCAAGGATCCCGGCCTGTTCCAGGCGGATCGAGAACAGCGAGGCCACCGACGCGGTGACGATGCCCCGTGGTGCAAGCCAGCCCAGGAAGAATCTCTGACGACCGTTCAGAGGGAGTCCGGCAGTGGCCACCCCCACGGAGATCGGACGCACCACCAGCATCAGGGCCAGGACACAGCTGATGCCGCCCCAGCCGAGAGGACTCAACTCCGCCCAGGAGACGTCTGCGGCCAGCAAGGGAAACAGCATCGTGATCGCCAGCTGGGCCAGCTCCTGGATCAGAACATCCAGATCCGCAGTGTTCGTGGCTGGCCGTCGGCCCACGACGATGCCGGCAGCGACGGAGGCCGGCAGAGCGGATTCCGGCAGCAACCATTCACTGACGCCGTACATCAGGAACAGCATCCCCAGCGTGAGCTGCAACGGCAGACCGGACGCCTGATCGGGTTTCAGCCGGCGCAGCATCTCCGAGAGCAGCCAGCCGACACCGGCACCGATCAGCACCCCGCCGCCGAGGCGCAGCAGCAGACCGACCACCAGCTCCCGCCAGCCGTGCAGATCCCCCAGCACCAGCTCAAGCAGCAGCAGCGCCAGCACCGCTCCGATCGGCTCCAGAACGAGACCCTCTGCCTCGAGAATGTCCCCGAGCGGTGAGGCCAGACGCATCTGACGCACCAGAGGCGTCACCACCGTCGGCCCTGTGGCCAGGACGATGGCACTGAACACGGCAGCCACTGACCAGTTCAATCCGGCCAGCCAGTGAGCTGCCATGAGCCCCGCTCCCAGAGAGATCAGCAGGCGCAGAACAGCGATCCGCTGCACCGTGGTCTTGATCGTCTCGCCAGGGAAACGCAGGTTGAGTCCACCATCGAAGAGCACCAGGCTCACCAGCAACCCCACCACGGTTCCCAGACCGGAACCCAGATCCAGCGGCTCCACCAGTCCGAGGCCGGAGCGTCCGATCAGCAGTCCGGAGAGCAGAAGCAGCACCACTCCAGGCAGTTTGGACACAGCCGCCAGCAGCCTTGCCCCGGCGCCGGCGAAGACGGTCACTCCCCAGAGCAGGCCAAGCCGTTCAGGCGTCATCGACCGAGGAGAACTGAGGTTCAACACGGACGCCGATCACTGCTTCCGGACGAACCACCAGATACTCGCCCTCCAGATCACTGATGGGAACGTTGACGAAACCGGCCTGACCACTCGCGTTCACGATGCCCTGGTACCACTCCTGAAAGGTCTCGAGTTTGGGGAAGTGGACCCGTTCGGTCTGCCCGCCGACCAGGTGGAGATGCACGGCGTAGCGGCGGGGTTTGCGGGGCATCAGCGAGGTCGTCGGACCGCGGAGGTGGTCTCAGGATGACGGATGATCTGGGCCTCTGCCCAGGCGAACGGCTTGAGCACAGCCTGGGACGGTGAATAGAGGGGATGGCGGGGATGACCGCCCCGGGTGAGAGCGATGGTCAACGGGCCCGACGCCGTCGGATGACATCTCTGCCGTTCCGCCATGCAGGGCAGCAACAGGGAACGCACGGCCTGATCCCGGTGCCGCCAGCATCCACCGGCCCCCCAACCGCACCAGAGATCCCATTCAGGCCGCTGCGTCCAGCCTGAGCACCACTGCTCCAGCACGGCATCATTCCTGGCCCCGACAGGATCCTGGACGCGGCGCAGCGCCGCCGGCGATGGAGAGATCCGAGCGAACAGGTTGAGCACCAGAAGCTCCCGGTAGCCCCACCCCCGGGCGAAACCGATCAGTCGCCGCAGGGTGGGGTCATCGCGGCGGCCATCTGCCCGCGAGGGATTCAGGCCGATGAACAGCAGCAGGCCATCCCCCTGCTCCCAGCGCCTGCGAAGCCACCATCTGTAGTGACCGTCGTCGCTGATGAACGCCTCAGACGCCGAGATGCTCGCGGCAGAGAGACAGGATTCTGACGCTGGCCTGGCCGTCCCCGAAGGGATTGACCGCCCGCGACATCGCTCCGTAGGCATCGGCATCGTCAAGGAGACGGGAGGCCTCTTCCAGGATGGCGGAGGGCTCGGTTCCAACCAAGCGGGCTGTTCCCGCTTCCACCGCCTCGGGGCGTTCCGTGGTCCGGCGCAGCACCAGAACCGGCTTGCCAAGAGCAGGCGCTTCTTCCTGCAGGCCTCCGGAGTCAGTGAGCAGCAGCGTGCAGCCCCTCATGGCCGCCACCAGTCGGTCGTAATCCAACGGCTCCGTCAGCACCACGCGGGGGTGATCCCCGAGCATCTCCCGCAGTGGTTCCCGCACGGTCGGATTGCGATGAAGCGGTAGCAGCAGGGCGGTATCGGGATGGCGATCAAGCACCTGAAGCATCCCGCTGGCGATGTCCCTGAGGCGATCGCCCCAGTTCTCCCGTCGATGAACCGTGGCGAGGATCACGCGCTGGGTCTGCCAGTCGAGCCCGTCGAAACAGACATCGGGGGCCGATTCCGCCATCAGCAGCAGTGCATCGATGACCGTGTTCCCGGTGACACTGACGCGCCCCACGACACCCGAGGCCTGCAGATTCAGCTCCGCCTTGGGCGTCGGGGCGAAATGGAGGCTGGCGATCTGGGAGATCAGTCGACGGTTCGCCTCCTCCGGGAAGGGGTCGAGCAGGTTGTCGGTGCGCAGGCCGGCTTCCACGTGACCGACGGGGATCTGCTCGTAGAAGGCCGCCAGTCCGGCAGCGAATGCCGTCGTTGTATCCCCCTGCACCAGCACCAGCTGAGGCGGATATGCCTGGAAGTCATCCCGCAGGCCGTTCAGGGCAGCACAGGTCACATGGGTGAGCGTCTGACGGGGGGCCATCAGATCCAGATCACGATCTGCCTTGAGACCGAACAGATCCATCACCTGCGTCACCATCTCGCGATGCTGACCGGTGAGCACCACCCGGGTGCGCAGAGCCTCGCAGGCCTGAAATGTGCGGATCACGGGTGCCAGCTTGATCGCCTCCGGGCGGGTGCCCAGAACGATCGTGACCCGAGGCTGATCAGCCATGACGGTCGACGGTTCGTGCGGATCTTACGGGCGTTTGTCGGCATCCTTGAGACACCGGAACGGTGTTGCCGTGGCTCAGCCCGTCTTTCCTCCCAGCTTTCCGCCGCGGCCTGCGGTCACCTCGAGCGCACCGGCGGCAGCCACGGACGGATCCCCCAGCCTGGAAGCGATCGTGCGAGTGGCCCATGAGGAAGGTCATTCCGATGTGCATCTCGGTGTCGGGGAATCTCCCCGGTACCGGGCTCGTGGCGAGATGCAGCAGACAGACTGGCCGGTCACCGATCAGAGCGTGTTTCAACGCTGGCTGGGGGAGATCCTCTCGCCGCAGCAGATCGATGCCTTTTTCCGGGAGAAGGAGTTCGACGGCTCCCATGCCTTTCCGTTCGTGAGGGTCAGGATCAACCTGCTGGATTCACTGCGGGGACCGGCGATGGTGCTGCGGCTGATCCCCCAGACGATCCTCACCATGGAGCAGCTGAACCTGCCGACGATCCTGCAGGAGCTGGCGGGGCGTCCAAAGGGGCTGATCCTGGTGACCGGCCCCACCGGGTCCGGCAAGAGCACGACCCTGGCAGCGATGATCGACTGGATCAATCGCAACGAAACCCGTCACATCCTCACGATTGAGGACCCCGTGGAATTCGTGCACGAAAGCCGGAGATCACTGATCCGGCATCGGGAGGTGGGATTGCACACCCTGAAGTTCCACAACGCCCTGCGGGCCGCGCTGAGGGAGGACCCTGACGTGATCCTGGTCGGCGAGATCCGCGACCGGGAAACCCTCTCCACGGCTCTGGAGGCTTCCCAGACCGGTCACCTGGTGTTCGGCACTCTGCACACCAATTCGGCGGTCAAGACGGTGGAACGGGTGCTGGGCATGTTCCCGCCCGAAGAGCAGGACAGCATTCGTCGGTCTCTCTCCGAGTCGTTGCTCGGGGTGATTGCCCAGGGGCTGATCCGCACCACGGATGGCAAGCGTGCGGCGTTCCACGACATCCTGATCAACACAGACGCCTGCAAGGACTACATCCAGCGGGGCGCTCTCGATGAAGTCGAGGAAATCATGGAGCGCAGCGGGTTCGACGGAATGGTGACCACCAATCAATCGCTGCAGGTTCTGGTCGAGGCAGGACGTGTGGAGGCTGAACAGGCGGTTGCCGTGAGCCTCAGGCCGAACGAACTGGCTCAGGCCCTCCGAGGGCGCAGCTGAACCATCAGGCTCCGAACAGGCGCACCAGCAGCAGCACCGCGATGCCTGCCGAGAGACCGATCATCGCGAGGCGACCGTTCCAGATCTCCGCCTGAGGTGTGAAACCTCGGCGCCAGGCGTTCAGTTCATCGGAACCGACAGGTTCCTGCGTCGCGTTGCCGGTCTGTTCCGCCATGGGGATGGAACGTTTGCGCCACCTTAAGGGGATTCTTCAGAAAGCCGGCACGTCTCCGTAGAGCTCATCGGCGCGCTGCAGTGGCCAGCGGGCCGAAACGCCGGTCTCAGGAGAACTGAACCGCCGCCCCCTGGACAGACGCTCCAGCGCAGCGGCTCCGATCATCGCCGCGTTGTCGGTGCAGTAGGCCAGCGGAGCGATGGAGATCGAAACCCCGACGGCCTTTGCCCTTTCCTGCATCTTCAGGCGAAGCCGACGGTTGGCGGCAACCCCTCCGACCATCACAAGACGTTGAAGCCCATGATCCCGGGCACAGCGCAGGCTGCGTTCCACCAGCACATCAGCGACCACGGCCTCGAAGCTGGCGGCGAGATCGGCGAGCGGCAGAGGTTCCCCCGATGCCCGAAGCGTCTGCACGCTGCGCAGCATCGCCGTCTTCAGACCGCTGAAGGAGAAGTCGTAGGGGTGAAACCCGCCTCCCGGAAGCGAGATACGACCCTTCGGCAGAGCGAAGCGGGAGGCGTCACCGTCGGTGGCCAGCTCCTGGATCGCCGGTCCTCCGGGGTATCCGAGCCCGAGCAGGCGGGCGACCTTATCGAAGGCCTCACCGGCCGCATCGTCATGGCTGCGGGCCAGACGGTCCATGGCACCTGTCTGATCGACCTGGATCAGCTCGGTGTGGCCTCCGCTGACAAGCAACACCAGATAAGGGGGACGCGGAGCCAGCTCACTCAGCTGCACGGAGGCCAGATGCCCCTCGAGGTGATGGATGGCGAGGAAGGGGCGATCGTGCAGGGCCGCAAGGGTGCGGCCGGTGACGGAAGCCACCATCAGCGCTCCGGCCAGGCCGGGCGTGACCGTCGCGGCCACGGCGTCGAGCTGATCGAAGCCGATCCCGCTGTCGGTGACAACGGCTTCAATCAGCTGCGGCAGAGCTTCCACGTGGCGGCGCGATGCAATCTCAGGGACGACACCACCCCATTGCGCGTGCTCCTCGACCTGGGAGGCGATCCGAGAGGAACGGACCTCCACAACTCCGTTCTCGCTCCGCGTGACGATCGCCGCGGCCGACTCGTCACAACTTGTTTCGAGGGCCAGCACCGAGGTCATGGTGGTCAGGACCCTCCCCTACTGTCCGCAAGTGACATCCTGCCCCCTTGGGCAACTAACCACACAGGAATCGATCCGATGCGTCGTCTCTTCGCCGTTGTGCTTTCGGCCCTCCTGGTGTTCGGCTTCGCCCCCGTCGCCAAGGCGGATGTGGCCGGTCTGACGCCCTGCTCAGAAAGCGCCCGCTTCCAGCAGCGAGCCGCTGCTGCCGACACCCCACAGGCCAAGGCCCGCTTTGAGATGTACAGCCAGGCCTCCTGCGGTGAAGACGGCCTGCCCCACCTGATCGTTGACGGACGCTGGAGCCATGCAGGCGACTTCGTCTATCCCGGCATCATGTTTCTCTACGTGGCTGGCTGCATCGGCTGGGCCGGTCGGGAATACCTGAAGGCCACCCGTGGCAAGAACGCCGCCATGAATGAGATCCAGATCGATCTCTCCATCGCCCTCAAGAGTCTTCTGGCCGCCGCCACCTGGCCTCTGGCCGCCTTCGGCGAGTTCACCAGCGGAAAACTGCTGGAGGACGACAACAAGGTCACCGTCTCCCCCCGCTGATTCAGATCCCGACACCACCCCTTACCGAACTCATGCAGAAATTCCTCACCACCGCTCCTGTCGTCGCCGCCATCTGGTTCACGCTGACCGCCGGAATCCTGATCGAGTGGAACCGATTCTTCCCTGACCTCCTCTTCCACCCTCTGGGTTGATCGACGTCTAGATCCCTACGGAAGGGGCCCCTGGGCCCCTTTTTTGCTGTCAGCTGAGACCCATCAGTCGCTCCAGCTCGGCAAGAGCCGTGTCGAGAGCGTCGTTGATCACCACGGCATCGAACTCATCCTGAGCCTTCAGCTCCTGCTCAGCTCTGGCCAGCCGACGACGAATGGCATCCTCTGCATCCGTGCCGCGGCCACGGATGCGACGCTCCAGTTCCGAGAAGCTTGGCGGCGCCAGAAAGATCTGAAACCCGCTCGGGAAACTGCGCCGCACCTGACGGGCCCCCTCCAGTTCGATCTCCAGCAGCACCGCCCGGCCACTCGCCAGCTGCTCCTCGACAGGCGCGCGAGGGGTGCCGTAACAGTTGCCGGCGAATTCAGCCCATTCCAGCAGTCCCCCCTGGGTCACAAGGGCATCGAATTGATCCCTGGTATGGAAGAAGTAGTTGACGCCGTCCTGTTCCCCCTCACGGGGAGCACGGGTTGTGGCGGAAACCGACAACCACACCGAGGGGTGACGTTCCAGAAGACGGCTGACCAGAGTCCCCTTCCCAACTCCACTGGGACCGGTGATCACGGTGAGGCCGCCACGACTGCCGCTCATGCCCTGCATCTGCGTCGGCCAGCAGAGTAGGAAGACCTCTGAATGCCAGCTGATGGCGGCGGCGAGCCTGCAGCTGATGGATCTCACCAGCCTCAGGGCCGTGCTGTGGGATCTGCGCCGACAACTTGTGCCAAGCCGTTTCGAAAAGGCGCAGCAGCCTGATGCCGCTCGCCTGCAGCTCGGCTTCCGCAGCCTCAGTGGCATGACCTGGGTCGAGCTGAGCTGGCTGGCGGAGGCTCCGCATCTGATCCAGATCCCCCCTCCGGCAAGACAGGGGGCTGGCAGCACGCTGGCCCAGCAGCTGCAGCACAGCCTGCGCCAGCTGGCCCTCGTGGAGCTGCACCAGCCTGGTTTCGAGCGGGTTGTGGAGTTCCGTCTGGCGGCACGCCCCGGGGAACGGGTGCAGCGGGTGCTGGTGCTCGAGCTGATGGGTCGCCACAGCAATCTGCTGCTGCTTGATGACCAGCGACAGGTCATCACTCTGGGCAGACAGGTGCGCGATCACCAGTCACGGGTACGTCCGATCGGGACCGGCGACGCATACGCACCACCACCACCGCTTCAGGGTCAGCCTCCGGATCCGCAGGAATCCGACGAGCGCTGGCGGGAGCGTCTGCAACTGCTGCCGGTCCCGCTCCGCAAAGCCCTTCAGCAGAGTTATCAGGGGATCAGTCCACCTCTGATTCGACAGCTGGCGGGAAGCCTGGCGGATTCCGGCGTGCAGGATCTGGAACCGGATCAGTGGCAGCAGTTGCACCGCTCCTGGCAGTGCTGGCTGAAAGCTCTGGAGCAGGAATCCTTTCGGTTGCAGCTGCAGGAGGACGGCCGGTATCGGGTGTGGGGAACAGGCCAGGACAGCGGGGAGCCCGGCCTGGCCCTGGTGCTTGGACGCTGGTACCGGGAGCAGCTGGACCAGCGAGCCCTCAGCCGGAGAAGTGATGAAGTGCGCCAGCGCCTCGAGCGGTGGCGCGGCAAGGAGGAGCTCGCCCTGGAGGACCAGATGCAGCGGCGGGCAGCCACGGCGGGAAGCGACGACCTGCAGCAGCAGGCCGATGCACTGCTCTGCCTGCCATCCCCCAGCCGGGAGCAGGTGGAGCAGGCTCAGAAGCTGTATCGGCGTGCCCGCAAGCTGCGCCGATCAGTGGCCGTTCTGGAGGAACGTCTCACCCACCACCGGCGGCGGCTGGATCTGATCAATGGCAGTGAGGCCTTCATCGAAGACCTGCAGATCGCCCATTGGCAGGAGGTCGCGCCACGGTTGACAGCGCTGCAGGAGCTGCGCAGCGAACTGGAGGAGCTGCTCAATCCCGGAGGCCGCCAGCAGGAGCGGCGCCAGCAGCGTCAGAGCACGCCGCAGCCGCTGGAGCTGGTTTCACCTGGAGGCCTGCTGATTCAGGTGGGGCGAAACCATCGCCAGAATGACTGGATCAGTCTGCGCCAGGCGCGCAGTGGTGACCTTTGGTTCCATGCCCAGGAGTGCCCGGGAAGCCATGTGGTCCTGAAGGCCTCCAGCGGTCTGCCCGAGGACGGCGATCTGACACTCGCCACGGATCTGGCCGCTCACTTCAGTCGTGCGCGCGGCAACAGCCGGGTTGCGGTTGTGATGGTGCCGACCATGCAGCTGCAACGCATCCCGGGAGCCGGCCCAGGCACGGTGCGTCATCGCGGCGGCGAAATCCGCTGGGGTGAGCCGCATCGGGCCGAACAGCATCTTCATGACAGCGCGGCTTCTAGCCTTGCTTCAACAAGCGTCTGATGTTCAGACCTTTTCCCGCCCCCCATCCTTGCCCGAGAGTCCCGACGGTCCACTCCTGAAACCTCCTCCACCGATCCGGATTGGTGGGGGGGCCAACGCCGGCGATCTGCCGGACGAGGTGGAAATGCCGCTGGTGGACCACCTCGAAGAGCTGCGTCAGCGGGTTCTGCGCAGTCTTCTGGCCGTTGTCGTGGGAGCCGCTCTCTGCCTGGTGGCGGTGAAACCGCTCGTGCGCATGCTGGAGGCACCGGCCAGCGGCATTCACTTCCTGCAACTCGCCCCGGGCGAGTTCCTGTTCGTCTCCCTCAAGGTGGCGGGCTACGCCGGCCTGACCCTGGCCCTTCCCTACGTGCTGTATCAGGGCCTTGCCTTCGTGCTGCCGGGCCTGACCCGACGTGAGCAGCGGCTGATCGCTCCCGCGGTGGCAGGCTCGGCGGTGTTGTTCGTCGCAGGCCTTGCCTTCGCCTGGTGGGCCCTCGTGCCGGCGGCGCTGCGCTTCCTGGTGAGTTACGGCGCCGATGTGGTCGAACCGCTCTGGTCGATCGAGCGCTATCTCGACTTCGTGCTGCTGCTGATGCTGGCCACGGGTCTGGCCTTTCAGCTGCCCGTGCTGCAGCTGCTTCTCGGTGTGCTCGGGCTCGTGCGCTGGCGAGCGATGCTCGGGGCCTGGCGATGGGTGGTGCTCAGCGCAGCGCTGGCAGGAGCCGTGCTCACTCCCTCCACGGATCCCATCACGATGCTGTTGCTGGCCGGCGCCATCACCGCACTGTTTCTGGTGGGAGTCGCCCTCGTGGCCCTGGCGGAATCCCTCAGACCAGAAACTCCCTGAGCAGATTGCGGGCCTCGGGTCCCTCCACCTCCAGATGCAGGCTGAGGGCCTTGCCGAGACGAGGTTTGTCACGGGTATCCCACAGCCATCGGCGCACTTCCGTGGCCAGACCAAGACGATTCACAACATCTAGAACTTCGGCGATGTGCTCCCGATAGGCGGATTCGTCCATCGGAAAGGACTGCTGCTCCAGATAGGCCCACATCACCTGCAGGTAGAGACGCTGCCTGCGCACCACCAGCTGAAGGTCGTAAGTCGCTTTCCAGCGCTGGCGGAGACAGCTGATCAGCTCCTCCACCCCGAGGGGACTGTCGGCTGATTCGAACGGATTCACAAGCACAGATCGGGTGTCGCCGGGGCGGGGCAAAGGCCAGTCGTTGCAAAGCGTGACAGGCACTTAAGCGTCCATAATGATCGCCATTCCGTGCTGGATGAACGTCCGCCATGACCCAACTTTCCTCGAGCGATGTGCCCGGAATGGGTCGTCGGCAGTTCATGAATCTGCTGACCTTTGGATCCGTCACAGGCGTCGCTCTCGGGGCTCTGTACCCCGTGGCCAACTACTTCATCCCGCCCAAAGCCGCCGGCAGCGGCGGTGGCACGAGTGCCAAGGATGAACTCGGGAACGACGTCAGCGCCAGCGGCTGGCTGGCGTCTCACCCCGAGGGAGACCGCAGCCTCGTTCAGGGCCTCAAGGGAGACCCCACCTATCTGATCGTGGAGGGTGAAGACGCCATCGGCAGCTACGGCATCAATGCGATCTGCACCCATCTGGGCTGCGTGGTGCCCTGGAACAGTGGCGCGAACAAGTTCATGTGCCCCTGCCACGGCAGTCAGTACGACGCCACCGGAAAGGTGGTCCGCGGCCCAGCCCCCCTGTCCCTCGCCCTGGCGAATGTCAGCGTCGAGAACGACAACGTCTTTGTCAGCCAGTGGACCGAGACCGACTTCCGCACGGGCGACAAGCCCTGGTGGGCCTGACCTTCCTCCCCCTTCGCCCGAACCCCCTCCCACACCGTTCCATGCGTCGCCACCTCTCCCTCCTGATCGGATCGCTGGTTCTCGGCCTGGCTCTTCTGATCGCACCGGCCGCCAGCTGGGCCTATCCCTTCTGGGCTCAACAGAACTACGACAGTCCCCGTGAAGCCACCGGCAAGATTGTTTGCGCCAACTGCCACCTCGCTCAGAAGCTGACCCAGGCGGAAGTTCCCCAGTCGGTGCTCCCCGACAGCGTGTTCAAGGCCAGCGTCAAAATTCCCTATGAGGAAGGCATCCAGGAGATCGGAGCAGACGGCAGCCAGGTTCCGCTCCAGGTCGGTGCCGTGGTGATGCTGCCCGACGGCTTCACTCTCGCCCCTCAGGACCGCTGGACCGACGAGATCCGCGAGGAGACCGAAGGCGTCTACTTCAGCCAGTACAGCGACGACCAACCCAACATTCTTCTGGTGGGGCCCATTCCGGGTGATCAGCATCAGGAGATCGTTTTCCCGGTGCTCTCCCCCGATCCCGCCACCGACAGCAGCATCCACTTCGGTAAGTACCAGATTCACGTGGGTGGCAACCGCGGCCGCGGCCAGGTTTATCCCACCGGTGAGAAGAGCAACAACGCCGTCTACACCGCTCCAGCAACAGGCACCGTCGCCGGCATCGAGGCCGGCGACAACGGTTCCAGTGTGGTGACCATCACCGGTGCCGATGGCGCCTCGGTTGCTGAGACCGTTCCCGTCGGTCCCGCACTGCTGGTGAATGTCGGCGACAGCATTGAGGCCGGAGCAGCACTCACCGATGATCCCAACGTCGGCGGCTTCGGCCAGGTGGATGCCGAGGTGGTTCTTCAGAACCCTGTCCGGATCTACGGTCTGCTGGCCTTCTTCGCCGCGGTCGCTCTGGCTCAGATCATGCTGGTGCTGAAGAAGCGTCAGATCGAGAAGGTTCAGGCTGCTGAAGGCATCTGAGGCGATGTTCACCTCACCGGGGCCTGAGCTGATCCAGCTGGGGCCCCTCACCCTCCGCTGGTATGGCCTGCTGATCGCTCTAGCGGTGCTGATCGGCCTCAACCTCTCCAGTCAACTGGCCAGATCCCGGCAGCTCGAAAACGGGCTGATCAGTGACCTGCTTCCACTGCTCGTGCTCACGTCGGTGATCGGAGCACGCATCTATTACGTCGCCTTCGAGTGGCGCAACTACGCCGACCAGTGGACCAAGGCCCTGGCCATCTGGGAAGGGGGGATCGCCATCCATGGAGCGCTCTTGGCCGGGACCCTGACGCTGATCCTTTTCTGCCGCTGGAGACGTCAGCCCTTCTGGGATGTTCTGGATGTGCTGGTTCCCTCCGTCGCCCTCGGCCAGGCGATCGGCCGATGGGGAAACTTCTTCAACTCCGAGGCCTTCGGAGTTCCCACAGACCTTCCCTGGAAGCTTTTCATTCCCTTTGCGAATCGGCCGGCGGTCTATGCCGATTCGGAGTTCTTCCATCCCACCTTTCTCTACGAGTCGATCTGGAACCTGGTGTTGTTCCTCGTTCTGATCGTGTTGTTCCGCCTGGGGAGCCGAGGCAGCATCCGCCTGCCCTCCGGAGCACTGAGTTGTGTCTACCTGATGGGATACAGCCTTGGTCGCGTCTGGATCGAAGGACTTCGCATCGACCCGCTGTGCATCGGAGCCCTGCCACCGGCCTGTGAGGGCGGCCTGCGAATCGCCCAGTTGATGAGCGGCCTGCTGATGGTGGCCGGAGGCATCGGCCTGGCCTGGCTGTACTCCCGCGGTCCATCCCATCGGGAGCCATCCCAGACGGGACCCTCCGGCTCCAATGGATGATGAAGGGATGCTGAGATCACCGGTCTGTTTCATCGGAGGAGGTCCTGGAGCCCCGGATCTGCTGACGCTCCGCGCCGCCGAGCGGCTCAAACGGGCCGACGTTCTGGTCTGGACTGATTCCCTGGTCTGCCCGGCCATTGCTGCCCTGGCGCCGGAGCACTGCGAGCGGATCCGCACCAGCACGCTCACTCTGGAGGAGGTGATCCCTGTGCTGATCGAACGGCACCGGCAAGGCCATCAGGTGGTTCGCCTGCATGATGGGGACACGTCGCTGTACAGCGCGATTCATGAGCAGATCGCCGCGCTCTCCGATGCGGAGGTTCCTGTGGAGGTCGTTCCCGGGCTCAGCGCCTACCAGGCTGCCGCTGCCCGGCTCGGCCAGGAGCTCACCGTCCCAGGACTGGTGCAGACCATCGTTCTGGGACGTGCCGGCGGCCGAACAGGGGTTCCTGAGCGGGAGGATCTCAACAGACTCGCTGCTCTGGGGGCCAGCCTCTGCCTGTATCTGAGTGCCCGACACGTTGACGAGGTTCAGGAGATCCTGCTGCGTCACTATCCAGCCGACACCCCCGTCTGCATCGGACACCGGATCAGCTGGCCGGATGAATGGATCGACGTCGTTCCGCTCTCGACCATGGCAGAGGTCAGTCAGGCCCGGTCACTGATCAGAACGACCCTTTACATCGTCAGCCCCGCACTCAGCGGCAGCGCACGGAGATCGAGGCTCTATTCGCCGGATCACGATCATCTCTTCCGCCCGAACCAACAGAACCCTGTGGTTTAAGATCGGGTTGTGCGGGCGATTAGCACAGTGGTAGCGCACTTCCTTCACACGGAAGGGGTCACTGGTTCGAATCCAGTATCGCCCATCTGAATGAACACTTCCTTCCGAACATTTGATCGGAATCAGATGCTGATCATCACTTTGACAGTCAAATCATCCAAAAGGCATTACGTTCATATCCAATCCTTCTGATTCGCCTTTTTCGTGGCTGTCAGTGATCACAGAGATACTGATTCCGGGGGCACTGCCCCAGGTGGCCTCGTCGACGTCGGACGGACCATCCAGGAGCGCAGGGAGGCGCTGGGACTGAGCGCGGAACAACTGGCAGGCAATCTTCATCTCGGCGTGGAGCAGCTCCGTTCCCTGGAGCTCGGAGACCTGCAGGGACTCCCGGAACCGGTCTTCATCAAAGCGATGGTGCGCCGGATCGCCGGTCATCTCAAACTTGACGCGGATGCCCTGGCGGAGCAGCTGGGAACGATCAGCAGCACTCCAACGCGCACCACCATCAACATCACCGCACCGGCCTCGACAGCGGCCTCTCCCGCCAGGGGGCGCTGGAGCTTCATGCTGCCGATCGTCCTGGTCATCGCAGCCGGCGGTGGTGGGGCCATGCTTCTGCGCACCAGAACGTCCATGCCCCCGGTGCAGAAACCGGCTGAAATGACGGAGGAGCCGATGGCCACTCCCGCACCGAAGCCGTCTGTTCCCGAAGCGGAACCCGTCAGCGCAGCCCCTTCGGAACCACTCGCTTCATCTCTCACGATCAGCAGTCGCGAACCCAGCTGGATCGCGCTGCGTCGCAACGGCAACCTCGAGTTCCAGGGAACTCTGGTGAACGACCGCACGGTCGACGACCCGGAAAGCGTGGAGATCTACGCGGGCAGGCCCGATCTGGTGATGGTGAAACGACCTGGCGGCGAAGCGGCTGCCCTCGGCCCGATCGATGCTGTGCGCTGGTATCGCCTCAGCCCTGAACTCTGATCATCAGCTTCATCCCCGACGCTTCCCACACCACATCAGCACAGCTTTCGAGGCTCCACTGCTCGAGACTGAGATTCTGGTTCAGGCGCTCGGGAATCAGCTCAAGCTGAAGTTCTCCCGGAGCAGCTGAAACGCGCAGCGATGCCACGACGGGTTCCGGACGTCGGTCCAGTGCTGCGGCGAGTCGCAGCAGCAGTGCCATCTCCGAGACCAGCCGGCGATGCTCCCGGGTGGTGATGGCCTGCCAGGACTCATGACGCTTCTTGGGAAGGCTGCGGCGGTGATACCGGGCGATCGCCGCCACCATCAGGTGTTCCGCTTCGGAGTAACCCAGCAGTTCACCGTGGCGGATCAGGTACCAGGAGTGCTTGTGATAAGCACTGAGGTTGATGTGCTGCCCACAGGAATGCAGCATCGCGGCTGCCCAGAGCAGCTCGCGTCCCTGACCATCGTCATGGTGCATCACGCCATGGGTGTTGTCGTAGAGGCTGAGGGCATGAAGAGCGACGCGCTCAGCGCGGCGCTGATTCACGGCGAAGCGCTGCACCTGATGGATCACCGTGCGTTGACGGATGCTGCTCTGGAAGCTGAAACGGTCCTCGAGCAGACCGTGACGCAGCATCCAGTCGACGATCAATCCTTCACGGAGGGCCCGCTCGCTCAGCGCGAGCTCGTCCACCCCGAGCATCTGCATGGTGGTCTGCAGGATCAGCGCGCCAGGAACGATGATCTCGGCGCGGCGATCGTTGATCGGGGAGAGCTCCCTGCGCTGTTCAGGCGTCATCGCCACCAGCTTCTCGACAACACGATCGAGGCGCTGACGGGACACCCGGTACCCGTGCAGCTTCAGAGGCGGTCGATCGTCCTCACTGGCAGCCAGCGCACCGATCGCCATGGCCGTGCCGCTGGTGGCGACCAGCACAGGAATCTCGCCCGGTTTGATCCGGCGGTGCACCTTGTCCACCGCCGGCTCGAGGGATCCCTGAATGAACGCCTGGAGGAACGCGCGGCGCTGGGGTGGAATCGGATCGTCCTTGACGAAATCCCGCTGCAATCGGACGGCCCCCACCCGGGTGCTGGTGAGCGCGCGGGCATCACGTCCATCCGCGAGGATCAGTTCGGTGGAGCCGCCGCCGATGTCGAGCAGCAGATGCGGACGATCGCCGAACGACATGCCTGAGAGCACGCCCAGATAGATCAGGCGCGCCTCCTCCGGCCCGCTCACCAGATCCACCTCGAGGCCGAGAACGTCCTGGATGCGCTGCAGGAAATCCCTGCCGTTGGGAGCTTCCCGGACTGCACTGGTAGCAGCAGTGACCACTTGCTCCACCGCATGGCTGGCCGCCAGGTCTCGGAAACGACGCAGGGTCTCAACACCGCGCTGCATCGCCTCAGCGGTCAGTTCGCCGCTTTCCGGATCCCGCTCCCCCAGCCGAGTGGTGGATTTCTCAGCCTGAACGATGCTGAACGTCCGCAGGGTCGTGTCCACCGATGCCACCAGCAGATGGGTGGAATTGGTGCCGATATCGATGGCGGCGATTCTCCGCCGCTGACCGGACAGGCCCTCCGCGCTGCTGGCCCCCAGCTGCTGGGTGGACGAAGAGGCGGTCGACGCAGACGGAGTGGACTCAGCACCCAGCATCGGCAGCCCCGACCCGAAGTCGAACCACTCTGCCACCCATGGCTGATGCAGACAGACCCTGACTAGGGTTTTGTAAATCTGTGACCCTGTGATCAGTCACCCTCCCAGCACGTTGCCCTGGCTTCAGCTTCTGCGCTGGAACAAGCCCACAGGGAGACTGATTCTGCTGGTGCCGGCGGGCTGGGCCCTCTGGCTGATGCCGTCTGCACCGCCATCGGCATCTCTGGTTCTGCGCATCGTGGTCGGCGGCCTGGCGGTGAGCGGAGCCGGGTGCATCGCCAACGATCTCTGGGACCGCCGGTTCGACGGCGAGGTGGAGCGGACCAGCAGCCGCCCGCTGGCCCGTGGAGCCATGAGGGTCAGCACTGCTGCCGCACTGTTGATCGGCATGCTGATCCTCAGCCTTCTGGTGGTGCTCAGCCTGCCGCAGGCGAGCCTGCTGCTCTGTCTTGCCCTTGCTGTTGCGGCATTGCCACCGATCCTTCTCTACCCCTCAGCCAAGCGCTGGTTCCCCTTCCCTCAGGCCGTCCTCGCGCTCTGCTGGGGCTTCGCCGTTCTGATTCCCTGGGCTGCGGCTGAAGCGGAGCTGACCGCGGATGCCCCCCTGCTCGGGTGCTGGCTCGCCACCATGCTCTGGACCTTCGGCTTCGACACCGTCTATGCGATGGCGGACCGACGGGACGACGCCAGGCTTGGCCTGCGCAGCAGCGCTCTCACCCTGGGTGGCTCGGCGGTGCCTGCGGTTCGTGTCTGTTACGGGGTCACCTGCATCCTGCTGGCCATCGCCGCCGCGGCGAGCGGCATCGGCTGGATCTTCTGGCCGCTCTGGGCCATCGCCAGTTGGCTGATGCAGGCCAGTTGCACGCCGCTTGAGCAGGGCCAGACAGGCATGGCGGTGTTCGGTCGTCACTTCAGTCGCCAGGTCCAGCTCGGATCACTCCTGCTCATCGCTCTGATGCTCGGAAGAGCGTTCGCCTGATGGCAGAGCAGACAGCAGCACCTCTGCGGCCCGGTGATGCCATGGCAGTGGTGGCCGCCAGTTCTGCCCTCGCGGATGCCGAGCGCCTGCATCAGGGAGTGAGCCTGCTGGAGAGCTGGGGGCTGCGCTGCCGACCTCACTCCGTTGTTGGACGTCACTGGGGATATCTGGCAGGCCGGGATGAGCAGCGGCTCGATGATCTGCTCCAGGAGACTCCGGTCAGCCTGCTGGCCTGTGCCAGGGGTGGATGGGGGGCTGCCCGTTTGCTGGAGCGGCCTATCCCCTGGCAACCAGGCTGGCTGCTGGGGTTCTCCGATGTCACGGCACTGCTGTGGGGTCGGCTCGCCGCCGGTTTCGATGGAGGGATTCACGGCCCCCTGCTCACCACCCTGTCCTCGGAACCGGAGTGGAGCCAGCAGCGGCTGCGACAGCTGCTGTTCGGAGACGCTCTGCAGGATCTGCAGGGACGAGGGCTCGGAGGAGGAATCGCCAGCGGTCCGTTGCTGGTGGCCAATCTCACCGTGGCCAGCCATCTGCTGGGATCGCCATGGATTCCCGATCTCGATGGAGCGATCCTGATCCTCGAGGACGTGGGTGAGGCGCCCTACCGCATCGATCGCATGCTCACCCACTGGCGGCTTTGCGGTGCCCTGCATCGACTGGCGGGTCTCGGTTTCGGAAGCTTCAGCGACTGCGAGGACGATCGCCCTGATCAGCTGAACTTCACGGTGAGTCAGGTGCTGGAGGAGCGCACAGCGGATCTGAACATCCCCAGGGTGATGGATCTGCCGGTCGGACACCAGCCCGGCAACGCGGCTCTCCCCCTCGGCCGTCAGGCACGCCTCGACGGAGACACGGGTCAGCTCAGCCTGCTCTCCTGAGCTGGAGCACTGCCTCGGCCACCGTCAGGTCGAAGGGCGTCGTCACCTTGATGTTCGAGGGGCCCGCATCCAGCACCTGCACAGGCCAGCCGAGGCGTTCGTAAAGGGAGGCATCGTCCGTGACGTTCCAGCCCTGCTCCCTGGCCCGGTCATGGCCCTGTTGCAGCTGCTGAACCTGAAACCCCTGGGGCGTCTGGGCAGCCCACAGTTCGGAACGGTCCGGCGTCTCCCTGATGCAACCTTCGGCATCCACCCGCTTGATCGTGTCCGTCACCGGTGTGGCAGCGATCAACGCCATCCCCGCCTCGACCCGCTCGGCGCACCGATCGAAGAGCGCAGGCTCCGCAAGGCAGCGGGCTCCGTCATGAATCAGAACGTGCTCGGCCCCGGGAGGCAGTCCCGCCAGACCTCGCAGCACCGAGTCCTGACGCGTGCTGCCCCCCTGGATCCAAACCACCGGCTTGGGCGCACCCTGCACCAAGGCGAGGATCTCCTCGCGATCGATCTCCTGACCGACGATGCCGATCCAACGGATCCGATCGGCCGCCATCGCCGCGTCCAGGGTCCAGGCGATCACGGGGCGTCCCGCCAGCGGCAGCAGCAGCTTGTTGCGATCCGCCCCCATGCGGCGACCACTCCCCGCTGCGGCGATCAACAGATGCACAAGCGACTCCTGCCCCCAGCAGGCTGAAACGGTCTCCATACAATCAGCCCAGACGCTCTCCGCAGCGGTTCGATGCGAGTCCTTGCCCTCAGCCCTGGCCCGGTTCTGGCCCAGCTGGAGCGTCTTCCCGCTCTTGCGGCTGTCGCCGAAGCACTGGGAGCGATGGTTCAGGTGGCCTGTGATCCCAAATGCCGCGCGGCATGGGAGCTGATGCCGGGTTTCGAAAAGCTGATTCCCTTCAGCTTCGAATCCAACCCATCACTGGCCGACTGGACGAACCTTCTCGGCTGCGTCCGAGAACCGGACTTCCAGGCCTGCCTCAACTTCGCGGAAGGTCAGTCGGTCAATCTGATGCTGTCGATGAGCCACATCCCGACCCGAGTGGCCCTGTCAGGCTTCGCCTCCACCGATCGCATTGCCCTGGGGCAGGGCTGGGCGGCTCAGAGGATCGCTCCGTTCGTGGAAGCGCTTGGATGTTCCCTCAAGGCTGACGGTTTCCGTCTGAGCCTGCCGTCCAAGGCCCTGGAGAACGCCCGTGCCGAGCTTCCTGCTGGAGACGGACCACTGCTGCTGATGGCACCCTCGGGAGCATCCAACGATTGGCCCGACCAACGATGGGGCGCACTGCCTGAGGCGGTCCGCACCCGCCTGGCGACCCTGCGGAGCCGAAGCCTCTCGCCGGAGCTGAAGCTTGTCGAGCGAGCCGCCGCCGTGGCCTGCGCGGACGTGGTGCTCAGCAGTTGTCCGCTCACTCAGCTGTTGGCGGCTTACAGCAATGTTCCGCTGGTCGCCCTTGGCGGTCAGGCCGGAGATCTTCCCGAACGGGCCGAGATCAGATGCCTCGGCGGTGAAGGCCCCCTGACAACGATCGGTGAAGACGACGTGCTCACCGCCCTGGGGTTCTGACACAAGCTGATGGCTCGCCAAAGGCGGAGGATCCGGGGGCAGAGCCAGTTCCAGGCGATCACAGCTCCATGGCGGGGTCCCCTGACCGCCCTGAGCAGCGTGATTCTTGCCGGATCCATCGGTTACCGCATCACCGAAGGCTGGGACTGGGGGGACTGTCTCTGGATGGTGCTGATCACCATCAGCACCATCGGCTACGGCGAGGTGCATCCCCTCTCCTCACAGGGCCGGCTTGTGACCGTGCTGATCGTGATCGGCGGTCTGTTGGTGGTCCAGCTGTTCATCCAGCGCGTGCTGGGGCTGACAGAATCGGGTTACTTCCGACAACTTCGGGAGTTCCGCTTCCAGCGCCTGCTTCAGAGCATGCGGAATCACGTCATTCTCTGCGGTTACGGACGCATCGGTCAGGAGATCGCCGCTCAGCTGCAGCGCGATGACATCCCCCTCGTGGTGATCGAAACGGATCCCGAGCGAAGCCAGATCGCTGAATCACGAGGTCTGAAGGTGCTTCTGGCCGATGCGACGCTCGATGAATCCCTGCTCGAGGCTGGGCTGGAGCAATGCCGCAGCCTGGTAGCTGCGCTGCCCGGAGATGCATCGAACCTCTACGTGGTGCTCAGTGCCCGTGACCTGCAACCGTCCTGCCGTCTGATCGCCAGAGCCAACAGCGATGAAGCGGCCGCCAAACTGCGACTGGCCGGCGCCACTGTGGTGGTGAGCCCATACATCGCCGGAGGACGGGTGATGGCGGCTTCGGCTCTGCGACCGCTGGCGATCAATTTCATGGAGCTCCTGGTCGGCTCCAACTACGAGATCGAGGAATTTCAGCTCAGCAGCGACCCGCTGCATCTGCTCAACGTGCACGGCCGCTCTCTGCAGGAGCTCGAACTGGGACGGCGCAGCGGCGCCCTTGTGCTGGCGATCCGGGAAGGGAACGATCTGATCGCCAATCCCCGCGGGGAAACAAAGCTGGCCCCCGGACAGCTGCTGATCGTGCTGGGCAGCCGACCTCAGCTCAAGTGCTTTCAGGAGCTGCTGGGAGAGGCGGTCGACAGCATCGAAACCATGGCTGGCTGAGGTGGCAATCACACCGATCCCTACGATCCTCCGAGCTCAGGCCCCTTCATGACCTCCTCCACAGCCCTCACCGGCCAGACCGCCCTGGTGACCGGCGGCGGCCGCGGGATCGGTCGGGCCATCGCCCTCGCTCTGGCGGAATCCGGCATGGAGGTGGTGGTCAACTACTCGAACTCAGCCGCCGCAGCCGAGGAGGTGGTGGAGCTGATCACCGCATCAGGGGGAAAGGCCTACGCGCTCCAGGCGAACGTGGCGATGGAAGAGGACGTGGACGGTCTGATCAAGACGGTCCTTGAGCGCAGCAGTCGTCTTGATGTGCTGGTGAACAACGCCGGCATCACCAGGGATGGGCTGCTGATGCGGATGAAAACGTCCGAATGGCAGGCGGTGATCGATCTGAATCTCACGGGCGTATTTCTCTGCAGCCGAGCTGTGGCTCGACCGATGCTCAAGCAGAAGAGCGGACGGATCATCAACATCACCTCCGTGGTGGGCCTGATGGGCAACGCCGGCCAGGCGAACTACGCCGCAGCCAAGGCCGGGGTGGTGGGCCTGACCCGGAGCACCGCCAAGGAGTTGGCCAGCCGCGGCATCACGGTGAATGCTGTGGCGCCGGGCTTCATCGCCACGGACATGACCAAGGATCTCGATGCCGATGCCATCCTCCGGGACATTCCCCTCGGCACCTTCGGCACCCAGGAACAGGTGGCTGGAGCCGTGCGTTTCCTGGCCACAGACCCCGCCTCGGCTTACATCACCGGCCAGGTGCTCCAGGTGGATGGCGGCATGGTGATGGCCTGACGATCACGACTCCAGCGGCTGAGCCAGTTCTTCACGCAGTCGGCGGATCCGCTGCAACAGGCGCAATCGGCGGCTGCGGGCTGTCGCGGTCAGGAAGATCCGCAGAGGCACGTAGACGAGGGCCATGGACCCCGCCAGCCCGGCCATCAGCACAAAAAAGAAGGCACCGGAATCAGCCATATCCGGACGTTAATCAGCCTGTGATGAGCAGGCATCCGCGCCAAGGGAGACATTCGGCTTTCCCCACCGCGCACCCCCTGCACCGGGCCTCCGTCGCTGTGGGACATTGATTTGCGGCTGTCCAGTGACCATGGCGAAACTCCTTTCCTTCTCCGACGAGTCCCGCAGCGCTCTTGAGCGGGGTGTCGATGCTCTTGCCGACGCCGTCCGCGTCACCATCGGCCCCCGCGGCCGCAATGTGGTGCTCGAGAAATCCTTCGGCGCCCCTGACATCGTCAATGACGGTGACACCATCGCCAAGGAGATCGAACTGGAGGATCCCTTCGAGAACCTCGGAGCGAAACTGATCCAGCAGGTGGCTTCCAAGACCAAGGACAAGGCCGGTGACGGCACCACCACCGCCACCGTGCTCGCCCAGGCCATGGTGCGGGAAGGCCTGCGCAACACCGCCGCCGGAGCCAGTCCCGTGGAACTGCGCCGCGGCATGGAGAAAGCCTGTGCCCAGGTGGTGGAGGGTCTCAGCCAACGCAGCCAGACCGTTGAAGCCGACGCCATCCGTCAGGTCGCCACGGTGAGTTCCGGGGGGGATGACGAGGTCGGTCAGATGGTGGCGGAAGCCATGGACCGTGTGAGCGTGGATGGGGTGATCACCGTTGAAGAATCGAAATCCCTGGCCACAGAGCTGGAGGTGACCGAGGGCATGGCCTTCGACCGGGGATACAGCTCCCCGTATTTCGTCAACGACGGCGATCGTCAGCTGTGTGAATTCGAAAACCCGCTGCTGCTGCTGACCGACCGCAAGATCAGCGCCATCGCTGACCTGGTTCCTGCGCTCGAGCTGGTCCAGAAGAGCGGTTCCCCGCTGTTGATCCTGGCCGAAGAGGTGGAGGGAGAGGCTCTCGCCACGCTGGTGGTGAACAAGAACCGCGGCGTTCTGCAGGTGGCTGCGGTGCGCGCCCCATCCTTTGGCGAGCGCCGTAAAGCGGCCCTGGCCGACATCGCCGTGCTCACGGGAGCCACGGTGATCAGCGAGGACAAGGCGATGACGCTGGACAAGGTCACCCTGGCTGATCTCGGCCGGGCCCGCCGGATCACGATCAGCAAGGAGAACACCACGATCGTCGCCAGCGAGGATCACAAGCAGGCGGTGTCGGCCCGGGTCGCCTCGATCAAGCGCGAGCTGGAAGCCACCGACTCCGATTACGACCGCGAGAAGCTGAATGAGCGGATCGCCAAACTGGCGGGCGGTGTCGCCGTGATCAAAGTGGGTGCCCCCACTGAGACGGAACTCAAAAACCGCAAGCTGCGCATTGAAGATGCCCTGAACGCGACCAGGGCCGCAGTGGAGGAGGGCATCGTCGCCGGCGGTGGCAGCACCCTGCTGCAGCTGGCCCAGGGGCTCGATGCGCTGGTGGCGCAACTCGATGGCGATGAGCGGACTGGCGTTGAAATCGTGCAGCGAGCCCTGGCGGCTCCCGTTCACCAGATCGCCACGAACGCGGGTCGAAATGGCGATGTGGTGATCTCAGCCATGCGGGAGAGCGGCCAGGGCTTCAACGCGCTGACCGGCAATTTTGAGGACCTCAGAGCCGCTGGAATCGTCGACGCCACCAAGGTGGTGCGTCTTGCCCTTCAGGATGCGGTCTCCATCGCCTCCCTGCTGATCACCACGGAGGTGGTGATCGCCGACAAGCCCGAACCACCGGCACCGGCCCCTGAAGGTGGTGGAGATCCGATGGGCGGCATGGGAGGAATGGGCGGCATGGGCATGCCCGGCATGGGAGGAATGGGCGGCATGGGTATGCCCGGAATGATGTGATCAGCCGGCCATGCCTCGGCAGTAGGCGGCCACCTGCAGATCCACGCCCGTGATCGCTGTTCCCACAACGACGTTGTCCGCTCCGGCCTTCAGAGCCGAGCGGGCGGCGTCCGGGGACGCGATTCCCCCTTCACAGATGAGGCGCACGCTGGTTTTCAGCTGATGCCTCAGATCCGGAAGCAGAGACAGCCCCGGGGGCTGCTGGCCGGATGTCTCCTCCGTGTAGCCAAAGAGCGTGGTGCCGACCCAGTCGCAACCGAGGGAGGCCGCACGCAATCCGTTCTCGACGCTGTCGACATCAGCCATCAGGGGGGCACGCAACTCGACCCTTGCCCGTTGGATCAGATCCTCCAGCTCCTGCCTCTCAGGACGGGGTCGGGCCGTGGCATCGATCGCGATCACGTCGGCACCGGCAGACCAGACCGTCTGGATTTCTCTCCAACCCGGGGTGATGTACACGGAACTGTCAGGGAACGTGCATTTCCACAATCCGATGATCAAGGCATCGGGGCAGCGACGGCGAACCGCTCCGATGTGTTCCGGGCTCTCAAGACGAACCCCGACCGCTCCGTTGCGGAGTGAGGCGTCGGCCATGGCCGCGATGACGTCAGGGTCACGCATGGGAGAGCCCGGAGGGGCCTGAACGGAAACGATCAGTCCCTGATCCAGCACCTCATTGGACGGCAACATGACGTCTCAGGAAGCCTTGGGGAAGGATGACTCAGCACCGGGCAGCCAGCGGCGCAGGGAGCGTGGTGTGCTGAGAGGCGGTGCGGGAACAGGCCGCTGGGGCTCGGCGGGCTGTTCAGCGACGAACGGCTGTTCCTCGACAACAGGCTGCTCCTCGACAACAGGCTGTTCCTCGACGACAGGCTGTTCCTCGTTCGTGCCGCCCATGATCTCCAGGAAGCCGGCCGCTGCGGAGGACTCAGCAACGACGGAAACATCCGATTCACGGCTCAACGGCGTGAGGGGAGCCATCGGACTCTCCGAAACCGGCGCTGCTGCAGTGGAAACAGGCAGTGTCGCGACGCCGAAGCGATGCACCCACTGCCCCTGCAGCAAAGAGAGACGGTGGGCATCACCCCGCTCTTCGGCTTCAAGCATCTGCCTGGAGAGGGCGTGCTGACGGGCTGAAGGCTGCTGGAACGGTGAGGAAGGCACGGATTCAGGAGAGCTTGCGGTTGAGCAGTGGACGGATCAGCAGGAACAGTCCGACGGTGAGCACCAGCAGAACGAGCAGACAGGCGAAGCCGGTGACATCGCCGTAGGGCGCCTCGAGGAGGACAGCCGAGAGATCGAGCGAACCGCTGTATGCGGCACGGATGGGCTCAATCGCGAAGGTAAGGGGATTCAGGGCCGCAAGCCAGCCCAGCCAGGCCGGCATGAAGGACAACGGAGCCAGAGCCGTGCTGGCGAAGAGCAGCGGAAGATTCGCCACGAAGATCACGGCGATCAGCTCGATGTGACCCGGCAGCGCAAAGGCCATCCCGAGACTGAGGGCGGTGACCGCGAACACCAGCAGCAGCAGGGTGGCAACCACCAAGAGCAGACCGGCGCCCCCGGGCCAGCCGTAGCCCAGCAGGGCGGCGGTGATCATGATCGCCAGGCTCTGAAGCAGGCTCAGCACTGTGATGTACAGCACGGAGGCCAGCACGATCGAACTGCGACTGCGCAGGGGAGCGACGAGCAGACGATTGAGAAAGCCGAACTCACGGTCGAACATCACCGGCAAGCCGGCATTCAGAGCACCGCTGAACGCTGTGAACACAATCACTCCCGCTCCGAGAAAGCGGCCGTAACTCATGCCCCCGGGCAGCAGCCCCTCGGGTGCGTTGGCAAACAGGGCGCCGAACAGAATCAGCCAGATCAGTGGCTGCAGCACGCCGGCCACCAGGGTCGATGGGCGCCGCGCCAGTTGAAGAAACAGCCGTTTCGTGAGGGCAGAGGTCTCCTGAACAAGCTCGGAGACCGCTCCCCGTTCCGGTGCGGTGCTGTTGACGGACAGGCTGGGAGAGGTCATCGATCAGCGCATCACATGGACTTTCGACGTTCCTGCTTGACATCGCGCTGACCGGCCACGGCCAGCTCGGCATCCATCAGGGTGCGTCCTGTTGCCTGAAGGTAGACGTCATCCAGGCTGGGGCGGCTCTGGGCCAGCGCGAACACCGGAACTCCCGCTCCGGCCAGTCGATCCCGGAGACGCTCCACCACCGGCTCGCCCTCGATCACGAGATTCAGAGAGAAGCCCTGTGCTCGATTCACCACCACCTGCCGCACGCCCTCCAGGGGCTCCAGCAAGGCACGCACCCGGTCAGCCTCCTGCGGATCGCTGAACTCGCGAACCCTCAGCGTCAGGCGGTCCCCTCCAAGGCGCCGCTTCAGCTCCTCCGGCACGCCTTCGGCGATCACCGTTCCGGCATCGATGATGGCCATTCGATCGGCCAGAGCTTCCACCTCCTCCAGGTAGTGGCTGCTCAGAAGCACGCTGGTCCCAGCCTCAACCAGCTGGCGCAGCAGCTCCCAGATTGCCGAACGGCTCTCGATGTCGAGACCGACAGTCGGCTCATCAAGCACCAGCAGCCTCGGACGATGCAGCAGACCGGCGGCGAGATCGAGCCGCCGCCGCATCCCTCCGGAGTACGTGCCGCATCGGCGATCAATCCACTCCGCCATGGCCAGACGGTCGATCAGGTCGTCAATCCGCTGGTTGCGATCCGAACGACCCAGGTGATACAGGTCTCCCTGAAGCTGGAGCAGTTCCCGGCCCGTGAGGATCTTGTCGATCGCCACCTCCTGGGCCACGTAACCGAGCAGACGACGGACCGCCCGGGGATCCGCCAGGGCATCAACACCGGCCACCTCCACCGACCCACGATCGGGCCCGAGCAGGGTGGCCAGAATCCGCATCGCCGTGGTCTTGCCGGCTCCGTTGGGTCCGAGCAGACCGAACAGGCAGGCTTCCGGCACCGACAGAGAGAAATCCCGGAGGGCCTGAACAGCTCCGTAGGCCTTGTGAAGCTGTCGCAGTTCAATCAATGCCATTCCACCACCTGAGCACTGGACACAACCCCGGAGCTGAATCTAGGGAGAGCTCAGATGGCCTGGATCTGCAGCAGCAGAGCCCGGACCTGCTGATCGAATCCCGAGGCAAGACCGGTGCGGCTGAGAACAAGCAGCAGACAGATTCCGAACAGATAGAGGATCGACCAACGGAACAGCCCCTTGGCGCCGGTGAGGCTGTCGGGGTCCTGGGCCAGACGCCGCACCATCTGCAGCAGTCGACCGTTGAAGGGCAGCAGCATCAGGCCGTAGAAAATCCCACCGGTCGGCAGCACCAGAGCCCCCGCGCTGCTGAGGGCCACGGTCGCCCAGCCGTAACGACGGATGGCACGAGCCGTCACCACCGGGCCTTTCACCACAGGCAGCATGGGAATGCCGACAGCTCTGTAGTCCTCTCTCAGCAGCAGAGCGAGAGCCCAGAAATGGGCCGGGGTCCAGACCATGACCAGAGCGAATAGCCACCAGCCCCCCAGACCGATGTGGCCGGTGGCCGCGGCCGCACCCACCAGAGGCGGGATGGCTCCAGCGACGCCGCCGATCACGATGTTCTGGGTCGTGCGGGGCTTGAGCAGAGCGGTGTATAGGAGCACATAGCTGCAGAGACCGAGCAGGCTCAGCCCGGCTGCCAGACAATTGACGCCGCTCACCAGCAGCATCGCCGCCGCCAGGGTGCAGGCGATGGCACCGATGAAGGCGCTGGTGGGCGAAAGCCTCCCCGACGGCAAGGCCCGGCCGCTGGTTCGCTTCATGCGTCCATCCAGGTCCTGCTCCCAGAGGCAGTTGAGAACGCCGGCGGCGGCGGCAGCCAGCGCGCCCCCTCCCAGGGTGCAGACGAGACGGGGGGAGGAGAGCGGCCAGCCCTCGGTGAGCGCCATCCCCCCGAGGGTGGTGGCGAGGAGCAGAGGAATCAGGCGGGGCTTGGCCACCTCCAACCAGGGCGGAAGCTTGATCCGTTTCCTGGACGGAACCACCTCCTCACGCGTGGGAGTCGATGCGGTCACTGAACTAGCCATGACAGGGCTCCAGAGAGGACTCGTCGAGGACGACGGGCATGGGGGAGAACGGCACGTCAGGACGACGCACCAGAAGCGAGGCGAGCAGTGCCACCAGCAGGGCAGCCACGAGCTGATGGGCCACGGTGACCAACGGCTGGGACAGGCCCAGCCGCAGCGTCCCGACTCCAAGACCCACCTGACAGGTGACAAGAATCGCCACAGGAATCAGATAGGGCCATTGCCGGCGGCTCCAGCCACCGGCCAGAAGCGCTGAGCACACGAACAACAGCACCAGTCCGGCAGCGGGTGCGGCGGCATTGCGGTGGAGGATCAGCCAGCGGCAGCCGTCCCCGGCGGCCAGGCAACGCTGAGCGGCCCAGGAGGTGGCCATCAGAGCCCCCAGCAGGGATTGCGCCACCACTGCCAGCAGGGCCAGTCCGGCCAGTGGAGTCCACCAGACGGGAGCAGCCTCGCCACCTGGATGGAGAAGTCTCTGGGTGAGACCGCTCAGCAGAGCCACCAGGGTGAGGGCCATCGCCAGGTGAGCCGTGACGATGCCGGACGGAAGCAGGTCCAGCACGGTGAGCGCGCCGAGCCCACCCTGGAGCGCCACTAGGAGCACCAGGACGATCGCCAATGATGGGAGCCATCCCGGGAGAAGACGCCTCCTCAGGAAGGCAACGACTGCCATCACAAGCAGGGCGACGCCGACAACGAAGGCGTCAAGGCGATGGAACCATTCCAGAAAAACCTGGAGATTCATCTGGCGCCCGGGGAGGAGCGTGCCGAAGCACAGAGGCCAGTCCGGACAGGCCAGCCCTGCCTCCATCACCCGCGTTGCTCCACCGATGACGACGAGAGCGACAAGGGCGACGACGAGATGAGCCGCCAGAAATCCGAGACGCCGACGGATCGGAGACATGCAGGAAAGAGTCACCGATGAACCTCCATCCGAAACAATCACCGAGGACACATACGGACCGTAGCGATCTGTTGAAGGGCGTCACGTCTTGTGGACGACTACAACATCCCAGCTCTTCATCGATCCACTTTTGCTGACACGAAATGACCCAAACCTTTCGTTCACGTGTGCCATTGAACAATTTTCACCCACGCTTAACAATCCATCCATGGAGATACCGGTCCACCTCCATACGCTGAATGGAGTCAGGGTCCACGTGGGTGCAGATCCCTTCCGCCATCGTCACTCTTGTGATCGGCATGATCCTTGTCCTCACAGGGCTATGGATCGGACAGAGCTTCAATCTCCTGCCCGTTGATGCGAGCGCAAACGCTCCGATCTACGACGAACTTTTTCAGGTTTTATTCACGATTGGAGCCATCCTGTTTATCGGGATCGTCGGACTTCTGGTGTTCAGTCTGATTCGCTTCAGGCGTCGTCCTGGACAACTGGGGGATGGCATTGCCATGGAAGGCAACCTGCCGCTGGAAATCTTCTGGACTGCAGTTCCTGCCATCGTCGTTCTCTTCGTCGGCCTGTACAGCTACGACATCTATGACCGGATGGGCGGCATGGTCCCGCTCGCCCACGACCACATGGCCACATCCGGTGCCGCAGCCGGCGAGGAGCGCATCTGGGGTGGCATCAGTTCCGGCTCCATCGAAGACGCGGCGACGGCACCAGCCGCGCTTCCCATCGACGTGACGGCGATGCAGTTCGCCTTCCTCTTCCACTACCCGCAGGGAGACATCATCTCCGGGGAACTTCACGTGCCTGCGGGTCGCCCGGTGACGCTGCGGATGGAAGCCAAGGATGTCATCCACGCCTTCTGGGTTCCGGAGTTCCGCCTCAAGCAGGACGTGATCCCTGGCCAGCCGACTCAGCTCAGTTTCACCGCGACACGCCCCGGCCGCTACCCAATCGTCTGCGCCGAACTGTGCGGCCCGTACCACGGAGGGATGCGTTCCACCGTGGTCGTTGAGGAAGCCGATGCCTGGGACGAGTGGTTCAGCAGCAATGCCAAACCCGAGACCGACGTCACCACACCCGTTGCCAACGCTTGACATGACTGTTGCAACCCCTTCGGACACCCTCGTCTCACCCCCACGGCTGCAGCCAACCGGCTGGCTCCGCTACCTGAGCTTCAGCGTCGACCACAAGGTGATCGGCCTGCAGTATCTGGTGTGCGGATTCCTCTTCTATTTGGTCGGTGGAGCCCTCGCTGGTGCCATCCGAACCGAGCTGGCCAGCCCTGTCTCCGACTTCATGGCACGGGATGTCTACAACCAGGTGCTGACCTTGCACGGAACGGTGATGATCTTTCTGTGGATCGTTCCCGTGGTGAACGGTGCCTTCGGTAACTACCTGATTCCCTTCTATGTGGGGGCCCGTGACATGGCCTTCCCTCGGCTGAATGCTGTGGCCTTCTGGCTCATCCCTCCAGCCGGACTGTTGCTGATCACCAGTTACTTCCTCACCGGAGCAGCCCAGTCGGGCTGGACCGCCTACCCCCCGCTGAGCATCACAACCCCGGCAACAGGCCAGATCATCTGGATCCTCAGCGTTCTGCTTCTGGGAGGCAGTTCAATCTTCGGAGGAATCAACTTCATCGCCACGATTCTGAAGCTGCGGCGACCGGGGCTGAAACTGATGCAGCTACCGATGTACTGCTGGGCCATGCTTGGAACCAGCATCCTGGTCGTCCTCTCAACGCCTGTGCTGGCAGGAACTCTGGTGCTCCTGAGCTTCGACATCGTTGCTCATACGGGATTCTTCAATCCAACGCTGGGGGGGAATGTTGTGGTTTATCAGCATCTGTTCTGGTTCTATTCACATCCCGCCGTTTACATCATGGTCCTGCCGGCTTTCGGCCTCGTGAGTGAGATCCTGCCGGTTCACGCCAGAAAGCCTTTGTTCGGCTACGTCACGATGGTGTACTCCATCATGGCGATTGTGATCCTCGGGCTGGTCGTCTGGGCCCACCACATGTTCACAAGCGGCACGCCACCGTGGATGCGCCTCTTCTTCACAATCGCCACCGCCTTCATCGCCGTTCCCACTGGCATCAAATTCTTCAACTGGCTGGCAACGCTGTGGGGGGGAAGGATCAATCTCAACAGCGCCATGCTTTTCTCCTGCGGCTTCATCGTGAACTTCGTGTTGGGCGGAATCACCGGAGTCGCCCTGGCCCAGGTTCCCTTCGACATCCACGTGCACGACACCTACTTCGTGGTTGCTCACTTCCACTACATCGTCTTCGGTGGGTCGGTGTTCGTGATCTTTGCCTCCGTTTACCACTGGTATCCGAAATTCACCGGACGCCTGCTCAATGAAGACCTTGGGCGCCTGCACTGCGCACTGACCTTCATCGGCTTCAATCTCTGCTTCGGACCGCAGCACTGGCTCGGACTCAACGGCATGCCGCGTCGTGTCGCCGAATATGACCCGCAATTCACCCTGATCAACCAGATCAGCTCGGTGGGAGCGCTGTTGATGGCCATCAGCACCCTTCCCTTCCTCTGGAATGTGATCCGCAGCGCCATCGCCGGTCCGGTTGCCGGAGACAACCCCTGGAACGCTCTCACACCCGAGTGGCTCACCAGTTCCCCGCCACCGGTCGAGAACTGGATCGGGGAAGCACCCCTGGTGGAGGAGCCGTACGGCTACGGAGTCCCCGCCGAGCAACTTGACCTGGCCGCCACAACCGGCCGTGACCTCTGGAGCAGCGGCAAATGACCACCACCCTCCCCAGTGAAAACAGCAGCCTCGAGCAGGCGGACCACGGCCATGAGGAGCATGCGGACCACCGGATGTTCGGCCTGGCGACCTTTCTGGTGGCGGATGGCATGACCTTCGCCGGATTCTTCGCGGCCTATCTCACGTTCAAGGCCGTGAATCCCCTGCCGAGCGGAGCGATCTACGAGCTGGAGCTGCCACTGCCGATCCTCAACACGGTTCTGCTGCTCGTCAGCAGTGCCACGTTCCACAAAGCCGGGCAGGCCCTGCGCCTGAATGCCATGGCCCGTTGTCGAAGCTGGCTGCTGGTCACTGCCGGGCTGGGCTTGGCCTTCCTGGTGAGTCAGATGGTGGAGTACTTCACCCTGCCGTTCGGCCTCACCGACAACCTCTACGCGAGCACCTTCTTTGCCGCGACAGGATTTCACGGCCTGCACGTGACTCTTGGAGCTCTGATGACTCTGATCGTGTGGTGGCAAGCACGTGCGAACGGTGGACGAATCAGCCCGGAAAATCATTTCCCCCTGGAGGCTGCTGAGCTGTACTGGCACTTCGTGGACGGGATCTGGGTGATCCTGTTTGTGATCCTGTATCTGCTCTGATGCCTTGCCAGCGCTGAGAAGCACCGTCAGAATTCAATTGAATCAGTGCTTGAAATGCTGGTCGGCAAAGAACTGCTCGACAAGGCCAGATCTCTGAGCGATAGGCCAGAGAAAGAGATCGCGCTGGGATGCGGCTACGTCGGTCCCAGTGGACGTGTTCTGCAGAAAAGTTTCTGCCGTGCGCTGGTGGAAGCGAAAGCCGAGGAACAGGGCTGGACGCTGCCGAAGAGCTCCGGTCATTCCGGTGGAGCACGAGGCCGCCAGGCCGAGTTCCGCACACGAGTTCACGGCAACGGCAATCTGCTGATCGGCCACGCCTACACCCGGCGTCTCGGGCTTGAACCCGGCCAGGAATTCAAGATCGAGTTGCACCGTGATTCCGGTGCCATCTGGCTGCTGCCTCTTGAACAGAACGGCGCTGACCTCGAGCAGGACGGATCGGATCAGGTCCAGCCGTGATCGTCAAGCCAGGAGCGATCGAGCTCTGGCTCTGACGAACGGGTTCTGTTCTCTGCAACCATCGGCCCGGCCGCCAGAAGCCTTTCGGCGTAACGGGCCAGCAGATCAGCCTCCAGGTTCACCCTGTCTCCGACCGCGAGCTGCCGCAGTGTCGTGGCCCCCCAGGTGTGGGGAATCACCGCCAGGGTGAAGTGCACCCCATCCTCCGAGCAGTCCGCCACGGTGAGACTGATGCCATCGACGGCGATGCTGGCCTTCTCGCACACGTAGCGTCCGAAGCGAGGATCCTGCCAGCGCAAGGCCAGTTCCCACGATTGAGGCAAGGCCTCCACGGACGCCACCGTGCCGATGGCATCGACATGACCACTGACCATGTGCCCCCCGAGACGGTCAGTCAGGCGCAGCGCGGGCTCGAGATTCACGGCTCCCCCCCGATCCGCCTTGGCTCCGAGAGTGGTGCGGCTCAGTGTCTCTTCGCTGACATCGGCACGGAAACCATCACCGGAGAGCTCCGCCACGGTGAGACAGACCCCGTCAACCGCCACGCTGTCGCCGATCTGCAGCGGACCGAACCCGCTGCACCCCTCGATCAGCACCGCAGCGGAACGCCGCTGGATCCGACCCACCGCCTGAACAAGCCCCGTGAACATGGCTGCTCGCCCAACAGGATCCCTTGGCCATAATCGGTCAAGCCGGGGACTTCGCCATGGTGGAGATGAGCGTCGCCGGCATCGCCCTGGATGCGTCCAGTCGGACGCCGATCGTGCTTCTTCGGGATCCGAGCGGACGCCGTCAGGTCCCGATCTGGATTGATCAGGCCCAAGCCCACAACATCATGGCGGGTCTGCAGGGGGATGCGCCCCCGCGCCCCCTCAGTCACGACCTGATGGCATCACTGCTGACGGCAGGCGGTCTCGAGCTGGAACGCGTGATCGTTCACGCCATTGAGGACAGCACCTTCCACGCCGTGCTGAAACTGCGCTCCGACCAGGATCCCAGTCAGGAGGAGACGCTGGACGACGACCCTGACGACCCACTTCAGGTGGATGCGCGTCCAAGTGATGCGATTGCCCTGGCCGTCCGCACGGGCAGCAGCATCTGGATGCTGGAGGAGGTGGTGGCGGAAGCATCGATCGCCGTCGACGCCGAGGCGGATGCCGAGGATCAGAGTGCCTTCAACCGGTTCGTGGACGACCTCAGTCCGGCAGCTCTGGTGCGCCATCTGAGAAAGCGGGGGGAGCAGGACGAACCATCCGAGGAATGAGACGGCGCTTCGGGGACGGTCGCGCCATCAGCCTGTTCACCCTCGGAACGATGCGGGCTCTGGGCTCCATCGAACAGATGGAGGCCGTGCTGAAAGCAGCCGTCAGCGCCGGAATCAATCACCTGGAGACCGCACCGGCCTACGGACCCGCTGAACGGTTCCTGGGGGAAGCCATGAAGCGAAGCGGAACCGTGCCCGAAGGCGGCTGGGTGATCACCAGCAAACTTCTGCCGGGCCTGAGCTTCCAGGAGGGCCAGCAGCAGCTGGAAGCGATGCTGCGGCGCCTCGACCGTCCCCAGCTCGACAACCTCGCGGTGCATGGAATCAACCGTCCCGAGCATCTCGAGTGGGCTCTCCAGGGGGACGGCAATGCCCTGCTCGACTGGGCCATGGACCGTGGCCTCGCACGCCAGGTCGGCTTCAGCAGCCACGGCGATACGAGGCTGATCCAAGCCGCGCTCGAATCCGGACGTTTCCGCTTCTGCAGCCTGCATCTGCACCTGCTCGACCCAACGCGGATCCCCTTGGCCCGGTGGGCTCTCGACCACGGCCTCGGCGTGATGGCGATCTCACCGGCTGACAAGGGGGGGAGGCTTCAGGCCCCGAGCCCGACCCTGGTCGACGACTGCCGGCCCATTCCGCCACTGACGCTGGCTTACCGGTTCCTGCTCGCGGCCGGTGTTTCAACGCTCACGATCGGAGCGGAAGCGGCAAGGGATCTGGAGCTGGCGGCCACCCTCGCCGCGGCCGACGGCCCCTTGGACTCAAGCGAGAAGGCAGCGCTGGAGCGCCTGCAGAGCCAGAGACTCCGGCGGCTCGGCGCCGACCACTGCGGCCAGTGCCGCGCCTGTCTGCCCTGCCCCCAGCAGGTGCCGATTCCGGATCTGCTGCGATTGCGCAACCTGGCGGTCGGCCATGACCTGAGCGGCTTCTGCCAGGAGCGTTACAACCTGATCGCCCGCGCCGGGCACTGGTGGGAATCGCTGGATGCCTCCGCCTGCGAGCGCTGCGGTGACTGTCTGCCGCGCTGTCCCCATCAACTGCCGATCCCGGATCTGCTGGAGGACACGCACCGGCGCCTGAAGGCCTCTCCCCGGCGGCGCCTATGGGGCTGATTGCGTCCAGCGCTGAACCAATTGGTTCCGCTCAGACCCGGGGACTGGCGGCAGAGACCAGCAGCGGGACCAGATCTCCGGATCCGGGAGCACCAGCTGTCTCCAGCGGCTTGGAATCGACTGTCCTGCAGGCTCGAGCTCCCGCCGGCTCAGCGGCGGCCGCCAGCCTTGACGCAGCAGGCTGCTCGCCATCGGCTCAGACCAGGCCTGCTCAACCCAGGCGCGCGGCAACGGCTCCCTGGTCTGGGCAGGACGAACCAGCAGTGTCCAGTGCAGGGGCGCTCCGGACTGCGGCAACACGGCCGTAAGCCGTGGATCCCGTCTCAGCAGAGGCATGCAGCGCTGCAGAGGCAGCACCACCAGCCGTGCCTCCCCCTTGAGCAACCAGTTGAGTGCCTGGCGGTCATCCAGGGTCAGCAGCTGCCGCCTCAGGCGCGGCAGTGGATCATCCCCATCGAGCTGATCGGCGAGGTTCATCACCCAGCGGGGACTGGCGGGCAAGACGATGCGCTGTTGGAGAGCCGGATCGAGCAGCACGTCCCAGCTGCGGCGGGCAGCCCCCAGCCAGGGCTCTCGGCGACGCGCGATCATCACCCAGGGACTGACTCCCGCCGGCAGAACCTGAGCGGCCCGTTGGGTGGGAAGGGACGCCAGAAACGCACGGGCCTTGGCATCGAGCCTCCCCTGAAGCGGAGGCGCTCCGAGAGCCTGCAGCTGATCAGCTGGAATCCTGTCCAGCCAGCCATCACTGAGCGCAAGCAGATCCGGCTGCTCCAGCTCCGCATCGGCCCAGAGATCCATGCTGGAGGTGGGGAGAAACCGCCATGGCGATGGCAGGGCCTCGCGCCACGGTCGTGGAATCCCGTCCTTGGGGGCCAGCAACCTCGGCGCCGCAGAGGTTGACCCGCAACCGGCCAGGGCCGCCAGACCGGCACCACCGAACAGCTGCAGCAGACGCCGCCGGCTGAGACCAGTGGAGCCGGTGAAGTGAGGTGTCATGGCCCTGACGTTACGGGTGGCTCCAGCAGCGCTTGCATCGCCCGGTCGCAGCTGCCCTGAAGATCCGCGGGGCTGATGCCCTGCAACTGAGCCAGCAGCAGCAGACCACCCGCACCGACTCCCTCCTTGACGTAGCCGTGCTCGTAATCCCTCAACTGCTGATGGCAGCTGTTGTGGAAGCGGACACCGCTGGAGAGGGCCACCGTGCCGACCCGGAACCGTGCCGCCAGGGCATCGATCAGACGATCGAGAGGCGGGCGGTCTTCGCCCGGGGACTGTTCCTCTGCCAGCCAGGCCGTGGTGCCGAGCATCACCCGCTCAGACAGTCGCTGACGGCCATCCTCCGATGACGCCGCCATGGCCAGCGCCAGCACCGCCGCCATCTGGCTGCCGCCGGCCAGAAGAAGCGGCTGGGAGCCATCGGCCGCCCCCACCAGCAGACCAGCTGTGAGCGCCTGGAAGGGATCACCGACCGCCGCGACGACGGCTTCCGCGGCCGGATCCGGCCCGAGGCCGGCCTGATCCAGTCCGGCAGCGACGAGCCGGCGCTTGAGGGCGTGGGGCGGTTGCCGCGCACTGCCGCTGATCAGTCCGTTCACCGGCAACCCCAGGGCAGTCAGCACCGCCTGAGCCGTGGTGGTGCCTCCCGGCACGCATTCCGCCAGCACCAGAGGACGGCGCAACCGGCGCCCCAGACGCTTCCCCTGCCTCCAGAGCCGCTGCACCCGATCAGCGCTCATGGCGTGACCGGTGGAAACACAGTTCGCCGGCCCTTCCGCAGCCCCCTCGAAGCGCAGATGAGGGAAATCCGGCTCCACGGGAAGCCCCAGGGCCACGACCGAAGGGTTCAGCGGGACCCATGGGAGCACCGCATGACTCAGAAGGGCCGGCGACACACCGGCGGGCAGGGGAGGCAGCGGCCAGCGGCGGGCGACCGCCGGTCCGTCGAGCAGCAGTTCGGCATCGGCGACCGCCGTCAGACGCCGCGAAGCGGCGGTGGCGCCAGCAGCGGAGATGCCGTCCTGTTCCGCCGTGGATGTCGCTGCCAGCACCAGCAGCAGATCGAGCCGACCGATCCGGTCGCTCCAGACCCGCAGATGGTGATGAATGAGTTCCGCCGGGCAACAGTCACCCAGAACCCGGCATCCAGGTGGCAACCCGAATGCTTCAGAGCGGGTCAAGGGCCACCAGCGCATGCAGGAGACGGGGTGGTTCGGGGATCGGCGAGCGAAGCCTCGGGAAGATCCAGAAGGCCAGCGCATGCAGGGAGATCACGTAGACCACCTCCTGGACGACCACCAGTGCCAGGGCCATCAGCTGAACGGTTGAGAGATCCGGAGTGATGGGCAGATGCAGCACAGCGATCAGCCGGTCGAGCAGCGAGGCGCCGGCTCGGGTGATCACCACCCAGAGGTTTTCCCCCACCAGAAGCGACAGGACGATCACACGCACCAGGAAGCCGGCCGTGCCCAGCACCACCCCAACAGGCCAGCTGAGCCACCAGCTCAGACCACGACACCAGCACCACCCGAGCCACAACGCCAGGGAGCCGTAGGGAAAGAGAAGCAGAGGGCCCCGCACAGGCCCCATCAGAGCGGTGAGCAGCAACACGGCCAGCAGCATTCCCTCGAGGCCGGATCGGCCCCCGCGCCGCAGCTGAAGCAACGCGATGGGCAGCGGAAGTGCCAGCCGGAACAGCGCACCACCAACCGGCAGGTAGTAGAGCGCCAGCCAGATCAGCCCCGTGGTGGCGGCGAGATAGGCCCCTTCCACCAAGCGCAGGGCCTGCTGACGGCTGAGCGGCGCCGGTTCTGAGCTCATGGGCCTTCGCCGGGAACCGTCGGATCGTCCACGGCCTCGATCCTCTCGACGGAGAAGGCCACCGACGCATCCCGCAGGGCACGGGTGACCGCCTCGGCGGGAGCGGAAGGATCGGCTCCCGCCAGCCGGATCGTGACCCGGTAGGGCAGTGAAGGACGCTGCGGCGCGGCGGAGACCACCTCCGCAACGGGATCCGCCATCTGCTCAGCGGCTGTCACTGGACTCTTCGGCAGGGGATCCGGCTGTCTGGCCTGAGCCTTGTCTGCATCGTCTGCTTCGTTGTCCTCAGCAGGAGCAGGGTCCTTGGCCTCGACCGGATCCGAAGACCGTTCAACCGCGCGCGACCCGGGCGAAGGGGGCGTCGGCGAGACGCCGTTCACCTCAGGATCAAAGCTGCGCTCGAACTGTTCCGCGAGCGGACTGCCGGCGCAGGCCTGCAACAGCACAAGAGGCAACAGCCAGAGCCAGCGAAGCATCAGCTGTCGCCCGGTTTGATCACCCGCACGGCACTGGCCCGCAGCCGACCGCTCTTGGTGGTGGCGGGGGGCTTCTTAGCCGCCGGTTTCTTCGCGGCCGGCTTCTTGGCCGTCGCTTTGGCCGCCCCTGCCTTGCGGGTGCCCTTCTTCGCTGCCGCCTTGGCCGCCAGCAGCTCCACCGCCTCTTCCAGGGTCACATCGTCCGCTCCCTTGCCCTCCGGAAGGGAGGCATTCACCTTGCCCTGCTTCACGTACAGACCGTAGGGGCCGTCATACACCTGGATGGTCTCCTCGCTGCCTTCGGGCTTGCCGAGGTCCTTGAGGGCCGTCCGCCCCCCCCGACCACGCTTCGGCATGGCCAGCAGCTCCATCGCCCGGCTGAGACCCACAGCCAGCACATCGTCCTCTCCCTTGAGGGAGCGGTAGTCCTTCTCACCCTTGCCCTTGTCCCACACCACATACGGCCCGAAACGACCGAGACCGGCCTGAACCTTGCCGCCATCGGGATGCTCCCCCAGAAGCCTGGGGAGCCGCAGCAGACCCAGCGCATCATCGAGGCTGAGATCCTCGGGCTTCTGGCCCTTCGGCAGGGATGCCCGCTTCGGCTTCGGGTTGTCGTCGCTGACCTGGCCTCGCTGCACATAGGGGCCGTACTGACCGAAGAGGAGGTAAACCAGATCGCCGGTTTCCGGATCTTCACCCAGCGCTTCCGGCCCATCAGCCTTCTGTTTCAGGATCAGTTCAGCCTGTTCCTCATCCAGATCTGCCGGCGTGATCTCCCGCGGCAGGGTGGCCTTGATGAGCTCTTCCTCCCCCTCCTCACTGACGCGCTTGGACTCCAGATAAGCCCCGAAGCGACCGATGCGGACCACACAGGAGAGTCCCTCGAGGTCCACGGTGCGGGACGCACCGGGATCGATGTCTCCCTCCCGCTGCTGAACCTGGGTCTCCAGTCCCTCATCGCCCTTGTAGAACCCCTCGAGGTACGGCAGCCACTGAACCTTGCCGTGGGAGATCTCATCCAGGGTGTTCTCCATCCTGGCGGTGAAGCTGGTGTCCACCAGATCGGGGAAGTGCTCCTCCAGCAGAGCGGTCACGGCAAAGGCCGTGAAACTCGGCGTCAGGGCATTCCCCTGCAACGTGGCGTAACCGCGATCCACGATCGTGCCGATGATCGAGGCGTACGTGGAAGGGCGGCCGATTCCCTCCTTCTCCAGCATCTTCACCAGGGATGCTTCGCTGAACCGAGCGGGCGGCTGGGTCTGGTGTCCCAGCGGTTCCACCTGTTTCGGTGTTGGCGAATCCCCCACCGCAAGGGTCGGCAGGAGCACTTCCTGGCCTTCCAGCGCAGCATCGGGGTCATCGCTGCCTTCCACATAGGCGCGGAAGAAGCCGGGAAAGTCGATGCGCTTGCCGCTGGCCCGGAAACCGGCCTTTCCGGAACTGAGCTCCACCGACAGCATCGTGAGCCTGGCTTCCGCCATCTGGCTGGCCACGGTGCGTTTCCAGATCAGTTCGTACACCGCCAGATCGCGCCCGTCCAGACCGGTGTCTCCCGGCGTGCGGAAGCTTTCTCCCGAGGGACGGATCGCCTCATGGGCCTCCTGCGCGTTGCGGGCCTTGGTGCTGAACTGCCGCGGGCCCTTGCTCAGATACTCCTTGCCGTAGAGCGACTCGACACAGCTTCGCGAGGCGCTGATCGCCTGATCCGAGAGATGCACCGAGTCGGTGCGCATGTAGGTGATGAAACCGCGCTCATACAACCCCTGGGCGCAGCGCATCGTTTCGCGTGCGGAGAGCCTCAGCTTGCGGTTGGCCTCCTGCTGCAGCGTGCTCGTGGTGAACGGAGGCACCGGTTTGCGCACCGTGGGCTTCTCCTCGACCGCATCCACGCTCCAGGGACTTGAGCGGACCGTCTCCGCCAGAGCGCGGGCCTCCTTCTCGCTCAGCAGAAGCACATCGGAGCCGGCCTTGAGGCCACCGGTGCTCTCGTCGAAGTCGTTCCCCGTGGCGATTCTCTTGCCGCTGAGATGGGTGAGTTTCGCCTCAAAGCCGCTGCCCCCCTGCTCCAGCTGAGCTTTGAGATCCCAGTAGCTGCCGCTGCGGAAGGCCCTGCGGGCCCGCTCCCGCTGCACCAGCAACCGCACCGCCACGGACTGCACACGACCGGCCGACAGTCCCCAGGCCACCTTCTTCCAGAGCAGGGGAGAGAGGGTGTAGCCAACGAGGCGATCGAGAATCCTCCGGGTCTCCTGGGCATGCACCAGCTCCATGTCCAGATCCCTGGTCTGGTCGAGGGCCTTGCCGATCGCCTCCTTGGTGATCTCGTGAAACACCATGCGTTTCACGGGAACCTTGGGAGCGAGCAGCTGGAGCAGGTGCCAGCTGATGCTCTCGCCTTCGCGGTCTTCGTCCGTCGCCAGCAGGAGCTGCTCGGCCCCCTTCAGGGCGTCCTTGAGCTCCTTGACGACCTTTTTCTTGTCCTTCGGCACCACGTAGAGGGGCTCGAAGTCCGACTCCGTGTTCACCCCGAGATTGGCCCACTTCTGGCCTTTGGCGGATGCAGGGATCTCGCTGGCGTTGTTGGGCAGATCCCGCACGTGGCCCATGGACGCCTCCACTTTGAACCCCTTCGGAAGAAAGCCGCGGATGGTGCGGGCTTTCGTGGGGCTCTCAACGATGACGAGGGTGTGCGCCACAGACAGGGCTTGAACCGTGCACCTTCTTTATCGCACCGTCCACCGATGTGCATGACGAACGCCTCCCGGTAGCGCCGCTAGAGTCGCCGAAACCCACTGGTTCCAGGCCCGCCATGCCCGAGATGGGTGCCTTTCTGCTCGCCACTCAGGCCATGGCCGCTCCGGGCGATCTGCTGAATCTGTCGTTGAACGCCACCGCCGTTCTCCCGGAAGGGGCGGTTCTGCTGGCGATGATCGCCACATTGCTGGTCGATCTGGCCGGAGAGCAGGCCGCGGCCCGATGGGTGCCCCCGATCTGTTACGCCGGACTGGGAACGGCCCTGCTGCTGCTCGCTTTCCAGTGGAACGCTCCGGTTGAGAGCTCCTTCCTCGGCTCCTTCCTGGCGGACAACCTCGCCGTGGCCTTCCGGGCCGTGATCGCTCTCTCGACACTCCTGTCTCTGTTGATCAGCTGGCGTTACGCCGAGCAGAGCGGCACGCCGGTCGGGGAATATGCCGCGATTCTGCTGGCGGCCACGCTCGGAGCGATGCTGCTCTGCGGAGCCACGGATCTCGTCAGCGTTTTCGTTTCCCTTGAAACGCTGTCCGTCGCCAGCTATCTGCTGGCCGGATACATGAAACGGGATGCCCGCAGTTCGGAAGCGGCTCTCAAATACCTCCTGGTCGGTTCCGCTGCTGCAGCCGTCTTCCTTTACGGCGCCTCGCTTCTCTACGGTCTGAGCGGCAGCACCAGCCTGGAGGCCATCGGCATTGCCCTCCAGACCAGCGCGACCCCGCTGGCCGCGCTGGCTCTCGTGTTCGTCCTGGCGACCGTGGCCTTCAAGATCGCTGCGGTTCCCTTCCATCAATGGACACCCGACGTGTATGAGGGATCGCCGACTCCGGTGGTGGCCTTTCTGTCCGTGGGATCGAAAGCCGCTGGCTTCGCCCTCGCCCTGAGAATCCTGGTGGGCTGCTTCGGAGCTTTCGACGGTCAGTGGAAGCTTCTGTTCACGGTGCTGGCGGTGCTGAGCATGACCCTGGGCAACGTCGTCGCCCTGGCTCAGACCTCGATGAAACGGATGCTGGCTTACAGCTCCATCGGCCAGGCCGGCTTCGTGATGATCGGCATGGTCTGCGGCACTGAGGACGGATTCGCAGCGATGGTCCTCTACATGGCGGCCTATCTGTTCATGAATCTGGGCGCTTTCGCCTGCATCATCCTGTTCTCGATCCGCACAGGCAGCGACCGGATCTCCGACTACGCCGGGCTCTACCAGAAAGATCCTCTGATCACACTCGGGTTGAGCCTCTGTCTCCTCTCCCTGGGAGGCATCCCCCCGATGCTGGGATTCTTCGGAAAGATTTATCTGTTCTTCGCAGGATGGGCCGATCACCAGTACCTGCTGGTGGTTGTCGGCCTGGTCACGTCCGTGGTGTCGATCTACTACTACATCTCGGTGATCAAGATGATGGTGGTGAAGGAGCCTCAGGAAGCTTCCGAAGTGGTGCAGGCCTACCCGGATGTGCGCTGGTCCCTGCTCGGGATGAAACCCTTGCGGACCGCTCTGATCGGCTGTGTCGTGGTCACTGCCGTCGGCGGAATTCTCTCCAACCCCCTCTTCCAGTGGGCGAACGCGGCCGTGAGCGGCACCCCGATGCTTCAGAACGCCATTGCCCTCGCCGGTCAGAGGGGTCTTGGCTGAGTTGTCACCGGTCGCCGAACTGATCGACGTCAGCAAGGTGTATGGATCCGGTGACCTGACGGTTCGAGCCCTTGATCAGCTCGATCTCACCGTCCACCGCGGGGACTATCTCGCCGTGATGGGAGCCAGCGGCTCCGGCAAGAGCACCGCCATGAACATCCTGGGCTGCCTGGATCGTCCCACCAGCGGCAGTTACCGGCTGAACGGCCAGGCGGTGGAGCAACTCGATGACGATGCACTGGCGGATGTACGCAACCGCTCCCTCGGATTCGTGTTCCAGCAGTTCCATCTGCTGCCTCAGGCCACCGCCATGGACAACGTGATGCTGCCGATGATTTACGCCGGAGTGCCGGCGGAGGAACGTCGGGAGAGGGCCAAGGAAGCACTCGAACGGGTCGGCCTCGCTCAACGCCTGCAAAATCGACCGAATCAACTGTCGGGTGGGCAGCAACAGCGCGTCGCCATCGCCCGGGCGATCATCAATCGCCCGGCCCTGCTGCTGGCCGATGAACCGACCGGAGCCCTGGACTCCCAGACCACCGCCGAGGTGCTGGATCTTTTCGACGAGCTGCACCGACAGGGAATCACGCTCGTGATGGTGACCCATGAAGATGACGTCGCGGCCCGTGCCCGGCAGGTGGCCCGTTTCCAGGACGGCAGGGTGCTGAGTTCCTCTCCAGCGCTCCACGGATCACAATGAATCGATAAGGGGCCGGAATCGAGCTGTTGGCACGACAACTAAGCATTGCTGTGGTGGAGGACAACCCTCATATCCGCCAACTGCTGCAGGACGAGATTCACGATGAAGGTCATCGGATGATCGGATTCAGCAGTGCCGAAGACTTCCTGGCGGCCTATGGAGATGAGCCCATCGATCTGATCCTGCTTGATCTGATGCTTCCGGGCATGGATGGCCTCAGCTGTCTGCAACGGCTCAGGATCAATCCGTCCAAGGACGGGTGTCCACGGGTGGTGATCGTGACAGCCCTGGACGACGCGGAGAAACGCAGGATCGCTCTGGACAACGGAGCGGAGGAGTACATCCTCAAGCCCGATCTGTTTCTCCGGCTGCCGGACCTGCTGCAGTCCGGAACGAGCGTGACGGAGGAAGCAGGACGTCATCCATGAGCATGCCTAAGGTGGCCGCAAATGTTGGGGACTCCATGGCGCCCGAGTCGGTCACCCGCCTGCGTGTCCTGGTGGTTGACGACGAAAAGCGACTGACCGACCTGCTGCGACTCGAGCTGGATGTGGAGGGCTATGACGTCGACGTGGAACAGGATGGCGCCGGGGGGTTGATCCGCAGCCGCACCGATCCCACCCCGGATCTGATCATTCTCGATTGGAATCTTCCCGATTTCAGTGGAATCGACATCTGTCAGCGCATCCGCGCCGGGGGAGTCACCATCCCGATCCTGATGCTCACGGGCCACGATGAAATCACGGATCGGGTGAAGGCCCTTGATGCCGGTGTCGACGATTACCTGATCAAACCGTTCTCCATCGACGAACTGATGGCCCGGCTGCGGGCCATGCACCGACGGGCGGAAACCTTCTCAGGTGCCAGCGGCAATGCCGAGAACGCTGAAATCCTCCAGGTCTCCGACCTCACCTTGAACACGCGCACCCGGGATGTGTCCCGAGGCGATCGGGCCATTCACCTCTCGGTCAAGGAATACGACCTGCTGAACTTCCTGATGCGCGGAGCCGGGTCCGTTCTGGAACGGCAGGACATCATGCGTGGCGTCTGGGGCGAGAACTTCTTCGGCGACGACAACCTTCTGGATGTCTACATCCGCTACCTGCGCCAGAAGGTCGAACAGCCTGATGCACCGACGCTGATCCACACGGTGCGCGGAGTCGGCTTCATCCTGCGGGACGAGACGAGCTGAGAGCGGAGCCGGGCCGCTCCAGGGTCTTCAGAACCTGCGCCATCAACGTCGAAACGGCGTCTTCGTTGCGGGGGGCTTCCGGCTCCAGGGAGGGCCGGAGGCCATCCAACTGAGTCGGATCCACGGCGATCCAACCGCTCCCGGACGGTTGTCGCAACTCGAAGTGGAGATGGGGACCGGTGCTCAGACCGGTGCTGCCGACACGACCGATCACCTCCCCCTGTCGCACACGCTGACCGGGACGGACATAGATCTCCGACAGATGGCCGTACAAGGTCCGGCGACGGGGATTGGAATGCTCCAGTTCCACTGCAATGCCGTATCCGCCGGCCAGGCCGCTGCTGAGCACTGAGCCGCTCAATGCCGCCACCACCGGTGCCCCCTCCGGTGCCGCGAAATCACGACCGGCATGCATGCGCCAGATGCCCAGCACCGGGTGCAGACGCCAGCCGAAACCACTGCTGGAGAAGGCCTCACCCAGCACCGGAAACAGGAGACTGCGATCGCCATTGCCCTGGGCTGCCGAAGGGCGAGGGGTCACAGCGAAAACCGATTCGAGGCGGAACGAGGCCTTGGAGCCGGCGTTCAGCGACGTGACGGGGACGGTGAGCGGCGTCGAGCTCGGGGGCTGCGAGCGGCCCGTCCTTGACGCTGTCTCATCATTGGCCGCCTCCCGTCCGTTGATCCGAACGCGCACCGTTCCCCGGCGGGATCGGGATGGCTGCAGCAAGCCTGATGTGCACTCCTTCCAGGAGAGGGCACCTTCGCGGCAGGCGGCATCAAGCTTGGGTGCCGCAACCGGGGGAAGATCAGCAGGAACCGTGAGCGTCTCGGTCTCAAGGCTGTCCCGCTCCTCTCTGGTGATCACCCGATTCCGCTCGAGCTGTTCCAGATCCTGCGGTGGAGTGAGGGGTTGCGCGCTGATCACCTCCGGGCTCTCCGGCAGAGCCGCGGGCTCCGTTGGAAGCGGTTCTGGCAGCTCTGTGGGCAGAGCGATCAACCAGGCGAGTGCGAACCAGCGCAGCACCGATCGTTACAGGTCACGACAACACAACTTAAGAAAGTGATCCCGGACCACTGGACCAACGGGTCCAGTCCTTGGTCTGTGCGCCGCGTCGCAGGCGCAACGCCCCGTTAGGGGCCAGACCGGAGATGGACCAGATCAGGCCATCATCCGGATCGCGCACCCGATCACTCCAGAGCCTCCGTTCAGCCTCCGGCACACACCAGCGCAGATCAACGGAGTCCTCCATGCACCGGTCCAGGACCTGCAGCAACTCGGCGCACCAGAGACATGGTGAGCCCCCGGCAGGTCCCAACACCTGACGCAGCGCCACTCCGTGGGAGGGGATCCGGTTCTCCACATTCAGACCGACACCGATGCGCACGAGGCGAAGAGTGGAGCCGCGCTGAACCAGACGCGGAAGCAGACCCGCGAGCTTGCGGCCATTGACCAGAAGATCATTGGGCCACTTGATCGCCACCTCCAGTCCGCGCCGCTCCAGACGCTCTGCCAGACCCGTCGCGACGGCGAGCCCGATTAGCATCGCGCTGGCGGGTGGCCTGCCCTGCCAGGGCAACGCGGCACTGATCCAGAGCCCACCCCGAGGGGACATCCATGGGCGTCCCCACTGACCTGTGGCCCTGATCTGACGACCAGCGATCACGGCCCGGGGGTGGTCCAGCTGAGGCGCGTTCCGCAGCCAGCGCCCCAGCAGCGGCTCGGTGCTGCTGCAGACCGGTACCCAGCGAAGATGCCATGGCCGGGCATCGGCAGCGGCACTGCGCCGGTAGAGGGCCAGAGCTCCTCCACATCCCCGGGAGGGTTCAGTCCAGGGCGGCAAGGGCTTCCGCAAGGCGATCGACGGCCAACTGGAGCTCCTCGACGGGCCTGACCAGAGCCATACGCAGCCAGCCGCTCCCCTGGGATCCGAAACCGGATCCAGGCGTCAGGGCCACGCCACTGCGACGAAGCAGGTCCGAGGCGACCTGTTCGTCAGACCAGCCGCGCTCCAATGCCCTTGAGGGCAGAGGCATCCAGAGGTACATGCCCATCTCAGGACAGGGAACACCCCATTTCCGTTCGGCCAGAGCGGCCAGAACGCCGTCCCGTCGGGAGCGGTAGGTGGTGCGCAAACGCTGCGGCCAGTCGGCACATTGCGTCAACGCTGTGATGCCGCCCCGCTGGAGCGCGAGGGACTGATTGAAATCCACCACCGCCTTCACCTGACCCAGGGCCTCAATCAGGGGCGGGGCACCGACCGCGAAAGCGAGGCGGAAGCCCCCGAGCCCCCAGCCTTTGGAGAGCGAGAAGAATTCGATCCCCCAGGAACGCCAGCCAGGACTGCACAGCAGGCTTGGTGCCTCCCCCTCCAGTGCCAGATCGACATAGGGATTGTCATGGGCGATCACCAGCTCGTGCCGCACCCCCTTTGCCATCACCTGATCGAGAAGATCCTGATCTCCAACCCGGGCGGTCGGATTGTGGGGGTAACCGAGAACGAACAGGCGGAGGCGATCCCAGGCACTGCCGGGGAGGGACTCCAGATCGGGACGCCAATCGTCGGCCTCGCGGAGGGGGAGGGCTTGAATGTCGGCGTCGGCCAGGATCAGGCCTCCCCGGTGGGAGGGGTAGCAGGGATCCAGCAGCAGGGCTGCATCTCCGGGATCCAGCACGGCAAGAGGCAGGTGCGCCGTTCCCTCCTGCGAACCGATGAGCAGCTGAACCTCGCGATCCGGATCAACGGTCACGCCGAAACGGCGGTGGCACCATGCGGCGACGGCTGAGCGAAACGGCGCTGTTCCGGCCTGCAGGCAGTAGGCCGAACTGGAAGGCGACGGCAGAGCAGCCGCCATGGCCTCCAGCACCGGTTGTGGAGGGGGCAGATCCGAGGATCCCAGCGAGAGGTCGATCAGTGGAAGCGCCTCACCCCTCTCCGCGAGCGCGCGATGAACCAGCTTCTGCCGATCACAGCGAGCGAAAGTGCCGTTACCAAGGGCCGCGAGGCGCCTAGAGGTTGGCATCCAGGAAAGCCTGAAGCTGTGGCTTGGCGATGGCCCCTTCGTGTCGGGCGATGACCTGACCGTCGCGGAACAGCATGAGCGTGGGAATTCCCTGCACCTGATATGAGTCGCGGATTCCGGGGTTGCCATCCACCTCAAGCTTGCCCACGGTCAGACGGTCGCCGTAGGTCTCGGCAGCCCAGTCCATCAATGGCGCCATCAGCCGGCAGGGTCCGCACCAGGGAGCCCAGAAGTCAACCAGCACCGTGCCACTGACGCTGAGAACGTCAGCCTCGAAAGCTGCATCAGTGAAATCGGCGACTGCAGAGGACACGGCGTAGGGCAGGAGAGATCTGAATCCTATGCAGGTTCCGGGACCGGAGGAACGCCGGATCAGAGCTTGTCGATGGAGCGCTTGAGCTCCTCGAGATCAGCGTCGACCTGCTCCACCTTGACCGGCTGAACAGCGGGCTGGCTCTCGGCCGCAGGCAGGGCAACCGCTTCGGGGCCGCCTTTCAGCTGCTGGCGCAGTGCAGCCAGTTCGTCATCGACATCATCTCCGCTTTCCAGAGCAGCGAACTGACTCTCCAGATCGGCCCCGGCGAGCTCGGCCGCTGCCTGACCTGTGGCCTCCATCTGCTCGACCTTGTCCTCCATCCGCTCGAACGCCGCCATGGCGGAGTTGGTGCCGAGATTGCCCACGGCGCTCTGCAGCTGCTGCTGAGCCTTCGCCGCCTCGGCCCGGGCCTTGAGCATGTCCTTCTTCGTCTTGGCCTGAGCGATCTTTCCCTCGAGCGCCACCAGGCTCTTCTTCAGGGTCTCCACCTGTCCGTCCTGTGCCTGGATCTGGGTATTCAGGGATGTGGCTGTCTCCTGAAAGGTCTTGCGACGGCTCAGAGCCTCACGGGCCAGGTCCTCCTCGCCTTTCTTCAGTGCCAGCTCGGCACGTTCGTACCAGGTTTTCGACTGCGTCTCGGCCTGTTCAGCCTGGTTGCGCAGCCGCTTCTGGCTGGCGATCGCCATGGCCACCGCCTGACGCAGCTTCACCAGGTCCGACTGCATGTCGGCGACGGATTGATCGAGGATCTTGGCTGGATCCTCCAGGCCGCTGACGGCGGCGTTGGCGTTGGCGCGCACCAGTCGGCTCAGGCGGTCGAAGAAGCCCATGGAGGTATCCGGATCCGGGCTGAGGTTAGCCAGATCCGGCAGAAACCCTCCTAATGTCAGTCAATGGCCGTGGCTCCTGACTCTCAACGCCGTCGACTGAGAGGGCTCGAGCTGCTGCAGGCGCCCCAGCCGACTCCGGCAGCCCCTCTCCAGGACTGCCTTGAGGATCTCAAACGCGACTGGCATCGCGAGGGCAGCCTGGCGGCCCTCTGGCAGGACTGGCCCCGCATCGCCGGAGCTCATCTGGCCCCTCACTGCCAGCCCCTCAGTCTTCAACGCGGCATCCTCACCATCGGTGCCAGCCATCCCCAGTGGCGTCAGGCCCTGCAGTACAGCCGTTCTCAGCTTCTGGCCTCCCTGCGGGCCGCTGGCCACACCATCCAGGACCTGCGCATCCAACAGCACCATCCGGCGACGACGCGCGATCGCGACAGCGAGGCCAGCATCTGGGCCCGCCATCCCAGTCGGGCCGACGTCCACGGCATGGGGAGCTGCCCGCGCTGCGGCCGACCGGCTCCCAAGGGAGAGGTCTCACTCTGGGGATGTTGTGGCTTCTGCCACCGGGAACGGCTGACCCTTTAATCGATCAGAACCGCTCGGGCCTCGGATCGCGCCAGTCGGCATCGACCCCCTCCTGCATCAGGGCAGCAGCCCGCTGATCCAGCCGGCTCCGATCGAGACGCCAGACCTCATAGATGCCGTAGCTGCCGAGCAGCTGCGGATTCAGACCTCGCCAGTGCTCCTGACGCGCGGTGCCACGGTCGATCACCAGAAGCAGGGTGTCGGAAGCCTGCGGTGAACCCAGGGGATGTCCCTGCCAACCGCGCCGGCGCTCATGGCTGAGTCGATCGGCCAGGTTCACCAGAGCCCCATCCGAGCGTCCCTCAAACAGGATCACCCGTCCTGTGTAGAAGTGCAGCGACGGCTTCATCGCGCCCACCATCGCCAGCGGTTCCCGCTCTTGACGGGACTCGCTCATCCGTGCGGCGGCCTGCCGCACGGGCTGCTGACGCAGCTGATCCGCCAGCTCAGCGATCGGGACGAGAGCGGTCAAGTGGAACAGCACCAGGGCCCCCTGCATCCCGAGGAGAGCCACCAGGGCGTCGCGTCGATGCAACAGCACTCCGATCAGGCCGGCAGCCGTGAACCAGCCCGCAGCCCTCAGCACGAAACCACTGGCCAGCAGGTCGGGAGCCAGGGTGGGCATCTCCGGATCGCTGATCAGGGGAACCCAGATCGGTGAACTCCAGAAGCCGGCGGCGAGCAGCAGAGCCAGAGCAGCCGTGCTCAGCCAGGCCGCCCGAACGGGCCAGCACGGCCGGGCGGCGATCAAGGCGATCAGGAGTGCAGCCGCCGGGGTGGCAGGCAACCAGTAGCTGGGAAGCTTTGTGGCCGCTGTGGTGAACAGCAGAAGCACGGCCAGGAGCCAGGCGCTGCTGAACTGCTGAAGGGAATCCGGCGGCTCGGGGCGACCGCGCAGCCCCTGAGCCAGACCAACCAGCAGCAGAGGTGTGAAGGGAAGAGCCGCCACCAGCATCACCGGACCGAAGAACCACCAGGGCTGCAGATGGTCATTCACCACCGAGGTGAAGCGCTGGAGGTTGTGGTAGCCGAAGAAGCTGTCCCAGAACGGCTGGCCTTCCACCAGCAGTTCGGCGGCATACCAGGGCAGGCTGACGGAGGCTGTGATCAGCAGTCCCTGCAGGGGACGCAAGCGCTGCCAGGGTGTCACCGGATCTCGCCGCAGCGCCGCGAAGATCAGCAGGGTCAGACCGGTGAGGACCACGGCCACGGGACCCTTGGCGAGAACCGCCAGGCCGAGAACCACCCAGGCGGGCCACCAGCGAACCGACTCGGGGCAGGCGAAACGGCGCCACTGCAGAAGCAGGCTGAGGCCCAGCAGGGCACAGAGCAGAGCGTCACTCACCGCCGTGCGGGTCCACACGAGCACCAGCGGTGAGAGGGCGAAGGCGAGAGCTGCGGCAACGGCCGTCCTCCCAGGACGGCTGGTGCCTGGCTGAGGCCAGCGCAGCAGGGTGTCGGACAGGCCGAGCATCATCGCCACGGTCGCCAGAGCGGATGGCAGACGGGCTGCCCAGCTGCCGAGCGGATCCCACGTTTCACGGCCCGGCAGGGCGTTGAAGCCCCCCATGAGCCAGTACACAAGCGGTGGTTTGTCGTACCGCGGCAAGCCGTTGACACGGGGAGTCAGCCAGTCGCCGGTGTCGGCCATCGCCCGACCGGCCGCCGCGAAGAGAGGCGGCGTCTCATCCATCAGCCCCGTGCTGCCGAGTCGCCAAAGAGCGATCAGAACAGCCAGGACCATGACCAGCCCCAGCACCCGTCTTCGCTGTCTGTCCGACACCACCACCAACGCCGGCCCCTCAGTGCTGCGCGCCGATGCTGGCATCCTCCACGAGCCCATCCCTGATCCAGCGCTCCACGCGACCGCTGAACACCGCCCGGGTGGCGTTGTCCTCCACCCAGGAGCGGCAGCAGCGACGATCGATCTGCCCCACCCGATCGAGAGCCTCCACAAGGGCCTGGCGATCGTCCGGAGGCACCAGCCAGCCGGTCTCCCCGGAGCGGATCAGCTCCCCTGGCCCGCCCCGGTCGTAGGCGACCACCGGGACCCCGCAGGCCAGGGCCTCGACCACGACATTGCCGTAGGCCTCATTCCACTTCGGCGTGTTGATCAGTGCCCGGCAACGCCCCAGATCCCTCTGCAGCTCGTGCGTCGGCAGAAACCCTCTCCAGTCGATGGTGCCGGCCGGGACGCCAGCCTCCACGGCCTCTGCATAGGACGGATCTTCTCTCAGGCCCCACACCAACAGGCGCTCTCCAAGTGCAGCAGCCGCGGCCGCAGCATCTTCCAGCCCCTTCTCCGGAGCGATGCGGCCGGCCCATCCGAGGGGTCCGTCCGTCGCGAGCCGCAGCTCATAGCGACCCAGGTCAAAGCCATTTCCCACCACACGCGCTGGTGACGGCAGCTGGAAATCAGCGGCCTGCCGGCGGGTGTGAAAGGCCAGACGCCGCTGGTCCCACCGCGCCAGAGACTCGATCGCGTCGCGCATCACAGCCGCGACATCCCCCATGCTGATCAGATGAAACAGGGGAACCGAGACCCAGGGCGTGGTCCACAGAGGCAGCCAGTCGTAGCCGAAGTTGAGAACGGCGTCGGCGGCAGGGGCGCGTTTGAGGGCTTCAGCCAGCATCGACGGCAGCAGGCCGTTTCTCGGGATCACCACAGGGGCATCCTCAGCGGCGTGCTGCCAGCTGGGCTGATCCGCGCCCGGCAGCATGACCAGATCAACCGCTTCGCATCCAGCCGGCAGGCAGGAACCGTCAGCGGCGATCAGGGTCAGACGATGCCCCCGCTCAGCCAGCCCCTGCATCAGAGAGGTGAGGGTGAGTTCCACCCCGCCGCCGCGGCCGCTGCCAAGGGCGCCGATCGGGGTGCTCAGCAGCACCAGATCCAGTGGAAGCTCGCTCATGCCGCTTGAGACTCCGCAGGCTCCCAGAGGCGTCTTCGCTGACTGACGCAGAGCACGGACAACAGCACCAGAAACACCCCGAACCATTGCAGCGGCGCCAGTCGCTCGCCCAGGAACCAGCCACCGGTGGCCAGGGCGAACACCGGTGTGAGAAATCCAAGACTGCTGAAACCGGTGAGATCCCGCCGGCTGGCGAACCAGAAGAACAGGCCGTAGGCCAGGGCACTGCCCAGGAGGCTGGCGAAGGCCATGCGTGTCCAGTCGAAACCGCTCCAGGCAGGGGGCGCGAACCCACGTTCAAGACAGGAGAGAAGCAGAAGCGGGAGGCTGCCCAGAAGCATGTGCCAGCCGGTGGTGACCACCGGATCACTGTGACGCGAAGCGAAGCGGATCAACACAGTGCCAAACGCCATCGCCAGAGCGGCCAGCAGCATCCAGGCCTCTCCTGCCTGCAGCAGGTCCTGCATCGCGGGCCGCTCCGCCAGCAGCCACCAGTGACGCAACAGGTCAGCAGGCACCCCCAGACAGAGAACGCCAGCCAGGCCGAGGCCCAGCCCCAGCCAGCCCACAGGATTGATCGACTCAGCGAACAGAGCCCTGGCGAGCAGCGCGACCATCAGAGGCTGAGAGTCGATCAGCACCGAGCCGAGACCCGCTCCGGTCTGCTCCAGACCGCGGACCAGCACGGCCTGAAACAGGCAGGCATCCACCAGGGTGAAGAGGCCGAACCAGCCCAGGTCCCTCGAATCGATGCGCAGGGAGCGCCCCGAGGCACGCACCCACAGGAGCACCGCGATTCCGGCAGGAAGCAGGCGGAGACTGGCCACGAGCCAGGGGCCGCCCGTCGGGATCAGCGGGGCCATCGCCGTCATCGCCGTGCCCCACAACGCGAATGGAAGCACCATCAGCAGCCAGCGGGCGGAGGTTGGCATCGGGATGGGGGGTTGAGGGCCTTTTTAAGATCCGGAAGGAAGCAGCTGTGAGACATGGCCTGGCCGTGGCGTCGTAAATCCCGCCGGAAGATGGCCCGAGTCGTTCTCGACGGACCCATCACAGGCGCCACCCGGTTGCGGGTGCTCAAGGCCTTGAGGGAGGTCGGCGAGCGGGAATTCCCTGCCCTGTTGCTGCGGATCGACAGCCCAGGGGGCACCGTCGGTGACAGCCAGGAGATTCACGCCGCCCTGATGAGGCTGCGGGACAAGGGCTGCAAGGTGGTGGCCAGCTTCGGCAACATCTCCGCCTCCGGCGGTGTGTATGTGGGGGTGGCCGCCGAGACGATCGTCGCGAATCCCGGCACGATCACCGGCTCCATCGGGGTGATCCTGCGTGGCAACGATCTCTCGCGAGTGTTCGAGCGGATCGGAATCCGCTTCGACACGGTGAAGAGCGGACCGTTCAAGGACATCCTCTCGCCGGATCGACCGCTCAGCGACGCGGAACGGGCTCTGCTTCAGGAGCTCATCGACAGCAGCTACGACCAGTTCGTCGGCGTCGTCGCGGACGGTCGCGGCATGAGCCGTGAGGCCGTCAAGGCCTTCGCCGACGGTCGGGTGTTCAGCGGTGCTCAGGCCAAGGAACTCGGTCTGGTCGATGAGCTCGGGGATGAGGAACATGCCCGTCGACTCGCGGCCCGACTGGCGGAGCTGGATGAGGAGCTGCGTCCGGTGACACTCGGTAAGAGTCGCCGCAAACTCACCGGCCTCCTGCCGGGGTCTCAGCTGATCCAGCAACTTCAGAACCGTCTCTGCATCGAGCTCATGGGGAGCGGTCAGGTTCTCTGGCTGTATCGACCATGAGCGGCACCCTCCTGCAGCTGATCGGTCTGCGCGGAGCCACCACCTGTCCCGAAAACAGCTCAGACGCGATCCAGAAGGCCGTTGCCGACCTGATCGATGCCCTGGTCGATCGCAACGACCTCAGCGCGGACCGGATTGTGTCAGTGACCTTCTCCGTCACCGGGGATCTGAACGCCTGCTTTCCCGCTGCCGTCGCCCGCAGTCGCCGCGGCTGGGACCGGGTGGCGCTTCTGGACTGCCAGCAGATGGCCGTCGCGGGGGATCTGGAACGTTGCATCCGCGTTCTGGCCCTGGCGTGGCTGCCGGAAGGGCAGCTGCCGGTTCACCCCTATCTCGAAGGTGCCCGGATGCTCCGGCCGGACAGATCCGGTCACAACTGACAGCTCAGGCGCCGGCCCAGAGCCTCTCCTTCCTGGCTTGGGTCTCAGGAGAATCCCTTCATTCGAGTGGGTGCCATGCTCCGCAACCTGTTTCTCCGTCTGCTGCCGGCGGGGACGATCGCCGGCCTCGTGCTGGCCCCGGCATTGATTGCACCTCAGTCCGCGCCGGTCCGAGCCCAGGGCACGCCTGGTCTGATGGAGTTCCGCTGGGACACCGACCGGGACTACCGGAAGCTGTATTACTACCTGACCTCAACCCTGCCGGACGAACGCGCCACCTGGTATCTGACCCTGCGGGCCAAGGACCGCAAGACCGCCATCCTCAAGCTGACGGTGACCGTTCCCGATTACTTCGACTCGAAGTTGAAGACGGAACGCATGGCGGTCTGCCGCATGAGCAAGGGCGGAATGATGCACCGCACCAAATGCATCGAGGAGATTCCAGCCACCATCGAGATCAACAAGCAGCAGACCGCCATCGAGGTGTTCCCGGACAAGCCGATTCCGGTGGAGGGTGATTACGCCTTGCGGATCAAGCTGTTCAACCCGGAAGGCAAGCGGATGTACCAGCTCAACGCGCTGATTCAGGCCCCCGGCGACGTGCCCATGTCCGGCTACGTCGGCAGCTGGCTGATCGACATGGACTGACTGATAGGTTTACGAGTTCTGATCGGCCGGAAGCCAGACCACTGAGATGACCAAACGCACCCTGGGAGGAACAAGCCGCAAACGCAAGCGGGTGTCCGGTTTCCGCGTCCGCATGCGTTCCCACACGGGCCGTCGCGTGATCCGCACCCGCAGGAAACGGGGGCGTTCGCGACTGGCGGTCTGACGCACCTGTCCCGCAGTCGGGCCCATGGCACTCCCCGCGTCCATGCGTCTCAGGGGACACCGCTGCTTCAACCGCCTGCACCGCACCGGTCGTCGCCATCACGGGCAATTGCTGGTGCTGAGGGTGGTGCAGGCAGAGGTGCGTCTGCTCCGGCCTGAACTCCGTCGTCAGCCCGACGTGAGCTGCCGATGCGCCTTGGTGATCAGCAGCAAGGTGAGCAAACGCGCCGTGAAGCGCAACCGGCTGAGACGTCGGCTGCATGACCATCTGCGCCAGCGACTGGAATCCCGGCAGGACCTGGCCGGACTGTGGCTGCTCTTCAGTCTGCGTCCGGAGGCTGGGGAGGTGGATCCGTCGCAACTGCTCAAGGAATGCGACAGTCTTCTGAGAGATGCCGGGCTGGAAGGATGACCACCACCAATGAGCAGATCCACTACGAGGGTGGACCTGCCAGAGGAGATCTGATCTTCAACCTGCTGCTGGGGATCACCCTGATCGGCCTCCCCTTCACCATCGGAGCGGTGGTCAGGTCCCTGTGGCTGCGCTTCCGGATCACCAACCGGCGCGTCTCCGTCAGCGGCGGCTGGATGGGACGGGACAAAACCCAGGTTGTGTATTCCCAGATCAAGGAGGTCCGCAGCGTTCCCCGGGGCTTGGGTGCCTGGGGAGACATGGTGCTGGTGCTCAGTGACGGTTCCCGTCTCGAACTCCGCTCAATGCCCAACTTCCGCGAGACGGAGGCCTACATCCTCGAGCGGATGGCCGAACGCCGATCGTCGCCACAAGCCGGCCAGGCGGTCGAGGGATTCGCCGCCTGATCCGGTGGTACTGCACACTGGCATCACAATGATTTCTCCCACGGGACCTTCAACGTGATCGGGTACATCTCCGACAACCTGCTGATCCCGATCCTGGATTTTTTCTACGGATTGGTCCCCAGTTACGGACTGGCGATCGTGGCTCTGACGCTGGTCATCCGCATCGCTCTTTACCCGCTCAGCGCCGGCTCCATCCGCAGTGCCAGACGCATGCGGATCGCCCAGCCCGTCATGCAGAAGCGTCAGGCTGACATCAAGAGTCGCTACGCCGATAACCCCCAGAAGCAACAGGAAGAACTGGGCAAGGTGATGAAGGAGTTCGGCAGTCCACTGGCGGGCTGCCTGCCCCTGCTGGTGCAGATGCCGATCCTGTTCGCCCTCTTCGCCACCCTGCGGGGATCACCCTTTGCCGACGTTCCCTACACGGTGAACATCAAGGTGCTGCCGTCGGAACAGATCGCTGCGGTTGAACCGAAGCCCTTCAACAGCGCCAGCCACTCGATCTTCATCGGCGAGAGGGATCACGTTCCGGTGATCGCCAGCCTGCCCCGCGGCACCAAGATCGGTGTCGGAGACTCCGCCGACATCAACCTCCACACCAAAGACGGCCGTCCCTTCTCCGATGTCCTCAAGGGACTCGAGAACCCCGAACGCTTCCTGCCGAGCTGGAGCGTCACCAAAGGCGAGGGCGTGGTGAGCATCAGCCCTGATGGCAGCGTGACAGCGCTGACCCCTGGGGACGCCACCGTGGAAGCCAAGATTCCCGGCCTGGCAGCCCGCAGCGGCTTCCTGTTCATCAAGGCACTCGGGCAGGTCGGCTTCTACGCCGACGGTGCGATCAACTGGGATATCGCGATCCTCGTGGGTGGATTCGGCGTGACGCTGTTCCTGTCACAGCTGCTGTCCGGCATGGGGATGCCCGCCAATCCTCAGCAATCGACAGCCAACAAGATCACACCGGTGATGATCACCGGGATGTTCCTGTTCTTCCCCCTTCCCGCCGGTGTTCTGCTCTACATGCTGATCGCCAATATCTTCCAGGGCCTGCAGACCTTCATCCTCGCCAAGGAACCGCTGCCTGAGAATCTCCAGAAGATCCTCGAGCAGCAGATGTCCCAGCAGACCGTTGCGGTCACCGCCACCTCCGGTGGCTCGGCTGGCAGCGATGCGCGGCTTCCCTTTGAACCCAAGGGCGGCAAGTGATCCAGGGGCTGGAGCCCGTGGCCCTGCAGGAGCTCCGCGCTCTGGGAGCTCCCCGGAACTGGCCCGTGGAAGGCCATCTGGAGGCCATGCCATCCCTGACACCGGTCCGAGGGCATCTGACGGCAGAGCATCGCGGCAATGTGCTGGCGGTGGACGCGGAACTCGCCACCATCGTCACCCTGACCTGTGACCGCTGCCTAGGGCAGTTCAATCAGCAGCTGAGCTGCAGCCCCTCCGAACTGATCTGGCTCGGTGATGCTCCACCGTCGGAGCAGGAGCTGGAGGCTTCGGAAGACGTCGCCAGCATGGAGGGTTTGGTGGAATGCCTGGACCCGCGGGGTCACTTCGACCCTGAGCAATGGGTGTTCGAGCAGCTTCATCTGCAGAGACCGGTGGTCAACCGCTGTGGGGATCACTGTCCTGGGGCTCCCGGTCTGAATCAAGACCATGACGGGGCCGTCCAGGACCCCCGCTGGGAGGCTCTCCGCCAGCTTCGGAACCGATGAGCAGCGCTGCCTGGAGCGACCAGCTCGATCTGCTGATCCGTGCCCGCACGCCCTTGATCTGGATCCGCAGCCATGAGGAAGGCCGGGTTCAGGACCTGCTGGCCCAGGCGACCCAACGCCTGCAACGGCGGCTCGCCTGCTGGGATTTCATCGAGGGACTCAGCGGGGTGCTGAATTCCGATGGACTCGGCAGCCGTCAGCCGATGGCGATTCTCCAGTGGCTTCAGCAGTTGGAGGCCAGCAGTCCAACCCTGCTGATGGTCAAGGACTTCCATCGCTTCTGCGACGATCCCGGCGTGGCAAGGATGCTGCGGAACCTGAACGGCTCCCTGCGCAGCACACCACACACCCTGGTGCTGTGCTGCGGTGCATGGACCCCTCCTCAGGACCTTGAGGAGACCTTGACGCTGCTGGATCTTCCCCTTCCGGACGGAGAGGATCTGCGTCAGCTGATCACCAGCATCAGCATCAGCAGCGGTGAACCGCTTGCACCGCCGGCTCTTGAGGAGCTCACCCGGGCCTGCAGCGGTCTGAGCGAGATGCGTGTGCGTCAGGTGGCGGCTCGCGCCCTGGCCCGACGCGGCCAGCTCGGGGCGGAGGACCTTGCCGAAGTTCTGGAAGAGAAGCGTCAGACGATCGCCCGCAGTGAGGTGCTGGAGTTCTGCAGCAGTGATCTCGGCACGGAGGCGATCGGCGGCCTCGAAGCCCTGAAGGTCTGGCTGCAGCAACGTCATCGCGCCTTCTCCGAAGAAGCACGACGTTTCGGACTGCCTCTGCCGAGGGGAGTGCTGCTGGTGGGTCCCCAGGGAACCGGCAAATCGATGACGGCGAAGGCCATCGCCCGTAGCTGGTCGATGCCTTTGCTGCGTCTGGATGTGGGTCGACTGTTTGCCGGTCTGGTGGGTGCCAGCGAGGCACGCACCAGGGAAACCATTCAACGGGCCGAAGCGATGGCCCCCTGCGTTCTCTGGATCGATGAGATCGACAAGGGATTCGGTGGCGATGGTCGCAGCGACGGCGGCACCAGCCAGCGGGTGCTGGCCAGCGTGCTGACCTGGATGGCGGAGAAACGATCAGCGGTTTTTGTCGTGGCGACGGCGAACGGGGTCGAGCAGTTGCCTCCGGAACTGCTGCGCAAGGGACGTTTCGACGAGATCTTCCTGCTCAACCTCCCCAGCAGCGAGGAGCGGCGGAGAATTCTGGAGCTGCATCTGGAGCGCCGGCGCCCGGGACTGGGTCTTCCACTGGCGACGGTGGTCAGTCGCAGTGATGGATTCTCAGGTGCCGAACTGGAGCAGACGGTGATTGAAGCGATGCATCTGGCCTTCGCCGACGCTCGGGAACTGAGCGAGACGGATCTGATCCGGGCCGCGTCCCAGCTGGTCCCTCTCTCCCGGACCGCCAGCGAACAACTGGAAGCGCTGAAGCAATGGGCCTCAGGGGGCCGGGCCCGCCCCGCCTCCATTGCGACACGTAACGAACCCTGACGTGGCGTAAAGAAGGCGGTGGTTCATGAAGGCGGGGTTAAGCCATCTCCCTACGGTCCAAGCAATTGCATCAGCACCTTGGAGCGCCAGAACGATCTCACCTCACAGCTCGCCGTGGCCTGCCTCGGTGCCGGTGTGATCACAACCGTGGCCGTGGCGCAGGGTCAGAACCCCCTCACCGCGCTGGGCATCACGCTCTTTTCCGCCGTCGCCGCTGTCATGGTCGGCCAGGTGCTCTGATCGGCCTGCCATAGGCTGCCCGCGCCCTCGCCGCAGGACCCGTGCTCGACCAGCGCCTTGTGCGTGACAATCCCGAACAGATCGCCAATGAACTGGGGCGTCGGGGCAAGGCTGTCGATCTGACGCGACTGCAGGTGATCGCCCAGCAGCAGCGGAAGCTTGAGGAAGAACGCAGCGGTCTGCAGGCGGAGGGCAACCGCATCGGAAAAGAGGTCGGCCAGAAGATCAAGAGCGGCGCCGATCCGAAAGGGGACGAGGTGGCTGAACTGCGGCATCAGGGCAACGCCATCAAGCAGAAGGTGGCCGTACTGGAAGAGGAGGAAAAGCACCTCTCCTCTCAGCTGAAGGAGCAGCTGCTCACGTATCCGAATCTTCCCTCTCCTGACTGCCCCGACGGCAGGGATGAATCCGACAACATTGAACTGCGGCGATGGGGAACGCCTCGAAAGGAGGAGGGCCTTGAGGAGCACTGGCAGATCGCCGAACGTCTGAACCTGTTCGACACCGAGCGCTCGGTGCGCATCGCCCAGAGCCGCTTCGTCACCCTGATGGGTCAGGGAGCCAGGCTGGAGCGGGGCCTGATCAACTTCATGCTGGATCTCCACACCAGCAAGGGTTACCGGGAGGTGCTTCCTCCGGTGCTGGTGAACAGCGCCAGCCTCACGGGCTCAGGTCAGCTGCCCAAATTCGCTGAAGACTGTTTCCGCTGCTCCGACGATGACCTCTGGCTGACCCCCACAGCCGAGGTTCCTGTGACCTCCCTGCATCGCGATGAGATCATCCCGGCGGATCAGCTTCCCCTCCGCTATGCCGCCTACAGCCCATGCTTCCGGCGCGAGGCGGGAAGCTACGGCCGTGACACCCGTGGACTAATCCGTCTCCATCAGTTCAACAAGGTTGAGCTGTACTGGTTCGCGCATCCGGATCACTCCGAGGAGGCCCACCAGCAGATCACCGCCGATGCCGAAGCGGTGCTGCAGGCTCTGGAACTGCCTTACCGGGTGCTCGATCTCTGCACCGGCGACATCGGCTTCTCGGCCCGCAGGACCTACGACCTGGAGGTGTGGCTGCCGGGAGCCGGCGCGTACCGGGAAATCTCCAGCTGCAGCGTCTGCGGCGATTTCCAGGCCAGGCGCTCCTCCATCCGCACCAAGGAAGGCAAGAACACCAAGTTGGTCCACACCCTGAACGGCAGTGGACTGGCGGTGGGTCGCACGATGGCGGCCCTGCTGGAGAACGGCCAGCAGCCGGACGGCAGCATCCGGATGCCCGACGCCCTTGTTCCCTACGTCGGCCGCGAACGACTGCAGCCAGAATGAGCCGAATGCGGGGTTGACGGCTGAATGAATGTGTTTGCAGCGATAGCAGTCCTGGCCCTGCTGATCGCAGTGCATGAAGCCGGCCACTTCCTGGCGGCCACGCTGCTGGGAATGCGTGTCAGCGGCTTCTCGATCGGTTTTGGCCCTGCCCTGATCAAACGCCAGCGCCGCGGCGTTACCTATGCGATCCGCATGCTGCCGCTGGGCGGCTTCGTCGCCTTTCCCGATGAGGATGAGAACAGCTCCATTCCGGCTGATGACCCGGATCTGAAACGCAACCGTCCGTTGTCCCAGCAGGCCCTTGTGGTGTCGGCTGGAATTCTGGCCAACCTGCTGCTGGCACTTCTGGTCTTGTTCGGACAGTTCGCTGTGATCGGTTTGCCCGCGGATCCCGAGCCGGGCGTGCTGGTGGTGAACGTTCAGCCCGGGGGAGCGGCGGACACGGCGGGGCTGCGTCCTGGAGACCGCATCCTCTCCATCGATGACGCGGGACTTGCCGCCGGCCAAGACGGTGTCCAGTCCATGGTGCGGCAAATCAAGGCTGCTCCGCAGCAGACCCTTTCGCTGACCCGCGAACGCCAGGACAGCAGTGACGTGATCCTCCTGCGTCCTGACGAGCAACAGGGTGAAGGGCGGATCGGAGCTCAACTGCAGGTGAATCTCAGCGCAGCCAGTCGTCCGGTGAGCGGGCCTGTCGAACTGATTCGATACACCGTGTCGGAGTTCCTGCAGCTGATTCAGCAGACCGTGCGTGGCTTCGGCGGACTGATCACCAATTTCCAATCCACGGCCGGGCAACTCAGCGGACCGGTGAAGATCGTCGAGATGGGAGCGCAGCTGAGTGAACAGGGGGGAGGCGGCCTGGCCCTGTTCACCGCCCTGATCTCCATCAACCTCGCTGTGCTGAACGCCTTTCCGGTGCCCCTGCTGGATGGATGGCAGATGCTGATGCTGGGAATCGAAGCCGTCGCGGGACGCCCGGTGCCGGAACGGCTCCAGCTGGCGTTTGCGCAGTCGGGTTTTCTGCTGCTGACGGGACTGACTCTTGTCCTCATCGTGCGGGACACAAGCCAGCTGCCTGCCGTGCAGCAGTTGATGGCTCGCTGATCGGATCAACCGCGACCTAGTAACATTCGAGATTCGTCTGTCTGTACCAGTCAGCTGCATGGCCAAGAAGTCGATGATCGCCCGCGACGTGAAGCGCAAGAAGATGGCCGAGCGCTACGCCGCAAAGCGTGCAGCGCTGATGGCGGCGTTCAACGCAGCTGTTGATCCGATGGATCGCCTGGAAATTCATCGCAAGATCCAGGCCCTGCCGCGGAACAGTGCCCCCAACCGCATCCGCAACCGTTGCTGGGCCACCGGCAAGCCCCGCGGCGTCTACAGAGATTTCGGTCTGTGCCGCAATCAGCTGCGCGAGCGGGCCCACAAAGGCGAACTGCCCGGTGTCGTCAAATCCAGCTGGTAGATCCTCACGACGGATCAACGTTTGGAAGAGCACAACAAAGGGGGGACCAGTCTCGGCATCCCCCCTTTGTTGTGAGCGGAAACCGCGAAGTGTAAGGATGAGACATGAAAGAGGACATAAACAGTCGTGCAAGGACAAACCCAGTCGATCTCATTTGACGGACGTGAGATACGACTGACCACCGGACGATTCGCGCCGCAAGCAGGCGGATCAGTTCTTGTCGAGTGCGGAGACACCGCCGTACTCGTCACCGCCACACGCTCCACAGGCCGCGAAGGAATCGACTTCCTTCCCCTCATCTGCGACTACGAGGAACGTCTCTACGCAGCGGGGCGCATCCCAGGCAGCTACATGCGCCGGGAAGGTCGGCCCCCTGAACGAGCCACCCTGATCGCCCGACTGATCGACCGGCCGATGCGGCCGCTGTTCCCATCCTGGCTGCGGGACGACCTCCAGGTGGTGGCCACCTGTCTGTCCCTGGACGAACGTGTTCCTGCCGATGTGCTGGCCGTGACGGGCGCATCGATCGCGACGCTGCTCGCCGGGATTCCCTTCAACGGTCCGATGGCGGCTGTCCGCGTCGGCCTGCTGGGGGATGACTTCGTGCTGAACCCCAGCTATCGGGAAATCGAACGTGGCGATCTCGACCTCATCGTTGCCGGAACTCCCGACGGTGTGGTGATGGTGGAAGCCGGAGCGAATCAGCTGCCGGAAGGGGATGTGATCGAGGCGATCGACTTCGGCTACGAAGCGATCTGCGAACTGATCAAGGCACAGCAGGGCCTGCTGAAGGATCTCGGCATCGAACAGGTGAAACCGGAGGCTCCGGAGGAGGACACGACGGTGCCCGCCTACCTGAAGAAGCAGTGCACCAAAGCCATCAGTGAGGTGCTCAAGAAGTTTGAGCAGACCAAGGAGGAGCGGGATCAGGCGCTCGATGCCGTGAAAGCAGAGGTCACGGAAGCGATCGCAGCGCTGAAAGAAGACGATGCCGTCCGCAAGGCAGTGGCCACGAGCTCAAAACTGCTCCCCAACAGCTTCAAGGCGCTCACCAAGGCCCTGATGCGGGAGCAGATCTTGAAGGACGGCAAGCGCGTGGACGGTCGGACCCTCGATCAGGTGCGCACCATCAGCGCCATGGCAGGGGTTCTGCCACGGCGGGTGCATGGATCAGGCCTCTTCCAGCGTGGCCTCACCCAGGTGCTGTCCACCGCAACTCTCGGCACCCCCAGTGATGCACAGGAGATGGATGACCTCCATCCCAACACCGAGAAGCTGTACCTGCATCACTACAATTTCCCCCCTTACTCCGTCGGTGAGACCCGACCGATGCGTTCCCCCGGCCGACGCGAAATCGGCCACGGCGCCCTGGCGGAACGCGCGATCATCCCCGTGTTACCGGCGAAGGACACCTTCCCTTACGTGGTGCGTGTGGTGAGCGAGGTGCTCAGCTCCAACGGCTCCACCTCCATGGGTTCCGTCTGCGGAAGCACCCTCTCCCTGATGGACGCCGGCGTTCCTCTCAAGGCTCCCGTCAGTGGAGCCGCGATGGGCCTGATCAAGGAGGGAGACGAGGTTCGGATCCTCACGGACATCCAGGGAATCGAGGATTTCCTCGGAGACATGGACTTCAAGGTGGCCGGCACCGAGAAGGGCATCACCGCCCTGCAGATGGACATGAAGATCACGGGTCTGGCCGTGAAGACCATCGCCGAAGCGGTCAACCAGGCACGTCCAGCCCGGCTGCACATCCTCGAGAAGATGCTCGAGGCCATCGATACTCCGAGAGAGGGACTGTCCCCTCACGCTCCCCGTCTGCTCAGCTTCCGCATCGATCCAGAACTGATCGGCACGGTGATCGGCCCAGGCGGCCGCACGATCAAAGGCATCACCGAGCGCACCAACACGAAGATCGACATCGAGGACAGCGGCATCGTCACCATCGCCTCCCACGACGGGGCAGCCGCTGAAGAGGCTCAGAAGATCATCGAAGGGCTGACCCGCAAGGTGAACGAGGGCGAAGTGTTCCATGGTTCGATCACCCGCATCATTCCGATCGGGGCCTTCGTGGAGATTCTTCCTGGCAAGGAAGGCATGATTCACATCTCCCAACTCTCGGAAGCCCGTGTCGAGAAGGTGGAGGATGTGGTGAAGGTGGGCGACGAGGTCACCGTGCGCGTCCGCGAGATCGATAACCGTGGCCGCATCAACCTCACCCTGCGGGGTGTGCCCCAGAACGGGGAAGGAGGGGAGCCGGAGCCGGTGCCGACACCGGTGGCCCCCCTCGTCTGAATCAGACCGCAAAGCCGGGATCAATCTCCGCCATGGCCCGCGTCGCCCGTTCACCGAGCGCGACGTGGGCTTTCCCATGGCTGGCGATGAGACAACCGGCCTGACGCACGTCGCCGGTGTTGTACGTGAGATCGGTCAGATCCGCATGGGTGAAGCGTCCGCCGGCCGCCAGCAGCACGGCCTCCGGCGCCGCCATATCCCAGTCCTTGGGGGCACTGCGGCCGGAGAGCGACACATAGAGGTCGGTCTCCCCACGCAGGATCGTGGCCACTTTGCAGCCGACGCTTCCCACGGCTTTCGAACCGCCGAGTTCCAGAGCGGCAATCAACTGCTCCAGGCGGTCATCCCGATGGCTGCGACTGGCCACGAGGATCAGATCCGCCAGGTCGGAGCGCTCACTGAAGCGCACGGGAGAGCGACCACCCTGACGGTCTTCACACCAGGCCCCCTCTCCCACCACACCGATCCAGAGCTCATCGGCCTCCGGCAGCAGCACCACACCGAGCACCGGCCTCCGACCACGAACCAGAGCCAAATGCACGGCGTATTCACCGGTGCCCTTCAGAAAATCCTTGGTGCCATCAAGTGGATCGAGGATCCACAGCCACTCACCAGGTAAAGGCTGCCCCTGCGTGAGCTGCTCCTTGGCGGTCTCCTCACTGAGGAGCGTCCAGTCGACATCCGGGAAGGACTCGGCCAAGCCATCCAGCAGCCAACGGTTCACCGCCAGGTCCGCTGCTGAAACCGGTCCCTCGCCGCCGTCCTCCACGCTGAGAGCGGATGGGAAGCCATAGGGGGGCTGTTCACCACGGGCATAGGCCCGGAGGATGTCGGCCGACCCCCAGCTGAGCCTCCGAAGTTCCGTCAGCAGACCATCCAGGTCGACACCGGCGGGAAGAACAGCTGGGCTGGGCATCAGAATCAGGTGGGGAGGGGCCATTGTGATGCAGCAACAGGAGCCGGCCGCCGGAACGCTCTATCTGGTGGGTACACCGATCGGCCATCTCGGAGACCTCTCACCACGGGCACGCGACCTCCTGGCTGCCGTCGACGTGATCGCCTGCGAGGACACCCGCCACAGCGGTCAGCTCCTCAGCGGTCTTGCGGCTCGCGGCCGCCGTCTGTCGTTTCATCAGCACAACATCCGCACACGATTGCCACAGCTGATGGAGTTGCTGGCTGAACCGCTGAGTCTTGCGGTGATCAGCGACGCCGGACTTCCCGGAATCAGCGACCCTGGGGAAGAGCTTGTGGCGGAAGCACGCCGCCGCGGACATGAAGTGATCTGCATTCCAGGGCCCTGTGCCGCCACAACGGCTCTGGTCAGCAGTGGGCTGCCCAGCGACCGGTTCTGCTTCGAAGGCTTCCTGCCCGCCAAGGGCCGGGAACGCCGCGAGCGCGTGGCCCGGATCGCCGGCGAATCACGCACCAGCGTGATCTACGAAGCACCCCATCGATTGCTCACCCTGCTGAAGGAACTTGAACAGCACTGCGGTGCGGAGCGGCCTCTGCAGGTGGCCAGGGAGTTGACCAAACGCCATGAACAGCAGGTGGGCCCCAGCGTGGGGGCTGCACTGGAACACTTCCGTCAGACCACTCCACAAGGCGAATGCACCGTGGTACTGGGCGGGGCTCCGGTTGCTGTCGATCCGGAACCGGACGACACGGAGCTGCAGCAACGCCTTCAGATCAAGATCCAGGCCGGCTCCAGCGCCAGTGAGGCAGCACGCCAGCTCGCCGCGGAAACCGGGCTGCCCAAACGTCGTCTATACACCCTGCTGCATCAAGAGGGCTCCCAGGCAGACTGAGTTCATTGATGGTTAGAGAGTTGCTGCTGCGCCTGCGCCTGCTGTCGCTGAGCTTCGGAGCAGGTCTGCTGCTTTTGGTGGTGCTGTGTCTGGGGGCCCAGAACGGACGTGACCGGCAGGAAATCCAGCTGGGGGCGACCCGTTCGGTTCCGCTGCCGAGTGGTTTTCTTGTTGGTCTGTCTCTCGTGGTGGGGATTGTCAGTGGAGGGTGTGCCTGCGCCGTTCTCATGCCGGAACAGCGCAGGGACTGAAGGGATCAGGCGTTGACATCCAGGGCGATCAGGCTGCCTTCCATCACAAGCCTGGTGATGCCGCGCGCCAGAAGGTAGGAGCTGGTGCGCTCGAAGACGGCTGTATCCGGAACCTTGATCACGCGTTGACTGCGCCCACACTGACGCTTGGCCGTCCGCGGACTGGAGAACAGACAGAGTCCATGACGCTCCAGCTCGGTGTCGGCCAGCGGACCCAGCTCAGGGAACTCCTTGAGAGGTCGGGCATCCAGCTCGACGACCTTGTCCACAAGCATGTAGACACTGCTTGGAAGCAGACCGGACGTCAGTGGCTTCGGCTCCAGCCGGGAAGGATCGCCAAGGTCGCCGACATTCGCCAAAGGCACCAGTTCCCGGAACGGGTCGGAATCATCAGCTTGAGCATCCTCATCAACGTCCTCGGAATCGGGCTCGTCGTTGAAGTCATCGGCGTCGTCCAGAGCCAGAGTGCTGCCGTCCTCCTCACTGGAGACCACATCCTCAACCGATGAAGGCTGGTGCGGTGCAGACGTTTCCTCGGAGCTGATCACCGGAACAGCGTCGGTCAACGGCGGCGACGTTCTTGGCTGACTGTGCTGGCGACTTGCCTTGAGAGACGCATAGTCAGCAGGTGACAGCAGACTTCTGACGGTACGGCTGACGGTGTTGACACTGCAGTCATAGGCCTCAGCCAGAACAGAGGTGGCTTCTCCGGCTCGATAACGAGCGACAAGCTCTTGCTTCTCGCTGTCGCTGAGGCGACGTGCGGCCATCCGTGCATGCCCTGCAGTTCTTAACCCTAGAGGCTTCAGGCCTGTCTGAACAACAGAGTGCGTCCCATGAGCAGGCTGGCACAATGAAACGAAGAGCTCCCTTAGCTCAGCTGGATAGAGCAACTGCCTTCTAAGCAGTCGGTCGATGGTTCGAATCCATCAGGGGGCGTTGCTTGAACCATCACCCGATTGGGGGAGCAAACACGACGGATCAGCCCCCCGAAAGGGGGATGCAAGACGGGAGCAGCAGTTAGAGACTGAGTGAACAGCAAGAAGCCTTATGGAGTATTTGAAAGTTTTACTCACTCAACGACATGAAGAACTGGAACAGATTCTGATGAACCCAACAGCAATTCCGATCACAGAACGAGCCAGCATCAATGCAGAGTTGAAACATATCAACAATGCACTGGATGAACTGGTATGCAAAGTGAACTGAACTGACGACGATGCGTATGAACAATCAGACCAAAGTAAACGACTGGGTTTGGGCTGACGCGATGCAGGCCTGCCATCAGATGGAACTGAGCCATTGCGCGAACAGACGCCGAGCGGTTCTCTCGTCTGTCAGCTCACCATCGATAGAGGCCAGCACAGCACCAGGGTGTTTCCGTTCCATCTCCTGACAAGCCTCATAGGCATCCATCGCCATAACGGGTTCAATTCCAGCCCTTCCCTCAGGCTGCTCGCTGTAAAAAACCTGATAGCGATGCATGGATCTGCGGCGACTGACACAGGACTAGCCAGAGCAGAGCAAAGGTGGGGTTCTGCCAATGATTCCTCAAGGCTTTTGTTCCAGATGAATCGGAAGCTGGACAAGGCTGAACCATGGAAAAGCGACCGTTAATCGACAGAATTAAAACCTAAGGAATCCGATGTTTGGTCAATCAGACAGAAACGTTGGCATCAAGAATCACATTAACTATAGGCCACTACGGAATTTCATGTAACAATTAACTGAAATCGGAAAACTCGAAAAGCTTCGATACAGCCCTAACCTCGCAACCACCAGGAACACGAATCATGCGTTCCTTCAACGGCAGCACTGGCAGCGTGAACCAGTCACATCATTCTTGGTTGATTGCCGAAAACAGGTCTTCGCCAAGAGAATGGACTGCCTGGCGGTACTGACAAAAACCATAAGAGCAATCGACTCAACAGAGCAATTAACACCACCTATGGTCATGACCAAAGATGCAACTGTTGAGAAAAAAGATTGAGGCCACGAACTGAATCAAGCCTGTCAACGCTTCAGGTGGTACCGACGGAGGGGTGATCCATGGGTGAGCTAGAGGCCACCGAGTCTCAAGCAGACTTCCAGAGCACCCAAACCAAACAAGAACGTTCCTCCGAGCAGAGCAAGCTCCTTCGAATTCTGAGCCATCGGGAGAAGGGCAGAGCCCACAAGCAACGCACCGAAGAATCTAAAGGGAATCTGTAGCTCCAGCATGTCGGAGAATTACGCTTTTCAAGCCTGACACAACGTCTTTACTCAAATTCATGAAACGTGCTTAATAATCGCTGAAATGGAGGGTTGACGCAACACAACGAAATAGCACTGTGGAAGAAATAATCCCGGAAAAGCAGAAGGACGCGCCTGAAGAAAGCAAACCGAGGGATGAACCGGAAAGCCAGCTCAAGACCGAGATGAAACAGGAGACAACTCGTGCACGAGCAGCAATGAAGAGAGTCCTGTTACCTGACCTGACCAAACGCTGGACATGACTGGCTGGGAAAGCTCAGAAGGACACAAGCAAACGCAGGGAGACAAGAGAGAAACCGGTAATGGATGCAAAAGCAGGCCAGGGGAAGCGTGCTAGCAAGGAAAAGCAACCAGGATGGTTGAGGCAGATCAGACATGCGAAAAATGAGAATATCAATCATGACGACAGTCATGGCCCTGGTTCTTAACGGAATCGGACCGGAGAGATCGGCAGCAGAGATCGTCAAGGCGTACTGCACGTTGACCTGGGAGGAACACAAACCCGGGGAGAAAGGAGACTGTGATTTCAGACAAGCGTTCGGCAACGTGCAAGTCTGGATGGGACAACGCTGGCTCTTTGACTTCCCTGACAGTGAGCGTGGAAGAAGTTATCTACGAGAAAACACAAAAACTGGGATCATATTCACGCGAAAAGGCCAGTACACACTGAAAGTGAACCAAAGCGGAAGGCCGACAAATTAAACAATTAGACCAGAAAAGCGAACAATGATAAACTTATAGGCCAGGCAAGAAGGAAGGCTAGCCCAGAGAGTCTGGCATAAGGAAATAATATTTAGTAGTAATTCATACAGTTCAAAGCATTAAGCCAAAAGCGAAACATGAAACCCTAGGAGCCTTTTCGACAGGGGAAGAACAGAACTGTGAACAAATGAAAAGCATGGTCAGCCACCCTTGACTGAAGCCCGTAAAAGTGCGAAGAAAACAAAAAAGCAGACAGCTATAAATAGAATTAGAGAACTGTCGGTTGACCTCCCCATGTCGATAATCAAGCTGGAGAATCTGCTGGGCAGCGAAAATTGGACGGAATGGTTTGAGGGGCTGGCCCCAGAGGAAGCCACCAAATTCCTGTCCTTGGGCGAAGAGGCCTGGAAAAAACTGGACAGCATCGGCACTGATGATCTTCTGTCTTGGCAGATCCTGTACGAACTAGACGACGGACAATGGGAAGCGCTGCAGTCGATGGGACTGGCACAAAGCGGGTACAACGGCAGCTATCAGGAGGCTGTTCTAAATCTCATTAGCGACAATAAATACACATCTCTATATGAAACCGCAAACTGGTCAAGTCAACCGTTGAGCTCATTGCTCGAAGGGGTAGCAGGGCTGATAGAAACAATCAAAGAAAGTATTGAAACAAGTATTAGCACAGCAGGTGCATTAGCTCAGTTCCTTGATGACAATAAGCTGGAGGCGCTCACAGAAGACTACATCAGTCCTTTCATTGATTTCCAGAGCGAACTGCAAGAACTAATTGAATCAGTAGAGTTAATGCCTTCGCAGGTCGCAAATGAGTTACAAACAATACTGAATGAAACAATTAACGAGCCACTTGGCCTTAACGAAAGCGATAAAAGCAGCGTCACCATAACTTCAACATTACCAACTTTAACAGAAATAGCAAATGGACTCGACAGTCCAAAACGTGAGCTGGTCATTGATTTTGGCGGGGCAAAACTAAAAAGTATAATTGAATTACCGTTGAAAGAATTTCTAGGTACATCACTAGGGATAGATTTAGAAGTTCTAAATGATCTTCCAGAAATTGAAGTCAACCTTGAAGCAGAGCTGCAAGGCGGGATACGGCTCGAAATAGATTTGGATGCCGAAGATTCAGGTGATATCGTCAAAATTGATACACATGGAATCAATCCGGATCGAAACCACTCTCAAGACTTATCTGTCCTGTTTGAAGGGAATGTCGTCAGTGGAACCACCGAGATTCCAACATGGCTGGGTATTAGCCAAAGCGATATCGAAAATCTACTGGTCGTCGGTGGAAGTGCAAATTTGGATCTTCAGACAACCAAGGAAAACCCAACGTATGACAAAGGTTTGGTCGCCTTACAAGACATCGGGGAAGGAATGACCTATGAGACAAGCTCGGATTTTTATATCAAGTTAAACACAGATGTCTCATCAAGTATTGTAGAAAACATAGGCAAGGCAGTTGAAGATCGAATCACTGCGCTGAGTGACGCCTTTGATGTTGGTACCGACTTGGCATCATGGGTGAACTTAATCAACGAGGTCAGCGATTTAGTCGGTAATATTGCAGAAGCATCTGAAAGCATTGGGGAACTGCCGGACTGGGTTCCAGAAAGTGCAAAAAAAACATACACAGAATTCAGCAGCGGTCTAGGAAGCGCCGCAGAAGGGATCTCCGCATTAAAAAATGAAATCTTTGATTCTGAAGAATTTGTTGAACTCATCAATGATGAACTGAACAGATATGAAACGGGATTAAGCCTCAATTTACTGGCGAAGCCGTCGAGCGATAAAAGGCCAACGGAAACGCAAGAATACATAGGGAGCCCACAGATTCTGAACTTCAGCACACTCGCAGCAGACAGCACCAATGATCAACAGCCATTCGCAGAGTCCGGAGAATTCCAAGTAAGTGAGGATGCAGATTGGTCAACGACATCAGAAGAACAAAACTTCAAAATTCTACAACTAGAGGAAAATATATTAAGAGATACCAATGGTATAGCTATCACCTCATTTATCAATGAGCAAGCGGTGCACATCACTGGACTGACATACAAACTTGACCTTGCTAGCAAAAATATAGATTTTAATCGAAGCAGTATTTCTGAGAACGAAATAGTTGTTGTCATCGGTGAGCAAACAATCATTCCTGAAAGCGTTGATCTGGTCTCCAGTGAAAATGGAGAAAAATCTCTTTTGATAACGCTACAAGAAAACACCATATTCGAAGATCAAAATGGTGTACTCACATTACCAGTTGATTTTGAGGAAGCAAACGGCAAGTGGGCAGCAAGTGAAACCACAAGGGAGCTCTTTGAATCCGACTTAATTAAAGGATTCGAATATTCAGAGAAAGCTACTGAAGAGAATAGCTTGAAACTTCAGACTCTATCCGTCAATACAAGCCGGCCACTCCACTACAAACTCGAAGTCGAGAAGGTAGATGCACAAGGGGAGGAAACTCAAACAGTCACTGTGATCGTAGACAAAGAAAATGGCGTAGAAGCTCACTATCTGGGCAACAACCCACCAAAGGGTCTTCAATACATTTATTATAAAGGTATCGAAACTGGTCAAGCACTAACAAGAAAACACCTGGAACAACAGAGCGTTCAAAGTGAAACTAGAAGTGACCATCACGTAGCGACTGATGAAAATAATACAGAAGCATTATGGCGAGATGTCACCGAGACAAAGAGAGAATACTTTGAAACATTTCACGAGTATGGCAAAAAACTGGAAGAAGGAATCGTAGTTAAAAAAATAGAAATGAACACGGAAAATACACTCAATTATCAGCTAACACTATTAGACATCAACCAAGAAAATAAAAATGGCAACAAGGAAACAACGGAAATTATCGTCAATATCGATTGGAAAAACGGTATAGAAACACATGAGATCGGATCAGAGACTGTGTATACGCGAAACATTGATCTAAACACACGTGCTATTGAAGAAGAAACAGGTGAGCCCGTTATCGACATTCATTTGAAAAGCCAACCTAGTACATTGAACATTGAACCAGCAACGACAAATATAATCCCAAAGCAAATTGCCATCTCCTATGCAAATCCTGCATCCACAGTAATGGTTGATAGAGGTGATGGAAATGGTTATACAGAAATCCAAAGTGAAGAAGTCTTTGTAGGCACGAAGAATGGAGATGGCACTGGAACATGGAAACTGAAAGATAGCTCCTTCAAATTAAATGAGGCAATAGACAGCAACGCAGTTTTAACCACCTCAGTTTTTGACAATTTTATAGAGAATGGCTTTGAAATTAATCCAATTCAACTCAGTCGACGAATGCCGGAAATACTTCCATTTGCTTCCTTGGGGGATGGGCAAAGACAAGTTGCCATTGTCGCATCAACCAGTGCAGAGTCATTAACCGAATCGGCTACAGAAGAGATCCTAAAACGCATGTCTGAAATCGAAGGCTCTGCCCAAGGATCAATCGATAATAAAATCTGGAAGTTACTCAATTATGCATCAGTTAATGAAGACAATCTGAAAGATGCTGCGAATCATGATCTCGCGAAATTACGAGCTTATTCGGCGTTGCAAATATTGCTAGAAACTGGAGTGATTAACGAGACGGCACTCGATCAAACATTGGCAAGAACAGAAAATAGCAATAATAGTCTTGTAAATGAGTTAGCTGATTCAACCCAACCAGGCTTAAGTATCAGGCTAGATCCAGAGGGTACGATTAATGGAGACAATATATCAGGGGTTTCAATCGATCTAGGTTTTCACCGTGAAGGAGAGGTTGACCTGATCATCAAACCAGGAACATCGTCTGAAACATCGCTCTATGTCTTTGAATTAAGTTATCACGAAGGAAGTGAACTGAATGGAAGATACGAGTTCTCGAAAGATGAGCTTTTAACTCTCGCAAAATCTGGACACAAGTCCTTAGCAGATGGGCTGGATTCTGTATTTGAGGCCATCAGTGCAGACATCAACGCAGCCATTGATCTTGAGATGGATCTCGATGGAAGAATCGTCTTTGCCTACGACTTTTTTGCTCCAGTAACCGATGCATTTAGCTTCGACCCGAGAGGCCTTGATGAAGAAATCAACGATTGGCCGGAAGGAAGCTCTGGGGATCAACACACGTTAGGACTGACACTGGGTGATGAAACATCACCGACAAACAGTGAAATCACAGCGTCACTTGGCATCGAACTGGCAAACCTTGAACTCAATACAGATATAACAAACGAAGAGGGAGAAGTAATTAAGTCAGCGCTGGAAGACCCGGAGAGATCATTCTCACTGACCCTGGGTACCGCCATAGACGTGAATCGCACCGAAAACGATGAGTTGGAAATAGATGCTGGAATGAATCTTGACCTCGATCTGGATTTAAATCCGGTATTCGAAGTAGCGAAGGATTTTGGAGCACAACTAGGTGAAGCCTTTCTCGATGAGGTCAACGATCTCGTCAGTGACCTCGACTTTGACCTTGATTCTGCGGAACTACGATGCTGGCGCACACTGATTCCAGCAATTGCCAACTTGCTTGATGAAGTATCCAATCGATTCGACAAGGGAGCAGAACTGCTCGATCGATTGCCTAGCAATTTGAGCGGCAATCCAGTTCAATTAATCAGTAGTATTAGTGAGGAACTAGACGATATCAGCAACGCGATGATGCGTTTTCAGGATTCGGTCATGAATCCAGAGGCACTCGTCAAAAACATCAACAGTATGTTGATCGCAGCCTCCGTTCCTATGAGAATGGAACACAGCAGCGGAATTGAGCTGATTAATGGCGTTGAAAGAGAAGTTGACCAATACGCCTTGATCCCAAGCAATGAATTGAGCCTCACCCAAACATTAAGCCTGGAGGGTGGTGAATTTGCGGAGATGCTCGAGGAGCGGGGTCTCAAGGGCGGGGCCATGCTCGTGGATATAGCCTCCACACTATTTGCTGACATCAGTGCAACGTTCGACTTTAATTTGGAATCAGCAGGCAGTTTGACACTTAAAGAGTATTGCGATGAGTCGGGATCAGTATTCGAACTAGTCAATACTGAAACAGAGGGCCTTGATGGATACTGGCCGGATATTAGCGAAAATAACGTAGAAGAGGCTTTCTTTGAAAAACGATTGGATAATAACAGCCAAGTGAATTTATCAGAACAAGAACTTGCTATTGCAGCTGGGTTTGAACTCAGCAAACTGAACATCAGTATTCCACTACTTAAAAACAATGATGGAAGCACAAGAGTCTTTGAGCTGACACCGGAGGAAGCCTATGAAACGATGAGTTTAAGAATAGGCATGGGAGTGGATGCAATCAATGAAGAAGAGGCCACGAAAAAACTGACTGATGCACTGAAAGAAACAGAATTAGAAGGTGGCGTTCGGCTGAATCTCACTGAGAAACACCTTGTACAACTAGGCAATGATATCCAACAAGAAGTCAAAGAAGCAGGCCTGGCACTCGTGGATGATGTGCAGAAATTGATTGATTCCTTCAGTTCACTCACGATGCCAGAGTGTGCCGCAGGTTGGTTTGGCTTTCTTGATCAATTTATCACTACGATGGACGATATGTCGGATCAGTTGGTGGATCAACTGGCGGTCTTGAAGGATCAAACGGAAGAACTGCCGGATTGGATGCCAAGCGATTGGCTTGACGATGCAGAAAAGCTGGCCCAGGGATTTGCAGCTGTAGGCGATGAACTATCAGAGTTCAGAGACCAATGGTTAACGACAGAAAGTTTTATCCAAAAAGTCAATACAATATTCAGAGATAATGATCTCGACATTCATCTCAGGCTACTTGCAGGCCCTGAAAGCATGGAAGCTGAGTGCAACGATAAAGAGATCGGAGTACCCAGTGCAATGCGACTCAGCAAAGGAGATATTCTGTTGGAATCGAATGGCGAAGATCATGTTGCCGCTACATTTTTACTGAGCAAAGAGCAGGAAGCCCAGTTCGCCGCTGTTGAAAAAGACGGGCTGAATGTAGAAGGACATCGGGAAGAAACAATACAGATGTCAGATTTTATCGATATCGAAGATGAAGGAAATAAACAGTCCGTACTGACATTGCCGTTGAATACATTTGGCTTACCGCCGACTGAAGATAAAAGACTCGAGATCACACTCACTGATGCTGATGGAAGTGCACTAACAAGCGCCAACATCCAAACTGCAGAGGGCACAGGTATCGATACAAATATAGTCTATATCGAATGGAGTGAAGAGTACCAAGGGTATGCAATCTTCAATGGCAGATCAGAAGAAGCGAAACGAATCATCATTGCAGGGACAAACGATGGAGCGGAGAGCATTAAATTAAAAGTCAGTCATAGTGATCTCTATGCACACAAGGCTGTGAATATCCAGGCAATGAATCTTGAACAAGTACTCCGCACCAGTGAGGGAGAAGAAGTTGAAGGTCTGTATGCGTATACATTCACACCGAGCACCACAAACAGCCAAGCAAAAATACAATTAAAAACAAGTAATGACAGTGACTCTACAGACCTAGAAATACATAAAGATGCTTCGGCGTATTTTGATGATTTACAACTTGATGCCGGTGTTGTCCTATCCACACATACACCGTTCAGCAGCGAAGCACAGATTTATCTGTATGAACTAAGCACAACCGGAAATACAGAACACATACTCGATTTATCGCACTTCAAGGAAGTAACAACCCATCATGAAGATGGCACTGAAGATAATGAATGGGTGCTTGCGTTACCCGAAAAAAGCTTCGGTGAACTCACAGAGGGCAGTAACAGATATCAACTGACGATGTCCGAATCAGATGGAAGCTCACTCAGCAGTATGGTACTGAAAAAAGACAATCTCGAGGTGCACAACTCAGAAGAAATATATCTTGAATGGGAACAGAGCAGAAAAGGATTTGCACTCTACGACAAATCGGCAGGGGGATACCGACTCACTCCGATGATCGATGATCAAGGAGAAGATACGCTGCTACTCACAAATCCCAATGGTCTTGGAGGGTCATACACGTTTGGAGACTCTCTCAGTCTCAAAGCGGAGCAATTCATCGATCTGCTACCAGATGCTGTCACATCAAGCCCTATTGCCCAGGCCTTGGCCAATGTGGCGGATGGATATGAGGCCGATCTGTCGTACGGACTTGAATTTAATGCGGGAATGATCTTCGGCTATGACGCCGGTGCCACAGAGTTGGGTAGTTTCTTCTATCTTGATCCACGTGCAGCACGTCCAATCGGTGACTATTGGCCGGAGGGAGATGAAGACTCCCTATGGAGCTACAACACAACCGGAGAAGACTACACAGCAAGTATGGCAGAAATACTCCTGCAGTTTGGAGCAGGTGTCGATCGCCTGCAAAGACCAGACCGTTTCCTGATAAGCAATGAAGACGTAGTTTATAACAGTACAGACAATTCAGTAAGTTTCCCCTTGGGAGACAAGAAGTTTGGCTCGATCTATACAAGCAAAGAGAAAAAAGACGAAGATCGGCCCGACAGCATCACAGTATCATTTGAGCAGTATATCAGCAGTGAACATCTGTTTGTAGTCGATACAGAAAAGAAAGAAACTGAAGAGGCAATAACAGAGATGGCCATAACAACACCGATCGAGATGGAACTCAGGCTGGACTCTGAAGCGGGAGTGTACGCGGCAGTTCTGCCTGAAGGAGTCAAAGTGAGAGGCGACTTTAACTCTGTAGATGCAGATCCAAAAATAACCCTACGAACAACCGCCTATGTCGAATTCGCTGACGTACGAGATGCCCTGGGAATGGATGCAGCAATCGCGTTGGACTGGTATAACGACGACACTTCTGTCAGCCAAGAAACAGAACAAAGACTAGACCTTTTATCCAATATCGATGTCGTGAATGGTGGCGCAAATGCCGCAGCAGCATTCAATTTCAAAGCTACAGATATCGGTGATTTCGTATTAGCCGGTAATCCATTAGGTGCCACTGCAGATACCGTATCAAATGCAATTAATGCCGTACAGGATGCTGTAGATGAAGCATTGTGCGGGCTCAATGATGGAAACTTCTCACCAGCGAACTGGCTGGCCATGCTGACAGGTCTGGCAGACCGAATTGAAGACTTAGGTAAAACACTGAGTGGAGGGCTTGGTGGTGACCCGGTTATTAAGGGATTTGCCGATGAATTTGAATTCTCCTTCGCATCCGTGGAGACGGGATTCAACACTATTGCCGCAGAGGTGCGCAAATACACGGATTATGTACTTCCCCCTGAGGAATGGGTCGTCGCATTCAACGAAGGAATGGATGACATCGGAATGGGTGAGGTAACTCTGAAGTTGGTCGAAGTACCAAGCGTTGACGTCTTTGATGGGGAGTGCCCAGATCCAGAATCGGATAATCCGATCCGCTACACATTTTTGCTCGACTTTGGTGATTCGCTGGATTGGTCGGCAGGTGAAACCACAGACATTATCGAAGAGGCAATTGAGTTATTTCAGTTTGAAAAACCAGATTTTGCCGACAGTTTTAAACTGATGTCGACATGGGATGTCGGTGTAGATGTGAACGCAGCACTCGGCTTCGGATTGGATCTGGATGCAACATCACCTGGTGATGTCTTCTTCTTTGATCCAGAACCAGCAGGCCTAGAGAGATTTGACATCCCTGATGTCCTTGATGAAGATAAATTTGCGAATTTAAATCTTGATGCAACAGAGATACAAGCAAGCGCCTGGTTCTCCGTATCAGGTCTTGAATTCATCGTTGAAAATAAGAACACTGGAGAAGTCATCGTCTCGGCAACACCAGATGATCCCAACGCATCGCTGATTGCCGCAGGAGCTGCAGCAGGAATTGATCAGCAGGGTGCGGGTGGTTTTTCTGATCTGTCCTTCGAAACAGCTTTTGATTTTAGAACAGAACAACAACCAGAAATACTTTACGAAATGGCCGAACAGACCGGTCAGCAAATAATGAATACCTTCAAGGCATTTGAAGACGCCTACGCAGATGGTGTTCAAGCGGTGGATGACATCGGCGATTTACTGAACTGCAGTGGGTTTGGCCTGTCCCAGGTTCTGTTCATCCTCGCCAAGATCGAAGAAACGGTTGACAATGTGCAGACGAGCATTGAAGAAGGCATAGCAGACAATCCACTGATGCGACTATTTGCCCCCGATGCAGGCGATACAATTAAAGAGTTCACTGTTCATTTTGATACAGCAGAAGAAGCGATAGCTAGCGTCAGAGAAAAAGGAGAAGAGCTACAACCCTGGAATCTGATTCCAACACTCAACGAAGCCCTCTCTGGCGTTGAATTCCTCTCGCTCAATCTTGATCCGCGACCCAATTTCGAAGCTTACTTCTGCGTAGACGGAAAAGCACCGGTCGATAAAAAAATATCCTTGGACACAAGTGCTCGGTACACAAGCATGACAGATTACGCCATCACGTATGAAGTAGAAGAATTCGGCGATGATGGCATCGAAGCCGAAGAGGACTTATACACACACATCATATTGAAAGAAAGCAAAGCCTTCGTGAATGGTGAGGAAAAAAAATCAAAATGACATCCTGATACTTCCCGCTGGGTATCAGAAGATTGACCTTAACGATTCCGAGCTTGACAAAGAGTATGTCTTATTGCGAAAAACTGATGACAAAACCAAGCATGATCATTTGATTATTCTGCAAACACTGCAGCCAACAGATGCAACCAAGCTCCGAGAAAAAATTAAAAACGTGCAGAATGATACAAGCGAAGAAACTGTTTATGACCTAAGCAATACAGATGCTCGAGGACTGGATGGGTTTGAAAGACTGAGAGGATCAAATCTAGATCAGTTCAAGGAAGGATACCTGAAAGACATGAGTGCTGCGAACAACCAGGGCACCATGGCAGGAGACATGCCTGACTACTACCGTTTTGATTTAAGCCTTGATGGATTTGAATACAAAACACCGCTTAATTTTGACATCAGTCTGGCTGATGATCTGATAAATCTTGGAGGTGGATTTGATCTGAATCTCTTTGCAGGTGGATCCGTCGGATTTGCCTTCGATGCCAACCCGACAGATCTTAAATCGGCATTTCTGATTGATACAGAAGCAGGTGTGTCCTCAATGAGTGACATGCCAGAAGACATGAAGCTTCTGAGAGAAAAGATCAAGGGGGGAGTAGAAGGAAATGCAGAAATTGTTGCAGGTGCCTATCTCGAAAGTACTCAGCCCTTAGAAGGGTCAATTGCTTTCCTGGAACTAGCTGCATCAAGTTCAGACGAAAACACACTGGGATTGGGTGCGCCAGAACGAGTTGGCAGTGATCTAACGATCATTGCACCTGAAGAAGATCCTTTCTTAAGTGGATTTGTCACCGTTGAGCTGGACCTACAAGATGGTGATGGTGGCAGCGGATTAGTCCCTCTGGCAGATATCAGCCAACTGGATATTGAGGCCAATCTTCTTGGAGGTTTTGAACTTGATCCAACGATCAGTGCATCGCTGGGAGATGTGATCTCGATCGATGGGGATATGTTGTATGGCGGTCATTTCTCGGGTGGAAGTTCAGGTGGTCTGTCATTTGAACAGACACCATTCCTGCTAAGCCCAGGAGATATCACCGTCAGCCTGGGTGACCAACTCGCAGCAGCCAGTGGACCATTTGTAAAGATCTCAGACTTCCTGAATGATTATTTTCTGGATCCTATGGAGCCAGTTGTAGACATCCTGGAAACCGAATTCTCAATTGCAGGCTTAAATCTACTGGGAGCAGGTAGACTTCACAATATCATCGATCTTGGCCGAGAAGGCACACCTAACGGATCGGTAACCAAGTGGGTCAATCTCTACAACGGGATCAACAGCGTTGTGGATACTGTCGCCTCGATTAGTGATTCAGGTGAAATCAGTGTGCCAACCACACTGTTCCTTGAAGACAAAACTTGGACAACCGGGAATATCAAGCCAAAACAAGATGATTTGTTTAATTTCCAATATGCAGCAGACACGAAGGTATCGACCCGGCGAACAGATCAAGAGGCCAACAATGAAGCACAAGGCTCGCAAGATGATGCGGTCAATGATGCTCTTGGAGCCATCAATCTAGGTAGCGGACCGGTTGAAAAAACCAAATCACAAAAACCAGATATTGGTAAAACTGCTGTAACATTCCCGTTCCTTGATTTCGGATATACAGCTTCAAAGCTCAAGGATTTGATGATGGGATCAGATCCCGACAGTCGCTATGAACTCGACCTCATCCGGCTGCAAATACAAGGCTTCACAACAAGTTGGGACTTCTACAAGTCCATACCAATCTATTCACCTCCGACAGTCAGCCTGAATGTTGGTGCAGAGTTAACACCATACATCCGACCAACCATCCTCGGTTATGACTTAACTGGGCTTGGGGGATTGATTGAAACAGGTGAGCTGAGCTCGTTGGCAGACGGATTCTATGTATTAGCAGAAGAACCTGGCTTCTCACTGTCGCCGAATGGACCTCAATACGAAGGGGCTGGTGCAGAAATCCGCATGGAAGTCGGCGGTGGCGTCAGCGTTTCCATCGGACCCCTCGGAGTTTATGGAGATGCTGCAATCATCGGAGATCTGGAGATAGAACTGAATGATCCCAATGACGATGGTCGTGTTCGATTCCAGGAACTGTTCGACAACTTCTCATACAACCCGCTGGCAATCTTTGACGCCTCCTTAAGAGTGGCATTGCAGGCAGAAATTGGTGTGAAGCTTGACCTCTTGTTCTTCACGAAGAAGTTTGCACTCTATAGAACTCCGGAATTTGAATTGTTCAGGCTCGACATCGAAGGAGGTGCACCACCACAACCATATTATGCAAGTGCACCAGATGGGGGTTCAACACTTCTGTTGAATATCGGTGCGAGAGCGGATCAGAGAAATCTAGATCCGAACGACAACGGCGAAGTCTTCACTCTGCAGGGTGGATCAAATATGAATGTACGAGGTCCAGGTGGACAATCAGAAGGATTTTCTGGTATCACCTTGATCACAGGAGATAGTGGTGAAGGTAATGATTACGTGGATGGCTCTGGCTCCAGTATCCGCCTCGAACTGAGTGGTGGGGAAGGATCAGATTCGTTGGTTGGTGGCTCAGCTGATGATCAACTGCTGGGAGATGTTGGAAATGATTCCCTGGTTGGTCATTCAGGCGGGGATGAACTGCAAGGTGGTGAAGGCGATGACAGCCTCGTTGGAGGAGCGGGTAGGGATCTCCTCTCCGGCGATGAGGGAGACGACCAGATCAGTGGTGGTGGCGATGGCGACACGATCCTGGGAGGTGCCGGTCAAGACAAGCTGACAGGAGATGCAGGTCGTGATCTGATCGATGGCGGGCTTGGAGATGACACCATCTCTGGTGGCAGCTCAGATGACACGGTTGTGGGTGATCTGGGTGACGATCACATCAGTGGCAATGAGGGTGCCGATCATCTGTCGGGTGGTAAAGGAGATGATCAGATCGAGAGTGGCACAGGTAACGACACGGTGCTGGGCGAAGGCGGAGCCGATGTGATCGATGGTGGTGAGGGTGATGATGTTCTGATTGCAGGTTCCATCTCAAAAGGGAGTGATCTTCCAATCTCAGAACTGAAAGCAGGAAGCAGCACCGCCATCCTTGGATTCGATGCTGATGTGGTCTCAGGTGATGACGGAAATGACCTGATCGGTGGTAGTGCAGGAGACAACAAACTGTCGGGAGGTGACGGTAGTGACACCATTGCTGCTGGTGCAGGTGAAGACGTCGTCTCAGCTGGCGAAGGACGCGATCTGATCTATGGAGAAGCTGGCGACGATCAGATCAAGGGAGACGACGGCAAAGACACTGTGTATGGGGGTGAAGGAGATGATCTGATCGAGGGCGGAGGCGATAGCGATTTGGTGTACGGAGACAGTGGGGACGACGTCGTTCACGGTGGAACCGGTGGAGATGTGCTGATCGGTGGAACCGGTCTTGATCACCTCATGGGTGAAGAGGGTGAAGACACCATGCAAGGTGGTGAAGACGATGATCTCTTGGTTGGTGGATCAGGAGCTGACAGTCTGCTTGGAGAAGCAGGCAATGATGTACTTCAGGGTGAAGCGGATGAAGACCGCCTGTACGGAGGGTCAGGGCATGACCTAATGCAAGGGGGCAGTGAGGATGACTATCTGCTCGGAGAAGGTGGAAATGACACCTTGCAGGGTGATACAGGCAATGACTTGCTGATCGCCGGTACCGGGAATGACCTGGTTGAAGGGGGAGCCGACAACGACACACTCGAAGGAAACGATGGTGACGATGTACTCAAAGGGGAAGGCGGTAACGACTGGCTACAAGGACAATTCGGCCTGGACACATTGCATGGTGGTGCAGGTCAGGATGAACTGGAAGGTGCAGAGGGTCGAGACCTTCTGACTGGTGGATACGACCCAGACATTCTGGAAGGCCACGAAGGTGAAGACCGTTTATTTGGAGATGAAGGAGCCGATCAGTTGGATGGTGGCTCAGAAGATGATTTGCTCGTTGGTGGTGCAGGCGTCGATGTTCTATGGGGAGTGACAGGTGACGACAGGCTGGAAGGAGGAAGTGAAGATGATGAACTTTATGGAGAGGAAGGAGACGATCAACTATCCGGATCTGAAGGTGCTGATCTTCTCTACGGTGACAAGGGTCAAGACCTATTGATCGGAGGATCGGGTAAAGATCAAATCCTGGGTGGAATCGAAAGCGACTGGCTGTTTGGAGATCGCTTCAATCTTAAAGCCACGGAAAGCACGTTCGATAAATACAAAGACTTTGTGCTTAGCATCATGCTACCTGAAGTGCAAGAATATCTCATCACAGAGTATGCCGATGACCCAGAAACACTGAATCTATATTTCGAGAGTGAAGAGGTTCGGAACGAAATCAAGAAATACACAGGCGAAGAAAATATCAGCGATTTCGTTGACGCTGACAAGCCAATCGAAAAGAGACTCGACTACATCGTCGACATGCGGAGTTTGCTTGAGGTGGCATTCGGATCAGCCATCACAGCGAATGACAAAGGTGCTGAATACGACGGTGATAGCACGACAGATTGGAATGGGATCACGCCTGCACAATGGGAATTGTTACGGCTGCTGGCTGATGATCCGTCAGATGTCTATGGAGATGAAGACCGATTGCAAGGCGAACAAGGAGATGACTGGCTCCTCGGCGGACACGGTCCAGATCTCCTAGAGGGTGGTGTTGGCTCAGATGTTCTGCTGGGCGGTACCGGAAACGACATCCTGAAGGGATACGCAGCCACCATGAATCTGTTGGAACAGTTCCTAGATGGAAACGATGCACTGGAAGGTGGCAAAGGCAATGATGAACTATGGGGTGCTATCGGAGATGACCTCTTAGCTGGTGGAGATGGCAACGACAAATTGGTAGGCGACGACTCCGATGATCCGATGCTGCTCACGATGGCCAGCCCAGGGCAAACCTATGCAGGACGAGATGTGCTGGCTGGTGGGTATGGAAGTGACACTGCCTTTGGTGCTCTTGGAGAAGATATTCTCTACGCCGGTGAGGGGGGTGATTATGCAGACAAAGTTACAGAAGGAGCCATACCCGAAATAAAAGATCTGGTAGGTGACATAGCAATGCCATATGCAGCCAGCTCGACCTTGTCAACACGTGAGCGAATTGAAGAAATAAAAGAGTATGTATTCAAATTGATCAATCTACCAACTGATATTCGGAGCCTGGGTTTTGACAGACTCGTGGGTGGTATCAACTCTGATGTTCTGGTTGGGCATCGCCTCAGACCCGTGAACTCAGAGGATCTTAAAACCGATCTAACCACACTTCTCGCCGAAGTAGATGCTATTAACGCAAAAACGAATGACAACGGAGATAAAGAGGTTGGCTTGCTGAGGCAAGAAGCAGAAACTGATACCGTACTAACTGATCTCATGGTGACATGGGATGCCATCTCAACGGATGGTGATCTCAGGAAAGCACTTGAAGGCGTGGTATTGACGTTGGAAGCACAAGCGACCGATGGTGACAATGCAGGTATCCACTCAGGCAAACACTTCACACTAAACCGGCGTAGTACCGATGGTGTTGTTTATGAGCTGGCCCCTGGGACAGGTACAGACATCGTCTGGAACTTCTATGCGGGTGAGCATGATGGGACGACTCGAAATGTCGTCAGTCAAGCTACAACAGGATCAGTGAATGGCGAGCTTTACACATTAGACTTAGCCGCAACAGAAGTGATCACCAAAGAAGAAAAGGAAAATGAAAATGGTGATATCGAAACGACCTACAGCTCAAGCATTGACTACGAGGTCAATGTCAATGCAGTTAGCACTGATGTCATCTCCCTAACAGATGGACTGAGCTTTGGATCCATTGATTTGAAATGGCAAAAATGGACACCAGAAGCGCTACTAGATCAACTCATCATTGATCTTGGCGAGGAGCAGATGCTCAACATTGTTACCCAATATATCGCACGCAACGAACAAAATATCGACAACCCAACAAAGATCATAACCAACGAAGAGAAGAGAATCGCCTGGGAGGCATTGACTTCGTCTTATGCAGGTAATCAACCAATCCCAGGATGGCCCAATGAAACAGGGAGTACTGAACGAGTTGGTGTGATGTCGATTGTTGATAGAGATACAGACCAGATCCTAAGTCGCTTCATCAACGTTGCTGAAGATGCAATTGGGAGACACAATATTGATGAGGAGAATATACCCCCTGATCGACTTATTGTGGATCCTGGAAAAGCAGCTTATTCACCTGAGGAAAGAATCACGATCCCAGAAGGGTTAGCAAGAGATGCCAATGGTGCCGCTGATATTGCATCAATTGAAGCCGCGATTCGATACGTCGAAACACTGAATGATGAAGGTGAAGCCAGCGGTACATGGAAAGATTGGAGAGATTACGGACTGCTTGGTGTTAACCATGGGCGTGGTGCGTGGTTCGATCTCGACAACAATCCAAGTAATGGGCTTGAACTAATTCTTGCAGGAGGAACGACAACAGAAGAACGAATCAATCGGGATTTGAAGCTTTGGGGGGCAGCACTAGACTCAACAAGCTACCAGCTCAACAACGCAGAAATAGCAACACCAGTCACTGGAACTATCTATACATTGACCGATGGACAAACAACAGTAACCACGACGGCTAAGTCCAATTCGTTGGAGGAGCTAGTAACCGACCTACGGAATGCTGAGAGATACAGTGATTTAACGTTCACAATATCAGCTGACACAGGTACAGGAAGCATCGTTGCTACCAACAGTGCGAAAGCAACACCAACAATCAATGCAAAAAATGCAACGGTGACAATAGGAAATAACGAAACAGCAATAACGGCTGAAAGTTTGATTGATGAACGACTGGGAATCAACCCTCAATTTGGGGCTGCCGCGATCCAGGTCAGAGATCCAGGCGGAGTACTCCCTGCATACCAGAATGAGCTCATTCTGAGTGCTGAACAACCGGAGGTTCTAGTCAAAGAAAATCCATTCGAATACCCATATGGATCAACAGCAACAGCTCCTATCTATACAGTTCCATCTCCAACGTCAAACGCTTATACATATAGCGACAATGTTTATTGGATGGATTGGAATGAGGATGGGAAACTTGAGCTGCCATTGGCAGGATCAAGCGAGCGCAGTGAAAATCTCATTATTGGCGGAGACTTTTCAGAAAACACGCTCGATCTCGCGGCTGAAAATGGCAGTGTACCGGCTATTAACACAGGCGAAGGTGCACGAATCGATCTATACGAAGGTACAAATAAAAACTGGCTAAGAAACACTGAGTATCTCACAACGGTCGCCATCAATGACAGCTACGACGAAAGTCACAATGGAGATGGAGATTATTTCTCCGTCAAGGTTCGTGGACGTGTCAAGGCATTTGCGCAAGGCAGTAATCGATTCTGGGTTCTCAGTGACGATGGAGTTCGAGTGAGTGTGAATGGAACACGATATGTGAACCGTTGGAATGATCATGCGCCAACATGGGATACATTTACAGTGCCTGACTTAACAGAAGGTGAATACTACGATATTGAAATTGATTACTATGAAAAAGCAGGTGGCTCTGCACTGTATCTATACCAAAATACTGGTGGCTTGGCGCAACTAGAATCAGGAATCAACAAGATAGCGGAAATAGAAAATCCGACAAACTCGAAGTATGTATTACAACAAAATGGAAATCAAACAAAGTTTCAACTTGAGCTCGGAGGTGAAATAGTTGGTGGGAAAACATATGTAATGAGCGGATGGTATGCAACAAGTGAGACTTATAACGGTGAAGATACTTTCTTCTTTGCCACAACGGTTGGTACATCGAATGATGTTAATACGGATAAAGGTCTTGGAGAAGCAACTGAACTGAAACCAGTGGAGCTAGGCGGCTTGGAATGGCGGCACTACTATCAACCAATTACCATTCCAAGTGACTATGGAAGTGATGATAGATTTGAGTGGCATGTAGGCAGTGGAACTACACACACCAACGGTTATCGATACTACGCGGGGCTAAGACTTGAAGAAGGTGGATATCCAACAATCCCATTTGACTCACTCACATTAACCAACGTCGAAGGTTCTGAACAAATAGATAATTTGGGTGAAATTGTCGATGCGGGTGGATGGGATTTATTAGAACAACTATTTTATGCTGGCGAGCCAGTCAGCGAAGCCTCAACAGCCCAGGTGCTGGTATCAGTCAACGAAAGGATTCCAGGTACAGCAATGTATCTGAACACAACAAAATCAGAAGACCTTGATGGTGATGGAACGGCACGCTTTGACGAAGCTGGCACAGGCTTCAGAGAAATCACAGACTTAACAATGGGTGTCGCGTCTGCATCATCACCATCGGTGGATGGGGATACTCGAGACAATCAATATAAAAATGGATTAAAAGCATTGGAGAAGCCAAGCTTCCATCTGAAAAAAATTAGTGATAGTGATGGAAGAATTCAGCATCAACTACTGCATGTTGGTTATCAGAACGAAGAGGTCAAGATGTGGTCATACACACTTGAAGTGACACAAACAGAATCAGGCTCGGGGGAGAACGAAGTAAGCGACGTCAAAGAAATAGAACGGAAAGAAATTATTCTTGAGCAAATCACAAAAACCGGCGACACTGATAATTACGAACTAAGCCAGAATGGCGCTCACTTGAGTTTTATAGAGCACGATAACGGAAACATAGACATTCTGCTTGGTAATTACAGATGGAAAGACGTGCTAGACGAGAACATCCAGACAACAAAGCCAGAGACAATAATAGACAATGCTGATTATTTAATTACGCATACAAATGCAGGCAAGCAAAGTCATGATTCGAGCATCAACATAATCCTATCAGGCGAAACATTAAACAACATTAAACACTCTATTGAATTCAATGATCAAACAGCGGAATTTGAAAATGCAAAAACTGAAACCGAGGATAGTAGTGCATGGGGGGCATTCCTTGGTCGCTATGGCAACGAAGGAACATCGGGAGACGCATCTCCAACAACAAGTACAACAATTCAATTAGGTGGAAAATCACAGACCATCGAATTTGATTTTTTAAGAATCGATTCATGGGATGGAGAAACGTTCAATGTTTGGTCTGGTGATACAAAAATAATATCGGAGACATTCACAAATAACGGTACAAAAGAAAAGAAATCAGGAACAACGACAATCAATGGAGCAAAGTACGAGTATACAATTACACCATACGAAACGCTTGCAAATACCGTATTCAACGAATGGAGCGATCAGAAATATAATATCACAATTACAATCCCCGATGGATTAGAAACAATTGAGTTAGGCTTTAGTTCGACACTTGACCAGTCAATCAGTGATGAATCGTGGGGAATTGACAATCTTAAGTATGTGGAGAAATATCAAAAAGCCGACCAAGTCCTAAAAGTCGAAAGAGAAAATATAAAGACAATTGAGCTGTCCGACAAAGTAAACGAAGTAACAACAGCGCGAGGAGATCAGCCAAGTAATGCATTGAGCGATGTGAGTACTCTCTGGATTAACAGCACAAGTGAAGGCCTTACATCACAAACACAAAGAGAAGAAAGCATTGATGGTTTTGGATTCTTCATTGCAGGCAATGCTGGAGAGGCAACAAATCCAAAAAAGGCAGATCCATTGCTAGGTCTAATGATCAATAACATCAACGATGAGCAATGGAAGGTATTGACTCCAATGATATGGAACGATGAACAAGAACTCGGGGAGGATGGATATAACATAATTGAAGAGGAAGAATTGTCACCAACAGGAATATACAAAGGTGATATTCATCTGTTCGACGCCGATGGAGTAAACAACGCGACTAGTGAGCAGAATGGAAATGAAGAAGTCATTGCAAATGATCTGGTTTTAACTGGATTCTCTACGGCAACAAGAAGAGACGCTACAGGTCAGAACCTGGCGGTACCACAAACAAATATCTACCTATATGCAGGTACAGCTGATGATCACAACATCACCAACATCGATGGAGAGACACCAATTTATAAGGATACAGGTATCGAACTCTATGGTGTAGCGAATGGAACCATTGATAGTGGGGATATTGATGGTGATGGAGATATCGATCTCTTGCTAACAGGCGAAGATTTCTTTGCACTACCAGCCGATGAAAATACACAAGCCGATGGTCAAGGTGGTGGTAATCCAATCACAATGATTTATCGGAATAACCGATTAGAACCAACTCACAATGGCAATGTTCGAGTCACTGGAGATATCACCTTTGAAAATGCTCTGTTTGTGCCCAACAGCAATGATCCGAGGTGGGCCGAATTTGACTATAACTTCGATGCCAGTGAACTCACTGCAATCAGAGGAGATACCAATAATGATAACAACATTGACTCAAAAGATATAGATGGAATTTACGAGCTAGAACTATTCGCCATTGATCATAAGCGTAGCGGGGTGAATGAAATACAAAACTACAGCGAAAAACAGCTTGAAGGAATTAATGAAGCTACTCTCGCAACATACGGCATCAACAATCTAGAGAGCTATCTAGAGGCACTTGGTACGAGTGCTGATGCCGCGATGGCAAGAATCATTGCAGACCAAGAGTTTTCGAAGATTGCATACAGAAGTCAACTACTAACAGCAGATCCTGTCTTGGCTGAGTGGAGCGCTGAGATCAATAATTTTACAGATGCAGACATCGTCAATGTCATGCAAGGAACAGCCTTATCGGATGAATTCCGAATCGGTGACCGACACGGCTTCTTCTATAGGGAGGATCTTGGATCAGCGAATAGTGATGACCACGCAAACATCGTCGTCATTAGGGACTTCAACCCATTCATGGACACACTGGTGCTGCATGAACCCGAAGAAGCAAGCTTTGTATGGGATCAGGTTCTGTATCCAAAAGACGCTGCCAGCGGCGATCTGATCATTGCAGCCGACAAGGGAAGCAATGAGTTAGCAGCCGAAAGATACTTAAGCCAACCAATCAAAGATTCGTATGGCAGAGACATATCACACAGTTATGTCATCCAGGAGTTAAGGGATTTTGATCTAAGAGGATCCCTTCTGAGAATCAATTCAATTGTTGAAGGAGAGAAGCAGCCAGAACTAGTTGTAATCATTGAAGGCATAGATCAAGACCTCTTACATTTCGAAACGTCCTTCAATGAAGGACGAATCCGTATGGTCGATAGTGATGATGAATCAAGACAGCAACTAAGATTCATCGTCACCAATCATGGTACTGATACAGATGACCACTTACAACCGTCTGATGCATACACATTGCCATTCAACAAATCACTACTCGGTGAATGGTTATCATCCGAATTTGAGGAACTGCCAGAAAGATTTGGAATCCTCACAGGAGGAGATGGCAATGATACCTTGTTTGGAAGTACACGTCTTGCACCGATACCAGTTGTCTACCTTGATGGTGGAACAGGTAATGATGTGATTTATGGAAGTGATGTCAACAGCTATACAGATCGACTGCTTGGTCAGGAAGGAAATGACACAATCCACGGCTTAAGGGGTGAAAATATTCTTTCCGGTGGCCCTGGTGAGGATGAGCTATACGGTGGGTTTAACAACGATACGCTGGAAGGTGGCCCAGGAGCGGACTGGCTGGAAGCCGGATCTGGATTTGACACGGCAAGTTATGCAGAGGATCAAGCCGGAGTTGTTGTAAACCTCAGCTGGCATGTATCGCCTGTCGTTGTGCTTCCAGCAGAGGGAGGAGATGCGACACTGATCAATCCCGAACTCACGTTGAATGAGTTAAGTGGAGATTTACGAGAGATTGCAGAAGATCTTGTCAGCAGCGGATATTTACGACTGGATCCATCAACAAGTGTTAGAAGTTTCGTTGAAAATATCTTTGGAGAGAATGGTAAAATACCTGTACCAGAAATATTTGATAGCACAGCATCAAATCCATTACTACTCACACCCGAGAGAAGCTACCACTACATCAATGTGATGCCAGAGGCATCAACAACCTATGAGCTCAGCGATGGGCAAAACAAAATAACAATCAAAACAGGTGAGGACTATGTCATACCAGTAGAAACCAAGCCGTCTACAACATACACATTAAGCGATGGCAAGCAGAGCATTAGTACAACAACCTCGGATCACACAGATCTAGCAGAACTCGTCAGCAAGTTGAAAGACCAAAGCGTCTATGGAGATCTTGAATTCACTATTTATGCAGATAATGATGGTGATTCCATTAAACTGGTTTACAAAGAAGGTATTGAGCCAGAAGATCGTGCCACGCTCAAGGCAACAGATGATGAAGTAATTACAGCAGAAGATGCCACCTCTATTGATGATATCGTCGAGTTGATTCGAGATGCTGACGGATATGGAAAACTAGACTTTACGGTACAACTCAATGAAACAGAGGATCAACTAGAGGTCATTTATAAAGACAAAGACTCTGAAGGTGGTCAAGCGTCAATAACTGCTGAAGGCCAATTTGCAGTTCAAGAAACGATTGATGAGGGGGAAGCAAAACTTCTGGATAGAACCACTGAAGTCAGAAAATTAGACTCAGAATCGCGAGAAGCAGTGGAACAGTTGCTGCGAAGAATGGGTGTAGCGCCACGCGCAACGATGTCTGTTGCTGAAGCAGCACAACTTGCAGAATCGGAACGTTTAATCGATCTTGGAAAACTTAAAGTAAATATCACGGATGTCAAATCATTTGGGGCCATTGATGGAAGTCAGGCAGAAGACAAACTGGCAACAACCGTAGTGATCCTTCCTGGCACAAGCGTGGCCGATGCAAGTCTTGCTCGCGATGCAGCACGGTTGTTGCTGACTGGAACTGATCAGTTAACCACGTTGATGGCAGGCGTGGCGGCTGAGGATAGTGCCGTCAAAGCGGCAGAGGCAACAGAATCAACGGATCCGGTTGCAACCCCAATCACTGATGACGTCAGAGCGGCACTAACACAAACGCTGTTCGATCAGAATGTTATTGACGATCTCATAGAGACAGGGATCAAAGCAGGTCACCAGGGTGATCTGATCGTTTGGTTGAATGGATTTGCCAAAGCAATTGCAATACTCGAACCAGATAATCTGAGCAGTCAATCAGTACTGGAAAGCGTTAATACTGTCATCAGCCAAGTTGAGAATATTACTGGCAGCAAATATGGAGATACCTTGATTGGAGACAACCAAAATAACATTGTAAGGGGATTAAGTGGGAACGACATAATGATTGGAGGACGCGGAAAAGACACCCTGCACGGCGGTACTGGTGCAGACAGATTGTATGGTGACGAAGGGTCAGACGTCCTAGAAGGCGGTGGAGGAGCAGACCTTCTCGAAGGTGGAACAGGGGATGATCTTTATAGCTTGCTAACACCGACACTCACTCTGAAAGAAGCCTTCCAGGCCATGGGAGGAGATCCAGACAGCCTTCAACCAATTGAACGAGAGGGCGAGTTGATCAGCTGGGAGAAATTCCGTCTATGGGCTGATCCAACACGCTGGCAAGGAGAGGTTCAGTGGGATAAATATGTAGAGCTTGGATTTATTCCTGACCAAGTTCTCTACAAGCGGGCAGCAGCCGATGAAAGTGTGGGCTGGCTGGTCCACGGGCAAGGAGGAACTGTCATACGTGACAGTGGAGGCCTAACTGGTTCAGAGGATGAACTCCGCCTGCAACTCCCATCCACACTGAGCCTCGACGGACCGCAAGATGGCGCGATCGGGATGGCACGTGGGAATGGGAGCGGAAGGTCCGGCAATAATGATCTGATCATTGATATCAACGCAGACGGAATTCTAAATACAACAGACGATCTAACGATTGAAGACTATTTCTATGAGGATGGAACAGGTCAAGGCTCCATCAGTGCAATCAGGCAATATGGACTAAATGCAACTTACTACTATGGTGATAAATTTGAAGTAAAATACCTCAATAGAGTGGATTCAAATGTTGACTTTGATTGGGGTTACTATCTACCAGATGGCAGCCTTAGCGAAGCAACATCTGGTCTATCCGCACGCTGGACTGGCGAAATTGTGCCTGATGAACAAGGAGATTATCGATTCAGAGTAACGACAGACAGCGGGAGAGATGATTCATGGGAGTTGTTTGTCGACAATGAAAAGATAACCAGCGAAGATGAACTTTTAGAGCTGAAGGCTGAACGTGCAGTAGACATAGAACTGAGGTGGATGGATTCAGCCGACAACAAAATCCATTATCTCCCGGTTACAGCAAAAGCATTAACAGAATATGTACTCACAGACGGTATAAGTAGCATTGCAGCGACAACATCAGATCAGACAAATTTAAACGAGTTGGTTAACGCACTGAAACAAGCGGATGGGTATATATCACTCCCTTTCACAATTCAAAGCAATACCACCAAGGGACGAATTGAACTGAGCTACAAAAACGATGCACCTCACGAGCAAGAAACAACGCTGACCGCAGCGGGAGATTCTCCAATTCAGGCCACCTATGAACAAAATGCTGGTGATCACTCCGTAAGTCTCGAATGGGCACAAGCCAATCAACCATTTGAAATCATTGACGTTGCCAATCTGCGCACAGGAACCACCATCACAGCGATGGATATCCTGGGAGCGAATGATCTTCTGGTACCAGTACTGGATCGAGATTTATATACAGGAATAACTCGAAACTGGGAGGGCAGCACAAAGTGGGGGGACATCGATAACGATGGTGATCTGGATTTATTGGTCTACAGCTTCGACGAAATGGGTAATGGAGAATCACAAATATTGATCAACGAAGTCGACGACAATGGCGACCATCAATTTACAAGCTCATTTGATCTACCGGCTTTTGAAAGAGTCCATTCAGCAGAATGGGGTGATTGGAACAATGATGGCTACCTAGATCTGATCGTAGCTGGAATTCGTACCAATGAAGAATTCCAGAGAGAAGAAACTGTTGAACTTTTACTGAACAGAAGTGGGATCGATTTCTATGAAGCCACACCAGAAAATTGGGAATCTGAAATCAACACGACATGGAGTACGTTAGAAGATGACCCATCAAGCCATGTCTTACAAGCGGCTTGGGGCGATATTGATCTTGATGGTCGACTCGATGTTGCGATCACAAATATGATTGACAGTCAGATGTTATTTATCCCCTCAGGCTCAGCCGTATTTAGGGAGGAGTTACCGCATGGAATGAATGGAACAAAACTACAATTCGGACATTATGAAAGCTCCGACGGAGACGCGTCATTCGCGGATCGCGGACTAGGGATCGATCCGAGCAATCCATTCCCTGAGAGGCCATTACGGCTTGCCGAAGGCATGGATATAGCCGCGCATCGAGCTTGGAGTGGATCTGATTACAGCACGATCAGCAGTGAGCAGCAACTGATCTTCTGGGATTCATACAGCAATCTATTTGATCTCAACAGAGATCTCGTCAGCCTTGATCCACATCTTGCACAGTTAAACGAGATGATGGACGGAGATCCAGATGCAAACTATTTAACGGTTAATGGTCTGATTGAAATCGCTCCATCAAGCTCAGACCTTGATCTTTCATACAGTTTTTACAGGATAGATCGTAGTTTAATTGCTGATAAAGACACGAACGCTGTTGTTGAAAACAATGAGTTAACTCAGGCAGAACGTGCAGAACTGGCCAAATATTGGTACGTCAATCCGAACGAAACAAGTGATGTGTTCATCCAGTCATCCTACCTGGATACAGGGTCTAGCTCAGCCATGGATGAGAGCCTTGCAAAGCTGGAAAGTGAATGGGAGTTCATGGGCGGAGGAAACTATAACGACAACCCATTAACGTTTAGATACGATCAAGACTATTTCTACTTCCTTGAATTTGATGACAGTCTAGCTGGAACCATAGAAGCCAATAACAACGCAGTTGAACTGCAACAGCACTACACAGCCAATGATATTCTTGGAAGAAACAGTGGAACGGGTGACCAACAACTGATCAGCAATCTAAAGGCTGGAGACCTGAATACAGATCAAGACCTAAGCGAAGACTTAAGGGAAGTGCTCGAATTGCTTCTCAGAGAGAGTATCGATTTCGAAGGCCCACATCAAGGGCAAAGTGCATGGTTGCCGCACTTCTGGAGAGCGGATGCGAGTGTAGCGGATCCGGAAGGAGAAGAGAAAGACTATACATATGCGATGAATCAGTACCTAAGCAAACTGCAAACAGGTTTTTACAACCTGGATGAAGAAACAACCAAAAACCTGTCAATCAAAGGTATTCCGACAGATGCTACAACAACAGCGAAGGAAACAAATATTATGAGCATCAAAAATGCCATCACGTTAGTTGGTGGCGATCACAACACACCATTTGACACAATTAACTCCAATGATCAAAGTTATTCACTTGAATTCTACAAGGGTGAAGAACTTTTGGCGACGGCACATTTGTCCAAGGTGGACCAAGTCATCGATGGAGTAACGACTGCAACCATCGTTCAAGAAATAGACCTTATCAACATACCGCTCAAAACTTCGAACATCGAACAAGATGTCAGAGATGCCGCGGATAAAGGGCAGGGCTTAATTGATTATGGTACAACAACAATACGTGGGTTAAATGCCAAAGGCCTGGATATCAATGCCATAACACTCCCACTTAACTTTGACGAAAGCGAGACAACAGATTTCTTCCTGTCCATTAAAAACGAAAACGAAGATAATGGTGGGTTAGTACCGGTAGAGCATCCGAATGGAGTTCATGAACTGAGCATCCGGTTGGGATCAGACAAAGAGTACACGTTAGAAAGTAAAGGGATAACAATCACCAAATCAACATCGCAAAACGATTCAGCATCTGACGATGTAATACTCAATGAACTCATCAGTTCAATACAGAGTGACGGAAAATATCCATCATTACCGTTTGTAATCGAAGCAAATGCTGCCAACGATGCAATACGACTGATCTATAAGCAAGATGCACCATCTGTCAGTGATGCAACATTAACGTATGATAGTCAAACTATTGTGGCTACAAAGGTTGAAAGTGAATTGATTCTCTGGCAGCCATACAAAGACTTAGCATTGGCCATCGAAAACGATTCACTCACCAGTACAGCAGTAACCTCTCGCCAACAAAGTGAAGAAGAGAGCGAGAAACTAAATGAAACCAACAGCAACTCCAACGCAGCATCAGGATCTACGGATATAAGCCGCGCACAAAATTCAGTCTACAGGGATTGGAACCCATACGAAATATATATTCCAACAACCGATTTTGATGACGACAAAATAAAGCCAACGATTGAAAGAGTCTATACAGATGCACTTGGAAACAACATACTGGTAGTGTTCAACGAACGACTGTATCAAGATCCGAATTATGATACTGGATCTGATATAACGAACCCAAAATCATTCCAAATTCTAGACGGACCATCAACGATCAACATCGAATCAGTTACTTTCCCGAAACCAGGGTATCCACATGTTGTCGCATTAAAACTTGATAAGAGTATCCAAGCCGAAGAAGAATACAAACTCAAATATACAGAAAGTAGCCTTTACACCCCGATAACAGATGAATCTTACCAAAGGAACCGGCTGGAAGATATAACGATAGAAGTCGAAAATAATGTCACTCAACCGACAGTCAATATCAGCTCTGAGCAAGTCGATTCTGGGCAAACTAGCTCTGATCCCTTTATCAACCTCACATTCACACTTTCTGAGTCAACAAGCGATTTTACAATCAACGATATTACGGTCGAAAATGGAGAATTCTCCGGTGGTTTACGCACTGTCAACGCAGCCACTTATCAGACAACGTTAAGACCCGACCAAGGTTCCGCAACAACAAGTAGCTTCCTACCAGTTGTTGACTCGGGCAACACAGGCTCAGGTAATGAGGATGCAGTTGATCCCATCAACGGCACACTGGTGGTGAACGATCCAGACGGATTGACCGGAAAAGATAGTGAAGGCACAGACTACACAATCTTCCAAATCTACAGTCAGCCAAGCAATGGGAGGGCTGAGATTGTACAACAGATTCCGAACAATCCAGCCTCGTTAAAGTGGACTTATGAGCCAAATGAAAACTTCAGTGGCGAAGATTCCTTTGAAATCTCGATCACCGATGACAATGGCGGAATTGCCTACGAAACAATAAGCGTGAAAATCATCGCACAAAATGATGTTACACAAATTTCGGGAGAAATCACATCGACGGTAAATGAAGACAATCAGATAAAAGGAGTTATCACTCTCAGCGATATTGACGGGCTGACAAATGGTTCGATTGTTGCGATCTCATCAGCCGAATCAAACAGGCCACAAAAAGGGGAAGCCACTATCGCTTTGAAGGGCAAGGACGTCAGTGGCAACCTAATCGCTGAGTGGAACTATACACCACAGGACAATATGTACGGTGATGATCAATTCACTGTGGTCGTCACTGATGATGCTGGCTTTACTCAGGATCAGGTCATCACTGTCAACATTACCAGCATCGATGATGAGCCATATGTAAGCTCAGGGATTTATGCATCAGCAGAAAAGGGAGAACGAAACACAAATGATACCGGATATAAAATGATTCAAGGGATCTATGAAGGAACAGATGCTGATGACACAGATAGTACTTACAATCCAAGTTTAGGTTTTAACTCGACTAGCTACACATCAGAAAAGGGAGAAATTGGAGTCAATGGCAATATATGGTCATATACTCCCACCGAACCAACAGACAGTGATGATTTCACAGTTACGATTACAGACAGCCAAGGGAACGAAACAGACCAAGTCATTAATTTAAACTTCTACCATATCGATAAGGAAGCAACATTGCAAGACGATGACGTAACGATTTATGGTAAAGAAGATAGTAATCTGACTGGAAATATCGAGATTCAAGATGCAGATGGGCTGACAAATCTAACCATTAACCAGGTGGAACCAGTCCTCACTAATTTAACCCTGAAAAATCCAGTCAAAGGAACAATTGATAACCCGAACACCGCAAGCGTTGAATGGGAGTACAAACCTGATACTTCATCAGATAATATCGAAGGCAATCTAAGCTTTACCATCGAGGTAACTGATGATCAAGGTGGATTGACAAGCCAAGTTGTTAATTTGATTCGTTATCCCGATGCACAGGCAAGCGCCGATGATCCCACAGAGATAACAAGTACAACATCCCTAGAAATCAATGAAGATTCGGGAGCAAGCAAAAATGAAATCAGCCTTAACGATAGCGAAGGAATTGGCGACGATGAGAATACATATTTAATTAAAAAAGCAGCTGGATATGGCACTGCCAGTGTCAACAGATCTGACAATTCTTGGACCTATACACCCGACGAGAACTTCGCAGGTGACGACTACTTTACGTTGCAGATCAATGATAAGGAAGGAAACATAACAACACACGCTATTAACATCAACGTCAAACCAGTCAATGATGCAGCAACAATTTCCGGAAATATCGCTGCAACTGTTGATGAGGACAAAGCATTCGAAGGAGAACTGTCTGTAAATGATGTAGACGGACTTGAACAGGTGGACGTCATCAACAAGCCACGCTATGGATCAATAACAAGTATTGACACATCTATCACCGTTAACTCCGGCACAACAAACTACACATACACGCCAGACGATAATTTTAATGGTGAGGATAAATTCACAATCGCTGTCCTAGACCAATTAGGAGAAGTAACCATTAAAGATATACAGATATCAATTAATGCCGTGGATGATGACGCAACAGGGTGGGCAATTACTGAACTCACACCTGCCTCAGAAGATACAATAATAACAGGAATAGTCTATGCGACAGATGTAGATGGTGAGCTGAAGTACAACATCGAGGTTCAAGCTGAAAACGGAACGGTGGAGATGCTCAATCAAGAAACTGGTATCTGGCAATATGAACCAAACACCGATTTTCATGGTGAAGATGTATTCACGGTGAGAGCAACAGATGCTAAAGGGGGAACATCGGACTATGTATACAATTTTACCGTTGCAGAAGGGAATGATCCTACGATCATCACATCTGGCCTACGTGGCACGACATCACAAGGTAGTGAGTCTCAACCAGGGCAACTCAGAACGACCTTAGAAATAACCGACACAGATGGTCTAACCGGTAATAGCGGTGCTACAAAAACAATAACGATCGTCGACAATGGTCAGCCAAGCCATGGCGTTGTTGAGCTAGGCGATATTCAGCGTGATAGCGATAACCCTCAGGCAGCATCAGTAAGCTGGACCTACACACCAACGAAACCCGATTTCTACGGCGGCGATATATTCACGGTTGAGGTAACAGACGACAAGGATAAAAAGACAACAGAAAATGTGGAGATCACATTTACGCAAGACTGGCCAGAAACACGTGTCTTAGTCCCATCAATGAGTTTCCTGGGTGAATCAGAAAAAGGAAATCAGGTCTCAAACACATTCACCTGGACATATGTCCCCGATCAAGATGTCTCTGTTGACGCCTACTACGCCAATCAGACGAATGATCCAGCACCACTGATCATCCCTGTAGCACTCGATAACCCGGACGCTTCAGATATCACCACACAAGCAATCTTTGACACTGCAAGCATATACGACTCATCCGTATCGGAAACACTCTTGATTGAGAAGACGCTGAACTACGTCCTGGAAAATGAGTATCAAAGGGGCTTCAATGCACAACCCGCAGACTTCGAAAATGCCAAAGTTGAATCAGAGAGTAGTAATGCATGGGGCGCTTTCCTTGGACGTTATGGAAATGAAGGTGCAGAGGGCGATAAGAATCCCACCACACGCGTGGAAATACCACTGGGAGGAAAAGCACAAACAATTGAATTTGAGTTCCTTCGTATAGATTCTTGGGATAATGAAAAATTCAATGTTTGGGCTGGAGATGATAAAATTATTTCAGAACAGTTCCAGTATAATACGACAAAAGATGCCACGACAGGAACCACCATCATTGATGATGGCTCAAAATACACATACACAATTGAGCCATATGGCAGTATGGCAAATACTGTATTTAGTGGATGGGTTGATCAGAAGTACCGAGTCTCAATCACCACTCCACCAGAGATGGAGACGCTCAAATTAGGATTTAGTTCAACACTGAACCAATCGATAACTGATGAATCCTGGGGTATCGACAATCTTTCATACACGAAACCACCTGTAGGTGGTGGAGATTCCATCTACTCAAGACGCTTCAATTCTCTGCCCACCGACATTGAGAATGCGAAAATTGAAACTGAAAGCAGCAGCGAATGGGGGGCATTTCTTGGTCGCTTTGTTAATGAGAAACCCCGTATCCATATACCTTTGAATATCGGCTCTCATCTAACGCCAAGTAACACAACAGGAAGCGATCAAAAAGCAATCACAGTTGAAGGCGGCAGAGCACAAACCATCGAATTCGACTTTCTGAGAATCGATTCCTGGGATGGAGAACTCTTCCAAGTTTATTCAGGTGAGGACATCATTTTCGAAAAAGAATTTTACTTTGGGAGAACAGAACCCGTCGTCCACGACAGCACAACTATTGATGGATTAACTTATCATTACACGATTGAGCCAAACGGCAAGCGCGCAAACACTGTATTCAGTGGCTGGGATGATCAGAAGTACCGCGTAACTATTACCACACCACCTGAACTGGCAACCATTGATTTAGGCTTCAGCTCTACACTCAATCAAAAACTTGAGGACGAATCTTGGGGTATCGATAACTTGGTGACCCCGGTCACGAACCTCGAATTAGAACTACTCAATGAGGAGAATTTACTTGATATCCGTGGCTACATTGAATTAAGCGACACAATTCATGAAATAGAACCTTCGGTAACATTAAACATAACACCTTTGGCAACACCTGTAGAAGTCTTCACAGTGGGAGAAAGCGCGGAATCAACAATTGACGATTTAGAATTTACGCTCAACACAACAGAAGGGTCCCTATTTACAGACGGATTGATCGCAGCGTTTGGGGATGTCAATCTTGGCGGCAATGTCTCTGATTTGTACACATCAGGGCCAGAAGGTGGTGGAATCTCTCTGGATCCAGTATTTGAAGAGCTAGGTAGCACAAGCACGCTACCTGAGCAATTAGTTGTTCCTATCCATCAAATTGGATTTGATCTCCTGAACAAGGAACCAATCCTTGATAGCTATGTAGAAGTAGTTACGTTAAATGCCTTCGACACTCTATCTCCTGTCGTCCCAAGCAACCCGAACGTGGATTATCTCTCTGCTGTGAAACGAGACTTTGATCTACGAGAATTACTAGGTGGCGAGCCTCAGATTGGTGAGACATATCAAGTTGACATCCATGCACGCTTGGGAACGAAAGAGTCGCCACTAGGGTTACGGATGATGATTATTGACGAGAATGAAACGCGTATTCTGAATCGATTGCAGGATGTTGAGTTGGATAAGATGCGACACGGAGATTTGTCGAAAGAAGATGAACCGTTTGAAATCACGGATCGAGATATTCTGAGCTTCCCATGGACAAGAGAGTTATCAGATGCCAATGCTATCTTACGCATCATGCCCGAACTAGAGTTAGATAAAAATGTCGATATTAATGATATCAAGATTAAAGAGTCGCTCGTCGGATCAGCACAAATCCCGGCCTATGCAGATGTTCACATTAAGAGCGGTCGTGTGAATATCCCACTCCTAAATGAGGGGTCTGCCACATGGGCTGATGTTGATAATGATGGGGATCAAGACCTGCTCTTGAGTGGTGTATCTCGCGAAACAGGAATGCTGACCACGCGGTTGCTCAATAATCCACTTATTGGTGGTGGTGATAACTTCTCAGACATTGCAATATCTCTTCCTGGTCTCAAGCGAGGCAATACAAGTTGGGCCGACTACGACAACGACGGAGACCTCGATTTAGCTATCACAGGGGCACAAGGATCTGAAGAGCTACCCTATCTCCAAATATTCCGGAATACGACAAGTGAGCGTATTCAGAATCCTGATGATGACGGACCAAAGTTTGAGGGTATGGTTAATCGCCAACCTGATGTTCCAAAGGCAAAAGATGTTGGTTGGAACTCCGAACATAATGCAATTCAGTTCAACTGGGACTTCAGTCATCTGACCAATGATGATGCTCCATATACCTACAACTTGGCGGTAGGTACTGAGCCAGGTCTATTTGATGTTCAGTCACCACTAGCGGATCCAGAATCAGGGAAACGCAGAATTGCAAGCCCAGGTAATCAGGGATTCCATAATGCGGGATTACTGAATTCCGCTATCGCAGGTGAACGCTACTACTGGTCGATCCAAGCAATTGATACCGGTATGCGTGGTTCGAGCTGGGGTGAAGGAGAAGCCTTTACAGTTCAACCATTGGTACCGCAGTATCAAGGGGCGCAAATTCAAAATCCAGAACTTCACGAAACACTCTATCTTTGTATAACACCACAATCTGAAAAGGAATACAGTTTGACTGATGGATCACAAACCATCACTATTGAGACCGATGCCATCGGAACAAACGGGCTGACAAAAGAAAACCTTCTTCCTCATCTCGTTGAAAAGCTATCAGCAGCAGCAGGATCACTTGCATTTGATATTTCCCTTAATTCGTCGGGTGAACTCATAGAACTCACCTACAAAACAAATGAGATTGAGAAGGGCATCGCAACGCTGACACCGATTGGAGAATCTTCAATTGACGCCATTGTCTCAGAAACAGTCATTCACGAAACACTCTATATCTGTGTAACACCTCAACCTGAGGAAACATATAGTCTGAGCGATGGATCACTAACCATCACTGTTGTGACGGATGCCATAGGAACAAACGGACTGACGGAAGAAGGTCTTCTTTCTAATCTGGTTGAAAAACTATCGGCAGAAGCAGGATCACTTGAATTCAATATTTCCCTGAACACTTCGGGAGATCTCATCAAACTCACTTACAAAAATTGTGGGATTCAGAAAGGATTCGCGACTTTAACACCAAGTGGCGAAGCTTCAATCGAAGCCAAGGTAAGTGACTTGGTATACGCAAGATCAGAAGCAGAACATATAAAAGCCCAAGCCACTGGAACAATTACAGATATTCACGATACAAGAGATGGATCTAGAATGATCTTCATCACCGAAGCGAGTGACAGCAATAGTACGATCACTCAGACCATTCCAGCCCACCTTACGATCCTAAAGAGTGTTGGAAATACTGTTATAACTGGAGACTTGCTGACAAGTTTGAATGTCGATAATCATTCCGTCAATATTGATCTTGATAATGACGGCGTCGCTGATGAGATCAGATACGACAGCAACAGCCAAAGGTTGTTTGTGCAGCAGCTCTCTGATGAAGGCAATGCACAACCGTTTGTTGGACAAAGCATGGGGCGTTGGAGCGACGGCAGTCAGACAACACCAACGGCAGGAAAAATTACCAATATTCAAGACGATGCTTTAGGCACAAAAAAGGTCACACTGCAACCAGTTGATCAAAATCAGCCTGAGCTGACGTTGACAATCCCATCAGGCTCAGAACTCATTGTTGACGTTGGTGACGTTGTAGAGGCTAATGAAGAGATTATCCAGAATGATTTCTTGGCCATTTTACCAACCACATCAACAGACACATCTGCGACCAACGTTTCGCTCAGAACGATCGACAGGACATTCGTAAGCGAAGATGGTAGCGCTTATTGGACTCTCAGCCAAATCGATGGCAATGATGTAGTAGAGGAAGTAATTGGTTTTGCGACTGGAGATGACGTAAGCCTCGATAGTGAACTCAGCCTAAGAAAGAAATATAAACTTGACACCAATCAGATACCTGAGCTACCAGAAAAGATTACACTTAGATTGAATGGCAGAAACATTCGAGAGCGAATTGGCGAGCTGAAACTTGATGCAACCACCGGCGAAAGCGAAGATCAATATTCGAATCTTAGCTTCACCCTTGAAGACCTTAGAAGCGGAGCTATGCGCTTTGAATTCAATAATCCAGATGATCCTTATCACGAATTAAACGATGAACTGGGGCGCCTTCAAACATCTCTGCCGCTGTTATCAGTCACTGGTGATCAGACCTTAAAGTACTCGCTCTCGATCACTGATCTTGGCGACAGTAGAGCCGATCTACTAGCCGAGTGGGGAGATAAGAATGAGCAAGAAGTCTATGGGAATCTGATTCCGAATTATGCACTCCATAGCAACACCACACCTATCGCACCCGAGATTAAAGAAGCCAAAATAGAGGGCGATTTCGATACTTTCACAGTGTCGATCTCAATGCAATCAGGCGAAGATATTGAAAGTGATCTGACAATTGAAGACCATCACAATTGGCGCTGGGTGCATACTGAAAGTGCCATTGAATTTGATGGCGAAGATGATCACATAACCATTGAAGACAATAGCGATATCCCTACAGGTGCATCATCGTTCACCGTTGAAGCGTGGATACGGCCAGACCTAACCGAAACTCGAGGAATTCTCAGCTGGAGAACACTAGGAATCGATGGTGAGGATAACTCACTACAGATGAATAGCAACAACGGCATTAGACATACACTTAATGGTCAAGAGTTGCCGGCATATGGCGACGATCTCAATCTCTCCGACGGTAATTGGCATCATATTGCCGTTACATACGATACTTCTACAGGCGAGAGGATCATTTATGTCGATGGCATCAAGAAAGCATCAGATATACCAAATGTAACTACATCCACCACTGAGACAGCAACAGCCAGCGAAATAAAAATTGGTGTTGATCGCAACAACCAATATTTTGACGGAATGATGGAAAGCACTCTGATTTGGAATAGAGCACTATCTGAAGCGGAAATCGCCAAGAGGCAAACAACTCCATCGAACGGAAATGAATCAGGCCTGGTTGCATTCCATAAGTTTGACGAAGGTAGTGGTAATCGTGTTGATGCAGATGGGACAACGTTATCCGACCTCACAGGAACACTGATTGGAGGTGCAACATGGACTAGACCGACGACTAAGTCGAAGTGGTTCTCTGTAGCCGACATTCTTGAATCGGAAGAGGAAACAAAGATGCGTCTGTCAAAAGATCAATTACTTCAAACTGGTGTGAATTATGAAAAACTAACGTCTGGAACACTATCCTTGCAGGCACAAGTGATTGATGCTGGAGGCCATCAAGCCACTTCAGCATCGTTTGACCTGCAGGTTCCAGAGCCTCCTGCTGAGGACATTCGTCCAGAGCGTTTGCAACTGGAGAGCGTCAGCTTCACAGAGGGAGACAGCCTTCAGCACCTGGGTAGTCATCTGGTTCCACTATTCCTAAAAGACCGTAATCTCACGGTTCAATCAAATGATATTGCTCTTTCAAGCATTAGTCCGACAATTAAGCTTTATGTTCCCGATTGGTTAGTAGAAGTGGGTGCTTTCGTACTACGTTATGAAAATAGTGCAGAAGTCCTCAATACATCTTTCCACACCGCAGAGAGCGACAACGATCTACTTGTTGCTGAGTTAAGCGCCGAGCAACTCTCAGCATTGGCTTTTATGCCAACGCGTGAAGCCGTTGGTCGCGCCCCGATGTCCTTGCAATGGACCCAAACCTTTGAAGATACGTCTGTTCCTGATATCCAGTTGATTCAGCCACTCGAGCTCAGGTTTAGAGATGGAGGAGATCTCATTCCATCCACTCAGCATGAAAACTTCAGTAGCAATGAAGAAACCGATACCTGGGAGCTTTATCTTCCTCAAGATGCAGATCTCATCGACGGTGTCAGTGGACGTCGGTTCTCCTTGGAAGATGGCGCAACACTATCTGCTTTGAATCTCCCGGGATGGAATGAGATGTTCAACGATCTATTCAATGAGGACGATCTTAAAATCAGTGCCGAAACACAGCCTAATAATTACTTAAAATATACTTTTAGCGGATCTCAAGCAGCTGGCTTTGTCAACAGCCTTCAAATCCTTAACATCGAATCTGATCTGCTTGAAAACAAATCATTGACACTTAGACAAGATCCGGATGGAGGCATTGCCAGCAGCGTAAGTGCGATCTTTGAAGTTACAACAGTCGAGCCTCTTGCACTCGACCAGCATTTCATCAATTCAAGTAACGATGACGAAGTCATTGATATTGAAGAGCAACAAAAGCCATTTGTAATTAACACGGATCGGAATCTGATCATTCCAACGACAACTAATCTCCCTGACAACTACCGTGTTACAAATATCACTCGAGTAGATAATGCAAGCGAAGCTGATGTTCTTGACACCAGTAAACTCAATGAACTTATTCTGTCATTGCCGTCAATTAGGCCTACAGCAATAAGCATTGATGACATCCTGAATAAGCCCAACAAACGGACCATTGATGTAAATTTCAATAATGCCTCAGATGTCTTCGTTGCTGGACCTGGAGATTTTGGCATCAATATGTCAGAGGCTAACCGGGTGATTGAGGTCACCGCTTCCGGCATCAATAAGATCAATGGTAAAACACTGGAAGAACTTAGTGCTGAATTGTCCGAAGAAAATAACACCAACACTACTGATAACAATGCAGACAATATTGAGGCAAACATCTTTAGCACTGGAGCAAGTGAGCAAACTCCTGTGGGTGGTTCAGCAAGCAACAATCATCTGTATGTCACAATCACCAATGAAAGTGAATTCAACAGGGTTTATGCACCAATCAACGGTACCTTCATTCATGTTCTCGGGGAGGTCTTTGAGGTTGGATCAGAAGATCCAGTGAATGATCAACTTCAAGGGCTCAGAGACGTCCTGAAAACAGGACTTAATTATGAATTCGGCGCTGGATATGGAGACTTAATAGATCCAATGGTCTTTGAAGAAGCCCAGTGGGATCATGATGAACACATGGAATATGAAGGAGAGAACGTGACATATCTTCGCTTTAATACAGACGAACTCAGAGATGATCAAATAGCCACTCTTGAGATTGAAATTGAGAAGCTGTATATCACTGAAGGCAATGCTACGTCAAGCACAGATACATCTAGCGATAGTGACAATAATAGCGAGAGCAGTTCATCATCATTCATCAATCCCGACGGCAGCATATCGCTATGGCTGAGGTGGGCGACCAATGAGGAAAACGATGATTCAACGTCTACACAAACATTGTATGACGGATATGCAGCATTCCTTACCGAGCATGATGCCAAAGAAAATACCAATGCTATCGGCATATTGACGAGTGAGAGTGAAGCCGAATTGACATACATCCCAGAGCAAGGCACCTTCCAATCTTATGAGATTAATTACTCCTACTTCGGAACGGAAAACAGTGATCTGAGTCGCTTACTGATTGTGGAAAGCTCGCCAACAGAAAGTGTGATTGAGCATCTCAACCACACCACGGGTATTGGAGCTGACCATCAATTGGTACTTCCTTTTGGTGTCGACAAAACCGTCGTCGAGCTCAACTTCCCGATAGAGAGTACTGCTGAGCAAAGAATAGAGTTTGAAGTAGATGCCGAATCGACAGCAACCATCACACTTCCAGGTGATTTAGATGGAAATATGCCAGGCCTCGATATTGGCCAACCCAGTGAAGACCCCAAATGGGATGCTGGACAACTCTGGAGCACAATTACCATCCCTTTACGTGGAGATCAAACCATCGTTAGTAATGGAATTCAAACTCTTTCTATCTCGCCAGAAGCCTCCACAACCTACACCCTCAGTGATGGCGCAACCAAAGTGGTGGCGAGAACCTCAGACAAGGCAAGCTTGGCAAGCCTTGTCAATACTTTAAAAAACACCAGTGAGTATGCAGATCTGCAGTTCACAATCGCAGCTTCCTCGACCAATGACTATCTTCGCATTACGCACAAAGAGGGGATCAATCAGGTAACAGCGAGTCTCACTCCTGATGGTGGTGACACAATTTTTGCCGAAAACTATCCCTATCCAGATAAAGACTCGCGTTCAGAGAGAGATATTGAGGCATTCAATATAACAATTGAAACCGATGAAACCATCAAGCCCAACGAAAATGTTGTTGAGCTTCAATTGATCAACGACGATATACAGCCTGAGCTCAGCATCGTTAATCTTGAAGTTGAAGGGCAACAAATTACTGTAGAAGCAAACCTTGAAGTCCCAGATGGCGCTCGTCCTCTACTGAGTTCTGAAATTGGCTCAGCACGTGTTCGATTGCTTCGCCATGACCAGCTTCTCGATATCTATCTCGGTGATCTTGACTTTGAGCGTTCAGGACCATTAGCGACAAATTCAACCTCTGAAGCTGTATTCACACTTCCCGATGGCCTAACACCAAGTTCTGATCTTAGGATTGAACTTGAGATGTCAAGGAGCTTATTTGATACAAGTGACACATTTGTCTGGGAAGGTTTCTCCAACGAAGGAGGTGCCTGGCAATTAAGCCGGGATGAAGTCAATACAATCAATACGACAAAAAGTCCGGCCACTGCCATTAATCTTTTTACGGGTCAGATCGTGCTTGTGACCGATGGGCTACTACAGGCTGGAGATACGATGACAGGCAAGGCAGGCGAACCACTTCCTGCCTACATCACACTTTCATCTGATTCACTGATTTCTGAAGATGATGTTAATCTGGATCTTGAAAGCTCCAGTAATTCAGATAATACCGTTTCTGTTGGTGATTTTGATACAGGAATCCCAGATGGGTTTGATGCAACAGACAATCCAGGTGTTCCTGACGGGATGGATAGTTCCAATAGCAATCCCTATGCATTGATGGCTTATGGGCCAATACCTGGTGGACAAAACGAGATTGAAACCATCGCTCTAGATCCTGTCTTCTCAACAGGCACAGTCAACACCGTGACTGGGGTACCCGATGGGATGGGGACCACCAACACGATTGGAGTCCCCGATGGCATGGGCACAGGCTCCACGATTGGAGTCCCCGATGGAATGGGCACTGACAACTCTGTCGGGGTTCCTGATGGCTTCCTCCCAGACGACAATCCAGGTGTGCCTGATGGCTTCCTCCCAGAGGACAACCCAGGAGTACCGGATGGAATGGGTGGCGCTGATGACCCCGCAGTAACCGGCAATGAGTTTTCCGAAGCAGGTCGATTCACGACCGCGACAACCACAAATGAATATGGCTATATCGAAAATAAGACCATAGAAAATTCCTTTGTACTTGCCAATAGCCGATGGTTGCTTACAGCAGAAGAAGAAGAAAGCACAGGCCGAGTGTTTCACCATGCTTACTACCGACCCGACCTAAACCCCAACTCGCAAAACACAATTAACGGCCTAGATTTACCGGAAAATGTCATCGACGCAGCTGGCGATCGACCGGTTGCACTGACATTGACTTCTGTTGAAACCGGTGAGGTGATCCAACGCTGGGACATGAGCCGCAAAGTGATTGATGGAAAGCAGATCATGAACACTTACACCGCAGCAGAGCTAGACAAACTGATGGGCGAATTACCAATTGATGCTGGTGCGGAAAGCTCTTTCTCAATCAATCTGAAGCTCCACGAAGTCATCCAGATCACTGACGGGGATGACGTTACTGGTGTTGAAATCCCTGACGGTAGTTTGAATCTATTTGAGCAGACACTGCATTTCGGCACCTCCTCTCTCTTCAGGGAGGCAGCACATCCTGCATCAGCAGATCCCTTCAAGCAAGTTGATCACATCAGCTTCCAGGAAGGGCATGGTGCTCTCCTGATTGATCTTTCCGATTACGGATCAAGCACCTCTTCCTTTGAAGAGAAGGTTGACGAAATTCTCGCTACTCTAGGAACAAACAGGGTGGCAACGTATCTAGCTGAGCAATTGGAACTTCAATTGAAGCTGCTTGGATACGACGAATCCAACTACGCAGAAGGCTTGGTCGACCTGAATGCTTTCAAACAAGGTGTTACAGGGCATAGCGTTGGAGATGGCGGAGCTACTTGGATCTCTGATATGCAGATGCATGATGCGAATCTCAGTGAAGATTCAGATGCTCTTGAACCATCTCCCTATCGTGTCACTGTGATTGAGGATGACAGTGCAAGTGCCTCGACACTGGAGGCCTGGGCGATCAAACCCGAAGACAACCTGCAAGGGAATTTCAATCTTGAGGTCACCTACAGCAATGGTCGAACACTGAAACGTCACAACTTGGGCGTGACCATTAACAATCTTCCGGATCGACCGGCTCTGACCGAGACTGCTCGGGATCAAATGACCCTGCGCTTGGAGACGGGTCAACGCCCAACGGGCCAAGAGCAGATCATCAGCCTGAACAGTCTGGTTACTGATCCCGATGGTGATGTCCTCTCCTTTGAACTCCAAGGAGAAGGTGTGCCACCTGATGGCATCACCTTCGATGGCGAAGCTGGAATGATCACCATTGGTGGAATTCCCCATGACAGCATCGGTAATCACCTGTTCACGGTCCGTGCCAGCGGAAGTGATGAGGATATTGAACTTGAGTCGATCGACCTGCATTTCGATGTCAAGATCACGCAGCGAAACATTGAGCCGATCTGGAATCTTCCCTTCCAACTGCAGGCGGCGGCGGGTCAGACGACGAAATGGGATCTTGAAGCCAACAACTGGGTAATGGATGCCAACGGCGATAGTCTTCAATACCAATTCCCCGACCCAGAGCTCACACCTCCAGGAATCACTCTTGAGGATGGTGTCCTTGAAGTTGATGCAACAGTCGCGGCAGCCATCCTTCACAGGCTGGAACTACAGGTTCAGGACGGACCCAATCGTGATCCAGTCACTGCAAAGATCAATTTGGTGGTGCCACCGATGGTCCAAGCGGACGTTGCCACATTGCAATCAATCCCTTGGGAAGAACGTCAAACCACCGAAGGTGATGACTTCCAGCTTCTCTTGCAGTTCGATCAACCGCTCAAGAGCGATACAGAACTGCAGTGGGAGATCACGACTTCCGCAGATCAAACTGACGCGATCGATCAACTCAACCGCACAGAAGGAACAGTCAGCGTGGACGCCGGAAGCAGCCTGGCCCTGCTGAGCATCGAGACAACTGACAACGAGCTCGTCACCAGTGATCAGGAACTTCTTCTTTCCTTCAGCAGCGATTCAGAAAAGATCTCACTCCCCGATAGCGCTCAACGACTGCTTCTGAGAGACAACGACGGCATCACGGCTGAACTCTCGAGTCAGTGGATCGACAACGACAGCTTCGATCTCGTTTACACCCCTGGCGTGGCAGGGATGGCTTCGACAGGACTGACGATTCGGATCTCAAATCCGGAACTCACCGAACGTCTTATCGGAGCAGATCTCACCAATATGTTCGCCACTGGTTGGGAAGGAGCGTCCATCGAGGACGACACGCTTGTTCTGACCTGGAGTGATCCTCTCGCCGCAACATGGCCAGGAAGCAGCAGTGTGCATCTGGGCCAAATTCACCTTGCTGCCACAGCCGCAGAGAACGAGCTGAAAGACAGTCCAGAATTGAGCATCCTTGCGGAGGCTGAGCGGGGCATCTCGGTCTACTGGAACGATTCTCCCTGGCTCGCTCCAGAAGAGGATGCCGAGCAGCAGGAAACTGTGTCTCAGATCGTTCAGGCAGCCGCCAGCGGTGCACCGGTGGTTGTCGAAGATCCTGATCTCGCAGAAGCCATCCGCTTTGACAAGAACGGAAAACCCGAAGTGTTGAATCCACGTTCGGTTCTCGAGCTTCTGTTCAGCAGCGATTCCGCCATGGAGGTCAACGTCGGCGGAGCAAGTATTAATGTCAACCTTGATCAGTTCATGACTGAAGCTGAGGATGGCGTCCTGACACTGGCCGACGACCTCGTGGCCTTGCCGTCGTTGAGAACCGGCGGTGGAGGAAGCAAGAGCAAAGCCTCCGAAGCTTTGATTCTGGCTGGTCCCAGCAACGGTGAAAGCTTCAAGAATGTTGGATTTGGCGCCGTGGACGAGAGCCTGGCTGATGATTTACGTGACATTATTGTTGATGCCGTAGATAGTGAACTGGCCGAAGACACAGAGTTCCTCGGTGAACTTGCCTTTGATCTGGAGACCCTCGGGTTCGGTGAGCTTCAGAAGGTTGAGCTTGAGCTCGGAGGAGAAGGTCTTGCCAATCCCAGTATTCTCAAGCCCAATGAGGACGGCGTCTGGGAATCGTTCGACTACGACCCAATCAGTGGAACCGGAGCGTTGTTCATCGATGCCGATAACAATGGCCTATTTGAAGCCGTTGAACTTTGGCTCCAGGATGGTGGACGCGGCGACTTCGACGGCATCGCGGATGGAATCATTACTGATCCCTTGGTGATTGCATCTCAGCCAGCAGATGTCTTCGTGAATGAATCACCGACTGATCTGACGCTGAGTGCCACCAATTTTGACGAGAACATAGCTGCAGGAGCTATGATCGCCACACTGACAACGGCTGATCCAAATGAACAAGATACCTTCACCTACGAACTGATCAGTGGGATCGGAGACACAGACAACACCTTCTTCACAGTGGAGGAAGACCAATTAAAGATCAAAGAATCTCCAGACTTTGAATTCAAAGACTCCTATGATGTTCGCCTGGTGAGCACAGACTTACGTGGGAAATCAGTCCAGAAAAACTTCAACCTAAAAGTTAATGACCTTCGCGAAGTCGTCACGAATTTCGACTTTGACAATAGTGGAAGCATCACCTTCCAGAATGATGCCGTCATCGGCTTGCGCAATCTGATGGGTACATTCCCTGGCGACGCCCTCACCGATGGTGCCCTGTCAGCTGATGCCAGCCTGGACAACAACACCATCAACACAACGATGAACGAGCTGATTCAGAGCGGTGGATTTGACTTCGACCAAGATGACATCATCAACCCTCTTGTGGATGGATTGCTCATGACAGATGAAATGCAAGGGGTGGTCGACACGATCTAAGAACCAACCACAGAGCATCAACCAAAACCAGATACCTCAGATGGATTTTTTCTTGGGATTTCCACAAATCCGGTGGACTTACAATTTTGTATTCCGATCATCGACAGGATGTCAGTAAGCCTTGCTCCATGGGGAGGCGGCTGAGAGTCACGAATCAGCCAGAGCTTAAGCTGCATCAACACCGTGGCTGGATCTGCCTGCAAACAAAAAAATGATCGACCTTGTTCGATCGCGTTTAACTGGTCGCCGATGAACTGTTTGGCGAGGACATCTGTCTTTTTCATAGCCGCCCGTCGCACCACAAAGTCAAGGCAGACAGAAGCAAACGGAGAAAAACCAAGATCTGTTGAGCCGTTGCTTCTGGTGTACCTGCTGACCATCGCTGCCGTACAGAGCATGGGTACCAGGCCAGGCATGCTGTATTCCATGCCAGTGAGCTGCAGCCAACCATGATGAACACGCACAGCATCCAGAGTGTGAATCGCTGTATCACTCACCAAAGGGCGCATCTCAATCGCGCGCAAACAGGCATTACGATGATTGCCATTGATACTATTTTCCTTACTAAGACGACCAACAATCACAACAGGCTGATTGAGAAACAGACGCAGTTCGTGTCGTTCAACCGTCACAGCAGATCAAAGGACAGACAAATCACGGAGAGACTTGATCAAGGAACAACATGCCTCACAAAATATCCGACAATTCACTGATCCCCAGAGAATCAATCACTTTACCAATGCCCGACGACGCAGCAAAACCGATCTTGATTCGATCGAAATCATTATCACGCAGATCCGAATACCCAAAGACATCACCATCAACAATCAACCGATCATCACGATTGAAATTGGAAATTTTTAGCTTCTTGGAAATCAAATCCTCTGCCTCCAAACTGACGACGTCAGCATTTCTATCATCGCCTAAATCGATTTTCATTTTTTTAACCTCGCCCTGGATATCTACTTGATCACTTCCCTCCCCCAGCCTGAACTTAGAGTTTTTGCCGACCGTGACATCTTGCCCCAGGATGACCTGGTCATCTCCCTGGCCAGTCGACACAGAAGATTTCATAATTGCCCCATCCACAAAGCGAACAACATCATCCCCCTTAAACATTGAAATCGATACCTTCTTCATCTTGCGCACTTCACTGACCAACTCTGCATTAAGCCCTGAGGCAAAGACGATATCTGACTTGGCCATCTTTTTTGCATCCAACTGCAAGCCAGGGACCTGCATCTCAACGTCAAGGTTCTTGACAAATGACGGCGCATTCAATGCAATTTTGTTGGCCAACGAATGATCAATGGAAATCAGATCGGAGAATTTCTCAGGGACGATGATCTCTGCATCTGAGCTGGAAAGCTTCACGGAGTCGCCGACTTGAATCACCTTGTCAACCACGCGTTGTATTGAGTCAACCACCTGATTCACAGCTCCAAGGCTCTCCAAAGCACTTCTGACCGAAGGTGCTGATGAACTCGAAGAAGCAGTGTTCGATGAAGAAGCAGCGTTCGATGGGGATCCTGGAGACTTGGATGCGGATGGTTCAATCGTCGGCTCTTCTCTCACCTCCTCCGCAGGAGCTTCCGCTGTCGGCTCTTCTCTCACCTCCTCCGCAGGAGCTTCCGCTGTCGGCTCTTCTCTCACCTCCTCCGCAGGAGCTTCCGCTGTCGGCTCTTCTCTCACCTCCTCCGCAGGAGCTTCCGCTGTCGGCTCTTCTCTCACCTCCTCCGCGGGAGCTTCCGCCGATAACGTGATTTCAGTGCCAGGGTTGAAGGCATTGGTCGGCAAATTTCCCGCGAAGGAAGCTGGAACAACAACAGACTCAATATTGGTCGCAGCAAATGCCCCACGCCCCAAAGTTTGAACAGACTCGGGAATGATGACTTGCGTCAGAGGAGTGTTATAAAAGGCATAGTCGCCAATCGACGTCAACGATTCTGGCAATCGGACGGCGACCAGATCAGTATTGTCAAACGCGGAAGCACCAATCGATACGACGGAATCCGGTACAACCAGCTCTGTCAGGTCAGACTGACGAAAGGCACCCTGCTCAATGGTGATCAGCGAATCAGGAAGACTGACTTCCGTCAAGCTCGTTTCGTCGAAGGCAAAACGACCGATCGTCTCAAGCGTGGTCGGCAGAACCACCGTCAGGAAGAGATTGTTCTGACGGAATGCGAACTCGGGAATCGCTGTCGACCCTTCTTCAACAGTCAGCTCATCACCATTGAGTGCGTAATTAAAACTCACTGAACCGGCCGAAATAAAATTGATTTTAGCCAGCAAGAACAGAAGTGAGCACAGCTCTTCACCTTTATTTGATTTCCAACAAAATATAATTCTCCTTGACCGGCAATCTCTCTAGCACCCTGGGTTACGCTCCCACCTCAAGCATAGGGAAAGCCTGCATCAATTGTCATGACTGAGTTGAGATCAAAGCAGTCGTTTCAGAATTATGATCCATCGTCATTCAAGCTTTCCAGGATCGTGAGCGGTGATCACCGTGAAGCGATTCTACTTTCTGACCTGTTCAGAAAGTCGCCGAATTTCCATGCTTTCATCACGATCTCCAGCACCGCACGACTGATCAAGACTGCTCACATAAAGGTCAGCCGTTTTCACAACAATCGGACGCTGCAAAACGGTGGCGTCCATGCCATTTTCACTCATGAGATCTTGAAGGATACTACGGCCTTGAGCATCTGAGATTCGTCCATTCTGCTTCTGGCATTGGAATGCCGCTAGGTAACCAACAACAACAACTTCCTCATCAGTCAAAGCAGGAGTGAACTGCTTAAACACAACACTGACAAGCGAACCTACAGTGGCAATGCCGAACAAACCAATCACCACAACGGCAAAGATCAGCCTGGGCTTATTAACAGCACGCTTTTCGTCCGAAGGAATCAAAGCATTGGGGATCGCCATGATTCGGCTGAAGCCTTAACGCCTTCTCAGAATGGCGACTTCCTTCAGTCGCGTCTACCAAGCCTGCCGCTTCCGGAATCGCGATCTCGCGAGACAGCCCTGATCGTTTGACGAGAACGTCATCCTGATCACAAAACCGGCAGCAACCGAATGTTTAGATGTGTAAACAGGTGTGGGCGTCATGCGTTCGGCCAATACAACCCGGTATTTGGCCATGGCCCGATTGCAGCGACGGCACGCTTACCTCAGACGGGCTGAACGCACCAATGGCCGGATCGCCATGGTGGCCGTTGTGGCCGCCACGCTGGCTGAATGGTCGATCGGCCATCCACTGATCATGCGACCCGGCGGCTTCTGAACGGAGTGCGTGAATCTCTGTGTTCAAACGATTCGTTTTATGTTCCTTGAGGAAATTATTCAGAGCTCGCCCTTAAGTTCCCTGAAATTGCATCAAGGAGCAGGAGAGCAATGCGCACCTATGAACAGAGAAAACGTCACAACGAAGTGGCCACTGGCCTTTCATTTGTCGCTGTAGCCCTGATGGTTCTTGGCTTTATGGGAATTGCCCAGCACTTCGGGCTGTCCCTGGTCTGACTCCCTTCGGATCTCAGCGACGTCCGATCACGTCCTCCCAGGACACCAGTTGCTGACGATGGCAGGTCACCACCGTGGTCAGGGAATCAGACATGGACGGTTCCGAGTGTGCGTGCTTTGAATCGTTGAAACCGGCCGCACGTTGGCCCAGAGGTGAACGATGGTTCTTTTTGGTTGTTGGCATGGATCAATCAAGGTTTATTCCAATCCGATCGCTGGCTCGACATCTGTCGATTCGCTCTCAACAACACTTTAGGCCTTCCTCCTCATGAACGAAAGGCGGAAAACCGTCTGATGGACATGGATCAGTCGTCGATCACTGTGATTCCGCTGGCCTGCTCCTCCAAGTGCTCGGCTCTTTCGAGAACGGCCTTGAGCACATCCTCGGCATCGGGGTCGAGTCCGAGCTGATCCAGGGTGAATGCCACGTCCCTGGTCGCCGTGAGCACAGCAGGAGAGACCTGCTCAATGGGAACGGACCGGGATCGACGTCGCCTCGATTTCTGCCCGGCCCTGGGGCTCGCCTCCTTCGCCATACTGACCCCTGACGTTGAGTTCATTCTGGACCTCAGCCGCCGGTTCCACATCGTTCAGGAGGTGGCACAGTGCCAGTTATCGGCCAAGAGACGCAACCGTTGATGTCCTACGCAACTCCTCCGGCGGAGACACGGCAGTGCACCTCCTGCAGAAATGTTCTGACCCTGAATTTCTTCAAGCTGGATCACCAGGAATGTCGCCACTGCGAAGGGAAGCGCCTGGCAGATCTGATCGATGCAAGCTCCGAAGAGGACTGAGACGAGGGAAGGCTTCGAGCACCACGTCTGAACTCCGGCCAGCTCCCGCTATTCACCGTAGAAGCGGCAGAAGCTCAGCATGTCGAGCTGATCAACCCCAACGAGCCGTTTGGTCTCCGCCCAGGCCTGAGATTCTCGCTCCCCTGAATCCGGTGCTCCCCAGAAGGCGGCACAGAGCGAACGCAGCTGGTCATTGCGGGACAGACGTTGATCGATCCGCACCAGCGCCACAGCCATGACCATGGCGCTGACGGTCATGAGCAGTTGAAGAAGCGCTGCGACACGGGCACGGTCTGGAGCCATTCCAAGATCCCGGATGGTGTCGGTTTAGCGCCACGGCCGGTCTCGTGACACCGGTGGTGCGTTCCACCCGACATCATCAGGGCAGTGGATCGCAACGGAATGCAGACCCCTCGCCCGATCAACGACGCCGGCAATGGTTTGGTGCTGGTGGTGGCACTCCTGCTGAGCGCCCTGCTGCTGCTGGGCCAGGCCACCTTCATCGTCCCGGCCGGACAGGTTGCCGTGGTGACCACCCTCGGCAAGGTGAGCGGTGGCTCTCGACTGCCTGGCCTGAACCTGAAGATCCCTTTCCTTCAGGCGGTGTATCCATTCGATGTGCGAACCCAGGTGCGGCCGGAGGAATTCGCGACGCTCACCAAGGATCTGCAGGTGATCGAGGCCACGGCAACAGTGAAATATGCCGTGCGTCCTGACGAAGCCGGGCGGATCTACCGGACCATCGCCGGGAATGATCGGGAAATCTATCCACGCATCATTCAGCCCTCCCTGCTGAAAGCGCTGAAATCCGTCTTCTCCCAGTACGAACTGGTGACCATCGCAACGGAATGGAATGACATCTCCGCTCTGGTGGAGCGAACCGTGGCCCAGGAACTGGACAAGTTCGATTACGTGGAAGTGCGTGGCCTTGATCTCACCGGTCTGCAGATCGCAGAGGAATACCGGGCCGCGATTGAGCAGAAACAGATCGCCGAGCAGCAACTGCTGCGTGCCCAGACCGAGGTGAAGATCGCTGAACAGGAGGCAATCCGATACGACACGCTCAACCGCAGCCTCGACGATCAGGTGCTGTTCAAACTGTTTCTCGATAAATGGGATGGCCGCACGGAAGTGGTTCCGGCACTGCCTGGCACCACAGGGGGCTCAACTCCGGTGATCGTTGGAGGTCGCCGGTGAGGCAGGAGTGTTCCGGATCTTTGCCCCAAAACCCCGCCTGAAGGAGGGGCAACCCCTCGATCAGCTGCACCGCAGCTACGACAAGGATGCCGAGCTGAATGAGCCCTATGTGGTGCTCAGCATTGGAGCCGGCCTGATTGCAACCTTCGGATTGCTCTCTGACAACACCGCCGTTGTGATCGGGGCCATGGTGGTTGCACCCTGGATCCTCCCCCTTCGCACCGGTGTGTTTGCCATTCTCGTTGGCGATTGGGGCCTGTTGCTGAGGGCATCACGCACCCTGAGCATCGGTGTAGCCAGCACCACCATGCTGGCCATTGCGCTTGGCCTGTGGGCGGGTACGCGTGGCTTGCTGGTCGCCGAGACCATGCCGGCTGAAATCAGCGGCCGGGTGAATCCCAACCTGATCGATCTAGCCATCGCCCTGATCGCCGGAGCCATGGCGACCTACGCGAAGGTGAAGCCCAGCACAGTGAGCTCAATGGCGGGCACGGCGATCGCCGTTGCACTGGTTCCGCCCATCTGCGTGATGGGACTGATGATCGCGAGTGGCGAATGGGAGAACGCAGAAGGTGCCGGTTTGCTGTTCGCCGCCAACCTGCTCGGGATTCTGATCGGCGGGGTGACCGTGCTGGCGATCCGTGAGCCGTATTTACGGGGTCAGCTCCTCACCAGCCGGCGCACGAAGATCCCATTCATTGGCTCCCTCGTGTTGATGGTTGTGATCACAGTTCCTCTGCGCAATCGCTTCGTTGCCCAGCTTTACGACAAACGCACAGAATTCGCACAACAGAAAATCGAAGAGACAATTCGCGATTATCTCCAGAGCAAAACATTGACTTTCGGAGCCAACGAGTCGCTGGCCTTGAACAGCATTGCATTTGACTGGCCGAACTTCTGGGAGAAGCGACGATCTCCAACTGTAGAAGTGGTGGTTCGGGTCACCAATCCCAATCTTCCCAGTTACAAACAAGTCCAGATCATTCAAGACACAATCAATGAGAGGATCGGATCTCGACTGGAAGGCCTGAAATTCCAGGTTCAGGTTCAACGCATCAATGTTTCCGTTGTGGAGGGCCGTGAGGTCAATCAACCGGATGCTTCCGCACCCGGATCACCACTGCTCAGTCCGCAACAGACCAAGCAGGTTCTTGAACAGGGAGCTCTGGAGCTGGATTCCGATCCTGAACAAGCCACCAATCGGAGCCGCTCTGAAACCCGTTGATGGGGTGATCAGTCCTCCCCTCCTGATCAGCCCGCTTTCCGGAAGCGCATCAGCCCCCAGCTGAGGCGACCCTGCTGGCCACCATCCACCCAGTGGCCAAGACCCACATCCATGCGGTCCAGATAGCCGGCACTGATTGTGGTTTCCAGTTCAGCGCGGCGGGACCGCGTGTCTTGGCGGACCCGGTCGTAGTGACGCACCAGCATCTCGGTGCGTTCATCCCACACCTCCAGCGTCAGACCAACCGCCTCTCCCCAGGTCTTGTAGCGAGCAGGTGAGGCGAGATCCGGCAAGTGAATTCGGTCAAGAATCGGCTGAAGAAGCCCCATCTCCACACCATCGGCCGCCATCGGATCGGTGAACACGAAACAGCCGCCAGGCTTCAGCAGGCGGGACACCTCGGCCAACACCCGGGCCCGATCGCCGGCATGCAGGATTGCATCCTGACTCCACGCCAGATCCGCGCTGGCATCGGCCGCGGGCACCTGCTCAAAGGATGCGTCGTGGACTGTGATCTGTTCCGCCAGCCCAGCCGCAACATTCAGTCGGCGATGCCGATCATTTTCCACCGTGGAGATGTTGATCGCATGGACCGGTCGTTCACTCCAGCGGGCCAGACGTCGGGAAGCCCCCCCGTATCCGGAACCAAGATCCACCACACACCCCCCTGAGGGCAGATCTGTCGCCAGTGCCAGAAGCGCCTGCACTGTGCGCTCGCTGGCAATTGCGATCTCCTGGAGAGGAGTCTCATAGAGACCGATGTGAATGTCCTCACCGCCCCAGACCAGTTCGTAGAACTGGTCTGCATCGCTGCTGTCGTAGTAATGAGCCGCAACATCATCCGCCGCGGTGCCACTGGTCATGCTCATCGATCTCAGTGCATCGTTGCATCAACATCAAAGCGGTATTCCTTCTCCGCCACATGAATATAGAAGTCGGGATTTTCGTAACTCCGTTGATAGTCACCAAAGCTGGTGATGTTCTGGAAACCGACCTCCGACATCAGACGTCTGACATAGCCATAACGCAGCGGGAACATGTTGAGGTGGTAAGTGCTGCCATCACCGAAGGCATAACGGAATCGGGCGAGCCCCTCATCCACATGCTCGGGGCCGACCTCCACGTCCTGACCGCAGTAGACGTTGCCTTTGCCCTGGCGTACAGCAGAGCCGCCTTCCAGCAACCGGTCGTAATTGCGGTGATCAAGGATCAGAACGCCGTTGTGCTTCAGCACGGCGTAGTACTCAGCCAGAGACTTGCGCCTGTCCCGTTCCTTGAACAGGTGGGTGAAGGAATTACCCAGACAGATCACTGCATCGAACTCACCATGGATATCGCGGTTCAGAAAGCGCCAGTCCGCCTGGGCCGTACGCAGGAGTTGATCACGATTGCGGGCATTCCGGAAGGCCCTGGCCAGCATGTTGGGGCTGCCATCGGCGCTGATGACATCAAAGCCCTCCTCCAGCAGACGGACCGAATGAAAGCCGGTGCCGGTGGCGACATCCAGAACCGAGTGGGCGCCGTGCTCCTTGAGAATACGGATGAAGAAGTCACCCTCCGCCTCAGCCCGTGCGTTCCAGTCGATCAGGCGGTCCCAGCGGTCGGTGAAGTCCTCGATGTACTCCTGCTGATAGTGATCAGTTTCACGAACGGACTCCGGAGAATCACCGAAACGTTGATGATCAGACTCAGCGGAAGTGAACTCGTTCTGTGTTGATGTCATACCAAATGGGCCGAATGTTTACCCAGACCCACTTCCTGAGAACACGATTTCAAACGTGACGAACAATGGAAGAAGTGATCCGACTCCGAACAGAGCATCTGCTCAGATGTTCAGACCCTATACACAAACTCCTCAGTTGTCAGTGATGGCGCAAACCTGTCGCCATTTATGCCGCGCAGCCACACCTGGGATCGACTGTGCCGGATGGACTTTCAGAATATTTCAATCAATCGAAACAACAACAAGGCAGAACAAGGTGCTGCCTGCTCACACCCGTAGCATCAGGTTGAGTTGATCAGCGGAAATGAATGAGCTGATCCGCATTGAACAGCTTTGGAAAGTCTTCGGCGGCCGGCGTGATGCCGATCCAGAGACTCATCTGCAGGACCCGCTGGCGCGGGTCGCCGTCCGGGACGTGTCCCTGACGATCGGCGAAGGTGAGATCTTCGTGGTGATGGGGCTGTCGGGCTCGGGCAAGTCCACGCTTCTGCGCATGCTGAACGGCCTGATCCAACCCAGCGCTGGGGAGATCCTGGTCAGTGGGCGGCGTCTCGGAGATCTGAGCGGTTCGGAGCTGCGCATGCTTCGCCGACGCAGCATGGCCATGGTCTTCCAGTCCTTCGCCCTGTTTCCGCATCGAAGCGCCCTGGAGAACGCCGCCTTCGGACTGGAGGTGGCCGGAATGCCGAAGCGTCAGCGCCAGGAGCGGGCTCAGCAGGCATTGGAACGCGTCGGGCTCGGCAACGATCTCCATCGCCGACCGGACCAGCTATCCGGCGGGATGCGACAACGGGTGGGGCTCGCCCGGGCACTCGCTCTGGATCCACCGATCCTGCTGATGGACGAGGCCTTCTCAGCCCTGGATCCCTTGATCCGACGGGACATGCAGGATCTGCTGCTCGATCTCCAGCGCGAACATCGCCGCACCGTGGTGTTCATCTCCCATGACCTGGATGAAGCCGTTCGCATCGGCGATCGCATCGCCCTGATGCAGGAGGGACGGCTGCTGCAGTGCGGCACCGCAGAGGAACTGCTCCGCCACCCGGCTGAGGAAGCCGTGAGCCGTTTCTTCAAGGCGGTGGACGCCTCGGCGGTGCTCCGTGTCGGCGCCTTGGCAGAGCCGGCCCCCGATGGCATGGTCCTCGATCTGGGAAACCGCAGCCTTCCCCTACTGAACGCCGCCACCCTGGTGCGGGATGCCATCCCCACCGTCGCCCGGGCGAATCGCCCCGTCCCCGTGGTCGGCGATGACCACCATTTGATCGGTGTCGTCACCCCGCAGACGCTGCTGCGTGCCATCGCCACGCCATGACCGATTCCATGCTCCCCCTGCTCGCGAGTTCAACCGAAGCCGGCACCATCGGCATCGCCACTGATGCGATCGTGCGCTGGCTCCTGGACCATGGCCAGGGTCTGTTTGATGCAGTCAATGCCCTGATCCTTGGCATGGCTGAGTTCTGTGAACAGATCCTGTCGGCCCCTGCCCCTTGGGTACTGGCGATCCTCATGGCTGCGCTCGGGCTCTGGCGGGTGAGTGCCGGATTCGCGCTGCTCACGCTGCTGGGGCTGAACCTGGTTCTGGTGATGGAGCTCTGGGATCCCATGATCAGCACGCTGGCGCTTGTTCTGGCCGCCTCGCTGCTGGCGCTGTTGATCGGGCTCCCGCTTGGTGTGCTGGCTGCCCGTCAGACCATCCTCTGGCAGATCACCCGTCCGGTGCTGGATCTGATGCAGACGATGCCGGCCTTCGTCTACCTGATCCCCGCTGTGATGCTGTTCAGCACAGGGGCAGTGCCATCCATCCTCGCCACCCTGATCTTCTCCATGCCGCCTGTGGTGCGGCTCACCGTTCTGGGCATCCGTCAGGTTCCAGCGGATCTGATGGAAGCCGGTCGGTCCTTCGGCTGCTCAGAGCTTCAACTGCTGCGCAAAGTGCAGCTCCCGAGCGCCTTGCCCACGGTGATGACCGGCGTAAACCAGACGATCATGCTGGCGCTCTCGATGGTGGTGATCGCCTCGATGATCGGAGGCGGCGGACTGGGAGACGTGGTGCTGCGTGGCATCCAGCAGCTGAACATCGGCCTGGGCTTTGAAGGAGGCCTGGCGGTGGTGATCCTGGCGGTGATCCTCGACCGGCTGACTCAGAGTTTCACCACACCCCCGTCAACGTCTCTGCCGGACCGGTTTCGCGGCTTCCTTGATCTGTGGAGGGTTCGATGAAGGCCAACCATCGCTGGCAACGACGTTCCGTTCTCTTGGCAGGCATCGGCCTTGCCGGCGCATCTCTGTTCAACATCGCCCGGCGTGGCCGCGAGCAGAGCGGATCGGTCAACACAACCGCTTCCCTGCAGAGCCAGGAGCAGTCGATGGACAACGCAAGGCCGTTGAAGCTGGGCTGGTCGCCCTGGGCCGATGCCGAGGTGGTGAGCCTGATGGCGGCACAGCTGATCCAGTCACGCCTGAACGTGCCTGTGGAGCGCGTGATGGCAGACATCGGTATCCAGTACGAATCGGTTGCACGGGGAGATCTGGATCTGATGCTGATGGCCTGGCTGCCTGGTACGCACCAGGACTACTGGTCTCGTATCAGGGATCGTGTCCTCGATCTGGGGCCGATGTATTCGGGTCGTCTCGGTTGGATTGTTCCGGACTACGTTCCGGAGACGGTGCTGAACAGCATCGAACAGCTCAAGGATCCCGACCTCGCGACCCGCTTCGCCAACCGCGTTCAGGGCATCGACCCAGGTTCAGGTCTCAATCAGGCATCGCTGGAGGCATTGAAGCGCTACGACCTCAAGGACCTGGACCTGGTGGCATCCAGCAGTGCCGCGATGGCGGCGGTGCTGGCCCAGGCCATCGACGAGAAACGCTGGATGATCGCCACCAGCTGGACTCCTCACTGGATGTTCGCCCGCTACAACCTGCGCTTTCTCAAGGATCCCGACGGAGTGTTCGGCGGCACGGAACGCATCCATGCGGTGGCACGCCAGGGGCTGGATCGGCGCGCCCCGTCGGTGACCGCCTTCCTCAGCCGGTTCCACCTGCCGGACAGCGACCTTGATGGCCTGCTGCTGCAGGCGCAGGAGCAGTCCGCGGAGGAGGCGGTGGCGGCTTACCTGGAGCGCAATCCGGCTCGGGTCACCTACTGGTGCACCGGCCGAATGAGCGCCAGCTAACCGCACCCTTCCGGCTCAACATTCCAACGCGGTCGTCACTTTCTGGTGAGGATCACCCAGAAGGCATGAATGATGGCGATCGCTCCCATTCCGAACAGCGGTGGCAGGCCCAGAAAGCCACCGAGCGCGAGCGCGAACAGCACGAGATTCAACCAGAACGGCCCGCTGAAGCCCACCTGCGTGAACACCCCGAGCGGGGGCAGGAACACGGCAATGATGAGACGGAAGATGTCACCGCAAGTCATGGACGCTCAGATCACACCCCCTTTCTTGTAGCAAAACGAACACTCATCAGAGCAAGGCCTCGTCGATCCCCATCGGCCAACGGGAGCGAACTCGATCGCGCAGCATCTCGAAATCGTCAAAACTGAACCCCGGACCGACACAGCAGCTCACCAGGCTGTGCTCACCTTGACTTCGCGCCGCCATCCAGACCCCGGCTGGAACGCAGGCCACGGGCTGATCAGCGCTGAGCACGTCTTCATCCGAGGCGTTCGCATCATCTGGATGCTGAAAAAGGCTGAGCGGAGCTCCTCCGAGGAAGGTCCAGATCTCGTCACCACCATGAACGCAATGCCAGCGACTCACATCGTTGGCACCAAGAAGGAACAGCACGGTTGTGATCGCACTGCGTTGTTCGCCATCAGGCCTGGTCACCTGGATTGAGCTGCGCTGCAATTCCCTGTACCACCCACCCTCGGGATGGGGCTGCAACCCCAGGCGCGACACGAGAGCGTCGAAAGAGTCCACCACTGATCTGTTCAGAGCCCTGCAACGCTGGCACAACCAGACGCACCCTTGAAGAAAGGAGGGAGGGGGATTTTCCTTCTCTTCAGATTCAACAATCAAACGGCATGAGAGACCTGATGCTGAGTCACCAGCACTGCAAAAGCCCAGTTTTATCAGCGCAAATCACCGGACCGCTGATCCAGCGAAAGTGACGCCATCAAGTTCGCAAAATGCAAGAACCCTGCCGGCACAGCCGGATCACTGAAGAAGCAAAAAAATAAGACCATTCCGATCACTTCGAGCGCTTGTCGATCAGCTCGATCAAATGCGCATCATGCTTGACGCAGAAATCAGCAACACATTGACGAAGGATATGACCTATCGATACCGACTCCGTGTAACACAGGAGCTTGAGTTTTTTGTGGAGCTCATCACTGAGCTCAAAGGTGACCCTTTTCATCCTGAAACCAGTAGCTTGACCCGCCGAAGAACCAACTGCTGGGGAGACGGCTCAGCCAATCCTACCCACTTTGATAAGAAGTGGATACCCCCTTCCTGGCCGGTCACAAAGCTAAACAAACGCAGCTCGGGCGAATCGCGGCTCCATACCGCGAGTGCGAGCCTGGCCATGATTGATCAATAAACAAGCTGAGAATGCTCAAGTGTCTGACTTGGCAGTTCACCAAAACTGGTGAAGTATCGTCTTGCATACCGCCCTGGATGCTTAAATCCATATCGGACCGCTACATCCCGAATTGTAGTTTCAGCTGAATCAGCGAGGCCTTTGCGCGCCAGCAAGGCTCGCCTTGACTCTTCCAATCGCACTTGCATCATCATTTCAATGATGCCCATTCCAAAATACTCCTGACACACACGGTAGAGAGATGCCTGACCAGCATCCAAGTATTCACAAACATCAGCCAAAGACATTGGAGACTGCATTCTCTTTGCTTCATGGGAAAGACGCACAATTTCCGAGAGTAATTGCTGGTTTTTCAATTCACTCTTCTTACAAGGCCTTTGCGCCCCCTCCTCCAGACAGCACGCAATAAGATCATAGTATTTTGCTGGATTTAGAATTCCTTTTTCCATTTCTCTTCTGGCAAGATTTCGAAGTTGAATACTTGCAGTCGTATCCACGTCAAGCCCTCTATTGGTCAACAAATTATGAATAGCTTCATTCGCATTACAGGCCTCCAACGTCTCCATTAGAGTCGTTTTGTCCAGCATGCAAGCAGTTGAGCTGCATAATTCACTGTATTTCCCCCATGAACTTCCGACCGATGTATTCAAAGTATTGAGTCCTCCAATACTATTCGCCTTCATTTCATACCCCTCACAGTATCCAAGTGGTTCCGCTGGTGAGGGTTTTAGCGGCGTGATCCAATTGAAATCCACCGACCAATCAGTCCCCCAACCCTCATACAATAAAGTTTTTGACGCCTTTATTTCAGCAATTGATACTCCTGGCGCATTGGCATGACTCATACGATAAGTACCTTCGCCAACTTCAAGTTGCGTGATCCGAGTGGTTTGCCCAAGTTCAGCCAACGTTTCCGACAGATGCATAGGATCATTGTAAGTAAGTATGAATTTCATTATTTTCTCAACCTCAAAAGATCGGAAATCAGTACATTAGTCTTACTGACTTTATCTATTGTTTGTTCAGGACTTTCGCAGAAAGTTTTAAAGTACAATCGCTCAAATGCATTCCAATCTTGAAAGCCATAGTAAAGTGCATTTTTTTTCATCGTAAAGCGGCGCAGGCCCTCAGGAACATGTGGATTTGAATATGATTTTTTAACCTGTTCAAGCCGTATACTTTTGATTAATTCCAGAATGCTCATACCAAAACTTGACCGGCACACCTCACTCAACGACCTCTCCTCCAAGTCCAAGTATTGAGTAATTTGGCTAATCGTTAATGGAGGCAAACCAGGCCTATCTTCGTGCAGAAGCTTGACCAAATCTTCAATTAAATCTGTCTGATCAGACCTTGAAGTAAAAATATTTTCTCCACTGCCAGAGTCTTCGAGAAATGCAATTGCTAAGTCATAAAAAGGCTCAGCGCATTTCACCCCATGCTTGAAATGCTTGCCAAACAGCTTTTTCAATTGAGTACTGGCTGCCCCTTCCGAGTCAATTCCGACGCATTCCTCAAGTTTAGCGAACGCATTATAAGCCTTCATCTTATCTATTTGCCCCTTAAGCTTCTCCCATTTCAAACTCATGCAACACAGAACAGTGTTCGCTCCGACAATATCCCATGTATTGCCGCCCGTTTTATTTAGACGATTAAACCCTGCAATGCTCAAATTACGCATTCTGTGCCCACCAATAATTGTGTTAGCAGGCGCTAATTGATCAGTCTGATCAATCCAGCAAAACGCAACCGAATTTTGGTTAGCATCTTCTTCGTAAAGGAGAGTCTGATTTGATTTGAAAATCTCCAAGTGAACATTATTGATCGGAGCACAAATCGAGCTGGTCAAAAGCTCACCTCTGCTCAATTGAGTGACATTACAAGAGAAATTTGATTTCGAATAGTAGTCTGCATAGTGACTTTGACAATACTCTTCCATGCCTAATGGATCCATAAATATGTATTCTTTTGCTCTTCGCGCTTTCATGCCTAGAGCTGCTAAAAATCAGCAGTCGCGCAATAATATTCATTTATATTAATCGAAATTCAGAGCGCTATAGACTTCTGTAACTTTAAATGAAGCAACGGCATCGGCAGGTAGGCCAAGGAAAGCTGCCTGAGTTCTTTGAATCGCATTCCATCGTCAGCCCCTCCCACCCTGCTCTTGCCTGCTGGAGCAAAGAGCAGCATTGCGACATTGCGAACTTGCATATTGAATAGCTTTTGAATTGAAAATCTATGACTTGGAATCTTGGATTTTTTGCTGAACTTTGAATCGAAAGCGAAGTAATAGTGAATTCGACAAAGCTCTATCTCAAAATGTCGCACTCTGAATTGAATGCTTTTATCAGCAGGGCAAGAACCGACAAGATTTTTCGAGAACAATTAAAAACCTTGAATCCACTCGAAATAATTAACTTCGCTTCACTAAGTGGATTCAACTTTTCAGATGAAATCAAAGGCCGATTTATTAATCGCTGGAAAGGGGTCTATTTCTGCCCAAAAGCAATCGAGACAGGAAATTTATGCCCCGGACTGGTCCCAAAAGGCTTCAAAAAGCTAATCCACTATGCGCAAACCACCTGCAGCTCTTCGAATTTGAAGCAAGAGGAATACGACTTCCGATCCGGACACAGGTATTAGCAATTAACGAAACTATAATCGCTTAAGATCTCAAGTGGAATTGTCTTTAATACCGAGAAGTCAGTTGCCTTGAGAATCACAGGCGGCGCCATTCCATCAACCCTTGCCTGTTCCCATCGAGATACACATAAACACCAATGATTTCCTGGAATAAGTCCGGGGAAATCAAACATCGGGTTGGGATCTGTTAGGTTGTTTCCCTGAGAATAAGTGTATAACAAAAACTTCTCAGTCATTACACTGCAAATTGCATGCTGCCCCAGGTCAGAAGCATCGGTTCTGCAAAATCCATCAAGATACCAACCAGTCATTGGCTTGCAGCCACATGGCAGCAAAGGTTCTCCCAGAACGTTAATCAGCATTAATCTATTCCCTCATCGGAATCAAGCGTTGAAGCAAAATGATTCAAGGCAAAGCTAGTTCTTCATAGTTGTCCTGCACTCCAACAATCAATCGGAATAATCACTCACAGTGCCACACAATTCTGCTGTTGCACATGATTGACTTTGCGCATCGCTGCTGGTGCAGTCTTGTGCTTTGCATGCGAACTGATCCTGTCACAACAAAAAGCCCCCACCTTGCGGTGAGGGCTTTCCGATTCAGTTGATCTGAATCGTTTGGTCTGTTCCAGAAGGAACAGGTTGATTCCAGATCAACCGATGGCAGGTGCCTGCAGAGCCACAGGAGTGGACTCAGCAGCAGCCAGGTCGAGGGGGAAGTTGTGAGCGTTGCGCTCGTGCATCACTTCCATGCCGAGGCCGGCACGGTTCAACACGTCGGCCCAGGTGTTCAGGACGCGGCCCTGACCATCAAGGATGGACTGGTTGAAGTTGAAGCCGTTCAGGTTGAAGGCCATGGTTGACACGCCCAGGGCGGTGAACCAGATGCCGACAACAGGCCAGGCAGCCAGGAAGAAGTGAAGGCTACGGCTGTTGTTGAAGGAGGCGTATTGGAAGATCAGGCGACCGAAGTAACCGTGGGCAGCCACGATGTTGTAGGTCTCTTCCTCTTGGCCGAACTTGTAGCCGTAGTTCTGGGACTCGGTCTCGGTGGTTTCACGCACCAGGGAGGAGGTCACCAGGGAGCCGTGCATGGCGGAGAACAGGGATCCACCGAACACACCTGCGACGCCCAGCATGTGGAAGGGGTGCATCAGGATGTTGTGCTCAGCCTGGAACACCAGCATGTAGTTGAAGGTGCCAGAGATGCCCAGGGGCATGGCGTCAGAGAAGGAGCCCTGACCGAAGGGGTAGACCAGGAAGACAGCAGAGGCTGCAGCGACAGGTGCGCTGTAGGCAATGCAGATCCAGGGGCGCATGCCCAGGCGGTAGGAGAGTTCCCACTCGCGGCCCATGTAGGCGTAGATGCCGATCAGGAAGTGGAAGACAACCAGCTGGAAAGGACCGCCGTTGTACAGCCACTCATCGAGGGATGCAGCTTCCCAGATGGGATAGAAGTGCAGGCCGATGGCGTTGGAGGAGGGAACAACAGCACCAGAGATGATGTTGTTGCCGTAGATCAGGGAGCCAGCGACAGGCTCGCGGATGCCATCGATGTCGACCGGGGGAGCGGCGACGAAGGCGATGACGAAACAGATGGTGGCAGCCAGCAGGGTGGGGATCATCAGCACACCGAACCAACCGACATACAGACGGTTGTTGGTGGAGGTGACCCACTCGCAGAAGGACTGCCAACTAGAAGCGCCGGAGCGCTGCTGGATGGTGGTGGTCATGAGAACGGAAAGAAGTGCCCCCGAAGGGACGGTTTAAGGAAGGGCAGGGATGCCCTGCCTCCATCCAATGTAACGGAAGTTTGCGGTGTATGTGCGGACATTGCGCGGGGTCCGACGGCACACCCCAGGCCAGGACAGGGGGGCTCACAAAGTCTTAAGGTTTGATTACCCCCTTCGGGATGCGTCTTGGTTCTGATCCGCTGGCTCCATTCAGGGCAACGCTTGGAGGAAACCGTTCCTCTTTCCCAGGCACGGCATCGCCGCCATGAGCTCGAGGCCCAGGGAGCCACGGTTTATTGGAGTGAACGTCTGGTGCAAGCGGCGATCTGCTGAGAGCCTGGATCAACCGTTCTCCGGACCATGGTTTCTCGCGTCTCCAGGCCGATGTCTGTTGCAGCCCTCTGTTTCGGACTTCTGCTGCTCGGCGGGTGTCAGCGTGGATGGATTCCAACACCAGGCGCAGAGCAGTCCAGAACAGGCGCTGGCTCCGACGATGCCCTCAGGAGACTGGAGCTTCGCCTGGATCAGCTGGAGAGACGCCTCGAGGATCAGAGCAGGGGAGCCGCCCCGAAAGACGCCAGGACTCCGGCAGGTCCGCTCCAATCGCTGACGCTTCGCATCGGAAGCGACGACGACAGGCTCCGCTTGTACTGGGCCGATGGTCAACGCAGTGACCTCAGTTGCAGCAAGGAAGGGACGGGGGTCTGGGCCTGCGGTTGATGGACAGGCGCATCCGGACACACCTATGTCCCAGCCGCGGGGATGCATCCCACCGCTCCAGCAGCAGAGTGACGGCACATCGCAAGTGCTCCGATGCGTCCGTTCCCTGCTCTGCTTGTCAGCCTGGGACTGGCTGTGACTGGGTCGATGGCCATCGCCCAGTCCAACAACTACCCCTTTGCCCAGACCAAGGCGGCCAATCTGGCCCGGATGAGGGCCGAGCGACTGAACGGCGGATTACGTCTGTACCGATCCGATCAGTGCATGCATGCTCTTCGGGGAGAGGCCTGCCTGATCTCCTCGACGGATGAGGGATTCCTCTTCCGCTTCAGGGGCGGTGCACCCGGCTGGCAGCAGCAGATTCCGCCGCAACCGACCCTGGTGACCGAAGTTCTGGTCTCACCAGACGGCGATCGGATTCTGGACGTCTCTTACAACGGACCGCTGCTACCAAAGGGGAACAGCTCTCCTCCGGTGATGCCACCGGATAATCCATGAGTTTCCTCAGCCGATCCCTCGGACTCGTTCTGATCGGAGCGAGCCTGCCCCTCGGCCTCGGCCCCGTTCAGGAAGCCAGAGCCCAGGTGTCCGATGCCCGGCAGAGAGCTGTGAATGTGGCTCGGATGCGTGCCGAGGCCATCAACGGTGGACTGAGCCGCTACCGCGCGGCCCGCTGCATGTACGGGACAAGCGTCGGTGGAGGTGACTGTCTCGTGAGCACCGACGACGGCTACACCTTCCGGTTCGACGGTGGTGCTCCCGGTTGGCAGGAGGCCGGCGCACCTCCGACCGTGGAGACCGAACTGAAGATTTCTTCTGACGGACGTCAGGTGGAAGCAGAGATCTACAACGGACCTCCCCGCTGAACTCAGCTCTTCAGCAACTGCTCGAGGGCCGTCCGCCAGGCGTCTTCCACAGGCCAAACCTCCCGCCGGGTCAGCGACAGAGCGATTCGCTTCTCGGCGTAAGCGGCCTCATTGATGAACACGGGAACATCGCCCATCTCGCCATCGAAGCCCTGAATCGCCGGCAGCCCCTGTCCGCAGAGTTCAACGAACAGAGGGTCCTCGGACGCCAGCGGCTGCCAGTCCCGGCCGAGACGATCACCATGCAGCAGGCCTGAAATCTGATTCCCGTCACGTCTCGGCAGATCCAGGCTGCAGCGATGGCGATGCACCACGAGCTGTCGTGGGTAACGCCCTGCCGCCCTGCGCGCTGCTGCCAGAGAGGCCAGGCAGGTTTCCACCGCCAGACGGGTCTGTTCAACGATCCGAACATCCAGAAGCGACTGCGGCACCGGACCCACCTCGATCACCAGACCACAGGGCCAGCACTCCACGAGGAAACCGGTCTGACGATCATCAGCCTCATGCAGATACACCGGCAGTCCGAGCGCACCCTGCACGAGGCTCGCCAGAGCCAGATCAGCAGGCCGACGGCCATAAACCACCAGACAACTGCCCATGGCCGCCGTGGTGCTGTGCAGATCGAGGGCCACCCGGCAGGGATGCGTGCCGTGTGGACCATGCAGCTGCACCAGGGACCGGGCCCGGGCAAGCTCCAGCGCTTCACTCTCATCAGAGGCGAAACGTTCCGGCAGAAAGCTGCGGTTGAGATCACGGTCGATGTACCGGCGATTGGCCGCTCGCGCATCGGGATTGCCGATCAGCGGCTGAACCGTGAGGCCATGGGCATCCATCAGATCAGGCGTCCTCTGCCAGGCCTCCAGCAGCCATGGCGCGTTCACCTCGTTGCCATGGGTCCCGGCCACAAGAAGAACGTCCGACGCCGTCATCAGGGGCACACGCTGCTGCACGACTGAAGCATGGGCTTCCAGACTGGCGGCAAACATCCTGACGATGTCGATCCCTCCGATCGTGGTGATGGCCGCCCGCTCAGGGTGGCGATGGCAATGGAGCCGGCTGATGGGAGGCCTGGGTCCTGCTGATGCTGCTGGGAACTACTGCCGGCCGGTCAGTGATCATCTCGAGGCTGAACGACCCGACCAAGCGCAGCTGAGGGGCCGCTCCGAACAGCAGCGGCCCCATCTGATCATCGGCCGCAGCTGTCCATGGGCCCATCGCACCTGGCTGGTGCATCGCCTGAGAGGTCTGGGAGACAGCCTGACCGTGCTCATGGCGACGGCTGATCACCGCGCAGGACGCTGGCAACTGGATCCGGCCTGGCTCGGCTGCAGCAGCCTGCTGGACCTCTACAGAGCCTGCTCGGCACCACCAAGTCATCGGGCCACGGTGCCGGCTCTGGTGGATCCCCAGGGACCACGCATTCTCGGCAACGAAAGTGCACAGCTGGTGGAGCTGCTGAACCGCTGGCCCGCCTCCGAGGATGCTCCGGACCTCGATCCTCCTGATCATCAGGAGATGATCCAGCGGTGGCAGACCCTGCTGCAGCCGGCGGTGAACGACGGTGTCTACCGCTGCGGTTTCGCCCGGGGCCAGCTGGCTTACGACCGTGCTGAAACAGCTCTGTTCGAGGCTCTGGAACAGGTGGAGCAGGCGCTGGCGGAGAGGGGTCCGTGGCTGTGCGGCGAGACCCTGACCCTGGCGGATGTCCGACTCTTCCCAACGTTGATCCGTTGGGAACTGGTCTATTCCCCTCTCTTCGGCTGCAGCCGGAGACCCCTCTGGCAGTTTCCGCATCTATGGGCCTGGCGCAGGCGCTTCCACGACCTGCCCGGAGTGGCTGAAACCTGCGATGCCAAGGCCTGGCGTCAGGATTATTTCGGAGCCCTGTTTCCCCTCAATCCAGGGGGCATCGTTCCAGCCGGCCCGGAGCTGAGCACACTGGTGAACAGCACCATCCCTGAGGCATGAGCACGGCCGACCCCCAGTTCGACGGTGTCTACGGCCCGTACACGATCAACGAGCAGGATCGCCGGGAGGTGCAGCGCTACCGCATCGCCCTTCTGATCTCGGGCCTGGCGATGAGCGGAGGAGTGCTGCATTGGTGGGCCCTCGGAGGATCCTGGGCCTGGCTGTGGCTGCTGCCCCTGACCGCCGGGATCGGTCTGGCACTGAAGTGGATTCACATCTACCTGAGGCCGTTGCACCGCGCACTCCAGCTGTTCTGGTTGCTGGGATGTGCCGGATGGGGGGCCTTGCTGATCACAGCGGGACCTGCTGATGCCCTCGCCACACTGGCCGGCAGGCCGCTCTGGATCCTGGCCGTCGGGCCACTCTTCGCGGCCCTGGCGGGAATCGGCTTCAAGGAATTCTTCTGCTTCCAGAGACCGGAGGCGATCGGTCTCACTCTGCTGCTTCCCCTGGCGTTGCTGGGTCGTCTCGTCGGTCTGCTCGGCGACGAATCCGGGCTGGTGCTGGTGGGTGTTGCCGGCCTGCTTCTGGTCGTGCTGGCTCTGCGGAAATTCGGCATCGAAGCCGCTGCGGATGTCGGCGACAAGAGCGTCTTTGCTTATCTGGACGGTCAGCTGTCTGCCGGGACCCCGTGAGTCTGATCAGCCTGGTGGGGGCCGGAAAGGATTTCGGCATCCGCACCCTGTTCGCTGAGCTGGATCTCCACATCGGAGAGGGGGAGAGACTCGGACTGATCGGCCCGAATGGAGCGGGCAAATCAACGCTGCTGAAGGTGCTGGCCGGCCAGGAACCCCTCGGAGAGGGGGAACGGCGTTGCTCACCGCGGCTGCGGGTGGAGCTGGTGGGGCAGGACAGCCGCGTCACACCCGGACTCACGGTTCTGGAGCAGGTGCTGCAGGGATGTGGTGCCAAGCGTGATCTGCTGCTTCGCTTCAGCTCCCTGAGTGAGGCCGTGGCAGCTGATCCCGAGAATCAAGCGCTGCTGGCCGAGCTGGGCGACCTGAGCCAGCGGATGGATGAGGAAGAGGCCTGGAGCCTGGAGCAGCAGTGCCGCGAGGTGCTTCAGAAACTCGGAATCAGCGACCTGCAGAAGCCTGTGGAAGCTCTCTCCGGCGGCTACCGCAAACGGGTCGGACTGGCCTCAGCCCTGGTCGCGTGCCCGGACGTGCTGCTGCTGGATGAACCGACCAACCACCTGGACGCCACTGCCGTGGAGTGGCTCCAGAGCTGGTTGGACCGCTACCCGGGAGCCCTGGTGCTCGTCACCCACGATCGCTACGTGCTCGACCGAATCACCCGCCGGATGGTTGAAGTGGCCCGAGGCCGGGCGCGGACCTATCAGGGCAACTACAGCACCTACCTGCAGCACAAGGCCGCCGAGGAGGCGTCTGAAGCCTCCTCGGCGGCCAAGTTCAAGGGGGTGCTGAGGCGGGAACTGGCCTGGCTGCGCCAGGGCCCGAAAGCACGCAGCACAAAGCAGAAGGCTCGCCTGCAGCGCATCGAAACCATGCGGGAAGAACAACCGGTGCAGGCCCGGGGAAAACTGGAGATGACCAGCGTCAGCCGACGCATCGGCAAGCTGGTGATCGAAGCCGAGGGACTGGGGGTCAGCACCGACGGCAGTGCCGAAGGCCGGAGGCTTCTGGATGACTTCACCTATAGCTTCAGCCCCGAGGACCGGGTGGGGATCATCGGCCCGAACGGCAGCGGCAAATCCACGCTGCTGGATTTGATCGCCGGTCGCCGCAGTGCCACCCACGGCTCCCTGCGCCTTGGGGAAACCGTCCACATCGGCTATCTGGACCAGCACACCGAGGACTTCACCAAGGGCAAGGGACTGGAGCGCAAGGTCATCGAATTCGTGGAGGAGGCTGCCAGCCGCATCGACCTCGGAGGCGAGCAGCTCACCGCCTCTCAGCTGCTGGAGCGGTTTCTGTTTCCACCAGCGCAGCAGCACAGCCCCCTGGCCAAACTCTCCGGGGGCGAGCGGCGGCGCCTGACCCTTTGCCGGATGCTGATTCAGGCTCCGAATGTGCTGCTGCTCGATGAGCCCACCAACGATCTGGATGTGCAGACGCTGAGCGTTCTGGAGGACTTTCTCGAAGACTTCCGCGGTTGCGTGATCGTGGTCTCCCACGACCGCTATTTCCTCGACCGCACGGTGGACCGTCTGTTCTGTTTCGAAGCCGGCCGGCTGCAACGCTTCGAAGGCAACTACTCGGAATTCCTCGACCAGCAGCGGCAGCAGGAGCGACAGCAGACCAGTGCCGCAGTTCCTCCATCCCGAAAGGACTCCAGGGACAGAGGTGACGAGGAGAAGCCCCGTCGCCGCAGCTTCAAGGAATCGAAGGAACTGGCATCGCTGGATCAGCAGCTCCCTGAACTCGAGACCAAGCGGACGGCCCTGGAACGGGAGCTGACCTGTGAGGGATCCGAGGTGGCCAGGCTCAGCATCGAGCTCGCCGAACTGATCAGCAGCATCGAACAGGCAGAGGAACGCTGGCTTGAGCTGAGCGAACTGAGACCCTGATCTCACAGGGCCAGGGCGGCGATGTCAGGGAACTGCCGCAAACGAAAACGACCGCACTCACCCTTGAGATGGGTCGTAATGTGGTGAGCGGCATCGGGGAGATTCCATGAAATCCATCGACGAGCACATCAACAAGGACAAGTCCGAGATCGAAGCGGCCAAAGCCGCAGGCGATGAGGCCAAGGTCCGTCACCTCGAAGATGAACTCCACTCTCTCGAGGAGTACAAGGAACACCACCCCGAGGACTCCCACGACCCGACGTCCCTGGAGCTCCATTGCGAGGCCAACCCGGACGCCGATGAGTGCCGGGTCTACGACGACTGATCAGTCAGGTCGAACGACCAGGGGATCTGCGAATCAGATCTCCTCGTTGAAGTCCGAGGGGCTGCCGGTAAGGCTGCAGACCACAGACTCTTCATTCTTCATGGCCTTCACCTCAGCGATCGGGCGCCCCATGCGGCGCAGCACATCTATTTCTTGTTGGGTCTGACAACGGGCGATGATCTCGCCTTTGTCGTCAAAGCAGGTGTAAAAAGTCATGGCGGCTGTTGGATGCCAACTCCGTTATGGCGAGGAGTGACCGGCCTCACAACTTCAGATGTGCCGGCCGACACGGAGCATCAGACCCCCAGTTCGCGCCAGACGCGCTCCAGCAGAGCATCGAGATTGCTCCCCATCGCTGCTGAGACGCACAACACGGAACGGCCGCTGGCCCCTTCGAGGTCACCGACCAGCTCAGGCAGTTGATCGTCGGAAACAAGTTCCTGTTTGTTCAGCACCAGGATGCGGGGTCGTTCCACGAGCCCATGGCCATAAGCCTCCAGCTCGTTCTCCACCACCCGCAGATCGCCGATCGGATCGTCTGCCCCGGCATCAACCAGATGAATCAGCAATCGGGTGCGCTCGATGTGGCGCAGGAAGTCGTGGCCAAGCCCGGCTCCCTGAGCGGCACCGGCGATGAGTCCTGGGATGTCAGCGAAGACAGTTCCATCACCGCTCGGTCGTCGCACGACCCCGAGATTCGGGACCAGGGTGGTGAATGGATAGTCGGCGATTTTGGGGCGAGCGGCTGACAACACGGCGATCAGGGTGCTTTTGCCGGCATTCGGCAGGCCGATGATGCCGACCTCGGCCAGCAGTTTGAGCTCAAGCTGAAGCGGCCACTCCTCTCCATCGCGACCCTCGGTGAATTTTTCGGGAGCGCGATTGCGGTTGCTCAGGTAATGAGCATTGCCCAGCCCTCCGCGCCCGCCGAAAGCGACCACCAGCCGTTCACCGCCGTTGATCAGATCGCCGAGCAGGATTCCAGTGGTGAGATGTCGCACTTCCGTCCCGCACGGGACCTTCACCACCAGTTCACGCCCTGAGGCCCCGGTGCACTTGTTCGGTCCACCGCGCCGGCCGTCGTCGGCAGCGAACAGACGCTTGTATTTGAAGTCCAGCAGAGTCTGGAGATTGGCATCGGCCTCCAGCACGACATGTCCGCCGTAACCGCCATCACCGCCGGAAGGTCCACCTGCCGGCACGTACTTCTCGCGTCGGAAGGCCGCAATCCCGTCGCCGCCGCGGCCACCTCGAGCCGTGATCCGTGCCTGATCGATGAACTGCACGGTGGCGCCGGGTGGGTCGAATCCACAACCCTAGGATCAGGTGGCTGCAGTCCCAACGCTTGGCCGGCGTCCGATTCGAAGCCCTCTGCAAGAGCTACCCAGGCCGACGAGGGGGCCGCCCCGTCGACGTGATCCGAAGCCTTGATCTGATGATCGAGGACGGTGAGTTTCTCGTGCTTGTCGGACCTTCCGGCTGCGGCAAAAGCACGCTTCTTCGTCTTCTGGCAGGACTTGAACTCCCATCCGCCGGAGAGATCCTGATCGGTGATCGACCCGTCAGCAGGGTGCGGCCGGCCCAACGGGATGTGGCCATGGTGTTTCAGAGCTACGCGCTCTATCCGCATCTGAGCGTCCGGGACAACCTCAGCTTCGGGCTGCGACGCAGCCGCTCTCTGCCGCCACTGCAGCGTCTGCAGGATCAGCTGCACCGAAGTGCTCGCCACCTGCCGCCCTGCCTGCAGGTGCCCAGTCCCCGCGAGCGACGCATCGAAACGCGCGTGGGGGAGGTGGCTGAGTCGCTGGAACTGACGGACTTGCTGGATCGACTGCCGAAGGAACTCTCCGGTGGCCAGAAACAGCGGGTCGCTCTCGGACGTGCGATGGCCCGGCAGCCAAAGGTCTTTCTGATGGACGAGCCGCTCAGCAATCTCGATGCCAAGCTGCGAAACAGCACCCGGACCCGCATCGTCGAGCTGCAGAAACAGCTGGGGACCACGACGCTGTATGTGACTCACGATCAGGTCGAAGCGATGACGATGGGTCATCGCATCGCCGTGCTCAATCAGGGATACCTGCAGCAGCTGGGGACTCCCATGGAGTTGTACCGATGGCCCTCGAATCTGTTCGTCGCCCAGTTCATCGGCAGCCCGCCGATGGCCCTGCTGCCGGTCACGGTGGCACCCGCAGCCACCCTGCTGCTGGAGGATCGTCGACTGCCGGTGGAGGGGCCGATGGCCGAGGCACTCCCCGCACTGGAGGGGCAGGTGCTCACGGCAGGGCTGCGGCCGGAAGGCTGGAGGGTCGCCCCTTCTACCAATCGCAACCTGCCGGCGGAGATCCGTCATGTCGAAGTGCTGGGCAACGAGCAGCTGATCACCTGTCAGCTGCTCCATGGCGGTCACCTGGTGACGGTGCGCACCGAGGCGGACCTTGCGGTGATCGTGGGAGGAAGGCTGCACCTGGATCCCGATCCCCAGGGCTGGCGGCTGTTTGACGCCGAAGGCGATGCCATCTGCCCACCGGAACCTGCCCGGAGCTCACCCGAAGAACCACAGCTTCCCCGTCTCTGAAGGCTCCCTCAGCGCAGCCAGACCACGCTGCAGCCCTGTCCACCATCGCCCTGGTCCGCATCGGTGACGCGTTCCACGTAGGGCACCGTGTCCAGCCAGGCCCGCAGGCCGCGCTTCAGCTTCCCGGTCCCGATCCCGTGGATCACCCAGACGGCACCGGACGCAGAGCGCAGGTGCTCCTCCACGGCAGCCTCCGCTTCATGAACCCGAAGACCACGGACATCCACCGTGTTGCGCGACGTGCGCACCTGACCGCCGCCTCCTGATGGCGTCCGGGCTTTCACCTTCACCACCGCCTCCGGCGGCTCCGGCTTGCGGCCATCGAGACTTTCTACCGCCGCCAGCTCCACGGTGCTGCGCATCACGCCGCAACGCACGGTGAGCTGCAAACCATCGTCTGACATCTCCAGCACATCAGCAGCCTTCCCGAGAGCCAGCAGACGGATGCGGTCTCCCACCTGGGGCCGCCATCCAGCGTGCGCCCGGCGCTCCGGTTCAGGCCGATGACGGTCCTCCAGCTTGCGCAGGCGCTGGCCGGCCCGCCGGGCCGTCTCACCATCAGCCTGGCCGTCCCTCAGCCGACGGATCAGGGTGCGCACCTCCTTCTGACCGTCACGGATCGAACGCTCCAGACGCTGCCGGCCCTGCTCCTGGCGCTCCGCTGACTGCTGTTTCTGCTGCTGCCAGCGCTGCAGCAACTCCTCATGCAGCAGCTCGGTGCGGGCCAGCAGTGCCGCGGCATCCTCCGCCGCGGCCTGCTGGCGTTGCCGTTGCTCCTCGAGACCACGGATGACACTGTTGACCTCTCCATCTCCGGCTGGAGCGAGCAGCTCCTGGGCCTGATCCAGCACCTGCCGGTCGAGGCCAAGCCGGGTGGCGATCGCCAGGGCATTGCTGCGCCCGGGGATGCCCCACAGCAATTCATAGGTGGGTGAGAGCGTCTCAGGGTTGAAAGCCACCGAGGCGTTCTCAAAACGGCCATCGCCGTACTTGAGTGCCTTCAGTTCACCGAAGTGGGTGGTGGCGATCGTGAGCCGGGCCCGATCCGCGAGAGCCTTCAGCAAGGCCGTCGCCAGGGCGGTGCCCTCGCTGGGGTCGGTGCCTGCACCCACCTCATCGAGAAGCACCAGAGCCGGGGCGGGCCCCTGCTGCAACGCGTCCAGGATGCGACCGATCCGCTTCACATGGCCGCTGAAGGTGGAGAGGCTCTGCTGCAGGGACTGCTCATCACCGATGTCCGCCAACACCTGAGCGCACCACGGCAGCGACGGCTGCCCGGAACAGGGAAGCAGCATGCCCGCGCGGGCCATCAGGGCCGCCAGACCGATGCTCTTCAGGGTCACGGTCTTGCCGCCGGTGTTGGGACCAGTGATCGCAACGACCCGCAGCTCTTCAGACACCTCCACCGAGATCGGCACCACAGCCGGGCCTTCGTCATGCTTCTCCTGCCAAACCAGCAGGGGGTGGCGCAGGTTCTCCAGCCGGAACGGCGCCTCCGGCCGGTCCTCCAGCTGGGGCACCGATCCTCCCAGCCAGCGACCGTAACGGCCTCGAGCCAGCGCCAGGTCCAGCCGAAGCAGCACTCCATTGAGAACGTTGAGCGGCTGCTCCTGCTCCGCCACCCGCTCGCTCAGCTCAGCCAGGACCCGCAGCTCCTCCTCACGGATCCGGGCCTCAATGTCCACCAGCCGGTTGCCGATCGCGAGCACGGAACGTGGCTCCACGAACAGGGTGCTGCCCGAGGCCGAACTGTCATGCACCTGCCCCGGCACCTGTCCCACCGCTCCGGCCTTGACCGCCAGCACAGGACGCCCGTGGCGTTGTGCGATCACCGTGTCCTGCAGCAACGGACCGAGACGCCGCAGCAGATCCTGCAACTTGTCGCGACGCTCCTGCCGCAGACCGTCCCATTGCCGCCGCAGGCCCGCCAGGGGAGCGCTGGCGCGGTCGGCCACACGTCCGCCCTCCTCGAGAGCGAACTTCAGCCGCTGCTCCAGCTCCGGAAGGGTCACCATCGCAGCGATCAGATCGCTGCACGCCGGTCGAAGCTCCGGTTCATCGATCTGCCGCCGAAGCCGCCGTGCGGTTGCCAGGGTCTCCGCCACCGCCAGCAGCTCCTCCCCGGATGCGGTGCCGCCTTTGCTGCAACGCAACACAACCGGCCGCAGATCCCGTACGCCTCGGAAGCTGATCCCTCCCTCGCTCAGATCATCGAGGGTCACCAGTTCCACGGTCTCCTTCAGAGCCGTTCGACTTTGGGCAAGGCCAGCCGGCAGCGACAGGGACCGTGCAGCAACGCGTCCCATCGCCGTGGACGCGAACCCGGAGAGGTGCTCGCAGACCCGCGGCCATTCCAGGAGCCCGAGCGTCTCCTGCAGAGCACGATCCCGCTCGACGGGGGCGTCAGCTGCAGTTGGAAGGAATGCCACCGGGGGGTTCATAAAGCATCTCCAGCCAGTTGCCGTCTGGATCCTTCAGGTAGAAGGAAGCCGTGCCATCGCGGTGGTCATGCACAGACCCCACGAACACACCGGACTGCTGAAGCTGTTGATGGATCTGATCCACGTCGTCGCGGTCACGGAAGTGGAAGGCGAAGTGGGGGCCGGCAGCCTTGTAATCCGGACCCAGCAGGGCAAGCCCGTCGCGCCCGGGCCCTGCCTCGAGATAACACCAGTCGTCCGCTTTCCACACAAGGCGCATGCCCAGCCCCTCGTAAAAGGCCACGGCACGGGTGACGTCCTGGACGCGGATGGCCACATGGCCGAGACGATCCACCGATGCCATCAGGGGAGGCTCACTGAAGGGGACATTCTGAAGAGTGATGTGACCGAACCGTTGACAGGTCAGCCGCCCTTCAGCCAGCCGGCCGCATCGCAGGCGTGATAAGTGAGGATCAGATCAGCTCCGGCCCGCTTGAAGCTCAGCAGCGTTTCCAGCACCACAGCCCGTTCATCGATCCAGCCACGTTCGGCAGCAGCCTTGACCATCGAGTATTCGCCGCTGACGTTGTAGGCGGCAATCGGCAGCTCCGACTCCTGCCGCAGCCGATGAATGATGTCGAGATAGGCCAGACCCGGCTTCACCATCATGATGTCGGCGCCCTCCTGCTCGTCGAGCTGGGCTTCCGTGATCGCTTCCCGAGCATTGGCGGGATCCATCTGATAAGTGTCTTTGTTCTTCGGGATCGGTTTGCTGCCCGCAGCCCTTGGGGCAGAGTCCAGCGCCTCCCGGAAGGGCCCGTAATACGCGGACGAGTATTTGGCGGTGTAGCTGATGATGCCCACCTGATCGAAACCCTCGTCATCGAGAGCTTCCCGGATGGCTCCGACACGCCCGTCCATCATGTCGCTGGGTCCGATCAGATCCGCGCCTGCTGCCGCCTGCACCACGGCCTGCTGACAGAGCTGCTCGATCGTCTCATCGTTGAGCACGATGCCCTGCTCGCTCACGATGCCGTCATGGCCATCGCAGGAATAGGGGTCCAGGGCGACATCGGTCATGATCGCCATCTCCGGCACATCTCTCTTGAGCTGACGGATCGCCCGTGGGATCAGACCGTTCTCGTTGAAGCACTCGGCCCCGTCCTCGGTCTTCAATCCCTCGGCCACCTTCGGAAACAGCACGACGCAGCGGACGCCGAGATCCCAGGCCCGCTGCACCTCCCCGCTGAGCTGCTCCAAACTCCAGCGGTTCGCACCCGGCATGGCGCCGATCGGTTCAACGCCCACTCCTTCGTGCACGAACAGGGGGTAAATGAAATCAGCCGCCGACAGACTTGTTTCCCGCACCATGGCTCGAAGAGCGGGAGTGCGACGCAGACGTCGGGGGCGGTAGGTGAGCTCCATCTGACCCGGGAACCAGCCGTTGATCGTAGGGCTGGGGGGGCTTGTGTTCAGAGGCTGGCGGACGTCAGCCAGCTGCGCCGTGGATCCTCAGACCGAAGCACGCGCAGCTGCTCAAGCAGACGTCGCTCCTCATCCGACCACTGGCCCGGCAGTTCCAGCACCAGCGAGAACAGGAGATCTCCCCGCCCGCTCCGGCCGGGCCATCCCTTGTTCCGCAACCGCAGGCTGCGGCCGGGAGGAGTTCCAGGGGGGATCGTCATCTTGGCTTCGCCATCCGGGGTCATCACCGGCACCGTGCCGCCGAGGGCGAGTTCATCGAGACTCACGGGCAGGTCTGCGCGCAGCTGATCTCCATCGAGACGCCAGACGGGATGATCCGCCACGGAAAGATTCAGGTAGAGATCGCCTCGGCGTCCTGTCCCCGGCTGAAGGTTGCCCTTTCCCTTCAGCCGCAGTCGCGATCCGGTGCGGACACCTGCAGGAATGCGCACCTGAACCCTTTCATCATTGACTGAGAGTGTGCGCTCCGTGCCGCGGAACGCCTCCAGAAAACCGATGGAGACACTGGCCTCGGCGTCCAGGTTGATGGGCGAGCGGGTCGCCTGAGCACCCCGGGGAAATCCGGCTGCACCGGCAGGACCACCGAAACGACCGAGCAGATCGTTGATGAAGTCGTCAAAGTTTCCGTAGCGCCCGAAATCCACATCAAATCCGGCACCCGGGGCACCACCTCCCATGCCCCCGGCTCCGGCCTGGCTCCAATACTGGCCGAACTGCTCGTAGCGCTGACGCTTGTCTGGATCCGAGAGCACCTCATACGCCTCGCTGATCTCCTTGAACCGCGCTTCGGCTGACTTGTCTCCAGGGTTCACATCAGGGTGGTACTGCCGCGCAAGCTTGCGGAAGGCGCGCTTGATCGCATCCGCGTCAGCGCTGCGCTCGACCCCGAGCACCTGGAAGTAATCCTTGTATCCACTGCCGGCCATGGCGGTGCGCCTGTCTCCCGACCATCCCAACAACCCTGACAGTGTCCCAAGCGACGGGTGTTCGGTGCGGGTTCACGATGGAGGGAAGCCCGAACGGCGACGATCGACCTAGCTTCTAAAAACTTGAGGTCCGATGGCATGACGCCGCGCGTGAAGACTCTGCTGGCCGGCATGGCGCTCGGGCTGAGTTTCAGCACCACCCCGCTGGACGCCAAGGAATGGAGCGGAACCATCGGTGAGCCCCTCCGCGATTCGAGCGAGCAGGCCCTGCAGCTCGTCGACCATCTGCGCAGCATCGGAGCCCGCTTCTTCGGGGCCTGGACGTGCCCTGCCTGCTTCCGCCAGATGAATCTGTTCGGCAAGCAGGCCGGTGCCGAGGTGCCCTACGTGGAATGCCGCAAGCCTGAAACCCTCCCCGCGCAGGCGGAAGCCTGCCGAGAAGCGGGGATCCGCGCTTATCCGACCTGGGTTCTCTCGGATGGTCAACGGCGCGAGGGCGTCCAGTCTCTCGAGGCCCTGAGCACCTGGACCGGACTGCGCTGAGATGGCGCTGATCCACGGTCTGCATCGACGCAATCTGCGGGGGGATCTGCTCGGTGGTGTCACCGCAGCCGTGGTCGCACTGCCGCTGGCCCTCGCCTTCGGTAACGCAGCGCTCGGACCGGGCGGAGCGATCTACGGCCTGTACGGAGCCATCGTCGCCGGCTTCCTCGCGGCCCTGTTCGGCGGCACACCCGCTCAGGTGAGCGGACCCACCGGGCCGATGAGCGTCACGGTGGCAGGTGTGGTGTCAAGCCTTGCTGCGGTGGGGGTCTCCAGAGATCTCTCCGCCGGCGAAATGCTGCCGCTCGTGATGGCTGCCGTGGTGCTCGGAGGTCTCTTCGAGGCCCTTCTGGGCGTTCTGCGCCTCGGTCGCTACATCACGCTGGTGCCCTACTCCGTGGTGTCCGGCTTCATGTCGGGGATCGGCGCCATCATCCTGGTGCTTCAGCTGGGGCCTTTCATCGGGGTGAGCACCCGCGGCGGAGTCGTGGAGTCTCTCGGCACCCTGCTGTCTGACCCGACGCCGAACCCCGCCGCCATCGCCGTCGGGCTGATGACACTGGCCGTGGTGTTTCTCACGCCGGCACGGATCAGGGCATGGATCCCGTCGCCTCTGCTGGCCCTGCTGGTCGTGACCCCGCTGTCGCTGCTCCTGTTCAGCGACGACCGGCTGAGGGATCTGGACCTCGAGCCTCTGACGCGGATCGGGACGATTCCCGATGGTGGCCTGCGTCCGGTGATGCCTGATTTCAGTCGTCATCTTCCCGAACTGGTGAAGGCAGGCCTGGTGCTGGCCCTGCTGGGGGCGATCGACTCGCTGCTGACCTCGCTGGTGGCCGACAACATCACCCAGACCAATCACGACTCCAACCGGGAGCTGATCGGCCAGGGGATCGCGAACTCCGCAGCCGGTTTCCTCTCAGGGCTGCCTGGAGCAGGGGCCACGATGCGCACGGTGATCAACATCAAATCCGGCGGAGAGACACCGATCTCCGGGATGACCCACTCTCTTGTCCTGCTGCTGGTGCTGCTGGGGGCGGGGTCGCTTGCGGCAGAGATTCCCACCGCTCTGCTGGCAGGGATCCTGATCAAGGTTGGACTGGACATCATCGATTGGGGCTTCCTGCTGCGGGCCCACCGGCTGTCCACCAAAACAGCGGTTCTGATGCACGGCGTGCTGCTGATGACTGTCTTCTGGGACCTGATCTGGGGGGTGCTGGTCGGGATGTTCGTCGCCAATCTGCTCACCGTCGACTCCATCACCCAGGCCCAGCTCGCTGGGATGGATGAGGACAATCCCCACGACGGGGAGGCGGCACTGCCCTCGGACCTTTCTGAGCAGGAGAAGAACGGCATCCGTCGCTGCGGCGATGCTCTGATGCTGTTCCGGCTGCGGGGACCGATGAGTTTCGGAGCCGCCAAGGGGATCAGCGCCCGGATGGGACTGATCAGGAACTACAAGGTGTTGATCCTGGACATCAGTGAAGTCCCGCGCATGGGGGTGACGGCCTCCCTGGCGATCGAACGGATGGTCAAGGAGGCTGAGTCCCTCGGTCGGCTGGCGATCGTCGCGGGTGCCAATGAACGGCTACGGGCAAGGCTGATGGCCTTCGGCATCAACGCGCCCATGACCGATCGTCGTGAGGCGCTCCGACGCGCTGAGGAATTCATCGCTCCGCCACGCTGAATTCTCAATCAGACGTTCGAATCATCTCCGGAGCGTGACACCCGGGGAGTGCATTCTCACCTCTTCAGGCTTCGCAAGGCTGCCTTCCAGGGCAAGCGATTCGGCTTCGGCCAACACCTCCAGACGTTCCATCACCAGCTGGCGTGACCAGCGGGCCTCCGCCAGGGTCCAGTAGATCCCGAAATGACGGGCCTCACTGTTCAGCAGATCTGCGTAAAGCGCTCGCAGCTCAGGATCCGGGCTGTGCTCGGCCAGCAGGGCCATGCGCTCATGGGATCGGGCTTCGATCAAACCCGCCACCAGAAACGAATCCAGCATCCGCTGGGGTTCACCGCGACGGATATGGCCTGACAAGGCAGCTCCATACCCAGCCGAGGGCAACGGTTCCAGATAACGACCTCTGGATTTGATCAGGGTCAGAACCTGCTCGAAATGCTCCAGCTCCTCTCTCGCCAGAGGACTGAGCACCTCCCCGAGACCTGGCTCGCAGAGGTAGCGGAACATCATCTGAACAGCGGATCCCGCTGCCTTGCGCTCGCAGTGGGCATGGTCGATCAGCACCTCCATCGGCCTGGCATTGGCCTGGTCCACCCAGCTCCAGCTCGTGGGGGCCGCCAACCAACGAATCGACTGAATGCTCTTGTCCGGAATCGCGACGGTCATGAGCTGGTGGTGCGCAGATGATGCAGCAACCCCTGCAGGGCCAGGCTGTAGCTTCCGGAACCGAACCCCATCACCACTCCGACGGCCCGATCGGCGAGCAGGGAGCGATGGCGAAAGGGTTCCCGAGCATGGGTGTTGCTGAGATGCAGCTCCACATAGGGGATCGCAACCCCCAGCAAGGCATCCCGCAGAGCGATCGAGGTGTGGGTATAGGCCCCGGCATTGATCAGGATGCCCTGGCTCCTCCCCATGGCCTGGTGAACCTTCTCCACCAGGGCCCCCTCGAAATTGCTCTGAAAGCAGTCCAAGGTCACCTCGGCCGCCTGCGCTTCGGCCTGCAGCTTCTCCTCGATCGACGCCAGGGTGCCGCTTCCATAGAGTCCCGGCTCCCGCTGGCCCAGCAAATTCAGATTGGGTCCGTTCAGCAGCAGCAGATGCATGGGGCTTCAGCCCGGAACTGTTGACGTGATCGTATCGATCTGGTCGGGAGCGACACACCGGCTGGTAAGTTCATGCGGTGTGGTTCGGGTCGGTGCCCGAGTGGTTAATGGGGGCGGACTGTAAATCCGCTGGCTCTGCCTACGTTGGTTCAAATCCAACCCGGCCCACCTTCCACATGCCCTTGTAGCTCAGCGGTAGAGCACTCCCTTGGTAAGGGAGAGGTCACGAGTTCAAGTCTCGTCAAGGGCTTTCACTCCCCTTCACCACCACGGCTGATTGGCAGCCCAGGGCATCAGGGGTGGCGTTCAGGCCGTTCGATGACCAGATGATGATCCCGCTCCGGATGTGATTGGGAAGGGGCAGGTGCTGTTCGCGGCTGCGGTTGATCACCACCTGCAGGCTGTCTGTCTGACCGAGCAGACCGTCGCTGCCGAGACTGCTCCAGATGAGACAGCCCTCCCGGATGGCCGACTGGTGCGTCCGCAGTGCGGCCATGTCCCGGATCAGGGACTGAAGCGCCTCACAGCGGGGCCGGTTCCAGGGGAACCCTTCCCGACAGCCGGGTTCTGGCCCACCCGCCAGGGCGGCCTCGGTTCCGTAATAGACGCAGGGAGCTCCGGGCTGGAGAAACAGGAGAACCAGGGCAAGCTTCAACGCTTCGACATCGCCCTGGAGGCTGTGGAGAGCCCTGGGTACATCGTGGCTGTCCAGCAGGTTCATCTGAGCCCGGGTGACCTCTGGCCGGTACCAGCCCGCGGTGGTGTCCCAGATCCCGATCAGCTGCTCTGTGCTCAGGGGATCCAGCGGATATTCGGGGTTGCGGTAGTCCCGACGCAGGTGATCGCCCGCCACCCAGCAGAGAGTGCTCCAGCCGACGCGGTAGTTCATCACCCCATCGAAGTGCTCTCCCTGCAGCCAGGCTCTGGCGTCCCCCCAGATCTCACCGACAATCCAGGCCTCCGGGTTCACCTCCCGCACCACACGGCGGAACTCGACCCAGAAATCCGCCGGGACCTCCGCCGGCACATCCAGCCTCCAGCCGTCGATGCCGCGCTCGATCCAGTGCCGTCCCACGGCGAGCAGATGGTCCCGGACGCCGGGATCCGCGTGGTTGAACTTCGGCAGATCCGGAACGGCCCACCAGCAGTCGTAACCGCAGTCCATGCCCTCTTCGGGATAGGGACGCACGGGCCAGCTGTGCACATGGAACCAGTCGCGATAGGGCGAGTTCTGGCCGTTCTCCACCAGATGGTGGAAAGCCCAGAAGCCCCGACCGCAGTGGTTGAAGACACCGTCCAGCACCAGACGCATGCCGCGCTGGTGAACGGCGTCGATCAGGGCATCGAGGGCAGCGTTCCCCCCCAGCAACGGATCAACCGTCAGGTAGTCGTACGCGTGATAGCGATGATTCGCCGCCGAACTGAAGATCGGCGTCAGGTACAGACAGGTGACACCCATGCCCTGAAGTTCCTCCAGCGCCTCGATCACCCCGTAGAGATCACCCCCCTGAAACCCCTGTTCCGCGGGGTCGTTTCCCCAGGGTTTGAGCGAAAGCGAGCGCTGGGCCACAACCCTGCCGCTGCAGCGGAAACGGTCAGGAAAGATCTGATAAAGCACCGCATTCGACACCCACTCGGGCGGATCGTTGAAGGCGACCGCACCTCCCATGACCTTTGCAGGCGGCGGTCCCCTCGCTAGCAGGGGAGAAACGGAACGGCCATGGCGGATCAGCCTCTCCTGTTGGCCCTGGATCAGGGCACCAGCAGCTCCAGGGCTGCACTGTTCACCGCGTCAGGGGCGCTGGTGGCCAGTGCCAGCGCCCCTCTGCCGATTCACTACCCCGCGGATGGCTGGGTGGAGCAGGACCCGCAGGCGATCTGGAACAGTCAGCGGCAGGCTCTGATCGATCTGCACAACGCCCTCAGCGAAGAGCAGCGGCAGGCTGTGGTTACCTGCGGCATCACCAACCAGCGCGAAACCACCGTGCTCTGGAGGCGCAGCAGCGGCGCCCCCTGCGGCCCTGCCCTGGTCTGGCAGGACGGACGCACCGCCGATCTCTGTCGTCAGTGGAAGCAGGAGGGACTGGAGCAGGAATGGTGTCACCGCACCGGCCTGCTGCTCGACCCGTACTTCAGCGCCAGCAAGATCCGCTGGATGCTGACGCACCACGAGGACGCCGCTGCTGCCGCTGCCGCCGGGGACCTCTGTTTCGGAACCGTTGAATCCTGGCTGCTCTGGAATCTCAGCGGCGGCCGTCATGGCTCCGACGTGAGCAATGCAAGCCGAACCCTGCTGATGGACCTGGAGCAGCGCTGCTGGGTCGAGGCGTTCTGCGATCACGCCGGCCTGCCGATGGCCTCGCTGCCGGACCTGCTGCCCTGCCGCGGCGACTTCGGACAGATCCGCGAGGGACTCCCCTTCGCGGGACTGCCGATCCAGGCGCTGCTGGGGGATCAGCAGGCCGCCACGCTGGGGCAGCTCTGCCTCCAACCTGGTGAAGGCAAGTGCACCTACGGCACGGGAGCCTTCCTGGTGATCAACACCGGCGAGCGCATCCGTCGTTCCGATGCCGGCCTGCTCAGCACCCTGGGCTGGACGGACGCCGCCGGGACACCCACGTACTGCCTCGAGGGGAGCCTGTTCAATGCGGGCACCGTCGTCCAGTGGCTGCGGGACGGCCTTCAGATCATCGACAGCGCTGATGCAGTGAACCGCCTGGCCATGGAGGTGCCCGATTCCGGCGGCGTGATGCTTGTGCCGGCATTCACCGGCTGGGGGACTCCGCACTGGGACCCGCAGGCCCGGGGCCTGATGGTGGGTCTGACCCGCGACAGCAGCCGTGGCCACATCGCCCGGGCCGCTCTGGAAGGCATCGCGCTCTCCGTGGCGACCCTGGTGGAGCTGGCGGAGAACGCCCTTGGCAAAAGCCTCGGGGAGCTGGCGGTGGATGGAGGAGCAGCCGCCTCCGATCCGCTGCTGCAGGCCCAGGCCGACAGCACCGGGCTGACGGTGCGGCGGCCGGCCAGCCTGGAGAGCACTGCCCGCGGAGTCGCCCTGTTCGCTGGTCTTCAGGCCGGCGTGGTGACGGACCTGCACGATCTTGCTCGGCAGCGCAGCGAGGGAGCCGATCGATTCGAGCCGCAGATCGACACATCCGCCCGCACGGCCTGGCGACGTCGCTGGAATGACGCCGTGACCCGCAGCCTTGGCTGGCATGGCTGACCCAACTTTCGATCTGCTGGTGATCGGTGCCGGCGCAAGCGGTGCCAGCGTGGCCTACGAAGCCGTGCGCCGCGGTCTGTCCGTGGCGCTTCTGGATGCAGGCGACATCGGTGGCGGCACCAGCTGCCGCAGCACGAAACTGCTGCATGGAGGCGTGCGCTATCTGGAGCTCGCCTTCAAGACAGCCGATCTGGCGCAGCTCCGACTGGTGCGGGAAGCCCTGCTGGAACGCGGCCACTGGCTGCGGGAAGCCCCCTTCCTGGCCCATCGTCTCGAGCTGGCCCTTCCCACCGGGACCCTGTGGGGGCAGGCCTACTACCGACTCGGTCTCGGGATGTACGACGCGCTCGCCGGCCGCCAGAACATCGGCTCCAGTCGTCTCCTGGGGCGTCGCCAGCTGGAGCGGACCCTGCCAGGGCTGAAAGCCTGTCAAGGTGCCGTCGCTTACAGCGACGGCCAGTTCGATGACGCGCGTCTGAACCTGTTGCTGGCGCTGACCGCCGCGCGGGGAGGAGCCGAGTTGCGCAGCCACTGCAGCGTGGTGGAGCTTGAGCTGGGAAGCGATGGCCGTCTCTGCAGTGCCGTCAGTGAGTCCAGAGACGGCGTGCGGGAGCGATGGAGGGCGCGGGTGATTGTGAATGCCACCGGCATCGGGGCGGATGGCATCCGCCGGATGGCGGATGCGTCAGCCGCGCCCCGCATGCTCACCAGCCGCGGCACCCACATCGTTCTGAAGGAGCAACTCTGCCCGGCAGGCCTGGGGCTGCTGGTGCCATCCACGGATGACGGCCGGGTTCTGTTCATGCTTCCTTTCTTCGGGCGCACCCTGGTGGGGACCACCGACGAAGCCTGTCCCCAGGCGATGGCCACCCATCCCACCGACGCCGAGCAGGGGTATCTGCTCGATTACGTCCGACGCTGGTTCCCTGGGAGCTCGGCAACGGTGACGAGCCGCTGGGCGGGCGGCCGCCCTCTGCTGAAGCCTGCCGGGGCTGGACTGGACAGCAGCCGGGTGGTGCGGGAGCACGAGGTGGAGACCCTGCCCTGCGGACTGGTGAGCGTGATGGGCGGCAAGTGGACCACATGCCGCCCGATGGCGCTCGACACGCTTGAGGCTGTGGAACAGCAGCTGGGAGCTCCGCTGTCCCCACCCCAGCCCCTGCCCCTGATCGGGGCGGCGGAGACCCCCGACGGCACCGCACAGGGGCTTGAACAGCAGCGGCTGGAGCTGGAGGCCCTGCTCGAGGATTCCCCTGGGCGCAACGAGCAGATCGCACATCTGCAGGGAAGTCACGGCCTGAACGCCAAGGCTCTGATCGAGAGCGCCCCCGCCGCCGATCGCGTTCCGCTCAGCGGGGTGATTCCGATCTGCGCAGCAGAGATCCACCATGCGATCCGCCATGAACACGCCCGCGATGCCGACGATGTGCTGAGCCGGCGCTGCCGACTGGCCATGGTGGATCAGGCGGAGGCACAGCGGTTGAAGCCGCAGGTCGAGCAGGCCCTGGATGGAGCCGGAATCAACCCTGCGGCATGAAGGGCTCAGACTCCACCTCCGCGGCGACCTCGGCATCCACCTCACCGATCAACCACCAGTTGAAGCCGTAGGCCGGCAGATACACGAACCAGCTGCTGGAGGCCTCGGGGAACTCGCAGCCCCACATCACCTCCCGGGTGCGCTCCCCGTCCCAGTCGGAGAGGTCGAGGCTGATCGATGCCCCTGCAGCCGTGACATTGCCGGCCACCAGAACGGTCATCGCCTCGGTGGATCGCACATAGACGATCACGCCCGGATGAGCACAGGAGAGCAGGCGGAAGCCACCGCTGCGCAGGGCGGGAAGCAGCCGCCGGCAGGTGAGCATCCGCCGGTGCCAGTTGAGCAGTGATCCCGGCAACTGCTTCTGCACCTCCACATTCACCACCCGGTAGTCGTAACCGGGGGCCGTGATGGGGGGCAGCACGAGCAGGGGATCGGGAGCCGTGGAGAAGCCACCGTTGCGGGCGGGCGTCCAGGCCATCGGAGTGCGGTTGGGGTCCCGATCCCGCAATCCCGGCCAGTCCCCCATCCCCAGCTCATCGCCGTAATAGAGACACGGCATCCCCGGCATGCTGTAAAGAAGCCCATGGAGAAGCCTGTTCGAGCGGGGGTCGCCGTTGAGCAGGGGCGCGAGGCGCCGATTGATGCCCCAGTTCAACCAGTGCCCCTGCCCTTGCGGCAGTCCGACCCGGATGGTCTGGATCACCTCATCCGGGATCAGATGACCATCCCCCAGCCAGAGCTCATCGTGATTGCGCAATGGCAGAGCCCATCGGCAGCCCGCCACGGCATCCTGCGCCTCCTGCAGACACTGCCCGAGGGTGCGGACACTGCCGCTGGCCACGGCCGCGAACAGGTGGGCCGTGAGAGCGAAGTTGAAGGCACCGTGCAGCTCGTTCTCAGCGAGATAGGGAGCTGCCTCCTGCACCGGCTGAATCGCCTCCCCGAGCAGAAGGATCTCGCGGCCATGGGAGTCGACCCGCTCGCGCAGACGCTGGAGGAAGGCATGGGTCTCCGGCAGCCCCTCGCAGCGGGTGCCCTCCGCTTCGCAGAGGAACGGCACGGCATCCAGCCGGAACCCGTCAACGCCCCGCTCCAGCCAGAAGTCCACCACCTCCAGCATCCGCTCCTGCACCCAGGGGTTGGCGTAGTTGAGGTCGGGCTGATGACGGAGGAAGCGATGCAGGTAGTACTGCTCGGCAACCGGATCCCATTCCCAGTTGGAGGCTTCGAAGTGACGGAACAGAACCGGGGCGTCGGCGTAGCGCCTCGGGTCATCGCTCCACACATAGACATTCCGCTCGGGGCTGTCCTTCGCAGCCCAGCGCGCCCTCTGGAACCAGGGATGGAGATCACTGGTGTGATTCAGCACCAGATCGAGGATCACCTGCATGCCCTGACCATGGGCAGCGGTGAGGAACCGATGGAAGGAGGCGAGATCGCCCAGATCCGGATGGATGTCGTTGAAGGCGGTGATGTCATAGCCGCCGTCCCGCAGGGGTGAGGGGTACACCGGCGTCAGCCAGAGCGTCTTCACGCCAAGCCATCGCAGGTATGGCAAGCGGCTTGCCAACCCCTTGAAATCTCCGATGCCATCGCCGTTGCCATCGGCGTAGCTCCGAACGATCAGCTGATAGATGACGGTGCCGGACCACCAGGGCTGGGCTGCGTCCATCCCCCGGACATTGCTGAACCACTGCTAGACCCGATTGGCCTGTTCGTCAGCCCTGTGCCCCTGACTTCTGCCCATCTGGAGTCGATGCGTGACCTGGTCGGGTGTGGCCGGAGTCGGCCGATCGCCTGGAGACAGACGCAGCTGAAGCAGCTCCGCTCCCTTGTGATGAGCCATGAGCAGGAGGTGATCACCGCCCTGGCCAGCGATCTCGGCAAGCCTCCGACGGAGGCGTTCTTCGAAGTGGTCGCCCTGCTCCAGGAGCTGAAGCTGACCGAACGGAAGCTCCGCCAGTGGATGCGTCCCCGCCGGGTGACGGTGCCGCTGGCCCAGCGACCTGGCCAGGCCTCCGTTGTGTCCGAGCCCCTCGGATGCGTGCTGATCATCGGTCCCTGGAACTACCCCTTCTCCCTGACCCTTCAGCCGCTGATCAGCGCCCTTGCCGCCGGCAACACCGCCGTTCTCAAACCCTCCGAACATGCTCCGGCCGTGGCGGACCTGATCGCCCGGCTGATTCCCCTCCACTTCGAACCTGAAGTGGTGCGGGTGGAACAGGGGGATGGGGCCGTCGCCGCCGCTCTGGTGGCCATGCCCTTCGACCACATCTTCTTCACCGGCGGCGGCACGATCGGAAGCCGGGTCCTGTCGGGGGCCGCCGCGAATCTCACTCCCGTGACCCTGGAGCTGGGGGGCAAAAGCCCGGCGATCGTGCTTCCAGGAGCTGATCTGGAGGTGAGCGCCCGGCGTTTGATCTGGGGCAAGGGGCTCAATGCCGGGCAGACCTGCATCGCACCTGACCATCTGCTGGTGGCGGACGGCCTGCAGGAGCCGCTGCTGGCAGCGATGACGGAGGCACGCCAGGAGATGTACGGCGAGGCGCCGCTGCGTTCCGATCAGCTGGGGCACATCGTCAATGACCGTCAGTTCCAGCGGCTGGAAAGCCTGCTGGAGGGAGCCCGGGCGGCTGGACGGATCCTCCTGGGCGGCGAGGTGAACCGGGATGAGCGCCGCATCGCCCCAACCGTGATCCGCGTGGAGAACCGGCAGGACCCGCTGATGGCTGACGAAGTCTTCGGTCCGCTGCTGCCGCTTCTGGATCTCGGCGACCTGGACAGCACCCTTGCCGAGATCCGACGAGGCCCCAAACCGCTGGCGCTGTATGTCTTCGGAGGCAGTGATGAGCAGCAGCAGCATGTGCTGAACACCACAAGCTCGGGAGGCGTGTGCATCAACGATGTGGTGATGCAGGCCGGGGTCCCCGACATGCCCTTCGGGGGCGTCGGTGGCAGTGGCATGGGCAGTTATCACGGCCAGAGCGGTTTCGACACCTTCAGCCATCGCAAAGCCGTGCTGCGACGCCCCTTCCGGTTTGATTTCAAGGTGCGCTATCCCCCCTACAAGCTGGACCTGAACGTGCTCAGACGCCTGGCCGGCTGAAGGGAATGATGGGTTGACATCCCTTCCGCAGCAGCGGCTCTGGGGACTGGCGCATCCGGGAAAAAACCGTACATTCAAGTCAGCTCAGGTCAACGCATGCGTCTGCCCTCTTTCGCCGCCCTTGCCCTGACGGCCCTTCTGCCACTGTCCGCGGCGGCTGCAACGGTGACCGTCCGTTCCGGAGAGACACTGTCCGACATTGCGGCGCGTTACGACGTCTCCGTGGCTTCCCTGATGCGGCTCAACGGCATCAAGGACCCCGACCACGTCGAAATCGGCAGTCGCCTGAAGGTTCCCGGCCACGCGGCCTCAGCCACGGCCGGGCCGGGGCGTCACCGGGTGAGTGAAGGAGAGACGCTCGGTGAGATCGCGGTGCGGTATCAGATCAGTTCGCGCGATCTGATCGCCTTGAACGGCCTCCGCAATGCCGATCATGTGGAGCTTGGTGAAACGCTGAAGCTGCCGGCGAACGCCGTGCTCCCGGTGGCCAAGCCGAAAAAGGAACCGATCAAAGTTGTTCCCGGTGCCAGCCAGCACACCGTCGGGCAGGGCCAGACCCTGAGCCAGATCGCCCGGGCCTACAACCTGCCGATGACGAGCCTGGTGAGCTTCAACCAGCTGGACAATCCCGACCAGGTGACGGTCGGCATGCGTCTTTACCTGAAGGCGCCGGTGGCAACGGTCCAGACCGCCAAGCCCCAGACGGCGGTCAAGCCTGCAACAACCGTCAAACCATCAACAGCCGTCAAACCATCAACAGCCGTCAAGCCGACGACAACCGTTGTCGTCAACACAGCCACTGCGCCGGTCAAGACAGCCACCAAGCCTGTTGCTCAGAAACCGGCAACGAAACAACCAGCGGCCAAGGCATCGAAACCGGTTGATGCGGTGATCGCCAAGCAGGCTGACTGGCGGACCTATGGCCCTCTGCAGGTGGACTGGGCCAACTGGCGCCCGATGGGAGGCAGCCAGGTCGTGCCGAGTCTCAACGACCAGGGACAGGCCCTCTATCTGGCCGTGAACTGCTCCGCCGGAAAGATCAACGCCACAGGCGCTGATGGCAGCTGGAAAGCCTGGGCCGCCCCCTCCAGCAGCTTCGAGAAGGATCTCGTCAAGGATCGCTGTCAGGCCCGCGCCTGACGCGGCTCAAGCCGCGTAATCCAGCGGCCAGGGGTCATCGAGGAAGCGACGTCCGCTGTCCCTCAAGTACAGCCTCTGGACGCCATCGTCACTCTCACGGATGAGCTCCTCCTGAACGAGACGACGGGCCAGCCAGGTCCAACGCTCGTTGCGACCGGGCTCAACCAGGGCCAGACGCTCCCCAAGGCGCCGCAGATCCGTGCCGTCCTTTTCCGCCAGATGCTCAAGCAGGGTCTGGGCCTGAGTTGACCAGTCGCGCCGATCCGGGGTTGCGGTGCAGCGATCACAACGGCCGCAGGGTTGAACGAGTTCGCCCACTGTCAGCAACAGAGCCTGCTCCCGGCACATCTCCCCTTCGGCCACCGCCTCCATCCTCCGCAGCTGCTGCTGGGCAAGATCGAGTCGGCTGCGCTCATCCGCTGAAATCTCGCCCCGAGCCCCCGCCTGCATCGCCCAGCCGAGGCTGGTCCTGTCCCCCGGTGAAAACAGCACGAGACAGTCGGCCGGCAGACCATCACGCCCGGCTCGACCTGACTCCTGCAGATATCCCTCCGGCGTCGAAGGCAGATCGAGATGCAGAACCAGACCGACATCGCCCCGATCCACTCCCATGCCGAACGCCACAGTGGCCACCAGCACAGGGCGCTCCTGGTCGAGAAACTGGGTCAGAGCGAGCTGGCGCGCCTCAGGATCCAGTCCGGCGTGGTATGGCGTTGCCGGGATCTCCTGCTCCTGCAACCGCTCGGCCCAGCGCTCCACGGACCGCCGGGTACGGGCGTAGATCAGGGTGGCCCCTCTGGAGGCCTTCAGAGCCTCCAGCACCATCGGCATTGGGTCACGGGGGCGTCGGCGCATGGCGTAGCGAAGATTGCTGCGACGCGCTGAGCTCACCTGCACCGAAGGACTCCGCAGGTCCAGCAAGCGGATGATGTCCGCCCGCACACGGGGGGCTGCTGTGGCACTGAGAGCCAACATCGGCACTCCCGGACAGAGACTGCGGATCTGACCGAGCCGTCGGTAGTCCGGGCGGAAGTCATGCCCCCAGGCGCTGATGCAATGCGCCTCATCCACCGCCAGTGCCACCAGTCGCCCCTCGCTGGAGTGGTTTTCGAGCATCTGCCGGGTCGCCTCCCCTTGCAGGCGCTCAGGTGCCAAGTAGAGAAGACGCAGCGATTCATCCCGCAGTGCGCTCAGAGCCTTCCTGCGGCGATCGGGAGCCAGACCCGCATGCAGACAGGCTGCGGCGATGCCGCGTCGCTGCAGCTGCAGCACCTGATCCTCCATCAGGGCGACAAGGGGAGAGATGACCACGACGAGGCCACCGCGCACCAGAGCGGGCAGCTGATAGCAGAGCGATTTGCCGCCGCCGGTGGGCAGCACCGCCAGGGCGTCTCGCCCCGCCAGAACGGCTTCCACAACAGGGCGCTGCCCAGCCCGGAAGCTGGACCACCCGAAATGTTCCTGGAGCGACTGTTCCAGACGGTCCAATCCACACCAGATCTAGTGAACCCAGTTTAGGCCGACACCAGTGGTGGCGTCAGGGCAGGGGCGGTGGCTCCAGCTGATCCGGCGACTCCTCCACCAGCTGCAACCGAACCCGCTTCCCCCCAGCCAGCTCACCAAGGGAGACCCGCATGGTGGAGCCGCTGAGGGACTGCAAAGCGTCGAGCACATCCCGAAGGTAAGGGGTGCTGCTGCCGCTTTCCACCCAGAGACGCTCCTGCAACCCCCCCAGTCGCCGCCAGGAGGTATGCAACTTCAGAACAGCGGCCTCGAGGGCCTGCGCCTGACCAACAGCATCTGCGAGCAGGCCGAGGGCATCAAGACGCTGTGCCTCCTGCATCGCCTTCTCCAGATCGAGTTCACCCTGCTGGAACGCCCGCACCGCCACACCGGCTTCCGTGGCCTTGGTGATCCAGCGAGCGGTGCTGGTCACATCCTTGATGCGATCCAGCTCCGGTTCATCTCGCAACACCTTGCGCAGGTCCTCCTGCTGAGGCTCAGGAAGCTTGGCCAGCTCACGCACCAACGGGGCGACCGCCCGTGGTGGCAGCAGGTTCTCCTGGGTTCTCTGGCGGATTTCCTCCGGCAGCAGAGGACTGGTGGCGGCCGTGAACTCATCCGTCAGCCGCCGCACCTGCTTGCGGGTGATCTCCTGCCCCTCGTTGGCGGCCTCGGAGATCATCACCTGCACTTCCGGAGCCGCCTGGGCCGTCTCCAGAAAGGCCCGCTTCGAGAACTGATTGACGCTGCCTTCCTCGAGCATGCCCCCACCGACGAGATCGTCAGCGGATTCGGCCAGTTGAATCAGGCTGTAGGCACGGGTCTTGCTGATCTCCCGCTCCCGCAACCACTGCAGAAATCCGGCGCCACGCCCCTCCCCGCCGCGTTTTTCGCGATCCCTCACGGCCCCCAGGATGCGACCACGCCAGATCTCGGTCTGCAGATCGAACCGGTCGCAGACAGCCCAGGCCTGCTCAAGCTGAGCCAGGAACTCCAGCGTGCTGATGTCATCCCGCTCTGGATCCGGGAGGTCCAGCTGCAGAGCGGGTTGTTCAGGCACAACAGATGATGTCAACGGAACCGGACGAGACGAGGGGACGACATTCTGTGACGCTGCGCGTTTCCGCCCCTGACCGGGCGATACGCTCCCGGTTGCATCCCTCCATGCCCTGCGATGGCGATCACCCGCGGCGCCAAGGTGCGCATCAAGCGTCCCGAGTCTTATTGGTTCAACGAAGTCGGTACGGTGGCGTCCATCGATACCTCCGGAATCCGCTACCCCGTGGTGGTGCGTTTTGAGAAGGTCAACTACACAGGCCTGGACGGCACGGATGGCGGCGTCAACACCAACAACTTCGCGGAAGCCGAGCTCGAGCCGGCCTGAGGCGTTTGCCTGAGCTTCCTGAAGTCGAGACGGTCCGCCGCGGTCTGGCGGACCGTCTTCAATCCTTTGTGATCGCGGATGTCGAAGTCTGCCGATCGAGAGCGATCGCCAGCCCCGGAGGTGAAGCAGAGTTCCGGGACGCTCTGCGCGGCGCTGAAGTCGGAACCTGGTCGCGTCGCGGAAAATATCTGATGGCAGAACTGCTGCCAGGTCGCGGCACCTGGGGCGTGCACCTGCGGATGACCGGACAATTCCAGTGGCATCCACAACCCAGCGAACCGTGCACACACACCCGTGTGCGGATCTGGAATGAACAGGATGAAGAATTGCGCTTCGTGGATATGCGCAGCTTCGGCGAGATGTGGTGGATTCCTGAGGGCCAGGAGCTGGACACAGTGATGACAGGGCTGAAGCAATTAGGCCCCGAACCATTCACCGAAAGCTTCACAGCACCGTATCTCAAGCGTCGACTGAAAGGATCCACTCGATCGATCAAAAGTGCCCTGCTCGACCAAAGCCTGGTGGCCGGTATCGGCAATATCTACGCGGATGAAAGTCTGTTTGCGGCTGGAATCCGTCCGCACACTCCGGCAGGGCAGTTATCGCTGAAGCAACTGGAGAAGCTGCGTACCTGCCTTGTGGAAGTGCTGCAAGCAAGCATCGGCGCCGGAGGCACAACCTTCAGTGATTTCAGAGATCTCGAAGGGGTTAACGGCAATTACGGCGGGCAGGCCTGGGTGTATCGACGCAACGGAAAACCCTGCCGCATCTGCGGAACCATCCTGCTCCGGGACAAATTATCCGGGCGCAGCACTCACTGGTGCCCCAACTGTCAGAGCTGACTTTTGAAGGCACAAAAAAACCACCTCGTTGCGAGGTGGTTTCTTCGTATGGAATGTTTTACCTGGCATCGAGCTATTTTCTCAGGGGGCTACCCCCCAAATATCGTCGCCGCTGATGCGTTTCACAACCGAGTTCGAGATGGATCGGAGTGGTTCCACACCGCTATGGACACCAGGATAGTTAAACATTCTCATGGGTTGTGAACCCTGAGAACTGCATAGGATCTGCAACTTTCGTCGCGCGTCTGAATCAAACAAAGTCTGTCTTTCAGGCAAGAACCAAGAAGTTGGTCAAGCCCTCGGTCTATTAGTACTCCTCCGCTGCATCCATTACTGGACTTCCACGTAGAGCCTATCAACGGGTGTTCTGCCCGTGACCTTACTGGGTTACCCCATGGGAACACTCATCTTGAGGTGGGCTTCCCACTTAGATGCTTTCAGCGGTTATCCACTCCGCACATGGCTACCCAGCGTTTACCGTTGGCACGATAACTGGTACACCAGAGGTGCGTTCCTCCCGGTCCTCTCGTACTAGGGAGAAATCCTCTCAATGTTCCTACGCGTACACCGGATATGGACCGAACTGTCTCACGACGTTCTGAACCCAGCTCGCGTACCGCTTTAATGGGCGAACAGCCCAACCCTTGGGACCGACTTCAGCCCCAGGTTGCGATGAGCCGACATCGAGGTGCCAAACCTCCCCGTCGATGTGAACTCTTGGGGGAGATCAGCCTGTTATCCCTAGAGTAACTTTTATCCGTTGAGCGACGGCCCTTCCACTCAGAACCGTCGGATCACTAAAGCCGACTTTCGTCCCTGTTCGACTTGTTGGTCTCACAGTCAAGCTCCCTTCTGCTTTTGCACTCGTCAGCTGATTTCCAACCAGCCTGAGGGAACCTTTGCGCGCCTCCGTTACCTTTTAGGAGGCGACCGCCCCAGTCAAACTGCCCACCTGATACTGTCCGCTCCCCGGATAACGGGTGAACGTTAGAACCCTAGCTCTGAAAGAGTGGTATCTCACCAGTGACTAACTCATACCCACAAGCATGAGATCAACGTCTCCCACCTATCCTGCGCATTCAGAGCCCGGGCACAATACCAAGCTACAGTAAAGCTTCATAGGGTCTTTCTGTCCAGGTGTACGTAGTCCGCATCTTCACAGACAATTCTATTTCGCCGAGCCTCTCTCCGAGACAGCGCCCTGATCGTTACGCCTTTCGTGCGGGTCGGAACTTACCCGACAAGGAATTTCGCTACCTTAGGACCGTTATAGTTACGGCCGCCGTTCACCGGGGCTTCAGTCGCCAGCTTCGCTTACGCTGACCGGCTTCCTTAACCTTCCGGCACTGGGCAGGCGTCAGCCCCCATACATCGTCTTGCGACTTAGCGGAGACCTGTGTTTTTGGTAAACAGTCGCCAGGGCCTCTTCACTGCGACCACCTTGCGGTGGCACCCCTTCTCCCGAAGTTACGGGGCCATTTTGCCGAGTTCCTTAGAGAGAGTTACCTCGCGCACCTCGGTATTCTCTACCACCCCACCTGTGTCGGTTTCGGGTACTGGCAGTTATGCCTTAACGGGTATAGAGCTTTTCTTGGAAGCATGACGTCACCAACTTCGCTGCCGTAGCAGCTCGTACTCACGCCTCAGCTCGGAACGTTTTCTCCGCTCCTCAACGCCTCGAACGCTTGAACCAGTAACCAACATCTGGCTTGGCTAGCCTTCTCCGTCCCTCTTCCCAAAACATAACCGGTACAGGAATGTTGACCTGTTATCCATCGACTACGCCTTTCGGCCTCGCCTTAGGTCCAGACTAACCCTCCGCGGACGAGCCTGCCGGAGGAACCCTTAGGGTTTCGGTGCATGGGATTCTCACCCATGTTTTCGCTACTCAAGCCGACATTCTCACTTCTATGCAGTCCACGTCCGCTCACGCTAACGCTTCGCCCCACATAGAACGCTCCCCTACCATAAATCCGCAGCTTCGGTACAACACTTAGCCCCGTTCATTTTCGGCGCAGGATCGCTCGACCAGTGAGCTATTACGCACTCCTTTGAGGATGGCTGCTTCTAGGCAAACCTCCTGGTTGTCTATGCAATCCCACCTCCTTTATCACTTAGTGTTGATTTGGGGACCTTAGCTGGCGGTCTGGGCTGTTTCCCTCTTGACCATGGAGCTTATCCCCCACAGTCTGACTGCCTGACTACACACAGGGTATTCAGAGTTCATCTCGATTTGGTACCGCTCTCGCAGCCCGCACCGAAATGGTGGCTTTACCCCCCTGCTGGAGCATCAGACGCTACGCCTCAACGTATTTCGGGGAGAACCAGCTAGCTCCGGGTTCGATTGGCATTTCACCCCTAACCACAGCTCATCCGCTGACTTTTCAACGTCAGTCGGTTCGGACCTCCACTTGGTATCACCCAAGCTTCATCCTGGCCATGGTTAGATCACCCGGGTTCGGGTCTATAAACACTGACAAGCGCCCTATTCAGACTCGCTTTCGCTATGGCTCCACCATTTCCGGTTTAACCCGCCAGTGCCTATAAGTCGCCGGCTCATTCTTCAACAGGCACACGGTCACCCTATGAGTAGGGCTCCCATTGCTTGTAGGCTCACGGTTTCATGTTCTATTTCACTCCCCTCCCGGGGTTCTTTTCACCTTTCCCTCGCGGTACTGTTTCGCTATCGGTCACACAGGAGTACTTAGCCTTACGAGGTGGTCCTCGCGGATTCACACGGAATTTCACGTGCTCCGTGCTACTCGGGATACAGCTAGGTCAGTTCAGTTTTCAGTTACGGGGCTTTCACCCTCTGTGGCGTGTCATTCAAACACTTCTCCTAACATTCCTGATCCACGTTGCTGTCCCACAACCCCGATGCTCGAAAGCATCGGTTTAGGCTCTTCCCCGTTCGCTCGCCGCTACTGAGGGAGTCGTTTTTACTTTCCTTTCCTCCAGCTACTAAGATGTTTCAGTTCGCTGGGTTGGCTCGCGCCAGCCTATGGATTCAGCTGGCCGTACTAGGGGTTGCCCCATTCGGAAATTCCCGGATCAAAGCGTGCTTCCAGCTCCCCGAGACTTATCGCAGGTAACCACGTCCTTCATCGCCTCTGTGTGCCAAGGTATCCACCGTGAGCCCTTTGTAGCTTGACCAATTAACCTCTAAAACGCTTACCGTTGTTGAGACGGATTCTTCTGTTTTCAACCTCAGTTTTCACTGACACTGAAAACAAAATCAAACTCCTCATCGCTCGACACGATAAGAAGAACATTTTAGAGTCTCGGCTCTTGCTCAAAAGAATTTTCATTGCTCTGGTTCTAGGCATCCTTTCGGATACTCAGACTCAAAACAATGCATCCATGAGATGCTTTGTTTTTTCCAGACTTCACCTATGCAGTTGTCAAGGTTCTGCCAGACTCCAAATCAAATCATTGATTGCTCAATAACTTGAATTGAGCCCAGCATCTTATCAACCAAATCATGAGTTCTCACTCATCCTTGGAATGACAGGAAGCTGGGGTCATCCAGCGGACATTATCCAAATCACACTCCTCATTTCGAGTCATTTCCCGTTACACGGAAAATGGAGATTGAGTTCGGTCAGTGGAGGTTAGGAGACTCGAACTCCTGACATCCTGCTTGCAAAGCAGGCGCTCTACCAACTGAGCTAAACCCCCAACACCGAATGGGCCATCCTGGACTTGAACCAGGGACCTCACCCTTATCAGGGGTGCGCTCTAACCACCTGAGCTAATGGCCCAGGAAAAAAACTCAACCCTTGTGGGGTGTGACCTAGACAAAGTTTAGGAACTGATCATCTCCATAACTCAAATCAACATTGCTGCTGATTCAGTTACTTCAACGCTGAGGTACCGATCGACCTAAGGTGACAGGATTTCGGCCTAAGAATAAAAGTACTCAGGCATCAAAATCGTTGTTTGTCTCCCTGTTAGGAGGTGATCCATCCGCACCTTCCGGTACGGATACCTTGTTACGACTTCACCCCAGTCATCAGCCCCACCTTCGACGTCCTCCTCCACAAGGGTTGGAGTAACGGCTTCGGGCGTGGCCAACTTCCATGGTGTGACGGGCGGTGTGTACAAGGCCCGGGAACGTATTCACCGCAGTATGCTGACCTGCGATTACTAGCGATTCCTCCTTCACGTAGGCGAGTTGCAGCCTACGATCTGAACTGAGCCACGGTTTATGGGATTTGCTTGTCCTCGCGAACTTGCTGCCCTTTGTCCGTAGCATTGTAGTACGTGTGTAGCCCAGGATGTAAGGGGCATGATGACTTGACGTCATCCACACCTTCCTCCGGTTTATCACCGGCGGTCTCTCTAGAGTGCCCAACTAAATGCTGGCAACTAAAGACGTGGGTTGCGCTCGTTGCGGGACTTAACCCAACATCTCACGACACGAGCTGACGACAGCCATGCACCACCTGTCACTGCGTTCCCGAAGGCACCCTCTCGTTTCCAAGAGGTTCGCAGGATGTCAAACCCTGGTAAGGTTCTTCGCGTTGCATCGAATTAAACCACATACTCCACCGCTTGTGCGGGCCCCCGTCAATTCCTTTGAGTTTCACACTTGCGTGCGTACTCCCCAGGCGGAACACTTAACGCGTTGGCTACGACACCGAGGGGGTCGATTCCCCCGACACCTAGTGTTCATCGTTTACGGCCAGGACTACAGGGGTATCTAATCCCTTTCGCTCCCCTGGCTTTCGTCCATGAGCGTCAGTTATGGCCCAGCAGAGCGCCTTCGCCACTGGTGTTCTTCCCGATATCTACGCATTTCACCGCTACACCGGGAATTCCCTCTGCCCCTACCACACTCAAGCCCAACAGTTTCCACTGCCATGATGGAGTTAAGCTCCACGTTTTAACAGCAGACTTTCTGGGCCGCCTGCGGACGCTTTACGCCCAATAATTCCGGATAACGCTTGCCACTCCCGTATTACCGCGGCTGCTGGCACGGAATTAGCCGTGGCTTATTCATCAAGTACCGTCAGATCTTCTTCCTTGATAAAAGAGGTTTACAGCCCAGAGGCCTTCATCCCTCACGCGGCGTTGCTCCGTCAGGCTTTCGCCCATTGCGGAAAATTCCCCACTGCTGCCTCCCGTAGGAGTCTGGGCCGTGTCTCAGTCCCAGTGTGGCTGATCATCCTCTCAGACCAGCTACTGATCGATGCCTTGGTGAGCCTTTACCTACACCAACTAGCTAATCAGACGCGAGCTCATCCTCAGGCGAAATTCATTTCACCTCGCGGCATATGGGGTATTAGCAGCCGTTTCCAGCTGTTATCCCCCTCCTGAGGGCAGATTCTCACGCGTTACTCACCCGTCCGCCACTAACCCGAAGGTTCGTTCGACTTGCATGTGTTAAGCACGCCGCCAGCGTTCATCCTGAGCCAGGATCAAACTCTCCGTTGTAGTTCATGTCCTCTTACAACTCAAATAATTGCTTACCTGAATCGCTCAACATGATTTGCGTCACCCATTACTCAGCCAATGCCGGCAACAGTTGAGGCCTCCTTCCCGCTGACACAGAAAGGGTTCTTAAGAGTGCATCTCTAGATTTCTCTTTCAATGACTTTCCAGGATCTCAGATCCGGTTGTTGCTCCACATTGCGCACACCGGCAACCGCAAGGCTCGTGAAAACCTCGCCGTTGCAAGCACAATGCTTCTCTGCAACACGTTTGTTCTTTTGACGGGACCTCACACCTTCATCGCTTCTTCATTCAAATGTGCACCTCACCTTGCGGCTCAATGCTCATCTGAACGCGATGAAAGCGTCAGTTCCTAAACTTTTCAATTGTCCAGGTTCGATCAACTATCCTCTCCTCCCTTTCAGAAGGTGGGTGTTGATCAACGCGGTCTCGCGACCGCTTGTGAAACTTACAACACCGTGGGATCTCTCCCTCCTGGTCCTGTAAGCCGCCTCAGACACCTCAAGGCTTTCGCCTTCAGCGCTTCGGCTTGCGCACTCGCCTCTCGGCTCCTGCGCAAGACAAAACCATAACACCACAACGCCCACTCAGGCAACAGCAGCGACCCTCAGGGATCAGCAGAATCGCTTCCACTGCCGAGACCCGTTGGCATGACTAGCTTCCCAAAAGGATGACGGGATGCGATGCCAACCGGCTTCACACAGCAGAATCAACGGTTCCGTCCGAGCTCGAAAGAAGATCAGGTTGTTCAGAAGGCCCGCGAGCATTTCGAACGCACCCTGATCCAGATCCGCGGGGAACTCGCAGGGAGCGTGGCAGCCCTGGAGCATCCGCGTCACGACGAGGCGCTGAACTACGGAGAGATCTTCCTTCGGGACAACGTTCCCGTGATGATCTATCTCCTGCTTCAGGGGAGATACCCCGTGGTGAAGCAGTTTCTCTCGGTCTGTCTGGATCTGCAGAGCACGACGGTGCAGACCCGCGGCGTCTTCCCCACCAGCTTTGTGGAAGAAGAGGGTGATCTGGTGGCCGATTACGGCCAGCGATCGATCGGACGGATCACGTCCGTGGATGCCAGCCTCTGGTGGCCGATTCTGTGCTGGCTCTACGTCAAGCGCAGCGGCGATTCAGAATTCGGACGCAGTCAGCGTGTTCAGCGCGGGCTGCAACTGCTGCTGGACCTGGTGCTCCATCCGAGCTTCGAAGGCACACCGGTGCTCTTTGTTCCGGACTGCGCCTTCATGATTGATCGCCCCATGGATGTCTGGGGAGCACCGCTGGAAGTGGAGGTGCTGCTGTTCGCAGCGCTGCGCAGCTGCATCGGACTGATGGAACTCTGTCAGCGGCACGACAGCAATGCGCTGCTGGAGGAACGTCTCCGGCTGAGCCGCCGATGGATGCACGATCTGCGCCAGTACCTGCTCAAGCACTACTGGGTCACCAGCAAAACCATGCAGGTTCTGAGGAGACGCCCAACGGAGCAGTACGGCGACAATCAATATCAGAACGAATTCAATGTGCAGCCTCAGGTGATTCCCGACTGGCTGCAGGACTGGCTGGAAAACCGAGGCGGGTATCTCATCGGCAACATGCGCACCGGCCGACCGGATTTCCGCTTCTACAGCCTCGGGAATTCACTGGCCTCCCTGTTCGGACTGCTCACCGCGCCCCAGCAACGGGCCTTGTTCCGGCTCGTGCTGCATAACCGCCAGCATCTGATGGCTCAGATGCCGATGCGCATCTGCCACCCCCCCATGGGTGGTGTGGAGTGGGAGAACAAGACCGGTTCAGACCCCAAGAACTGGCCCTGGAGCTATCACAACGGTGGGCACTGGCCGAGCCTGCTCTGGTTCTTCGGGTCGTCGATCCTGCTGCATGAGCGGCTTCACCCGCATGCGGACGTGCTGCTGATGGGTCAGATGAAGACCATGCTGGAGGAGTGCTACTGGAGCCATCTGAACCAGCTGCCCAGACAGCAGTGGGCCGAATACTTCGATGGGCCCACAGGCACCTGGGTTGGGCAGCAGTCCAGGACTTATCAGACCTGGACCATCGTGGGCTTTCTGCTGCTGCATCACTTCCTGCGGGTGAACCCCGACGATGTGCTCATGCTGCAGCTGGAAACCGGTCTCCAATAAAAAAGCCCCCGGGTCGGACCCGGAGGCTTGTGGCGATGGTTCCGATCGGTGATCAGAACAGGCCGAGTGTCAGAGACTTGTCGATCGGCATCGCTGCTCCAATACCCAGATAGATGGTGGCGACGGTTCCGAACAGGAACACCGTCATGGCCACGGGACGGCGGAAGGGATTCTGGAACTTGTTGAAGCTCTCGATGAAGGGAACGAGCATCAGTCCCAGGGGAACCAGGGTCTGCAGAGCAATTCCCAGAAGCTTATTGGGAACAACGCGAAGGATCTGGAACACCGGATACAGGTACCACTCGGGAAGAATCTCGAGAGGGGTGGCGAAGGGATCGGCCTTGTCTCCGAGCATGGCCGGATCAAGAACAGCGAGACCAACAACGCAGGCGATGGTTCCGAGGATGACGACCGGGAAGATGTAGAGGAGGTCGTTGGGCCAGGCAGGCTCTCCGTAGTAGTTGTGCCCCATGCCTTTGGCGAGCTTGGCCCGCATCTTGGGGTCAGAGAGATCAGGCTTCTTGAGGATGTGCATCAGAAACTCCGGGTGATGGTTGAAGAGTAGAGAAATCGATCACAACGGACCGGAAATGCCCTGCTTCCGGATCATCAGGAAGTGCATGAGCATGAAGACAGCCAGCAACCAAGGCATCACAAAGGTGTGCAGGCTGTAGAAGCGCGTGAGGGTGGACTGGCCGACGCTTTCACCGCCCCGGAGAAGTTCCACCATGAAGTCGCCCACCACAGGAATGGCAGCGGGAACACCGGAGACGATCTTCACGGCCCAGTATCCAACCTGATCCCAGGGGAGGGAGTAACCGGTGACGCCGAAGGAGACGGTGATCACCGCCATGGTCACACCGGTGACCCAGGTGAGCTCACGGGGACGCTTGAAGCCTCCGGTCAGATAGACCCGGAAAACGTGGAGGATCAACATCAGCACCATCATGGATGCGCTCCAGCGATGCACGGAGCGGATCAGCCAGCCGAAGCTGACATCCGTCATCAGGTACTGAACCGAGGTGTAGGCCTCAGCCACGGTCGGCTTGTAATAGAAGGTCATCGCGAAGCCGGTCGCGAACTGGATCAGGAAGCAGACCAGGGTGATGCCGCCCAGGCAATAGAAAATATTGACGTGCGGCGGCACGTACTTGGAACTGATGTCGTCGGCAATGTCCTGGATTTCAAGACGTTCCTGGAACCAGTCGTAAACCGGTGATGAGTTCGCCATGCACAAGCGGGCTCGAGTTGCGAAAGTCTACTGAGCACGCTTCAGCCACGGCGCCGGAGGGACCGCTATGTATCCGACTGTTAACGGAAACTCAGAACGGCTGCGGCGCAGTGTGTCTGCCTGCCTGCGCAGCCTGATCGCGCTGCTGATGTGCTGCGGACTGGTCCTGCAGCCCGTGGGATCTGCCCAGGCCCTCAGCGATGCCCAACAGCTGGTGGTGGAGAGCTGGAGGCTTGTGAATCAGGGCTATCTCAGCCCTGAGCGACTGGATGAGATCCGCTGGAGACGCCAGCGCCAGAAAGCCCTGGAGCGTTCGATCAGCAGCAGCGAGGACGCCTATCAGGCGATCGAGGCGATGCTCGTGCCCCTCGAGGATCCCTATACACGGCTGTTACGCCCGGATGATTACGCCGCTCTGAAGGACAGCACGACTGGAAATCTCAGTGGTGTGGGGCTCCAGCTCGGCCCGGGATCAGACAGTTCCAGAGTTGTGGTGATCTCAGCGCTCGACGGCTCCCCGGCCGCGGACGCCGGTGTGAACAGCGGTGCCGAAATTCTCTCGGTGAACGGTGTGGCGGTGGCTGATCTCGGACTGGAAGGAACGGCCAACGCTCTGCGCGGCGACGTGGGGACCACGGTTCTGCTGATGCTGTCGGATGGGGTGGATGGGGAACATGAGCTTTCGCTGGAGCGACGCAGCGTTGACCTGCGTCCGGTGCGCACCCGGCGGCTCCGCAGCGATTCCCACACCTTCGGCTACCTGCGCATCACCCAATTCACCGAAAGCGTGCCCGAGCAGGTCGGTCAGGCCTTGGCTGAATTGCAGGACAAAAACATCGAAGGGCTGGTGCTGGACCTCCGCAACAATTCAGGCGGTCTGGTGAGTTCCGGCCTCGCTGTGGCGGATGACTTCCTGGCGGGCGGAACCATCGTGGAGACCCGCAACAGGGAGGGCATCAACGACTCGATTCAGGCGGGATTCGACAGCCTCTATGACGGTCCGATGCTCACCCTGGTCAATGGAGGGACAGCGAGCGCGAGCGAGATCCTGGCGGGAGCACTGCAGGACAACGGGCGTTCGACGCTGCTGGGCGGCCTAACCTTCGGCAAGGGCCTGATCCAGACCCTGACCAACCTCAGTGACGGCAGTGGGCTGGCGGTCACCGTGGCCGGTTACGTGACCCCAGACGGACGGGACATCCAGGGCACAGGCATCGAACCTGAGCGGGTGCTGGATGGACCCGAACCGCTGAATCCAGGAGGGGATGGTGATCGCTGGCTGAACGAGGCCCAACAGTCTCTGGAGGCTCTGCTCGAAAGAACGGCGGACGTCCCCGCGGGATGAACCAGCGCACTTATCACGACCCCCTGCACCGGGGCATCCGACTCGACGGGGATGTCCCGGCGGAAGCGATGGTGATGACCCTGGTTGACACCCCACCTTTTCAGCGATTGCGCCGGGTACGTCAGCTGGGGCCTGCCTTCCTCACGTTTCACGGCGCGGAATCCAGCCGCTTCACCCATTCCATCGGGGTGTTTCATCTGGCCAGGCGCGCCTTCACCCAGCTGCTGAACCAGAACGATGAGCTGGAGGTTGATCGAGGGCTGCTGTACGCCGCAGCACTTCTGCACGACATCGGCCATGGCCCCCTCAGCCACACCGGCGAAGAGATGTTCGGACTGCGTCATGAGGACTGGTCAGCCCGGATCATTGAGGAGGATCCGGTGATCCGCGGCTGCCTCGAAGACCATGCCCCCGGAACGGCGGCAGCCGTCGCTGCCCTGCTTGCCAAGGGAGAGGCGGAACGTCTCGTGATCAAGAGACTGGTCAGCAGTCAGCTGGACTGTGACCGGCTGGACTATCTGCTGCGGGACAGCTACAGCACCGGAACGCGTTACGGACAGCTGGATCTCGATCGCATCCTGGCGGCCCTGACCCTCGCTCCTGACGGCGACCTGGCCCTGCATCCCAAGGGCCTCATGGCAGTGGAGCACTACCTGGTGGTGCGCAATCTGATGTACCGGAGCGTTTACAACCATCGCCTGAACGTGGTGTGCAACTGGCTGCTGGAGAGGCTGGTGCGCACCGCCAGGCAGCTGGGGCCCGATCAGGTCTGGGCCGATGCCGTCATGGCCCGATGGCTCTGGGAACCAGACGGTCTCGACCTTCCCTGTTTTCTGGCCAACGACGACGTCCGCACCGGATATCACCTGCAGAGATGGCAGCAGGAGGGACCGGACTCCCTGGCTGAACTGTGCAGCCGTTTTCTGGATCGACGCCTTCTCAAGGCCATGGCGGTGGAACACATCGGAAGCGAGGACCAGTTGAAAGCCCTGGCGATCGCCGGACGTCTGGCGGAATCCATCGGCCTGGATCCGGCTTCCTGCTGTGGGCTGCGTCACCAGCAGATCCGTGGATATCACCCCTACAGAGGCGGGCTGCGGCTCTGGAATGGCCGCCGTCTTCAGGCTCTCGAGCAAGCGTCCGCACTGGTGGCCAGTCTGTCGACACCTGCTGAGACGTCCTGGTTGATCCATCCGCGGGAGATTCAGGAGGATCTGCAGGCCGCTCTGGATGGGGAGGGGTTCTGAAGCCGAACCTTCGACCTGTCGCCTGTCTCCCGTTGAATGGGGCACACCAGGCTCCCGGCGTCGATGACCATGCTGCAGCTGCCGGACCGACACCATCAGCACTGGCGGGATGCTCTGGAGGACCGACTGCAGGACGCCTCGCCAGGGCCGATTGATCTTGACTGCGGGGATTGGCTGCTGACCTGCAGCGATCTTCAGCAGCTGAGTGGCATCGCTGCTGCCCGCGGATACACCCTCCGGACCCTGCTCGGACATCGTCCGGAGACCGTCGTCAGCGCTTCGGCCCTCGGTCTCGATGCACGGCTGCAGCCGCACCTCGCGGAAGACAACGCGACAGCCGATCCATCTCCATCGACAGGGGAAGGGCTGCTGTTCCATCACGGCACCCTTCGATCCGGCGACCATCTCCAGAGCGACCGGGATGTTCTGCTTTACGGAGATGTGAATCCTGGTGCACGGATCAGTGCTGCTGGACACGTGCTTGTGTGGGGGCGTCTGCGCGGAATCGCCCATGCCGGACGAGACGGCGATCCTTCAGCGCGGATCATCGCCCTGCAACTGAGGCCACTTCAGCTGCGCATCGGAGACGTGGTGGCACGTGGACCTGAGGATCTGCCGCAGGAGGGTCTGGTGGAGCAGGCCCGCCTGGAGGACGGTGAGATCGTGATCGAGGCGGCACCCGCACAGACCCTCCCTCGCCGCTGATCAATTGGGTTGCCAGTGCAAACACTCTGTTTATCCTGGCGAGACCCAAGCGAATCCCTGGTGTCGACGACACGAACGATCCTGATCTGCTCGGGCAAGGGCGGCGTCGGCAAGACGACGACAACGGCGAATCTCGGAATCGCCCTCGCACGCCAGGGTGTCCGCACGGTCGTTCTGGATGCCGACTTCGGCCTGCGGAATCTCGACCTGCTCCTCGGCCTTGAAAACCGCATCGTCTACACCGCTCAGGAGGTTCTGGCCGAGTCCTGCCGGCTGGAACAGGCGCTGGTCAAACACAAACAGGAACCCAACCTGGCGCTGCTTCCGGCCGGTAATCCACGGATGCTGGAGTGGCTGACACCCAAGGACATGCGCGCCATCACGGCACTGCTTGAGCCCTCCTTCGACTACATCCTCATCGATTGCCCGGCAGGAATCGAGGATGGTTTCAAGAACGCCTCGGCCGCAGCACGGGAAGCCGTGGTGGTCACCACACCCGAGGTTGCTGCCGTCCGTGATGCGGATCGGGTGATCGGCCTGCTCAACAGTCAGGGAGTCACTCCGATTCAGCTTGTCCTGAACCGCGTCCGTCCGAAGATGATGTCGAATCAGGAGATGCTCTCCGCCGACGATGTCACCGACATCCTGGCTCTGCCGCTTCTCGGACTGGTGTTCGAAGACGAACAGGTGATCGTCAGCACGAACCGTGGAGAACCGCTGACCTTGACTGGAAGCAATTCCCCTGCAGCGAAGGCCTTCAAGAACATCGCCCGCCGCCTTCAGGGAGAAGACGTTCCTCTCATGGATCCCTCCGAAGCCCGTTCAGGGTTGCGCGCCAAGATGCGCCAGCTGATGCAGACCAGGATCTTCTGAACCGATGACGCTCAAAGATCTGATCGACAAATTGCTGCGCCGTCAGCCCGCCAGCGCCGAATCCGCACGGCAGCGATTGCAGCTCGTGCTGGCCCACGACCGGAGCGACCTCAATCCCGAGCTGCTGGAGCAGATGCGTCGGGAGATTCTCGAGGTCGTGGCCCGTTACGTGGAAATCGACGTCGAGGAGGGAGACGTGAGTCTGGAGACCGAGGATCGCGTCACGGCGCTGGTGGCCAATCTGCCGATCCGACGGTCCCTGAAGTGAGAAGCGCGGGGAACACTTCTCCCCAGAGTCCTCCCGTACTTGAGATCTCTCAACCACCTCACCCCCAGGGAGCAGCGCGTGACTGCTCTGCTCACAGAGGGCCTCAGCAACCGCGCCATCGCAGACAGACTGGTGCTGAGCCACCGCACGGTGGAATGTCACATCAGCCGAGCACTCGCGAAGACAGGATGTCGCAACAGGCTGGAGCTGGCGCTCTGGATGATTACCATGCGTGAGATGCCGGCTTAGCTCAGTGGTAGAGCAGCGCTTTTGTAAAGCGAAGGCCGTCGGTTCAAATCCGTCAGCCGGCTTTCGGATCTAGCGCTCAGACCCGCCAGCGGGTTGCGAGGCGAAAATCCAGATCAACGTCAGAAGGGCCATCCAGCCCAGTGCTCGCACTTCGAGCAGAGCGGTGACAACCTGCTCGATTGGCTCAAAAAGCCAGTGGAACAGGCTCATGAACAACAGGCAGAGGCCGATCAGGGCAATCATCGGTCTTGACAACCTGTGGGCATCACAGCGCCCCTGCGCAGGAGGCGCCAGCGACCTGGACCATCCCAGGCCAGCACGGTGCTCGCCTGGCCAGACAATCGAGGCCATGGCTGAGGCCCCAGCTGCGGGAGATCCGGGAAAACGACCGCAGCCTCGGCCGCTGATGCGCAGGAGGGCTCACCTGAACGGTTGGCGCTGGTGGTTGCGAGCGGACCGCTCCGGCTCAGCAGCGAACACGTCAGGGACGAGTTCGGCACCCGCAGTCCGAGGCTGCTTCCTCCTGGATTGAGCCATCCCACCACGGGGGCTGTGGAGGGCAGAACAAGGGTGAGGGCACCCGGCCAGTGATCCAGGGCCATCGTCATGGCCTCGTCCCGGCAGGATTCGTCGCAAAGACTGATCAGCTCGACAGCGGAGGATCCCATCAGGATCAGCGGCTTGTCGGCGGGGCGCCGCTTGATCGTCCAGAGACGATCGGCGCACTCAGGTTGGATGGCAAGGCCAGGGAGCGTGTCGGTCGGGATCACGGCGGCTGAGCCTGCCAACAGCCGTCGAGCCAGTTGCGGAGCCTCGAGGATGTCGATGGGGGAAGAGCTCACAATGGCCTTCGCCCCATCGCGAAGCGCATCACACCCTGCAGATCGGGGGCCGCGTCCACATCGCTCAGACCGACTCTCTGCATCAGTGCCACCACGGCATCGCTTTGATCATGGTGATGTTCGATCAGAAGCCATCCCCCCGGCGACAGAGCCCTGGGGGCATCCTTCACAACGGCACGGACGCTGTCGAGTCCATCGGCGCCGCCACTGAGGGCGAGATGGGGTTCATGGTCCCGCACGACCGGCTCGAGACCATGGATCAGGTTCGACGGGATGTAGGGCGGATTGCTGAGCACGAGATCGAACGCACCCCACCAGGGCCTGAGCGGCTCCCACCAGCTGCCGCAGTGGAGCGTCCAGCAAGCGCAGGCGCCATGCGTTCTGAGATTCCGCTCCGCCAGAAGCAGGGCGTCAGGACTGATCTCCACCGCGTGCACCGGAACGTCGGGCCAGCTGCGCCCGAGGCCGACGGCGATGGCGCCGGACCCTGTGCCGAGATCGGCCAGCCGCCGAGGAGCACCAGACAGCGGCCTTGAACTCGCCAGCTCCAGCAGCAGCTCGGTTTCCTGACGCGGAATCAGAGCGGCCTCCGAGACCTCAAGGACCACATCACGCCAGGGGCAGAGGCCCACCAGATGCTGCAGGGGCACCTGATGCTGCAGGTGACGCAACCAGTGTTCTTCAAGGATCTCGAGCGGACTCTGGAGGATCACGGTGCGGTCAGCATCGACCATCAACAGCTGCAGATCGCGCCAGGACAGGCCGCCGCCCAGGTCCAGGAGCCAGTCGAGGTCAACACCGCGACCACCTCGCTTCAGCTGTGCCCGTCGCCAGGCCATCAGCTCCGCGCCAGGGATGCTCCGGGGATCCGTCAACGTCGGCAGGGACGCCAGAGATAACCAGACTCACACACGACCCTGCCATGCCGCTCCATCTCAAGAAGCCGGCGAGCCAGGGCGGCAGGAGATTGCCTCAGACGGCTCGACAGATCCTCCAGTGAGGCACCGGAGGCCATGGCCTGCAGCAGTTCGATCTGCTCCGCCCTCTCCGGGTTCAGCTGGGATGGAAGCGGCTCAGGCTCATGCCGGAGCAAAGGCCCTGGCCCGAGATGCCTGACGAGGGCTTCGGCCGAGAGCAGCGGTGCCGCCTGGTTCTGCAGCAGAGCGTTGCTTCCCCTGGCCGACCAGCGCAGGGCATCCCCTGGCACCACCCAAACCGGGCAGGAGCGCTGTTCAGCCAGCCGAGCAGAGATCAGCGCACCGCTGCGCTCCGGGCACTCCACCACCACCAGCGCCGAGGCCAGGGCCACGATCAGACGATTTCGATGGGCGAAGTGGCCCCGCTGGACCGGCTCCCCGGAGGAGCGTTCCGAGATCAGCAGCCCCTGCTGCGCCACAGCCTTCTGGAGAGCATCGTGATGACGGGGATACACGCGATCGAGACCGGTCCCGAGCACGGCCACAGGAGCTCCATCCGCCTGAAGGCAGCCCCCATGCACTGCGGCATCAATGCCTTCGGCAAGGCCGCTGATCACGGGCCAACCGGAGCGCGCCAGGGCATGACCAAGGTCCTCCGCCATCCGGATGCCATGCGGGGATGCCGACCGTGTACCGACCACCGCCACCGCTTGACCCGACGTCAGGCAGTCCAGGAGGTCCAGCCGTCCGCGGCGGAACAGCAGCTTCGGCGGCTGAGCCATCCGATCGAGCCGCACGGGCCAAGCGTCATCGCAGGGCAGCAGCACCTCGCGGGGAACCGTGAGATCCGGGTGCCGTCCAAGGTGGCTGCGATACCGCTCAACCGCCTGCAACACCGGTCGAGGCCAGGGGAGAGCTTCGGCCAGACGCGGCTCAGGCCAGCTCCAGAGAGCCTCAGGTCCGATGCCATGGTCCCTGGCGACAGCCCGCAGATGGGACAAACGCACCGCTCCGACACCAGGACACTGACTCCAGACCCACCACCAACCGCGCATCCCGCCAATCAGTACATCCGTACCAGATTAGACCGGCGGCTCCTCGTGACCCCCTCCCAGCAGGCGGTCGATCACCGCCTGCACCTCCAGCGGCACCCGCCGGAGCACCACACCACCCTCTTCACTGCGCCGCAGCATCACCAGCTCCACGACCGCCTCCGCCATCACCGTCTCACCGAGCAGGAACCGGGTCGTCCAGGGCCAGCGCACACCACGCCTCGCCTCGCAGCGACTCTCGAGGACGACCACATCCCCGTGCCTCAGCGCCTGGCGGTAGTCGATCCGCAACGACACAACCGGCATCTCAATGCCCTCATCCGCCATGACGGCATAGGAGAGGCCCGCTGCGCAGAGGGCCTCCACCCTGGCTTCCTCAAGCCAGGCCACGTAGGCGCCGTGCCACATCACGCCGGCATGGTCGGTGTGCTGTGGAAGCACCCGCTTGCGCAGACGCCAGGGGCGCGTCGTAACGCTCTGCCTCTGCTGACGACTCATCCTGTTTCCCGCCCCATAGGCTTTCGAGACAGGCTGCCTCACCTACGTGTTTAGGAATCTGCTGATCGCCGACTCAGGGAAGGGTCATGTCGAAGAAATGGTCCGCATGCTGCAGGACGTCCCGAGCCTGAAAAGGGCCCGGGCCACCTTGCTCCATGTGGTTCCGGAGCAAAGCAAGGCGAAAGCGGAAGATCACCGCGCCGACGCCGAGAGCCTCCTGGGCAAGGCCACCGAGCGGATGGGTCTCCAGGCCGACAGCGTGAAGATCCTGGTCCGCGAAGGGGACACCAAACAGGTTGTGCTCAAGGTTGCCGAGGAGATCGACAGCGACCTGATCGTGATGGGATCCCGGGGGCTCGGACGCCTTCAGTCGATCCTCGCGAACAGCACGAGTCAGTACGTGTTCCAACTGTCGACCCGTCCGATGCTGCTCGTGCGCGATGACCTCTACGTGCGCCATGTCAACCGAGTGATGGTGACGATCGATGGAACCGGCGTCGGAGACGACGCCCTTCGCACCGCCTGTGAGCTGATCAGCGAGATCCCCGGCGGAACGCTGACGGGTCTTCATGTGGTCCGGCAGGAATCGACACCGACCCGCGGTGGACGCACCCGCGCCGATGAGATTCTCGACGCTGCGGTTCAACGCGCCCGCGGTTTCGGAGTGGAGCTCCGGCCGATGACCAGTTTCGGCAAGGACATCGGCCGGGCTGTCTGCGCCGCGGCCGGTGAAGCCAATGCTGACCTCGTGGTGATCGCCTCGCAGGACCGCCGCCCGCTCGTGGCACGGGGGCTGGTGGATCTCGACAAACTTCTTGGCGGTTCGGTCAGCGACTACATCCGGGTTCACGCTCCAGCGCCGGTCCTGCTGGTCCGGGAACCGGAGCGCGGATGACCCTCAGCTCTGCTGACTGTTGGTCTGGATATACAGAATGATCAGGAAGATCGCCGGCACCAGGATGAACAGGAGGCTGGCGACAAATCCGAGATCGTTGGTTTCCATAGCCGCAGTTGGAATCCTGGCGAACGTATCACCGTCGAGCGGCCATCGACGCCACAGTCTCAGCCCTCTTCATCGGCGTTAGCAGGAGTCCCGTCCTCCGACTCCTCCAGCTCGGCTTCCGGTGGCACCGGCCACGCGGTGGGCCCATCCGGCAGCGGAGCCTGCCGGGCCGCCGCCAGACGGGCCTCCGCATCCGGCAGGCGGACCTGAGGACGGGTCAGGACCAGCAGGGAACGATCCACCAGGGCCTGACACGCCAGGCGCCACTCCTGCGGGCGCCGACGCAGCTTGGCCTCCTCCACCGGGGTCCGCTCCGAGAGAGCCTCCACACCATCCTCGTCGACAACGGCGACGAAGCAGGTGATGCACTGACCGCAGCCACCGCAGTTGCCGAGCTGACCCTTGAGCCCATAGAGCTCAACCCCTTCCCGCAGAGCGACGTCGCGGAGGTTCTCTCCCGGGAAGCACTCCACGTCGCGACCTTCTCGAACAAATCGGATCACCGGCATGGGAAGAGCGGGCAGAAGACGACCATCATGGGTTCGAGGGTTGCGTTTTGTGAACAGCCTGCCTCGAACATTCATGTCACCGCTCGTTTCAGCTGGAGGGAGGGAAAACCGCCAGACGGAACGAAACCCTTACGATCGGCCGGAATAGCTGCTAACCGTGCAGCTCTGTCCCCCCCGAACCTGACCCATGGGATTGCCCTGGTATCGGGTGCACACCGTCGTCATCAATGACCCGGGCCGCCTTCTGGCCGTGCACCTCATGCATACAGCCCTTGTTGCCGGCTGGGCCGGCTCCATGGCTCTGTACGAGCTCGCCATCTTCGACCCGTCCGATCCGGTCCTGAACCCCATGTGGCGTCAGGGCATGTTCGTGATGCCCTTCATGTCCCGTCTCGGTGTGACAGGCAGCTGGGGTGGCTGGAGCATCACCGGAGAAACCGGGGTGGATCCAGGCTTCTGGAGCTTCGAGGGTGTGGCAGCAGCCCACATCATCTTCAGCGGACTGCTGATGCTCGCCGCCATCTGGCACTGGACGTTCTGGGATCTTGAGATCTGGCAGGACCCCCGCACCGGGGAACCGGCCCTGGATCTCCCCAAGATCTTCGGCATTCACCTGCTGCTGGCCGGTCTCGGCTGCTTCGGCTTCGGTGCTTTCCACCTGACCGGGGTCTTCGGCCCGGGAATGTGGGTATCCGATGCCTACTCGCTAACAGGTCACCTGGAACCGGTCCAACCGTCCTGGGGTCCGGAGGGCTTCAATCCATTCAACCCGGGCGGCATCGTCGCTCACCACATCGCGGCCGGGATCGTCGGCATCATCGCCGGCATCTTCCACATCACCACCCGTCCACCCGAGCGTCTCTACAAAGCGCTGCGGATGGGCAACATCGAAACCGTTCTCGCCAGTGCGATCGCCGCTGTGTTCTTCGCCGCCTTCATCGTGGCCGGAACCATGTGGTACGGGTCGGCAGCGACCCCTGTTGAGCTGTTCGGACCCACCCGCTATCAGTGGGATCAGAGTTACTTCAAGACGGAAATCAACCGTCGCGTCCAGACCGCCATGGACGATGGTGCAACGCGTCAGGAGGCCTATGAGTCCATTCCTGAAAAGCTCGCTTTCTACGACTACGTCGGCAACAGCCCTGCCAAAGGTGGTTTGTTCCGTGTCGGCCCCATGGTGAATGGCGATGGACTGGCCACCTCCTGGGTGGGTCACATCGTCTTCTCGGACAAAGAGGGGCGTGAACTCGAGGTTCGCCGTCTGCCCAACTTCTTCGAGAACTTCCCTGTTGTCCTGCAGGACGAGCAAGGGATCGTTCGTGCCGACATTCCTTACCGTCGGGCGGAAGCCAAGTATTCCTTCGAGCAGCAGGGCGTCACGGCCCAGGTGTTCGGTGGAGCCCTCGATGGCCAGAAGTTCAGCGATCCCGCTGACGTGAAACGCCTGGCGCGCAAGGCTCAGCTGGGTGAAGGTTTCGATTTCGATCGCGACACCTACAACTCTGACGGCGTCTTCCGCAGCTCACCCCGCGGCTGGTTCACCTTCGGCCACGCCACCTTCGCGCTGCTGTTCTTCTTCGGCCACATCTGGCACGGAGCCCGGACCCTCTACAGAGATGTGTTCGCCGGGATCGATCCTGACCTTGGAGACCAGGTTGAATTCGGTCTGTTCGCCAAACTGGGCGACAAATCCACACGACGGCTGCCTGAAGGCTATGTGCCTCCAGCAGGCTCCCCGCTCAACTGATCGCCCTTTAAAGGAGTCCTCAGATGGAAAGCTTCGCTTACATCCTCATTCTCACTCTTGCGATTGCAACCCTGTTCTTCGCGATCGCCTTCCGCGATCCTCCGAAGATCGGCAAGTGAGTCCAACCCATGGGAACCCCGCTTCGGCGGGGTTTTTTATGGCCGGACTCTGGGGCTGAGCGTCCCATTCCGATCTCGTCATCAGTCCGGGTATGGCGCAGTCTCACTCCAGCCCAAAGAGTCCGAAACATCCTTTATTGAGACCTGTGTCCAGCACACCCTTCTCAAGCTTCGAATCACTGTCTACAGTTGGTGCACTTTGCTACCAGCTCCGACTTGCAGTGTCCCTCCTGCCAGAACACGGACAGCCGGGTGCTCGAGTCACGCGCGGCGGATGGCGGACGCAGTGTCAGACGGCGCCGCGAGTGCCTGAACTGCGAATTCCGCTTCACCACGTATGAGCGGGTGGAAACCGTGCCGATCTCGGTGATCAAGCGCAACGGAACCCGCGAGATCTTCAGCCGCGGGAAACTGCTGCATGGTCTCAACCGTGCCTGCGAGAAGACCGGTGTTGACGCTTCCCGGCTGGAATCCCTTGTTGAGGAACTCGAGCTGACACTCCAGCAGCGCAGTGGCCGAGAGGTGACCAGTGCGGAAATCGGAGAGATGGTGCTGGTTCAGCTCAAGGAGATGAGTGAAGTGGCCTACATCCGTTTTGCATCGGTGTACCGGCAGTTCCGCGGCATCGACGATTTCGTCTCCACCCTTGAAACCATGAACACCGACAGCAAGGGACATCTCGCAGCAGTGAGCTGAGTTCACTGATCTGTAGAGTCTTTAATTCTCCACAGGCTGTCGGCGGGCAGCCCGTGTGAATCCTTCGCACTGCCCATCCGAGGTAGACCGCCACTGCCCAATGTCTGCGACTCCGATCGAAGAACAGGCCCAGAACATCGATGCGCCGCCCAGCGATGAAGACACCGGCGCGGCAACAGCCACGCTGGATGCAGCGGAAGCCGATTTCAGCGAAGAGGATCTGAGCATCCCCGAAGAGGTCCCGACCGCTGACGACCCCAGTAGCCGAGCCAGCAGCCGCAATCTGGATGATGCCGGATTCACCATCGATGAATTCGCTGCTCTGCTGAGCAAGTACGACTACAACTTCAAGCCCGGCGACATCGTCAACGGCACCGTGTTCGCCCTGGAGTCCAAGGGCGCGATGATCGACATCGGAGCCAAGACTGCGGCCTTCATGCCGCTTCAGGAAGTTTCGATCAACCGGGTCGAGGGTCTCAGCGATGTGCTGCAGCCCGGTGAGATCAGAGAGTTCTTCATCATGAGCGAGGAGAACGAAGACGGCCAGCTGGCCCTCTCGATCCGCCGGATTGAATACCAGCGCGCCTGGGAACGTGTGCGTCAGCTGCAGAAGGAAGACGCCACCATCTACTCCGAGGTGTTCGCCACCAACCGCGGTGGTGCCCTGGTTCGGGTGGAGGGGCTGAGAGGCTTCATCCCCGGATCCCACATCAGCACCCGCAAGCCCAAAGAGGAGTTGGTCGCCGACTTCCTGCCCCTGAAGTTCCTGGAGGTGGACGAGGAGCGCAACCGTCTGGTGCTCAGCCATCGCCGCGCCCTTGTGGAACGCAAGATGAACCGCCTGGAGGTGGGCGAAGTGGTGGTTGGCACCGTCCGCGGCATCAAGCCGTACGGCGCCTTCATCGACATCGGCGGTGTCAGCGGTCTGCTGCACATCTCCGAGATCAGCCACGAGCACATCGAGACCCCTCACTCGGTGCTGAATGTGAATGATCAGATGAAAGTGATGATCATCGATCTGGATGCGGAGCGCGGTCGCATCTCCCTTTCAACCAAGGCTCTTGAGCCGGAACCCGGCGACATGCTCACCGACCCCCAGAAGGTGTTCGACAAAGCCGAGGAAATGGCGGCCCGCTACAAGCAGATGCTGCTGGAACAGGCTGAGGAAGGAGACGATTCCCTGGGTGTGATGCTGGTCTGAAGCCGGAAACGATGCCGAGACTCCTGCTCAGGACCTCCTGCATCGGCACGATCGACGCGGTGCTGTTCGACAAGGACGGCACCCTGTCCCACAGCGAACCGCATCTGCTGTCGCTGGCCCGACGACGCATCGACACCGCAGCACGGCTCTGGAGGGAGCGCTGTCCCGAACAGTCGATGGAGGCGCAGCTCCGGGACGCACTGCGTCATGCCTTCGGGATCATCCCTGAGGGCCTGCGTCCCGATGGAACCATCGCGGTGGCGGCCCGTCAGGACAATCTGGTTTCAGCGGCCACGGTCTTCTGTCTGCTGGGCCTCAGCTGGCCGGACGCTCTGAGTCTGGCGACGGCCAGTTTTGATCAGGTGGACATCAGCGACAACGCGGACAACACCCCGCAGACGCCATCACCGCTGCTGCCGGGTGCGGAAGACTTCCTCCATCAGCTGGGACGCCAGGGGGTGCCAGCAGCGGTGATCAGCAATGACACCCGCACTGGCATTGAGCGGTTCCTCGCCCATCACAAGCTGAGCACGCTGTTCCAGCAGAACTGGAGCGCGGATGATTCCCCTCGCAAGCCCGATCCGGAGGCCGTTGCCCGGCTCTGCACGCGCCTCAGCCTGGATCCGGCGAACTGCGCCTTGATCGGCGATGCGGAAACCGATCTGCAGATGGCCGTCGACGCGGGCATTGGGGTGGTTGTTGGCTACCGGGGCGGCTGGAGCACCCACCCCCGGTTGCCATCGGCCTGCCACGTGATGGACAACTGGCAGGAGCTGGCGCTAGAAGCCGCCCCGTAAAGTCCTGCATCACTGCCAGAGAGCATGAGCCGTTACGTCTTCACCTCCGAATCCGTCACGGAGGGGCATCCCGACAAGATCTGCGATCAGGTGAGCGATGCGGTTCTTGACGCTCTGCTGGCTCAGGATCCCACCAGCCGTGTGGCCTGCGAAACGGTGGTCAACACCGGGCTGTGCATGATCACCGGTGAGGTGACCTCCAAGGCTCAGGTGGACTTCATCCACCTCGTCCGCGATGTGATCAAGGAGATCGGCTACAGCGGCGCCCGCGCCGGCGGATTCGATGCCAACAGCTGTGCTGTTCTGGTGGCACTCGATCAGCAGTCTCCCGATATCGCTCAGGGTGTGAATGAAGCCGATGACCACGCCGGTGATCCCCTCGATCTGGTGGGTGCCGGGGATCAGGGCATCATGTTCGGCTATGCGTGCAATGAAACGCCGGAGCTGATGCCGCTGCCCATCAGCCTGGCCCACCGTCTGGCCCGTCGCCTGGCTGAGATCCGCCACGATGACACCCTCGACTATCTGCTCCCTGACGGGAAGACCCAGGTGAGCGTCGTGTATGAAAACGACAAACCGGTGGCCATCGACACGATCCTGATCTCCACCCAGCACACCGCTGAAGTGGATGGCATCAGCGACGAACAGGGGATCCGCGAGCGCATCACGGACGATCTCTGGACCCATGTGGTGGAGCCCGCCACGGCTGATCTGGCCCTGAAACCCAGTCGCGAGTCCACCAAGTACCTGGTGAATCCCACAGGCAAGTTCGTGGTGGGAGGCCCCCAGGGGGATGCAGGTCTCACCGGCCGCAAGATCATCGTCGACACGTACGGCGGCTATGCACGCCACGGCGGTGGTGCCTTCTCCGGCAAGGATCCCACCAAGGTGGACCGCTCAGCGGCCTACGCCGCCCGCTACGTGGCGAAGTGCCTGGTGGCCTCCGGTCTGGCGGAACGCGCTGAGGTGCAGCTCAGCTACGCCATCGGTGTGGCCAAGCCCGTTTCAATCCTTGTGGAATCCTTCGGGACCGGCAAGGTGTCCAACGCTGAACTCACCGAACTGGTGCAGGAACACTTCGACCTGCGCCCCGGAGCCATCATCGAGACCTTTGGCCTGCGCAACCTGCCCCAGCAGCGGGGGGGGCGTTTCTACCAGGACACCGCCGCCTACGGCCACTTCGGTCGCAACGACCTCAAGGCTCCCTGGGAGGACGTGGCAGCCAAGAGCGAGGAGCTTGTGAAGGCGGAAGCCAAGCGCATCAAACAGGGAGCCCTGGCCTGAAGCGATGCAGGACGAACCGCTGGTCCTGGGCATCGACCTGGGGACCAGCGGTGTGCGGGTGGCGGTGATCAATGCCGCCCGCGAACTTCTGCACACGGAGGCCACCAGCTACGCCGAAGGCATCCAACGCCCCGATGACTGGCTCGAGGCCTGCCGCTCGCTCCTGAACAGCATTCCAGACACTCTTTGCGCCTGCCTGCGTGCTCTGGCGGTGGATGGAACATCAGGGACCCTGCTGGCCTGCGACCATCGCGGGGTCCCTCTGACGGAAGCGCTCAGCTATGCCCGGGCATACCCGGAACATGGCGAACGCATCCATGATCTGGTGCCGCAGGGGGGGCCTGCCTCAAGCAGCAGCGGCAGTGTGGCCAGGGCACTGCATCTCATCGATCAGCTCGGTCCGAAGCTTCTGCTGCGTCATCAGGCCGACTGGATCAACGGCTGGCTGCTCGATGACTGGCGATGGGGCGAGGAGGGCAACAATCTGCGCCTGGGGTGGGATCTCGACAGCAAGAGCTGGCCAGCCGGAATCGCAGCCCAGGAATGGGCACAAGCACTCCCTGAGGTTCGAGCCAGCGGAGCCGTTCTCGGGATCATCGATGCCGGTCGCGCCGATGAACTGGGCCTGCCCCATGGGCTGCAGGTGGTGGCTGGCACGACGGACTCGAACGCTGCCGTGCTGGCCGCCGATCCTGGCCCCGATGACGGTGTCACGGTCCTGGGGACCACCCTCGTGATGAAGCGCTTCATGGCTGCACCCATCCGAGGAGCGGGGGTGACCGTGCATCGGGTGGGAGGCCAATGGTTATGCGGCGGCGCCTCCAATGCCGGCGGTGGAGTGCTGCGCCGCTTCTTCAGCGACGATCTGCTGGCAGAGCTGAGCCGCCAGATCGACCCTGAGCGCGACAGCGGCCTGACGCTGCGGCCGTTGCCAGGGAGGGGGGAGAGATTTCCCGTGGACGACCCTGATCTGCAGCCGGTTCTGGAGCCACGACCGGTCAGCGATGCGCTCTACCTGCATGGGCTTCTTGAGGGACTGGCGGAGATTGAAGCGAAGGGTTGGGCCCGCTTGACGGAACTCGGTGCAGATCCACCGACTCGGGTGGTGAGCCTTGGGGGCGGTGCCCGCAACCCCCAGTGGCGTCGCATCAGGGAACGCCGGATTGGCCTTCCGGTGGTGAGCTGCCGCCAACCTCCAGCAGCCGGGGTGGCCCGGCTGGCCCTGTTGGCCCTGCAGGCGAGAGAATCCAGACGCTTCGAGATGGAATGATGCCCACGAACCTGCGCGATGCCCTGGCGATTGGGCTGTTTGTGGTGCTGGCCAGCTATGTGGGCTTCAGTGCGATCCGGCTCGGATGGCTTCTTTGGCAGCGTTTCGCCTGAAGCTGCTGCCAGAGTTGTGTGATTTCCATCCCCTGCCATGGCTGCTGATCCGCTCACCGATGCCGTCAGCGCTCGGATTTGCAAGCACATGAATGAAGATCACGCCGAGGCGGTGCTGGCCTATGCCCACCACTACGGCGGCGTGAATGCGGCATCAGCCGCCCGCATGCTGACCGTGACCGCGACGAACATGGAGCTGGACGTGGACGGCCAGACACTGCGCATTCCCTTCGATCACACCCTCACCGACAGCGAAGACGCCCACCGGACTCTGGTGGCCATGCTTCGGGCCATGCCTGCACGCGAGTCCTGAGGGGAATCCTTTCGGCAGCAAGCCTGGGTCTGTGAACCATCTTCTGCGAACGCTTGGCAGAACACTGCTGATCCAGCCAACCTGCCGACTCTGCCGTCACCCACTCAGCTCAGGCTCAGAGGACCCCGAAATCTGCCCGCCGTGCCTCACACGTTTCAAGCTGCGTGACGGTCTCCAGGGGCACGATCCTCTGCCCTGGCATGGTCTGGCGCACTACGAAGGTGCCTTCCGACGTCTGCTGCTCCAGATGAAACGCCGCCCCGCCGATCGCGGGTTGTCCGCGCTGATCGGGTGTCTTCGGGCCACCCTGCCGATGGTCGACGCGGCTGTGCTGGTTCCGATCCCCAGCTGGAAACACCATCGAGCCAACCCTCTTCCGAATCTGATCGCCAGAGGTCTGGGCCCGGTCCGAGCAGATCTGCTGCAACGGACCCGGGCCAGCGCCGGTCAGCATCACCTTGGCCGGCAGCAGCGTTTGTGCAACCTCAGCGGTGCCTTCCGGGCCGATGCAGGTGGAACCACCCTGGAACTGTGGTTGGTCGACGACATTCTCACCACCGGTGGAACAGCTCTGGCGGCGAAACAGGCCCTGGAGCATGCCGGCCATCGCGTTCTTGGCCTGGTCTGTTTGGGCCGAACCCCCGCCGTCGGTCTCCGGCGGTGATTTAAGCTACCGATGTCGCTCAGGCGACGCGCCGGGATAGCTCAGTTGGTAGAGCAGGCGACTGAAAATCGCCGTGTCCCCAGTTCAAATCTGGGTCCTGGCATCACACCGATGCCGAAACTGCTGTGTCATTCATCTCTCCGGATGCAGGCACCGATCGCGTTTTCAACAACGCCGACAGCTTCGCCATGGTGTTCGACCGCACCTGGAAGCAGCTGAGGACCGGGAGCGACCCGGAAGTCAGTCAGAGCGACCACCTCGAACAGGTGCTGTCCGCCATGGGAGATCATCCCTTTCTGATCAGTTCGCCCGACATGGCCAGGCAAGTGGCTGCCTTCCGAATTCGTTTGCTCGAGCTGAACTGATCAGGCCGACAGCAGATCGATCTGCGGGTCGTCCACATATTCGGTGTCATCGCTGATCGCCTCGTCTTCCACCCTCTCGTCTTCATCGACCGACTCGATGGCATCAACCGCGTCCTCGATCACGGCCTTCGGCTGAAGCTGCACCACCTCAACGGGAGCCAGCCGATCTCGCAGCAGACGGACCTTCTCCTCACTGGCGGAGAGCAGTTCACCGGCGTCAATGCGGATGGCCTCGTTCTCCGCATCGGCCACCTGACGGCCTTCCACCTCGGCCAGCCTCGCCTCCAAGACCATCACACGATCAGCCAGCGTCTCTGTCACTTCGCTGAGGCTCAGCAGCTGGGTACACAGCTGCTGCTCGAACGCGGTGCGAGGAGAGGAGGTGATCACCGGCTGGCCTCGTGTTGAGAAATCTCGCCGATGGTATCGATGCTGAGGCCCGTGTCCACGGCACAAGCGCAGGCCATGACTGCCCTACATTCCCAGGGCTTTCGAGCGATTGAGGAGATGTCCAGGCTGAAGACAGGGCTGAAGGTCAGCGCCTGGGTCGCCATCTTCGTTGTTGCCGTCGTTTACCTACAGCGATACGGGATCGCACCACTGCAGAGCGCTGTGAATGAGATGGGCTTCTGGGCGCCCCTCGGCCTGTTTCTCCTGCGCGGAATCAGCATCATCCTGCCGGCCCTGCCGAGTTCCGTGTATTCCCTGCTGGCCGGATCCCTGCTCGGATTCAAGGTTGGCTACCTCACGATCATCCTTTCGGATTTGGTGTTCTGCAGCGCGGCTTTCTTCATTGCCCGCCGCTGGGGACGGAGTCCGGTGAGCCGGCTTGTGGGAGCGAGCGCCATGAAGCGGATCGATGGCTTCAGCAAAAATCAGCTTGAGGGAAACTTCTTTCTGATGACCGGCCTGCTGATGACAGGCCTGTTCGATTTTCTGAGCTATGCCATCGGCATCAGCCGCACGCACTGGCGCCTTTTCGCTCCGGCCCTGCTGATCAGCGTGCTGATCAGCGATTCGATCCTCGTGGCCGTGGGTGCAGGGGTCGCTCAGGGCGCCAGCGTCACCCTTGGCGTCGCGCTGCTCGCCATGTTTGCTCTCGCCACGGTGACCGGACTGCTCAAGCGGAAATCAACCGACAACGACAACCCAGACACGCCGCTGGATCCAAGCTGACGACCCCGAGTCAAGACCGCCCGCATGTCAAATCACACGTTGCGGTGACCGCGGTAATGAAAGTCAGGAACACTGGTTACATTGACGGAATGGGGCCTGTTCTCGATGAGCGCGCTGGCTGATCCGAGAATTGAAGCGCTGCAAGTGCAGGCCGGCCGTAGTGGTGAGCTGGACCTTCCTGTGGACGAAGGTTGTTTCCGGATCAACCTTCGCGACGAGAACATCAAGCTCTGGCGCGAAACCTTGAGCCAACAGGAGCAGATCCACTCCACCAGGCTGTTGCTCGCCTGCGAAGAGAGCACCGGTGAACTCAAAGACACACGACTCACCTGGGTGGTGGGATCCGCCATCCGCAGCGCCACGGCCACCGGACCGGCAGCGGTTTCCCAGCTCCTGCAGGAGCTGGGAATTCCAGAATCCCTGACCAGGGCGGCCATCGATCGATGCCCTGGCCTGGGGGACGACCTGGTGTGGGCCTTTTACCTGGAGCGCCATGGGTGGCTGATCGCCACTCCTGTTGCCACCATCCACCCTTGATTCCTGAGAACTCCGTTTTGGCAGCTCTGATTCAGAGGGCTCAGGTGCAAGGCCTGAGTTCGGACCCCAACCTGCCTGAAGAATCGCGACGCATCCTTGCCGCCGCCGACCTGGACCGTCGCCAGCTCACATCAGCGGAGCTGTTGTGCATCTGCCGTGAGTCGGGGATCGATACGGCACTCCCCAGCAAGCTCCAGAGCCAGGCGGATGACCTGGTGAACAAGGCACGAACCCACTTGCTGGAACAGCAGCCGCAGTTGGTGCAACCAGGGGGTGCCCTCTTTCCAAGCGAAAGGGCAGAGGCCTGCTGGCGGGACTGCTGGAACTTCCTGCGCGTGATCGTCTATGCCGTGGCCTGCAACCAGAGTTCCTTCACAAATCAAGGCGGCATGGCCGCGCTTCGTGAGCTGTACCAGCGGATGAATGTGCCCACAGAGGGATTGAACATCGCTCTGAATCAACTGAAAACGCTTGTGCTGGAGGGACTTTCTTGGGAAGCAGATCATGAGCTGGTCAGCGCCTGCTTCCAACACCTGAGCGCACAGCTCAACAAAGCTGCAGTTAAGAGCTGATAAGAGAGTGTCAGGAATGGCGAAGAATCAGGGGAAGATCTACGGCAGGTATTTCTACTCACGGCACATTCCATGGCCATCCCACTCCTTGGATACCCGCTCAGCACGCAGAACAGTCGTGTCAGCAACTTGGCCGGTGACAGCAGCACAGTGCAATCGCAGCTTTATGCCTCCTCTGCCGCTGGGGATGAAAGCGCCCGGTCCGATATGGACAGCGTGATTGAAAAGGCCTACCGGCAGGTGTTCTTCCATGCCATGAGCAGTGATCGCGAACCATTTCTGGAGTCACAGCTCCGAAGCGGCAACATCACCGTTCGCGATTTCATCCGGGGCCTGCTGCTCTCGGAGCGTTTCCAGCAGGGCTATTTCCAGTGCAGCTCGAATTACCGGATGGTCGATCAGGTCGTGGGGCGCGTTCTCGGCAGGCCCGTTCACGGCGATGCCGAACGTCGGGCCTGGTCGATTGTGATCGGAGAGAAGGGATTCACCAACTTCATTGATTCCCTGCTGGACAGCAGGGAATACATGGACAGCTTCGGCTATGACCTCGTCCCGCAGCAGCGATCGCGGGTGCTTCCCGGTCGGGCACTGGGGGAAACTCCGATCTACCAACAGTTCCCCCGCTACGGATCCGATTGGCGCGACTCGCTTCAGGATCGGGCCCCGAGCGATCAGGCCGCCCAGATGCAATTGCTCCAGACCTCAGCAGCCTGGGTCAACGGCCAGCCTCCGGCTTTCGCCCTGAAGCTCTGGCTGGGCTTTGCTGTGGTTGGCGGCTTCGAACTGGGACGTGTGATCCTTACGATCGCCTTCTCGATGCTGCGCAGCTGATCCGTTGACGGCGCCTTCCTCACCCCTGAATCTGAACAGCTGGCGACCGCCGGAGCTCACCTCTCCAGATGACAACCTCCAAGCTCCGGTGGATGCCAGGGGAGCCGACTGGCGGGGTCGCACGCTGAACAGCGTTGACCTCAGGGGCGCCAACCTTTGCCGAGCCGATCTGCGAAGCAGCGATCTCTCCAGCTGCCGGATGGACAACGCCGATCTGCGCTTGGCCCTTTACGACGACGCCACGCGCGTGCCCGCAGGCATTGACCTGCCCACCAGCGGAGCCGTTGGACCGAGAGCGAAACTGAGCGGAGCCTTCCTGAACAGCACGGATCTGCGAGGCATGGATCTGCGAGGTGCCGTGCTAATGGGCGCTTATCTCAGCGGGAGCGATCTCAGCGGGGCCATCCTCGACGGCGTCCGATTTGTTGGCTCAGACCTGCGCGACGCCATCCTTCGTGGAGCGATGTGCCGAGGCACCCGCTTCGGAACATGCCAGCTCGACGGTGCGGATTTCCGCGGCGCCGACCTCACCGAAGCCGGACTCGACGGAGCGGAATCGATCAAGGGAGCGGACTTCTCCCTCACAACAGGCCTCGGCCCTCAGCGCGACTCACTGCTGGCCCGTCCGTTCGAAGAACTGGACTGCTGGAATCCGTTGACGCGCAACACCACGAGAGACAGCCTCGAAAGCCTGTCCTGACGGAGCATCTGAGCCGCTCGCCCCCTCACAGCAGGGGCAAAAGCGTCATGTCACGCAACATTCGGACATATTTGATTGAGGTTTATAAAGAACTCGGCTCTGGCCAGCACTTCTGAATGACCATGGCTTGGCGAACACGTCTGGGTTTCCATGCCTTTCGGTCCTGCCTCGCTCCTCGGGGTCGAGCGTTTTTCACAAGAGAGCGAAGCTCCTCTTGAGCTGATTCCCGGCGACGACGACGCCAAAAAAGAACAGATCATTCGGGCTGTCTACAAGCAGGTGCTGGGCAACGCCTACGTGATGGAAAGCGAGCGCCAGCTGGTAGCCGAATCACAGTTCAAGCTCGGTGAGATCAGCGTGCGCGAGCTGGTGCGTCGCATCGCCAAGAGCGAGCTTTACCGCGAAAGGCTCTTCGACGCCTGCTCCCGTTACCGCTACATCGAGCTGGCATTCCGCCATCTGCTCGGACGCGCTCCTGTCGATTTCGATGAAATGCGCGCCCACGCCGAGCGCTTGGACAGCCTCGGCTACGACGCTGACATTGACAGCTTCCTCGACAGCAGCGACTACCAGGACACCTTCGGCGAGTGGACGGTTCCCTACCAGCGAGGCTGGAAGACCGAATCCTGCGGCACCCTGCAGGAGTTCACCTGGAGTTTCCAGTTGCTGCGTGGCAACAGCAGCAGCAGCCTGAAGGGCGACCTTTCCGGCATCCGGAGCAAGCTCGGCGGCAACGCCTACCAGAACCGTCCGATGGCCGTGGTGGCCCCCTCCTCCACGGAACCCGGCGGCTGGAGCTTCCGCCCCTCCAAGAATCTTCAGGACGCACCGACCCGCCACGGCGTTGGTGCCGGCGAACAAGGCAAGACCTACCGCGTGGAAGTCACGGCCTACAGCGCCAACAACGTGCGTCGGATCTCCCGCTACACCCGCTCGAACCGGGTGTATTTCGTGCCCTTCGACAAGCTCTCCGAGCAGTTCAAGCGCATTCATGCCGAGGGCGGGAAGATCTCCAGCATCACGCCCGTGAACTGACGCCTTCACCGTGATGCCCTGGCGCTGATCGCCGACCTTCGCGCATGAGGTCGGCGACCGCCTGCTTCCCCCTCCGCAACACCACCCACCTTTCCCCCTCACCCTCCAGTCCGATGTCCGCCTCCAAAGGCTTTGGTGCCGAATCTCTGAATGACGGTCCGGTTTCATTCAGCAGCAACCGCAATGCAGCTGCCAAACCGGCCCTGAGCAACGGCGAATTCCTTCGCCAGTCCTGCGCGACGATGAAAATCGCCATCGGCCCCCGCAATCATGAGGATTGCCCCCATGGCGTCACCGCTCAGCGTTACTCCCCGAATGACGCCGCCGCACTGGCCACCGCCATCAGCGCTGCCTACCGCCAGGTGTACGGCAACGCTCATGTCATGGACAACGAGCGTTCCGCATCCCTGGAAGCGCAGTTCGGCAACGGCGAACTCACGGTCCGTGATTTCGTGCGCGGCCTAGCCAAGTCCAGCTTCTATCGGGCTCGCTTCTTCGAGGGTGTTTCTCCCCAGCGCGGCATCGAGCTGAACCTCAAGCATCTTCTGGGTCGTCCGCCCATCAACCAGGCGGAGATGTCCGCCCACATCACACTGCTCGCCAGCGGCGGTCACGACGCCGTGATCGACTTCATCGTCGACGGTGCTGAGTACGCCGAGGTGTTCGGTGATGACGTGGTGCCGTACACCCGATCCTTCACCTCCGCAGCGGGCATTCCCAACAGCAGTTTCGCCAGCATGGCAGCACTGGAGCGTGGATTCGCGATCAGTGACAGCGCCGTGGGTGCCCGCAGCCAGCTGAGCAACGCCCTGGCCAATGGCAACACGCCTTACATCCAAGTTCCTTCCGCGGTTCGCGGTGTTTCCGCGGGAGCTTCAGGCGGCGGTGTGCGCTTCGCACCGAAGAAGCGTGCCTCCAGCGACGGCGGCGATTTCACCCCGATCCGCAACGACTCCTATGTCTCGTTTGGCCTCGGCCAGCGGGAGCAGGAGATCTTCCAACGTTGCCCCGGTGATACCGCGGACACCATCAATGGCCTGATCCGCGCCACCTACCGCCAGGTGATGGGCAATCCCCACCTGATGGAATCGGAGCGGGCGATGTCCGCCGAAAGCAAATTCGCCGAGGGATACCTCAGCACCAGGGAGCTCGTGCGTGCCCTTGCCCTGTCACCGGAATACAGCCGGCGTTTCTTCGAGACCAACGCCCCTTATCGCTTCGTTGAACTCAACTTCAAGCACCTGCTGGGACGGGCCCCCGTCTCCCAGGCCGAACTGAGTGAGCACATTCAGATCCTGGCCAACGACGGTTATGAGGCCGAGATCAACAGCTATCTCGACAGCGCTGAGTACCAGTCCACCTTCGGTGAGGACACGGTGCCCTACATGCGCATCAGCACCGAACAGGGCCGCTCGCAGCTGGCCTTCAACCGCCACCTCTCCCTGGCTGAAGGATTCGCTGCCAGCGATGCCGTCCTGAACAGCTCCTCTCTGGTCAGGTCCGTGGCCACCAACACTGTCCCCAGTGGCTGGCGCACCACGACAGTGCGCGCCAACCGCAACGGTGCCGTTTCCGGATCGCCATCCGCAACGACCAAGCGGTTCCGGATCGTCGTCAACGCTCAGCCCCGTGGGGGCCGTCAACGCACCCCGAACGCCAGTTATCTGGTGTCAGGCAAAGACATGAGCAGCCAGATGAAGTACATCCACGCCCGCGGCGGACGGATCATCTCCATCACCGAGGTGATGTGATCGCTGATCCCAGCGATCAACCCAACCGTCCCTGAACACCCGGGGCCTCCTCCACATCAGCGTGGCAACGGAGGCCTCCTCTTTTCCGCTCCCCTCCCCTCATGACCGCCACCGCCACCCTGGCCAGCACCGCCAACCAGGACCGCAGCCATGCCGCCGACATCATTCGCGCGGCTTACCGCCAGGTTTTCGGCAACCGCTACCTGATGGAACTGGATGTTCAGCCCTCCATCGAGGCGCTCTTCATCAACGGCGACCTCACCGTTCAGGGCCTGATCACAGCTCTGGCCCAGTCGGACACCTACCGCCGTCTGTTTCTCGAGGAGAACGGCCCCTACCGCTTTGTTGAGCTCAACTTCAAGCATCTGATGGGCCGCCCTCCTCGCGATCAGGCCGAAATCAGCGCTCACGTGCGCCGCCTGGCCGATGAAGGCTTTGAAGCCGAAATCGCCAGCTACACCTACAGCGATGAGTACCTGAACAACTTCGGGATCGACACTGTTCCCTACGCCCGCACCGCCACCACAGTTGTTGGTGAGAGCACGGTGGCCTACCAACGCACCCAGGCTCTGGATCCTGGCTTCGCCGGCTTTGATGCCGACAGGGCTTCCGTTCTCCAGATCAGCTTGGCTTCCCGTTCCAACCCCACCGCCGTGAGGGCCCGGAAGATTGTCGGAGGGGGCAAACGCTTCTCGATCAGCTGGACCTCAAAGGTGCAAATGGGCACAGCGCGTCGCTCGGCTCAGCGCTCGGTTGTGAGCTATGCGTCGCTGTCGAAGACGATCCAGAGCATTCAGGCCCAGGGTGGTCGCATTCTTACTATTGCGAACGCTTAATCCTTCGACCGATCCGGCCCTCATGGCCGGATCGGTCAGCGATGATTGCCCAAGAAGCAAACGAGATCGCTCGGAGCCTTCGGGAGATCAGCAACCCAGGATCCGCCCTCTACTGAATCATGCCCATTCTTCGTCAACCCACCCATACGCATCAGGGATCGAATCAGGGCTTCCAGTCGTCTGTTTCCACTGTTCCCATGGCGATGTCGATGATGATCGACTCCATGGTCAACATGGTGCAGAACAGTCGTCCAGAAACCCAGCCTGATTCAGATTCCAGCACCAAATGAACATTGAGCAATTCGTTGCTCAAAGCGAGGGAAAGTGGCGATCCATGCGATCAGGCCACTCCCTCGCTTTTCAGCAATTTGAAGATGTCCTGAGTGAAGTTGAGATTACGCGAATCAAAAAAACAGACTCAGATATTGCACAACTCCTAGCTGCATCCAATCTGGATCAAGACCGACAGGTCTCCAGCCCCTTTCAAATGAAATGGGCCGCCGAAAGTGACTGGGAGCCGGATGATCCCAGTGAGGTGTCGTCAGGTTCCTGCCTGATTGTGCCCCTGCCTCTGGATGAAACGACGGGGAAGCTCCTGCGCAGTGTTGGCTACGCCGAAGCGGCTCCTGCTGAGTCCAGCTATTCCTTCCTTAGTGATGGAACCTTTGTACTGACAACGGCTTACGAGCAATCCATTGCGGAGGAACGCATCTGGTTCGTCTCCGAGAACGTGCGCTGCAGGTCTTCTGTCCTGCGTACTTCGGCAGGTTCTGGCGTTCTGCAGACCTCCTTCGCCTCAGAGGTGCGTCGTCTGACGAGCTGAAGCAGGACGATCCTTATGAGCCCAACCACCGATTCTTTGCTGCGCTTTGCCAAAACCCTGGCAGGGCATTACAGCAACAGGGAACAAGCCCAGAGCAATCCCAAAGACTTTGCTCACATCAATATTTTTTTCAGACCGCTCCCCTGGGATGTGCTGAAAGCTCCTGGTTTTTACTCCGAACAAAGCTACGACCATGATCCCTGGCGTCCCTACCGGCAGGGCATTCACCGGCTGCTTCCCGCAGACGGCCAGCACTTCATCGTGGAAAATTTCGGCTTTGCGGATCCGATCCGTCTCGCCGGGGCCGGCCAGCGTCCCGAGCTGCTGAACAGCCTCAAACCCGACTCGCTCAAGCCACGTTGCGGCTGCGGCATGCACTTCCGTGAGATCGAAGCAGGTCGTTATCAAGGTGAAGTTGAACCTGGAAAGAAGTGCCTGGTGCCACGGGATGGTCAACTCACCTATCTGGTTAGCGAAGTGGATGTCAATGCCACAGACTGGGTCAGCCGCGACAGGGGCTTCGATCCGGAAACAGATGAGCAGCGCTGGGGATCAGAACATGGTCCTCTTCGGTTCAAGCGTGTCGCCTACCTCGGAGATGACCTCGAAGAGCACTGGCTTCGTTGGTGATCCAACGGCAGATCTCAACGGAAACCAATGGCTTTCTCTGATGCCGAAAAACAACTGAAAGCCTGGATCCGTTCCCAGCATCTGATTTGCGAGGGAACAGATTTCATCTTTGAGACCGTCGACCAGACCCACCTTGACAAGTTCGAACAGTGCATCGAGCAGCTTGGTGGGAGAGTGCGCAAAGTTGCTGCTGCAGGCAACTGGCCAATGGGTCCGCGACGAACCTTCAAGATTCTGCGCGCCACGGCTGCCGTACCAAGACCCGGTGGTGAAGCCCTCGTGACGTATTGGGCAAAACGTGGCACCACTCAAACGCGTTACGCAGAAATCAGCTGAAACAGTTCAATCATCAAACCAACCGAACCAGGTGGGTTTACTGAAATCAGACACCTGACTCCAGCTGCGCAACAACGTGAGTGAATCGATGAAGAACCCCTGCTGATCCGCCAACGCAATCACTTCATCCTGGGTGCGCGCTCCCTTCACCTGATCCTTGAGGTCTGGCCGCGAACGAACCAGCTCGATGAATGAGCGCAAAGCCGCATCCTTCTGATCATCAGTCAGAGGCATTGAGGGCACAGAACTGGAACCGTCATGGATGGTGGGTTGAGACGGAACAGACAGATCGGCAGGTCCCAGCAGGCCCTCGCTGCCGGCTCCGTCCATCAGCAACAAACGCCACCGGGACAACTGGCGGAAAGCCCAGCTCCAATGAGCCGGATCCGCCTGCTGCATCAAGGCAATCTCTGCATCCGAAGCTTGAAGCGCGTCCATGGCCACGTAACGCCCCCACTCAGGGAGGCTGATGGTGTAACCGCGAATGTTGGCGTAAGCAACGATGTCGTAATGATGACCGAGCGTCTTGATCCCTGTAGCCAAGCCGTGGTCATCAACAATGGCTTGCACAAATCTTTCCAGCTCTGCACTTGCCACCTTCAGCACTCCTGAATCCAAAGGGCAAAGTTAACCTGCTTACAGATCATTTGCAGCACCAGTGGTCCGCCAGGGCATTGCAGAGTTCGCCAGGCAATGCCTGCCTCAGTATGACCGGATTCAACCAGAATCTTTGGAGGGCGCTGGGCTTGCTCCAACGGAATCAGAGCACCACTCAAGCAACTTCCACAATCCTTGATCACATGATTGAGATCTTCAAGCGTTGTTATTGCATTCAACGCTGAGCCATCCTCATGTTGATCAAGAAAGCGGCGAATTTCCTGCGCGGCTTTCTCTGTTGCAGCCATCTGGCTTTATCCTCCAACAGGCAAGTGATCATAGGTCCAATCAATGATCTCGCGTCACCTCCCTCCTCCCGAACATCAATGAGCGAGCGCTTCGACACTCTTTTCTCTGGAATGAGTGAAGAGACAGCGAGGTCCACCCTTCTCAGGAAGCCAAGCGAGCTCGACAATCCTGGACTGAAATATCTGGCAGCGACACGCCTCGGAGCCTGCACGTCTGCAGAATCCTTTGAACTCCTGCTGGAAGCAGGCGCCAATCCATCGGACGACCTCTACGAGCGCATCACGAGAAGGAAGGCCTTGGACGCCCTCGGCCGTCGCAAGAACCCCAAAGCCCTTCCGGTGCTCCTGGATGCCCTGAGGGCCGACGACGAACCCACGGTGGTGAACGCCGCTGATGCAATCGCCCGCATCGGCATCCCCGTCGACATCAATGGACAAGCCGAGCTGATCCGGGCCCTCGAAGGACCGGACAATCAGAGGAGGGCAGTGATCCAGGCCTTCACCAGACTTGGCATGGCCGATCGCGATCACGCCATCGATCGCTGCCGTCAGGACACCAACCCGCTTGTCGCGGGAGCCGCCCATGCACATCGTGTGCGCGTTGAGGGCAACCCCGACGGTCTCTCTCCATTGATCAGTCAGCTGCAGGACGACAACCCCGGACGGCGGCGGGCAGCTGTGATTGATCTCGGCGATGCAGGACGGGTCGAAGCGCTGGCCCCCCTGATCCGCTGCCCCGTTTCGATGCCATTGCGCGCCAAAAGCGCGTTCTTGATGGCAACGACCGGCCGTGGCTCGATCGAACCGAAGGCGGTGGATCTCCTTGAACAACTGCTTCAGGACGACCCCCGCCGCCTTGATCTGGATGGCCTGCCCCCGACGGAGGCCGCTGAGGATGCCATTCGGGACGGCCTGCAACACAGGGATGAGGCACGTCAGTACGCGGCGGCAAAGGCCCTGATGACCTTGCCGAAAGAGGGGCAGCTGAACCTGATCGACGGGCTGCGGTCCAGTCTCGGCAGCGACTACGGCGTGCACTATCTGCTGGCCAGCTGCACAGGTCTTCTTCACCTGCACGAACGAAGCGACCTGGTTCGTGAAGCTCTGGCTGAGACGGCTCCTCAATACGCCAAGTCCAGAGTGGCCGCGGCCTGGAGCTGCCTGCGGCTCGGGCTCGGCGATCAGCGCTCAGCCCTCCAAGCGCTCAGTGAATCGAATCCCTGGCAACCACTGCGATGGAGCTGCGAACGCGCTCTGCTGCACCTTGCCTAAGCCGCAATGAATTCGTTCTTTCGTTTTTCTTTCTTTTTGCAGTGCAAATTTGTATTGAGAAGCCTGAAGCATTCACCCTTGATCCATTCGCATCGGCGTACGGTCCCGGGGTGATGCATCGCATCTACCCCCTCTCCTTAGCATTTGATTATGCTCGACGCATTCTCTAGGCAGGCTGTATCCGCTGATTCCAGCGGCAGCTTCATCGGTGGCGCTCAGCTGAACGACCTGAAGGCATTCATTGCCGCAGGCAACAAGCGTTTGGACGCCGTGAACGCCATCACCGCCAACGCTTCCTGCGTGGTGTCCGACTCCGTTGCAGGCATCTGCTGCGAGAACACCGGCCTGACTGCTCCCAACGGTGGTGTGTACACCAACCGCAAGATGGCTGCTTGCCTGCGTGATGCTGAGATCATCATGCGCTACGTCTCCTACGCCCTGCTCGCCGGCGATGCTTCCGTGCTGCAGGACCGCTGCCTGAACGGTCTGCGCGAGACCTACGCCGCTCTGGGCGTTCCCGCCGGATCTGCTTCCCGTGCTGTGGCGATCATGAAGGCCTCCGCCTGCGCCCACATCACCAACACCAACAACACCACTGGTGAGCAGCGCAAGATGCCCGTCACCCAGGGCGACTGCAACGCACTGTCTGCTGAAGCTGCTTCCTACTTCGACATGGTGATCAGCGCCATCAGCTGAGCCCTTTAGAAGTTTTTTAAGCACATCCTTCTTTTAAACCAATGAAGTCCGTTCTCACCACCGTCATCGGCGCCGCTGACAGCGGTTCCCGTTTCCCCACCAGCTCCGACCTGGAGTCTGTGCAAGGTTCCCTGCAGCGCGCAGCAGCCCGCCTCGAGGCCGCTGAAAAGATCGCTCAGAACTACGACGCCATCGCCCAGCGCGCTGTGGACGCCGTCTACACCCAGTACCCCAACGGTGCCACCGGCCGTCAGCCCCGCCAGTGCGCCACCGAAGGCAAGGAGAAGTGCAAGCGCGACTTCGTCCACTACCTGCGTCTGATCAACTACTCCCTGGTTGTTGGCGGCACCGGCCCTCTGGACGAACTGGCCATCAACGGTCAGCGCGAGGTCTACAAGGCCCTCAGCATCGACCCCGGCACCTACGTTGCTGGTTTCACTCAAATGCGTAACGACGGCTGCGCTCCTCGTGACCTGAGCCCCCAGGCTCTGACCGAGTACAACGCTGCTCTCGACTACGTGATCAACTCCCTCGCCTGATTCTCAGCCGAGCGATTGGATCCCGATCCATCATGCGCAACGGGGCGGTTCAACCGCCCCTTTTTCATGGCTAACGCGCTGAAGCAACAGCGATCTGCGCTTTCGCTGCCACATAAGGCTCGGGATCCGAGAGCGCCTGGGACGCCAACCCCGCTGGCGCGATCATGAGAGCGGCATACCGCACTTCCCAGAAAGGGGTGCTGTCTGGGCTAAGCCAGACCTCGAAACAGCCGGGATGATCGGTCATTCCCAGTGCTCCCATTGCGAGCACCGCTGCAGGCTTGGATTTCATGAACTGCGGACGACGTGTGTTGATCGCCTCCTCCAGGAGGCTTCGGATCAGGGGCTGGGCAGCCTCAGGCCAAGAGCTGATCGCACCGAACAGACGAACGAAGAAATAGTGGGCTCCGTAATCGTTGTGAGCCTCCTCATCCCAGCGCTGCTTGAGCAGGGGCCAGAGCTCTTGGGCAGACCGACTCTGAAGAGACTGAAGGGCCAGATAGCTGCGACTGAAATCCGTTCCAAAGAATTCCTGGATTAAGAAGGCGTCCGTTGGCTCCTGGTCGTAGGCATGCACCAGCTCAAGGGACTGGGGGCGGTCCTGGAGCAGTGCATCGACAACGTCAGTGAGCTCCAAACCGTTGAAGTCCTGTGCTCCATCGGGCCAGAGAGCCCGAACCGCTCTCATCCGAAACACCGGAGACACCGGCGCTCGAAGAATCTGCGGCAACAGTTCCTGTCCACCGGCGTTGATGGCATCCTGAATCGCCGTTTGACGATCCATCTGGTTGGGTCTCAGCATGAGTGGCCCCAAGGCGCTCAGGAGATCTCGGGGGCCACCGAGACGCACAGCTGCACTGATGGCAGCCCCACGGACCCCGGAATGCTCGGCATCCTGAAGGTTCTGAATGGCAGGGAGTGCGTCCTGCACATCCAAGGCTGCGAGGCTTTGCACCAGCACGCGCTGGTTCTGAGACGGATCCTGCAGAAGCTCGATCATCCGACCGTGAATCTCTGGAATGCGGCAATCCAGCAGCTGAAGCGCGAAGGCAGCGTTTTCGACGAGATAGGGGTCATCGCTACAAAGACAGTCGCCTATGGCTGATGCTGCGTCGACACAGCCGAGACGTCCGAGCACTTCCACCGCTTTGCGTCGGGCAAGCCGGCGCGGCTGACTCTGATCCGTGCTCTGCACCAGGGCAAGCAGGGCCGATTCGGTTTCATCTCCCGGGAAATTGATCAGGTGCGCAGCAGCCATGTATGGATCGCTTTGCGACTCAAGCTCATCGATGGGCGCCGTCAGCAGCCGGATCGCCTCACATTGAGAAAGACCCGGATGAATGTTGTCAAAAGCTCCAGCCATCCATGCGTCGTGCCTGGGCAATGATTCTGCAGGAGCCGCCACTCACCGGAACACCGGGCTCACTGTCGTAAGGAAGATTGCGAACCCCTGGCGCGTGATGCCATCCGAGGCATCGTTTCCTGTATTCCAATTGACATCGCATGGGACCCATAAGCTCTGACGCCGTCGCTGTTCAAACAACTGTTGAGCTCGGCTCCCGGCCTTGGTCAGCACGCACCATTTGGGTGCCACGCCATCAGCTCAGCAGGAGCATGCAATCGATCCACAACCGTGGCATGTCAATTCAGTCGATCGCCTCCCACGCCAGCACAAGCCCAGACAACGCAACCGTCGAATCGTCATCGGTGCAGAGCTCAGAGCCCAACCGGAAGTCGGCCAAGCGGGGCGGCCGTCGTCGGCGCGGCTGATATCAATCAGGCCGATCAACGATCTCAAAAACGCCATCAGCAGGGCGACCAGCCGTCAGGCCTGTCCAGTTGATCACCTTCAGGAACGCGTCGGGGTCCACCGTCTCAACGACGTCGACCCCCCATCCACCTTGCTGCAGTGGTGCACCGGGATTGCCCACGGAATCTTTTCGTCCACCAAGAGCCATCACCGCATGGGAATCGCCATGGCCCATGGAACGGCGAACAGCTCGCCACGCGGCCGTGAGTTCAGCTGCAAAGGCAGCAGGTTCAGCGGTGGATTCAAGGCTGAGTTTCCAGTGAGGATGTGACAAGGCCTCAGCGATGGACACCGATGGGCATTCCTGTTGCAGTGCCGCCGCCAGGGCATCAAAGTCCAACGGTGGAACGGCATCGGCTTGGATCTGAAGGTTGTGGGAAAGAACGAAGCTGGTCACAACAATCAGGCGACTGGCGCGACCTTAGCGATCAGCGAACCGGATAATGAATGGCTGCATCAGCCGTGCCGTGACCGACGTTGCTCCCTCGTTCAACAGCGCTGAGCCGGTTCAGCTCAGTGAGGAGGAAGCAGAACAGCTGGCCCAGGAGCTGAAGCTGCAACTGAGGCAGGGGGAACGACCCGCCGGTGATTCCCAGGCAATCGAGCGGATGGTGGCGGGACTGGGCGATCGACGTGGGTTGCTGCGTCTCACGTTCGCCGAGAGCCTCGGGACCGTGGGCAGCGCGGCCGTGCCGGCATTGTGCACAGCCATGTGCGAGCACGAGAACGTGACCGTTCGCCGTGCTGCGGCCAAAACACTCACGTTGATCTCTGACCGACGCGCTCTGCCCTTCCTTCTCAAGGCGTTGCTCAATGATGTCGATCCTGTTGTTCAGGGATCAGCCGTCGGTGCCATGGCCGTGATCGGGGCGGATGCGGTTGAGGGTCTGTTGGAGATTCTTGTGGACCCTTCCAACACCCCCATGCAGACGGGGCTGGCGAGCTGGGGACTGTCTTTTGTGGGAGCTCGAGCGCCTGAGGCCCTGAAAGAGGCCGCCCGCTCCCCTCATGCACGCATCCGCACCGCAGCGATCGGAGCCCTTGGTGATCAAATTCAGAACCTGGGGGACGAAGATGCCCGCCAGCTCCTGACGGATGCACTGAAAGACGAGGATGAGGAAGTGCGCGCTGAAGCAAGCACGTTGATGGGCAAGCTGAACGACAGCCAGTGGGCCCTGCCCTTGCTTCTGCCAAACCTGAACGATGGTTCGCCACTGGTTCGCAAGAACACGGCTCTCTCACTGATGAAACTCGAGGATCCGGCTGCGATCCAGGCTCTTGAAAGCCGCTGTGAGAGCGAACCCGATGACGCCGTGAAACCGATTCTGCGTCTCGCGGTCAACCAACTTGAAAGGCACGCTTGAGCGGATTTGTTCCGTTCTTTAACGTAATGTCAATATGTAGTGTTCGCGTCGAGCACTGCATGCGCAACCACGGGAGGGCAGCTGAGGGGCTGACCTCCCGTTTTTTATGAGCGGCGGCTGTCCAGACGTCCAAGCGATGCCTCCACCATCTGACGGGACAACGGATCCGTCGCAGGGTCGTCGAACACCTCCCGCAGGCAGGTTTCAGCCCGGGGATCAGGGATCTCGGCGAGAGCCATGGCCGCAGACTGGACATGGGCGATGTTGTCTCCCTTGCAAATGCGGATCAGAAGAGGGAGGGCCTGAATGCCGACCTGCCCCAGTGCCATCACGGCTGACTGAGAAACCACTGGAGACTCATCAGAGAGTGCGGTCTCAAGAACAGCCATCGCCTCTGGAGAAAAGCTCTGATCTGGATAGTTGGATGCGATCTGGGCGTAGGCCTTCACACAACTGGCCCGCACCGTTCCATCCGGGCTCATGCCAAACAGCTCAGCCAGAGGACGCAGGGCCACCGCGCCAAAGGCCCCGAGGCCTCGCACTGCCGCACGGCGCAGGGAAACATCAGGTTGATCCAGAAGGGTCAGCAGCCTCTGCAGTGCTTCATCGGGCCAGTGGTCCACCATCGCGAGGTAGGCCTGGGTCTGCAGATGCGGATTGGGGTGAGCAAGGTCCGCAAACAACGCATCCAGATCCGGACGGACGGACTGCGCCGGCGAAGTCATCTCCAAGCCGGAAACATTCGGTTGACTATCCATCAGAGCAAGGCTCAAACAACTTCAGGGGCCAAAAGTCAATCTCTCAAAACTGATGGCGCACCGTCAACAGATCACAAAATCTTCGAGGGGGCAAAGCATGATGACGAACATCAAGACGGGAAGCCCCAAAGAGATACTGTCAACTTCAAACATCGCCTGACTCTCCTGCACCTCAACAGTGAGACAGCTTAAAAAAGCGGGCCATGCCCGCTTTTTTAAGCTCACAGGCAAATCAATAAAGCCTGTAGTCAAACTTTCCTGCGTACATCCGCCGGAAAGCAGCATTTCTAGGATTGTTGACGGCATTCGTGTAGGAGAACTCCGTGGTATCGGCAACAAATCCGGAGGCTGCCGCCGAAAGAGCCGAACGCCCCTTAGTCAAACGCTTCACCAGCAGAGGTCCTGAGTACATCACATGATCAGCGCTGGCATTAGCAGGCGATATTTCGACCATGTTGACAAATGTCGAGCAGTAGGAACGCGCCTCTGACTTGAATCCACGCAGGTATGGGACTGTATCCGTACCAAACGTTTCCAGATACTCCTCAGATCGGACCAATTGATCAACAAAAGCATCAAATCCATGATCAGCAATCAGCTTGATCGCGGAACCAACCTCCTCTTGACTGATCGGAGGACGACCCAGAAGATGCTTGGTGGTCAACTCGACGCCACGCATCGGCGAGACAGCGAAGAAAAACTTTTCCTTATAAAGGTCAGACTTCACAAGGCCTGCCATGAAATCGCGGGTCGTGATTCGGCCATCCCGCAGAAAAGCCTCAAGGGAGGAAAGCCTTTGATTATTAGCGATTCCAATATTACCGAACACCTGCTTATAAGCAGCCGAGATCGCATTATTCAGAGCGCCATCTCCCGTTGCCGCATAGGAATGATTGACGGAAGAGAACGGACAGATCTCATGAATGCGGGGACCTGCTCCAATCCCCATGGAGCCACACTGGTTCTCCTTGTACTCAGCGGTGCTCTTGGAAGCCTTACCCCGATTCGATGCAGCACTCTTGACTGCATCCCGAGAGTTTGAAACCGCGAACGAAACCCGATTCTGATCGGTAAAGTCTCGCTTGAGCTTAATTGCAGGCATGGAGATTGGTTGACTACACGCAATTTATTACCCAACTAGAATTTTTTCGGGATTCTTATTGCTACTTAAAGTACGCAGCTCATACTTTTGTGAAAATACTGGCAACATCCATCTGAAAACCACTCTCTTTCCAAGCCACAAGAGAATCCAGCCATGCCTCCCAGGAGGCGTTGGGGTTTGCCACGCTCCAATGCGCGACAGTTCAAGAAACTCTTCTCCATCGAGATCTCACAGTTCTCGATGATAGAAAACGAGACTAAGGAAGACGACAAGACAAACCAGGCAACAAAAAAGGAGGCCCGAAGGCCTCCTTCTGGTTGATGAATGACTTGAACTCGCAGCTCAGGAGAGAGCGTTGATCACATAGTCCAGGTAGGACTTGAACTCGTTCAGAGCCTGGGGGCTCATGTCGCGAGGGGCGCAAGCGCGATCGCGGGTGTAGGTCAGAGCTTCGACGTAAGGACCGGTGGGCAGACCCAGGGTGCGATACACCTCACGGGCGCCAGCGATGCCCCACTCATCCAGAGGGCCGGTACCGCCAACAACCAGGCAGTAGTTGATCAGGCGCAGGTAGTGGCCCAGATCGCGGTAGCACTTGTCCACCTTGGTCTGGTTCTCACCAGCTTCACCGGGCTGCTTGAGGTAGGGGTACTTGTTGAAGCAGGCATCGCCGGCTTCCTTGGTGACGGCGTCGAGGCCAGCAGCCAGCTTTTCAGCGGCTTCCAGGCGAGCAGCGGCGCGTTGGATGTTGCCCTGGACGGCCTCGAGGTCGTTCTGGGAGGGGAAGCGACCGGCTGCGTCAGCAGCGGTCACAACGGTGGTGACGACGGATTTCATCGTGGAGATCCTTTAGATGGAGGTTGGTGTTGAGGAAATGGGAAAACCCGATTGACTCAGGCGACGGCGCTGATCACGCGATCGAAGTAAGAGGCAGCCTCAGCAACAAGAGCGGAGCAATCGCCTTGAGCGGTCTCCATCTTGCGGAACTTGGTGCCACCCAGTGCAGGGGTGTTGGTCTCACCAATGTGAGCCGTGGCAGAGGCTTTCATGATCGCCACTGCGCGGGCAGCGGACTGAGCGGGAACACCCAGTGCGATGTAGGTCTCTTTCAAACCATTGAGGCAGCGGTCATCCAGGACGGATGCATCGCCAGCCAGCAGGGCGTAGGAGATGTAGCGGAGAATGATTTCACCGTCGCGCAGGCAAGCGGCCATGCGGCGGTTGGGGTAGCAGTTGCCACCGGCCTGGATCAGACCAGTGTTCTCGCAGATCATGCCGGTCACAGCATCGGAGACGATGCAGGAGGCATTGGAGGTGATGGCGTTAACAGCGTCCAGACGCTTGTTGCCTTCGGCAACGTACTGACGGAGAGCGGCGATGTCGCCAGCACCCACGGCAGCAGTTTTGGCGTCAGCGCTGACGACGGAACGGGAGAATGCGTCGAGCATTTGGAAGCCAGACAAAGGAGGGAATGCTTCGGGCTGCCAGGATTGAAAGCATCAGGCACATCCTCAGAGAGGAGGTAGCTGCTAGCGATTCAGACCTGGCTTTGAAGCGCCTTTAGAACGTAACCGGACCTTTCAGCCTCCCCATGGCCACTGCTGAGGTCACGCAATGGTTCGTCACTTGTCGAATAAACGTTGAGAGTTGATGCAGAAGCAGCAAGGCCCTGCAGGAGCTCCAGACAAGCCTCTCTGGCGATCCCGCAGGTCGTTTCAGGTTTTTCCTCTCACATCTATTTATTAGTCAACCGGTCGATTGCTCGGGCCGGAGGCCAGCCCATGCGGCTTACCCTCGAGCCACAGTCGAGCTGAAATGGCGTCGAACTCACATGGCTGAACCCACGCTTCAGGAGCTTCAAGACTCGATCGAAGAGCTCGAGGCCTACCGGAACCGCCTGCGCGATGACGTGATCGCCATGGGCAAGAAGCTGAAGCTCCCCCAGAAGAGGATTGACGCCACGGTCGCGGAACACGCTGAGCTTCAGAGGCTGGAAGAGGTGCTCGAGCAACTGCTCAAGCAACGGGACACCATGGCAAACGCCTGATCCATGCCTGTGTTTGAGCCGCCAATGTCGATGGTCCAGTTCTTGGCGGCCAGCCGTGGAACGTGGTTGAACCGCCGATCGATCCATCACCTGGATCACCAGGACGATGAAGCGGCGGACTCCAACCTGGTGATCGAACCCTTTGACGCCTCAGACCCGGTTGTCAAAAAGGTCTGTGATGCTCTCCGTGTCGCAGCGAACCGCTCCAGTGGAGGCGGCCGCTTCTGGTGGGAAAGCAACCTCAAGAAAGGAAGCCTCAACGACGACTACGCGGCCGTGATTGTCGATGTTCCCCAAGCAGATGACCCCCGAAGGGGATTTCTCCTCCGAGACGTTGGATATGTGGAGAAGAAGGCCGTGATCAGCACCTATGCCTTTGCAGACGACGGAGTCCTGACCATCACCACCCGCTACGACACCAATGTGGGGACTGAACGCTGCTGGTTCGTGACCGATCAGGTGCGCATGCGCGTGAGTTCGGTGCAGTGTCTCAATGGCGTGTCGATGACCACCTACTGCACGGAACTGCGATGCCCGACCGACGACGACATCAAAGCCATGGCTGAGAAAGCCCGCCTGTTCGCTGATTCGACCGTCTTGGAGACCAACAGCTGATGTTCGATTCTTTCCTCAGCCAGCTGCACGACGACATTCGCCAGCGAGGGGGGCAACCGGCCGCCGTGCCCGAAGGATTGGAGCTGTGTCAATCAGACAAGAGTGGGGGAACGATTGAAAGCTGGCTCTGGAACGTTCCAGGCTTCCGACGCTGGCGGGTCACCCGGCTCGATGCCGGAGAGAGCCTGCAAGTGCTCAATTCAGTGGCTTACCCCGAGCACAGCCTCGACCATCCATTGATGGGGGTCGATCTGCTCTGGTTCGGCGCCCGCCAGAAACTCGTGGCCGTTCTTGACTTCCAGCCGCTGATCCAGGACAACGATTATCTGGAGCGCCACTTCACCGGGCTCAAGGCCCTGCATGAACGGTTCCCCGAGCTGAACGGAGAGGAAACAATGCGCTCCTTCGATCCCAACCAGTACTTCTCTCCCTGGTTGCTGTTCTGCCGCGGCGGCGCCCAGGAAGCGCAAGGCTCACTTCCCACAGCCTTTGATGCGTTCCTCGCGGCTTACTGGTCAATGCATGATCAGGCCGTTGGACAATCCGCGCTATCTCCGTCGGACGTGGAGAAGCTCCAAGACGCTTACGACGTTTACAGCGCCGAGCGCGACCCAGCTCACGGTTTGTTCACCAGTCATTTCGGGAAGGAATGGTCCGACCGATTCCTCCATGAATTCCTGTTTCCCGCCAGCCAGCCCGCATGAGCCTCCATCTCCGCAAGTCCAGCCTCGATCCTGTTCAGATCCCGGGATGGCGGTGGCAGCCATTTCTCGACCATGCCGTTGCTGCACTTGAGCCTTTTCAAGTGATTCCCTACCCGGTTGCGGATGCCTTCCTTCAGAAGGAGGGAAGCACCGGATCAAAAGCGAAACCCGTTCCTGTCACCACTGCAACCTGGGCCTGCACCACGGACAAACTGCGCCAGGTTCGCTGTGCCTGCGTCGAAGCCGGTGCGGCGGCTTCGGTGCTGAATTTCGTGATCAATCCGAGCTGCCGGTTCGACCTGCCGTTCTTCGGGGCGGATCTCGTCACTCTTCCGAACGGCCATCTCCTCGCGCTCGATCTGCAACCCGTTGACAAGGCCGATGCGGATCACACCTTGCCGGTGTGGGAGCGCTTGATGCCGATCTTCGAGCGATGGCGCGCCGAACTTCCCGATGGTGGCCCGATTCCCGAAGAAGCCAAGCCGTACTTCTCACCTGCTTTTCTCTGGACCCGCATCCCGCTCGGTGAGGAAGGGGACGACCTGATTGAACGCGTGATCCGTCCAGCCTTCGCTGATTATCTGCAGCTGTATCTCCGCCTGGTTGAGGAAGCGCAGCCCGTGGATGACGATCGTGCGGCACTGCTCCTGTCCGGGCAGAAGCGCTACACGGCTTACAGAGCGGAGAAGGATCCGGCGCGCGGCATGTTGACGCGCTTCTACGGGAGTGAGTGGACGGAGTCCTACATCCACGGTGTTCTGTTCGATCTTGAGAAGACCACCGCGACTCCCTTGTCGTAGCAAGGGAGTTAAGCATTATGAACAGCCGTCGGGGCGCCCGCTGGGCCTTGGCGAGAATCTCACCGACCCCGACGGGACCTTCCTTACGATGTCCCTCCGGTGTCTGTGACACCCATTTAGACGCTGCCAAGAGGAGTTCCAAATGTTCGACGCCTTCACCAAGGTTGTCGCCCAGGCCGACGCCCGGGGACAGTTCATCAGCACCAGCGAGATTGACGCTCTCGCCGCCGTCGTCTCTGACAGCAACAAGCGTCTGGATGCCGTCAACCGCATCTCCAGCAACGCCTCCACAATCGTTGCCAATGCAGCCCGCCAGCTGTTCGCTCAGCAGCCTGCACTGATCGCCCCCGGCGGCAACGCCTACACCTCCCGTCGCATGGCTGCCTGCCTGCGCGACATGGAGATCATCCTTCGCTACGTCACCTACTCCGTGTTCACCGGTGACGCTTCCGTGATGGAGGACCGCTGCCTGAACGGCCTGCGTGAGACCTATCTCGCCCTCGGCACTCCCGGTGCTTCCGTTGCAGCCGGCGTGAACCTGATGAAGGACGCCGCTCTGTCCATGGTCAACGACCGCAACGGCATCACCTCCGGTGACTGCGCCTCTCTGAGCAGCGAGATCGGCACCTACTTCGACCGCGCAGCCGCATCTGTGGCCTGATCCAGGCATCAGCCCTCTTCGTCTAACCGCTTCTTTCTTTCATCATGAAAACCCCCCTCACCGAAGCTGTCGCAGCTGCCGATTCCCAGGGACGCTTCCTCAGCAACACCGAAGTGCAGGCCGCTTCCGGTCGCTTCAGCCGTGCCAAGGCCAGCCTCGAAGCTGCCAAGGCACTGACCTCGAAAGCTGATTCTCTGGTCAACGGCGCTGCTCAGGCCGTTTACAGCAAGTTCCCCTACACCACCCAGATGGAGGGGTCCAACTACTCCGCCACCCCGGAAGGCAAGGCCAAGTGCTCCCGCGACGTCGGGTACTACCTGCGCATGATCACGTACTGCCTGGTGGCAGGTGGCACCGGCCCCATGGACGACTACCTGATTGCCGGTCTGGCAGAAATCAACCGCACCTTCGAGCTCTCCCCCTCCTGGTACGTGGAAGCTCTGAAGCACATCAAAGCCAATCATGGGCTCAGCGGCGACGCCGCCACCGAAGCCAACAGCTACATCGATTACGCCATCAACTCCCTGATCTGATCAGGTCCCGATGCGTTGAAAGCCCCCCACCGGGGGGCTTTTTTTATTGTTCCTGTCTATCAAGCCCAGCTGAGCTGAGATGACTTCCACCGTGCGTCGTTTTCTCAGCCTGCTCTGTGGGGAATACAGCAATCAGAAGCAGGCCTTCGACAACCCACCGCTCTATTCCCACATCTTTCTGCGTTATCGCCCACTGGACCATCTCAGGCCCGGATCCATCCTTCTGGAACAGACTTACGCGGTTGATCCGAGCAATCCCTACAGGCTGCGGATGATCCGGGCTGAGGAGCAATCCCCAGGTGTGATCAAACTCTGGAATCACGCCTTCCGCGATCCGTCCCGCTTTGCCTCTGCGACATTTGATCCCGAATGTCGACGGCAGATTGTCGAGGGTGATCTTGTTGCCGTTGACCAGTGCCACTACCAGGTACTGGAACAGGACAATGGCTACCACGGAGCCATCGAACCTGGCTGCCGGTGCATCGTGCATCGGAACGGAAAGGACACCGTGCTCTTCAGCACGTTTCACCTCTGGGGGGATGAACTGACGACCCTGGATCGAGGCCACGACCCCGTCTCCAACGAACAATGCTGGGGGTCGGTCGCTGGAGCGTTTCGATTCCAGCGGACCTCAAGCTGGGGTGATGACTTGCCGGCGGAGTGGTTGTGATGGAACCTTTGAGCGAAGCTCAGGTGATCGCCAACCTCCGCCAGACCGAGGACGTTCCGGCTCAGTACTACGCAGCCTGGTGGCTGGGGAGGATGCGCAGCAGACACCCGCAGGCGGTGACGTTGTTGCTCGACACCCTGTCTGCGCTCAGTCAGGTTCCCGTTGATCCAGAGCGCCGAGGTGTGGCTCTGAATGCCATCCGTGCTCTCGGCATGCTGCAGGACGCACCGGCTCTCAGCGCCCTGCTGCCTCTGCTGAGATCCTCTGATTACTCCGTCCGTGAGGAAGCGGCACGCAGCCTGGGGCTCCATCGGGCGACCGAAGCCGTCGGCCCGTTGTGCCATCTGATTGCCGGAGGGCCGGAGCAGGCGGGCCGGGAGCAACCTGGATCGGCCCTGCTCCAGGAACCCTGCGAAGCGATCCTGGAAGCTCTCGGAGCCATCGGGGTGGCAACGCCAAGCGTCATTGAGACGATCACTCCCTTCACCCAGCATCCAAGACCCCTGATCCGCGCAGCCGCCTGTCGGGCCCTGCTCCAGATCACCGGAGACCAGCGATGGGCTTCCGAACTCGAGCAACTGCTGCTGCATCCGGAACCTCTGGTACGCCGCGGAGCCCTGCTTGATCTCGGGGCCACGGGCTGGACTGCTTCGCTGCCGGCCATTGAGGCGGCAACGGTTGAAAGCAGTCTCAAACTGGTGGCGCTGAGAGGTCTTGCCGAACAGAGCGGTGACAGCACCATTCTCGATGTGATGGACAGGCTGCTCTGATGCCATCGGTTGCCTTGGACAGTGCCATCCGTCACCTGGATGACGCCAGAACCACTCCCGAGCTGGTGCGTGCAACTCAGGCCATCTGCGCCCTGGAAGATCCAGCGGCGGCTCCCACCTTGATCAAGGTGCTCGGTTACAACAATCCAGCGGTTGCCGCCGTGGCCACGCAAGGGCTGATCGCTCTGGGCCGAGCCATCGTCCCCACCCTGCTGATGAGCCTTGATGCTCAGAACTATGGCGCGAGAGCATGGGTCGTGCGGGTCATCGCCGCCCTGCGGGATCCCAGGGGCCTGGAGCTGCTCGATCGCGCCCTCCAGGCAGACATCGCTCCCAGTGTGAGACGTGCAGCGACCCGTGGGCTCGCTGAACTCGACCTCGTCGGTTCCACGGCACCGGCTGATCTGTCGCGCTGTTATCTCGCCCTCTTTCGCGCTGCCCGTGACGATGAGTGGGTGGTGCGATATGCGGCTGCCTACGGCCTGGAACGACGGCTCAGCCTGACGCCACCGCCAGAGCCCCTGGCAGATCGGGGGTGCGCGCTCCTGCAGGAGTTGTCAGAGGAATGCCGTGAAAATGTCAAGGTGGTGCGTCTGCGGGCCCAGCTCGCCCTCCAACGCCTGTCCATCGGATGACTCAGAAGCTGCTGTTCGTCTGCCTTGGCAACATCTGCCGCTCGCCAGCCGCCGAAGGGGTGTTCCTGCACCTGCTGAATCAGCGGGGACTCAGCGACCGGTTCGTGGTGGATTCCGCCGGCACCGGTGGCTGGCACACCGGCAACCCCGCTGACCGGCGCATGCAGGCGGCCGCCGGCCGTCGCGGAATCCAGTTGCCAAGCCGTGCTCGTCAAATCAGCCTGGACGACCTGAGTGACTTCGATCTGGTCCTCACCATGGATGACGCCAACCTGACGGCCGTTCAGGGCCTGGCCCGGGAAGCCGGACACCGCGCCACAGCGACCGTGCGGCCGATGCTGAGTTACGCCCAGCGCTTCACTGAAACCGAAGTTCCGGATCCCTATTACGGAGGTGAAGCCGGTTTCGAGCATGTGCTGGATCTGCTGGAGGACGCCTGCAGCAACCTCCTGGACGAGCTCAGTTCCCAGGCGTAGGCCAGACCTCTTCACCCACCCGCGAGCGGAACTGCCCCACCAGCTCATCAATCACGGCATCAATGCTCATGCCATCGGTGATCAGCTCCACCGCATCGGCAGCCTTCACCAACGGGGCCTCCTCCCGGGTGCTGTCCAGCCGGTCCCGCTCGGCGATCTGCGCCTCCAGCTCAGAGCGCTCTGGAACGGGGAAGCCGCGCTGCTCCAGATCCAGGGCCCGACGGCGGGCCCGCTCCGCGACCGTGGCGGTGAGAAACACCTTCAGCTCGGCGTCGGGAAACACGGCAGTGCCGATGTCACGTCCCTCCGCCACCAGACCTCCCTTCGCCCCCATCGCCTGCTGCTGGTTGGTCAGCGCCTGACGCACACACCGATGGGCCGCCACCGCGGACACGGACGCCGTGACCTCCGGCGAACGGATCACGGTGCTCACATCCTTTCCATTCACCAGAACCTGCTGACCACCCGAAGGAAGCGACTTGAGCTGAAGATCAAGACCATCCAGCAGCGGCTCGATCGCCGCCCCATCGGCAGGGTCCACCCCATGGCTCCTCACAAGCCAGGTCACGGAGCGATACATCGCCCCGGTGTCGAGATAGGTCAAACCCAATCGCTCGGCGAAGGCTCTGGTCACCGTGCTCTTACCGGCCCCGGCCGGACCATCGATGGCGACAAGGGGAGCTCGGCTCATCAGAAAAACGTGATCAATCAGACGGGTACCGCCGCAACGAACCGCCGCGGCCAACAGAGAGATCGCCTTCTCCTCACCGCAGGGCTGCAGGGTGACGGGATCCACTCTCTCTACATACTCCACCTCAAGGCCGGCATCCCTGAGTGCGTTGGGAAGTCGATCGATGGCGCCATCGTCCGTCGCCCGCAGCAGCCGTGGCAGAGCAGCCGCCCGTTCGCGTTGTTCCCCGGAGAGATAACGATTGCGAGAGCTGAAAGCCAGACCGTCCGACTCCCGCACGGTCGGAACGCTCAGCACGGACAACGGAAGACCCAGATCAGCCACAAGCCTGCGGAGGATGACCAGCTGCTGCCAGTCCTTCTCTCCCAGCACCAGACGATCCGGGCGCACCATGGCCAGAAGGCGGGCCACGACGGTGGCGACTCCATCAAAGTGGCCAGGGCGACCGCCACCACAGAGTGACCGCTGGAGAGAATCCGGCACCTGAATGCGCATCACATCTTCAGGCCCATCCGGATAAACCGTTGCAACGGACGGAACCCAGATCGCATCGGCCCCACAGGATTCGGCCACAGCAACGTCAGCATCCAGAGTGCGGGGATACCGCGCGAAATCCTCGTTGGGAGCGAACTGCAGCGGATTCACAAAGATGCTCACCAGCACCGGGCCCTGATCCGAGGAACGGGCAGATCGCATCAGCTGACCATGTCCCCCATGGAGTCCTCCCATCGTCGGGACAAAGGAAAGGGGACGATCCAGGCCTCGACGCCAGACGCTGAGTTCCGCAGCTGATCGCAGCAGGTGTGGCTTCAGCGCAGCACCTCGAGGCGGACTTCAGCGATGCCGGAGCCAGTCAGACCAAGAGTGCTTGCGGCTCCATGCCCCAGGTCGATGACCCGATGTGCCACGAAGGGACCGCGGTCGTTGATCCGGATCACGGCGGAGCGACCGTTCCAGAGATTGGTCACGCGCACCTTGGTTCCAAAGGGAAGTGTGCGGTGGGCAGCCGTCATCGTTCCCGGGCGGTAGATCTCACCGTTGGCCGTGCGATTGCCGTAGAAGCCCGGGCCATACCAACTGGCTTCACCTGTGATCACCTTCGCAACATCAGGAACAACCTTGACCTTGGGCTTCGGCAAGACAGCAACAGGTGGTTCCGGAGTCTCCACCACATCGTCCGGGAGGAGCATCGGGCCCTGCTCGGACGACATCTCGGAAGAAACCTCCAACGGCTCGCCTCCGTCCAGTGAGGAGAGATCGCTCGCCACGACCGGGATGACGGCAGCACTTGCCGAGATCGCTCCGGTCAGGCTGAAAAGGGTCAGAAAGGTTCGCATCCTGAATGGCCTTCGCGATCTGCCCTGAGGCTGATCGTCAGAACAGGCCTGCTTAGAAGTTCGTCACAAGGAACCTAGGGAGCATCTCTTGCGATCACGCCCCGCCTCCATCGCGGTCATGGCAGCGAAAGACAGGCTGCTGCCATGACGAGGTCCGGCATGAACACTGAGGTTGCTCCGCAGGATCCGAAGTCTTTCTGATCAGCCGCACTTCTCACAGTGATCAGCTCACCTGATCAGGCAGGCTGACGCTGTCTGCACCGTCACGACAACGGCGCCGGGGCAGGATCAGAACATCGGCTCAGACCCATGGACTACAAGAGCGCCGGCGTCGACGTTGAAGCGGGTCGCGCCTTCGTGGAACGGATCAGAACCTCTGTGGAGGCAACCCACCGACCCGAGGTGATGGGAGGCCTCGGCGGCTTTGGCGGAATGATGCGGCTTCCAGAGGGGCTGCGCCAGCCCCTGCTGGTGGCCGGGACGGATGGAGTCGGCACGAAGCTCGAACTGGCCCAGCAGCACCACGGGCATCACGGTGTCGGCATCGATCTGGTGGCGATGTGCGTGAACGACGTGATCACCTCCGGCGCCTCCCCCCTGTTCTTCCTCGATTACATGGCGACGGGCGCCCTCTCCCCTGACGCCATGGCCACGGTGGTGGAAGGCATCGCCGCGGGCTGCCGACTCAGCGGCTGTGCCCTGCTGGGGGGGGAAACCGCTGAGATGCCTGGGTTTTATCCAGATGGCCGCTATGACCTTGCAGGCTTCTGTGTCGCCGTCGTCGAGGCTGAGAAACTGATCGATGGAAGCAGCATCCACCCCGGTGACCGGGTCATCGGATTGGCCAGCAGCGGTGTCCACAGCAATGGCTACAGCCTCGTCCGCAGGGTTCTGGAGCGGATGGAGGCCGACGCTTCCACCGTCTACGGCTCACAACAGCGGCCGCTGATCAAGGACCTGCTGACGCCGACGCAGCTGTATCCAGGCGTGGTGCAGAGCCTTCTGAAGAACGGACTGACTGTCAACGGCATGGCCCATGTGACCGGAGGTGGATTGCCGGAGAACCTCCCTCGCTGCCTGCCCGAGGCGACACGCATCGCCATTGACCCAGGAAGCTGGCCGCGACCGGATCTGTTCGCATGGCTTCAGCAGGCAGGAGACATCCCAGAACGGGACATGTGGCACACCTTCAACCTCGGCATCGGTTACTGCCTGGTGGTTCCCTCCGATCAGGAGAACGCCGTGCTGGACCTTTGCCGTGAGCAGCAGCAGCAGGCCTGGAGCATCGGGGAAGTCCTCTCCCGAGCAGCGGGTGATCCACCTGAGATCAGCGGAATTCCTCAGTAATTGCTTCGCTTTCCAACATCAGCGCAGCCCGGAGAGCGTCTTCAATTTCAATCGATTAAAGTTACCTAGAGCACATCGGATCTTTTTCCGATAGCAGCGTCGATACATCCGGACAAATCCGATGCCTCTTGATAGACCCCAGCGCACCACGCGGCGTCGGTCCTCTGCGGGACCCACGCCTCCTAGACGCCCCATCTCCACCTCCCACGAACGACCCAACGGACACCGACAAGGACCGAGACCGACCTTTCTGACCCTGCGCGATCACGGCAAGGTGTTCGTGGCTGATCTCCCGCACCTTTCTGACGGACAACTGGCGCACATCAGCAAGGAAGCCGCAGAGGTCCTTGACAGCCTTGAACGCCGGATCAAGGACCTTGAGCAGGAGCTCGGGCAGGCACCTCAGGATCGCGACACCCTGATCAAGGCCACCACCAAACGGGATGTGACCCATCGGTTCATCCGGGCCATCGAGGAGGAGCAGGAGCAACGACGCAGCAATCCGGCTCTTCGCAACGCTGCTGGGGAGTCCCTGCCACGCACCTTTCTCGAGGTAGCCCGACACCGTTTGCCCGGTGCCACCTTCGACTCACTGCTGCAGGAGGCTCTGAGCGCATGCGAGCGGCAACTGGAAGCCGCCAAAGCCACTCCGAAGCCTGACCAAGACAAGGTTGTCCCACTGCGCAGCGAGGCCGCCAACAGCCTGCCGGTGGTGGTGAGTCCTGATCCGGAGGATCACATCGCCGAGGCCTGATCGTCTCGCTCAGGCACTCTCGAACGGATTGGCAGGCATTCTCACCGGACACCTGCTGCGGAGCGTGTCCAGCCGATCCTGTTCCTCTGGGGTGAGCTCCCAGCTCAGGGCAGCGGCCGCCTCGCGAGCCTGGGCAGGGCTGCGCAACCCGGGGATCGGTGTTGCTCCATGGGCTCGGCACCAGTTCAGAGCCACCTGAACCATCGAGACACCGCGACGATCTGCCATCCCCTTCAGTTCCTGCCGCAACGGAAGGCTGGCCGGCAGCAACCGGTTGAACAGCCTGCGACGCAGAAGCGTTCCAGGACGAGGCTGCGCATCGGGAGGCTGGCCGAGCACTCCGAAGGCCAGAGGGCTGTAGGCGAGCACCTCGATGCTCCGCTTCCGGCAGATCGCCAGCAGGTCCTGCAGTCGGTGATCCCCGGGAGCCATCAGGGAGAACTGCACCTGAACACTGCTCAGACGCACGCCACGCTGCTCCAGTCGATCCTGCATCCACTCGAGACGCCTGGGCCCCATGTTGGAGACGCCCAGCTCGCGCACGGCACCGTTCAGCACGAGATCAGCCAGTCCATCCAGAAGCGACACCTCCTGCCAGGGGGCATACCGAGCCGTCGACCAGTGCAGCTGGACTCTCTCAAGGTGCCCCTGGAGGCGGTCACGGCTGGCAGCGAAGGCTCGATCCAGTCCGCGTCGGCCGATCCTCCAGGGGAACGGCGCCAGTTTCGTGGCGACCAGAAGCTCGCGTTGCAGGCTGGCCGGCAAGGCCTGAACGAAACGACCGAGAAGAGCTTCGCTGCGCCCGTTCAACCGCCCGGTGCCGTAGGAATCCGCGGTATCCACCAGACGCAGGCCTGACCTGACCGCCTCCAGGAACGTCTCCTCCAGCACAGGGTCATCCCGTTCGGGCTGGTACCCCCAGACCAGCTGATTGCCCCAGGCCCAGGTGCCGAAGCCGATCCCGTTCAACCGCCCCGCGTCCCTGCGCGCCATGATCGCCCCATCATCCGAACCGTTCATGGTCTCCGCCCCATCTTCCTCCGGCACTGGCGAGGCTGCGGATCAATCCGCCGGAACCGGCCAGAAGAGCGAGGACCGGGAGCCGGTCCTCTGCAACCACTGTCGCCGCACGGCCAGCAATGGAATTCGCTGCCTGGGGATGTGCGTCGCCGACAACGACTACTGAGTTCCAGGGATCGACGTGATGACCACCGGCTGCGAGAGTCGGGGGCATCCAAACGGGGATGTCAGACGTTGGTGAGCATTCGAAGGCGGCACCCAGATTCGAACTGGGGATAAAGGATTTGCAATCCTCTGCCTTACCACTTGGCCATGCCGCCGATCGGGAATCGCCATTCCCATCAGGGGATCGTATCAGCCGCGAAGAAGCTGCACTTCTCGTTCTCAGCAATGGCCACGGCGAGGATCTGATCGCCCTGCGGGTCCTGGAGGAGATCCACCGGTTCCGCCCGGGACTGCCCCTTGAGGTGCTGTCTCTCGTGGGCGGTGGCAGTGTGTTCAGCAACGCCATCCAGGCTGGATGGCTGCAGAGGGTCGGCCCCAACGCCAGCCTCCCCAGCGGGGGCTTCAGCAATCAGAGTCTCCGCGGACTGCTGGAGGATCTTGCCGCCGGTCTGCCGCTGCTGAGCTGGAATCAGTGGCGCCTGGTGAAACGCCTGGCCAGCCAGGGGCGGCGGATGCTGGCTGTGGGCGATCTGCTGCCGCTGGCCCTGGCGTTCAGCAGCGGTGCTCCGTACGGATTCATTGGCACACCGAAGAGCGATTACACCTGGCGAAGCGGTCCGGGGCGTTCCATCAGCGACCGCTACCACCGCGTCAAAGGCAGCGAATGGGATCCCTGGGAGTGGGCTCTGATGCGGCGTGACCGCTGCCGGCTCGTGGCGGTGCGCGACCGACTCACAGCCCGGGGCTTGCGTCAGCACGGGATTGACGCCCTCGCTCCCGGCAATCCGATGATGGATGGTCTTAAAAGAGTCGCGGTCCCGACAGCGCTCTGCCGTTGCCGTCGCGTGCTGCTGCTCTGTGGCAGCCGCATGCCGGAGGCCCTGGAGAATTTCCGGCGCTTGCTGGGGTCCCTGTCCTCGATGCACACCCCGGTCCCTCTGGCGGTGCTGGTGGCGGTGGGATCGCAGCCGCCCCTGTCAGCGCTCGAGCGGGTGCTGCTGGATCAGGGCTATCGCCGCAGCCTGCCCCCGTCGGAGTCACTCGAGGCGGCGGCCTGCTGGGTGAGCGGACGTCGCATGATCCTCATCGGCCCCGGGTGCTTCGCGCGATGGGCCGGCTGGGCGGAAGCCGGAGTGGCCACCGCGGGCACCGCCACGGAACAGCTGGTAGGGCTGGGCATTCCGGCCGTCTCTCTGCCGGGACCGGGACCCCAGTTCCAGTGGGGATTTGCAGTCCGTCAGAGCCGGCTGCTGGGAGGTGCTGTGCGGCCCTGTCGCACTCCATCCGAGCTGGCCGAACGACTCGCTCAACTGCTGGATGATGCAGCACTGCGGACGAAGCTTGGTGGCATCGGACGGCACCGGATGGGACCTCCAGGAGGCAGTGCCCGCCTGGCACGGCTGGTCCTGGACCGGTTGCACGGATACTGAAGGCATCCGGTAAGCAGAGATGGCCGCCCTTCAAGATCCCGAATACGTGAAGTTGTGCGCCAGGCTCGCCAGCGGGCTCGGCATCAGCCTTGCCAGTGCCCGACGCCAGGTGGACATGGCATCAGCCCGTGCTGGGAGCAAGGCTGTGGAAGACCGCCGTCGGGTGGCTCAGGAGATGCTGGATGAGCTGGACACATCCCGGAGCCAGGAACTCGGAGCCCTGCTGCAGTCCAGCGAAGGGCATGCCGACTTCATGCTCGAGGACTGAGCTGTCCGCCCCCGTCAGTGCTCGAAGGTCTGGTTGAAGCGCAGACGATCCAACTCAGCCACGACAGGGATGCAGCCAAAACAGCGCTGGGCCAGCTCCCAGCGCCCCTCACGGCGCAGCATCGTCTCCAGTTTCCGGCGTGCCGGCAGCAGGTAGCGCACATCGTTGGCGGCATAGGCCAGCTGCGCATCGGTGAGTTCGTCGACGCGACCCCAATCACTGCTCTGGGCCCCCTTGTCCAGCTCCACACCCACGAGTTCCTGCACCAGATCCTTGAGTCCATGGCGAGGGGTATAGGTGCGGCCCAACCGACTGCCGACCTTGGTGCAGAACAAGGGGTGAACGGCGATCCCCAGCCCGCTGGCCAGAGCCGCCACATCGAATCGGGCGAAATGAAACACCTTCTCCACCGTCTCAGCCTCCATCAACCTGCGCAGCTGGGGGGCCTCGCTCTGACCGAGGGCAATGCGCACGCAGGCGACGCGATCGTCCTGATCAGCGATCTGCACCAGACAGAGGCGATCGCGACCATGCACCAGTCCCATCGCTTCGGTGTCGACCGCCAGGGCATCCGTCTGCAGGTAGCGGTCGGTCCAGGCTTCATCAAGGTCCCTGTCAAAGACAGCGAATTCAGCAGGGCTAGTCGGCGAATCAGCCACGGGTGAGTTCCCGGCAACTGCTCGAGTCTGGCGGGCCCGCGGCCAGCCGAATCACAAACTCCCTCTTGAATCTCAAAATGAGATCGCTTTTCATGGAGTCAGCGACTCAGCCGCTGTGTTCTCCCGCCGCAAGCCTTCACGCACCTGCCTTGCAGATATCGAACAGTATTTCCGTCAGCCGCCGCCGCAGTTCCTCGACCTGGAACTGGCCGTCTGCTGGGTTCTGGAATGCCTGCTCAAAGACGACAACTATCCCTCCGGACTGCTGCAGAAGCTGAACAGGGATAAGCCCCAGCTGCGGCTCTCCGAAACCGTGCTGCAACAGGCCCTCGATTTTCTCGAGCAGCAGGGTTCGATCAGCACCTACACCCAACGCTGCCCGAGCCGGGGCCGTCCACGGCGGATGCTGCATCTGCAGGCCGACGCCAGACGGGAAGCCGAACGGCTGATGGAGCCCTGGCACAGCTGGCTTGATTCCCACAGCCTGGTGCTCTCCTGATTCCAGGAAGTGCGGAGCACCTGAGTAGGGTTTCAGCGAATTCAGGCCCACCATGCCGCCGGGCTTCCAATCAACACTTCTGCTCACGGTGCTCCTGGCCATCGGCCTGGTGTTTTTCCTCCGGGCGGCCAGCAAGGATCGAACCACGGTGGTGGACATCCAGTCCCCCAGGCCTCCGCTGGAAGTGCTTGAGGGGCTCAGTCACTGGTTGGAAGCCCGTGGATGGAACCGGGATGGCGGAGACGCTGAACGCCAGCTGCTGCGCTTCAGCGGCGAGGTCTCCGCGAGCCGCCCACTAGCCGTGCTCCTCTCGCTGCTGGCGGCCACAGGAGCCGGCAGCTTCGCTCTCGTCCTCCGTCAGCTGGCGCCCGGGCTTCATGCCTGGCCTCTGCTTCTGATCGCCCTCGGCCCTCTGGCCGGTGTGATCTACATCCGACGGGCAGCCCGCACCGAACAGCTTGAACTGCGGCTGCTGGAGGAAACGTCTCAAGGGGGCAGTGCCCTGCGCCTGCGGGCCCACCGCGACGAGCTGATCGCCATCGAGCAGGAGCTGGCAGGCCCGCTTGAACTGGCCAGCGATGGATCCCTGCTGTCCTCTCCGATCTGACTTCAAACCGATGCCTCTCCCGGGTTGGATGTGCCGTCGCCGCACGTCCGTGAGCTTTGCCGTCACGACGCTGTCCCTGGCCGCACTTGTTCTGGCCAACGCCGGGGAAGGCCCCCTGCAGCCGAAGGATTCAGGGCAGCAGAACCTGACGGTTGCCGGTCGCAACTGGTTACCGGATCCGCCTGCGGCAGAGACGCCCTCCCCTGCTGCGGTCAAGGGAAACTGCCCCAGGCCGTCGGATCCCGATCCCTTGCTCGGAGCCCGAACCCGGATGCCGGGGAGCTGGCGGGGCCTCGATCCGGTGAGCCAGGATCTGCCGATCGTTGTGATGGCCGGCCATGCCGACTCCCAGGCCATGGACGGAGCAGGGACTCCGGGATACGCGGTGGATGTTCTCAAGCAGGCGCCCATGGACGCCCGCATGCGGGACGAACTGTTCTGGAATTTCAAGGTGCAGGACGCTGTCGTGCGTCTCGGCCAGGCACGTGGGCTGAACATCAGCGGTTACACCCCACCGTCTCTGACCATCCGCAACCATGCGAACCCTGCCACCAACTGGTCCCAGGCGAAACGACGTTCAGCCCGAGGGGAGTACGTCCTGGAGATCCACTTCGACGCCTACAGCCCCTATGGCTTCGGTTCCGGCCTGATCCCGGCTGTCAACCGCCGGCTCAACACTGTGGATGAAAGCCTGGCGGAAGCGTTCGGCCGCTTCCCACGCCTGTTCCGGGGTGGGCTCGGAGGACCGCGCCGCGGGATCGGCATCCTTGAGATCGGCATGCTTCAGGGCGCTCTCGAGCAGGGCCTCAGGGATCCCGCACGGCGCGATCAGACCGTGGAATGCCTCGCTCTGCGCGTCGTCGATGCCCTGGAACGGGGAGTCGGACGCGGCTGAGCGTCAGGACACCGCCTGGTGGGGACGGCAACGATCCTCGAGTGAGGCATCACCCAGCCAGTCCTGAGGCTTGGTGAACACCTCAGTGAGCAGAGCCTCTCTGGACCCGGCCTCGGCCTTGAAGCCGTACTCCCAACGCACCAGGGGCGGCAGGGACATGAGGATGGATTCCGTACGGCCATTGGTCTGCAGACCGAAGATCGTGCCGCGGTCCCAGACCAGATTGAATTCCACGTAGCGACCCCGGCGGTAGAGCTGGAAGTCGCGTTCCCGATCGCCGTAGGTCAACGGCTGACGTTTTTCGACAATCGGGGAATAGGAGGGGAGAAAAGCGCGTCCACAGGCTTGCCCGAGGGAGAACAGCTGCTCCCAGCCCAGCGGACAGGATCCCAGCTGCGAGGAGATGGCCGCGGCCGGACCGCCCTTGTCCTGGCCCTTGTAGAGCAGTCCGTTGGAGTCCTGATAGTCGTAGAAAATGCCGCCGACCCCCCGGGTCTCATCGCGATGCTTCAGGAAGAAGTACTCATCGCACCAGGGCTTGAACACCTTGTGCAGATCCGGATGCACCGAATCACAGGCCGCCTGATGGGTGCGATGGAAATGACGGGCGTCGTCGAGGAACGGGTAATAGGGCGTCAGATCAGCACCGCCACCGAACCACCACACCGGGCCGGCCTCGAAGTAGCGGTAGTTGAGGTGAACCGTTGGGATGTAGGGATTCCGGGGATGCAGAACCATGGAGGTTCCGGTGGCGAACCAGGGATGCCCTTCGGCTTCGGGCCTCTGCTTGAGGATCGAGGGAGGAAGCTGGTCTCCCTGCACCTCGGAGAAGTTCACGCCTCCCTGCTCGAACACGCGTCCCTCACGCATCACCCGGGACCGGCCCCCTCCGCCCTCAGGACGCACCCACGACTCCTCGACGAAACGCCCCTCTCCATCGAGGGCCTCCAGGCCGGCGCAGATCTCGTCCTGGAGGCCGATCACCATGGATCTGGCCCGGTCGCGGGAATCGGCAGGCGGACGCTCCAGCGCAGCCTGCGGGGCTCCAGACGCCGGACTCCCGGAACGACCGAGAACGCGTTGAAGCAGGCTGCGGACCATGGAAGTGACGGGTTCGGATCTGTGAACCTAAACAGCCCGGGTGAGGCCCCGACAAGATCCCGACAGGGACTGTCACGCAAGGCCACCCCTAGGATCCGCTCGCATCAGCTCTGAACATGGTCACGGCGGAGCAGGCGGTCAGCTGCCTGGAACAGGTGAAGGATGCCGGCAGCGGCCGACCGGTCATGGAGCTCGGCTGGATCGATCAGGTGCGCGTCGCGCCTCCACGGGTGGTGTTCCGGTTGATGCTGCCTGGATTCGCCCAGAGTCAGCGGGAGCGGATTGCCGACGAAGCGCGCACTCTGCTCACCCAGCTCGACGGCATCGAAGAGGTTCAGATCGAAGTGGGACAGCCCCCCAGCCAGGGGGGGATCGGCCAGGCCGGACATGGTCAGCCGGCGGAGCGTCAGCCGATTCCAGGCGTGCGGCAGGTGATCGCCGTGAGCAGCGGCAAAGGCGGTGTCGGCAAGAGCACCGTTGCGGTGAACCTCGCCTGCGCCCTGGCCCAGCAGGGACATCGCGTGGGACTGCTCGACGCCGACATCTACGGCCCCAACGTACCCACCATGCTGGGGGTGGCGGACTGCACCCCGGAGGTGCAAGGCAGCGGTGATCAGCAGCGCATCATCCCGATCGAAAGCTGCGGCGTGGCCATGGTGTCGATGGGGCTTCTGATCGACGAGCACCAACCCGTCATCTGGCGGGGTCCGATGCTGAACGGAATCATCCGACAGTTTCTCTATCAGGCCGAGTGGGGGGAACGGGACGTCCTGGTGGTGGATCTGCCCCCCGGAACGGGCGATGCCCAGCTGTCTCTGGCACAGGCCGTGCCCATGGCGGGCGTTGTGATCGTGACCACGCCGCAGCAGGTCTCTCTGCAGGATGCCCGCCGGGGTCTGGCGATGTTCCGCCAGCTGGGAATCCCCGTGCTTGGCGTGGCCGAGAACATGACCGCCTTCATCCCTCCGGATCTGCCCGACCGCCGCTACGCCCTGTTCGGCAGTGGCGGTGGGGCCACCCTCGCTCAGGACTACGACGTGCCACTGCTGGCTCAGATCCCGATGGAGATGCCACTGCAGGAAGCAGGCGATGCCGGCCGGCCGATCGTGACCAGCCGACCTGATTCCACCAGTGCCCAGGAGTTCCGACAGCTGGCCGAAGCTGTGTTCCATGCGGCCTCCCTGGCGGACACGGTGGGGCAGCCGACCTGAGGATGTTCAGCACCAGCCGCGGCCGACGGGGGAGACAGCGGGAATGGGTGCTCTGGGGTGTTCCCCTGGCGATGGTGGCGGTCGCGGGCGTTCTGATCGCCAGCACGCAGCGTCAGGCTGACTATGCGAACTGGTATCAGCACTGGGTCACAGCAGCCGTGGGCACGGTGATCGCGCTCATGCTCGAGAGGCTTCCCCTCAGCCGGCTGCGACCTCTGCTGATTCCGATCTACATCCTCACCGTGGCCAGCCTTGTGGCGGTGCGGCTGATCGGCACCACCGCCCTCGGAGCTCAGCGCTGGATCAGCATCGCAGGGGTGCATGTGCAGCCCTCGGAGTTCGCCAAGATCGCCGCCATCCTGCTGGTGGCCGCCGTGCTGGCCCGTCACCCCGTGGAACGACCGGTGGATCTCCTGCGACCACTCGGTGTGATCTCCGTCCCCTGGCTGCTGGTGTTCATCCAGCCGGACCTGGGCACCTCTCTGGTCTTCGGCGCTCTGATGCTGACCATGCTGTATTGGTCCGGCATGCCGTTCGAGTGGCTGGTGCTGCTGCTCTCACCGCTGATCACAGCCCTGCTCTCCGGGCTGCTGCCCTGGGCCATGGCGGCATGGATTCCCCTGATGGGAGTGCTGGCCTACTCGGCTCTGCCCTGGAAGCGGCTGGCAGCCCTGATCACCGTGACCATCCACGGAGCCATGGCAGCGGTCACCCCATGGCTCTGGATGCATGGCCTCAAGGACTATCAACGCGATCGTCTGGTGCTCTTCCTCGATCCCGCCAAGGATCCACTCGGCGGCGGTTATCACCTTCTGCAGAGCACCGTGGGGATCGGTTCGGGAGGACTCTTCGGCAGTGGCTTCCTCCAGGGGCAACTGACCAAGCTGCGCTTCATCCCTGAACAGCACACCGACTTCATCTTCAGCGCTCTCGGTGAGGAGACCGGATTCATCGGCTGTCTGCTGGTGGTGATCGGATTCGCGCTGCTGATGGCCCGGATGCTGCAGGTGGCCCGCGCCGCGCGCACCGATTTCGAAGCCCTCGTGGTGATCGGCATCGGCACCATGGTGATGTTCCAGGTCGTGGTCAACATCTTCATGACCATCGGTCTCGGGCCTGTCACAGGGATCCCTCTTCCATTTCTCAGCTACGGACGCTCAGCGATGGTGGTGAACTTCATCGCCCTCGGCCTCAGCCTCTCCGTTCTGAGACAGAGCCGATCGACGTCGGCAGGTCACTGGTGAGCGGAACCAGCTTCAACGACCTGCGCCGGCTTCTGGCCAGGGACCAGGTTCACGGCACCTGTGATGAAACCGGCGTCCGGCGGCTCTGGTGGGCCGCCCTGGAAACGCTGCAGCAGGAACTGCTCAGCAACGGACGTTCTGGCGGTCTGTGGCTGGCCGCACCACTGCCGGCGCTGTATGAGCCGGAGCTGCTGCGCCACCTGAATGGATGGGTCTGGGCTCCGGAGAGCCTCGACCGTCTCGCACCGGGTCAGACGGCGCTTCCGGCCGCCGGTCGGGAGGCGTCGTTCGAGCAGGGCTCGCACTTCCAGCGACTGCCGCTTCAGGACAGCGATGGACAGGATCCGTTCCTGCTGGTCATCACGCCGACGCTGCAGCTGGCCCTGGCGCTGATCGGAGATCCCGGACAGCGTCAGCTGCTGATGCGCAGTGATCCGGAGACCCTCTCCGACGCGCTCGCACTGCTGGGCCATCGTTTGCAGCAGGAGCACCCGCTGCAAGCGGAGACACTCGCCGAGAAACTGGCCGACCTCGGGCCGCTGCACAGTGATGACGAGCTGCAGCAGCGCTTCTGGCCGAGACTCGCCGAGCGGCTGGCCACCACGGCACCGAGCCTCACCCTGCAGACCTCATCACCGCAGGCCTCATCACCGCAGGCTGTGCCGGACGCCAGCGACCGGGAGGATGACCTCAGCCTGCTGGAGGCTCTGACCCATGAAGTGCGCACCCCACTGGCGACGATCCGAACGCTGATCCGCTCCCTGCTGCGTCGCAGGGATCTGCCCTCGATCGTTCAGGGCCGTCTGCGCCAGATCGATGTGGAGTGCAGTGAACAGATCGACCGCTTCGGACTGATTTTCCACGCCGCCGAACTGCAGCGTCAGCCGCAGGAAACCAGCCTGGCCAGAACCGACCTTGAGACGATCCTGCGATCCCTGGCTCCGGGCTGGGGTGATCAGCTGGAGCGCCGGGGCATTGGCCTGGTGCTTGATCTGGAGGCTGACCTGCCTCCTGTTCTGAGTGATCCCCGGCGGCTGGAGCCGATGCTCGGAGGCCTGATCGATCGCAGCGGTCGAGGACTGCCGGCGGGAAGTCAGCTGATCCTGCTTCTGCGGGCAGCCGGAGCTCGCCTCAAGCTGCAACTGCTTGTGGAATCAAGCGATCAGTCGCCTCCCGGCTCTGAGGGGAGTGCAGCGGACGGTGACACGACTGAGCAGGTCGGCCCCGTGCTCAGCTGGGATCCGACCACAGGAAGCCTGCAACTGAGCCAGCAGGCCACCCGACAGCTGCTGGCCAGCCTCGGAGGTAGATACCACGCTCGCCGCGAACGGGAGCTGACGGTGTTCTTTCCAGTGGCCGAGGAGAGCGGCTGAAGCCTCCGGGATCCCTTTGTTGACTGGTGTGAAGGTTGCTGTCCCAGCGCGGATCCTGGCCTGCTCACAGTGCTACTTTCCAGCCGTATCGGCCCGTCTGGAGTCCTGCAGCCAATGACAGCATCGGCGTTGAACGGTCAACTTCCACAGAACATCGGCAGCACCGGCGGTCTGCTGAATTCCGCTGAGACCGAAGAGAAATACGCAATCACCTGGACCAGCAGCATCGCTCAGGTCTTCGAGCTGCCCACCGGCGGTGCCGCGACGATGAACGCCGGCGAAAACCTGATGTATTTCGCGCGCAAGGAGCAGTGCCTTGCCCTCGGCACTCAGCTGCGGACCAAGTTCAAGCCCCGGATCGAGGACTACAAGATCTACCGGATCTTCCCCGGTGGAGACACCGAGTTCCTGCATCCCAAGGACGGCGTCTTCTCCGAGAAGGTGAACGAGGGTCGCGCCATGGTCGGTCACAACCCTCGCCGGATCGGCCAGAACACCAACCCTGCCAACATCAAGTTCAGCGGTCGCAACACCTACGACGCCTGATCGCGTCCCGACGGCAGAGCCGTCGCCCGGAGGGATCCCCCTTCGGGCAGGTGCTGCGAGGATGCGCTCATGTTCAGTCCTGATCGCGCCGCCTTTCAAAAGGCCGCAGACTCCGGCGCCAATCTGATTCCACTGGCCCAGAGCTGGCCAGCGGACCTGGAGACCCCCCTCACCACCTGGATCAAGGTGGGAGCAGGTCGTCCCCCCGGAGTGCTGCTCGAATCCGTGGAAGGTGGTGAAACACTGGGCCGCTGGAGTGTGATCGCCTGCGATCCGTTGTGGACAGCATCCGCCCGCGGTGACCGTCTGACCCGTCGGTGGCGTGATGGAGCGTCAGATGTCCATCAGGGCAATCCCTTTGACGGCTTGCGTCACTGCCTGTCTCCGTACCGGTGCGCGAATCTGCCTGGGCTGCCTCCACTGGGACAGCTTTACGGCATGTGGGGCTACGAGCTGATCCACTGGATTGAGCCCACCGTTCCGATTCATCCGCAGGACGACACCGCACCAGCGGATGGCATCTGGATGCTGATGGACGGCATCTTGATCTTCGATCAGGTCAAACGTCTGATCACGGCGGTGGCCTATGGCGACCTCAGCGGCGGCTGCGACGTGGAGGCCGCCTGGCAGTCAGCTCTGGCGCGCATCGCCGACCTGCGACGCCGCATGGATGCCCCCCTGCCGGCGGTCGCACCTCTCCAGTGGAGCCCGAACGCGGATGTGCTGCCGGACGTGAGCAGCAATCGCAATCGGAGCGACTTCGAAGCGGCGGTGGAATCCGCACGGGAGCACATCGCCGCGGGGGACGTGTTCCAACTGGTTCTCAGTCAGAGGCTGGAGGCATCGGTCCCCCAGTCCCCCCTGGAGCTGTACAGGAGCCTGCGGATGGTGAATCCGTCTCCCTACATGGCTTTTTTCGATTTCGGAGACTGGCAGCTGATCGGGTCCAGCCCGGAGGTGATGGTGCAGGCGGAACCAGCGGCGGATGGGATCCACGCCAGCCTGCGGCCGATCGCCGGCACGCGTCCCAGAGGACGGAACCCGCTGGAGGACAGGGAACTGGAGGTGGAACTGCTGGCAGACCCCAAGGAACGTGCCGAACACGTGATGCTGGTGGATCTCGGCCGAAATGACCTGGGACGGGTCTGTCAACCGGGAAGCGTCACCGTCAAGGATCTGATGGTGATCGAGCGCTACTCCCACGTGATGCACATCGTCAGTCAGGTGGAGGGGCGCCTGTCACCTGAGCACGATGTGTGGGACCTGCTGATGGCCGCCTTCCCGGCCGGAACCGTGAGCGGGGCCCCGAAGATCCGGGCGATGCAGCTGATCAACGATCTCGAACCGGATGCGCGCGGTCCGTATTCCGGGGTCTATGGCTCGGTGGATCTTGCCGGCGCCCTGAACACCGCCATCACGATCCGCACGATGGTTGTGCGCCCCGGCGAACAGGGCGGCTGCCGGGTGAGCGTGCAGGCGGGGGCTGGTGTGGTCGCTGATTCGAAACCCGCGGCGGAGTATGAGGAGACACTCAACAAAGCCCGCGGCATGCTCACAGCGCTGGCCTGCCTGAATCCGCTCCCGTCATGAGCGATTCACTGCTGCTCAAAGGCTTCGAGGTGGAACTGTTCACCGGCCGCCCGAACGGTGAAAACGTCGGTGTCGCCACTGAGGTGGTGCGGGACCTTCCTGATTTCGTCACGGAGCCGGATCAGCGGAATCTGGAATACACAACAGCGCCGATCGCGGACTACGCGCTTCTGACGGAGGCGCTGCTCGCCCCCCGAAGGATCCTGCGCACCTGGCTCGCCGAGCGTGGACTGACGCTGCTCCCAGGCAGCACCCTCAGCCTCGGGGACCCCAGCCGTTTTGAGCGCTCCGATCCGGAGAACCCGTATCACGCTCTGATCGAGAACAGCTACGGCACCCGGGTGGTGACCGCCAGCATCCACATCAATCTCGGACTCACTGACCCTCAACTGTTGTTCGCAGCCCTGCGGCTGGTGCGCTGTGAAGCCGCCCTGCTGCTGGCCCTCAGCGCGAGTTCACCGTTCCTGGGAGGTCAGCTCTGTGATCACCACTCCCAGCGCTGGCAGCAGTTCCCTCTCACGCCCGGCAAGGTGCCCCTGTTCCTTGATCACGACCACTACAAGCAGTGGGTGGAAGAGCAACTGGCCATCGGATCGATGCGCAACGAGCGACACCTGTGGACCTCCGTACGCCCCAATGGCCCCCGACGGCCCTACGACCTCAATCGGCTCGAACTGCGCATCTGCGACCTGGTCACCGATCCGGCCGAACTGCTGGCGATCACCACCCTTCTGGAACTGCGGGTGCTCAGCCTGGCGAGGCACCCCGAGCAGCTTGATCCACTGCAGAGCAGCAGCCTGAGCCCCGATGAACTGGCGGAGCTCGCCGATGGCAACGATGCTGCGGCGGCGCAGCTCAGCCTCGATGCGGATCTGCACCACTGGAGGGATGGGGCTCCTGTGCTGTGCCGCCGCTGGATACAGGACCTGATTGAAAGCATCACCCCCCTCGCCGAAGAGCTCGGACTGCACCAGCGACTGCTGCCGCTCGAGGGTCTCCTGGCGAGCGGGAATCAGGCGATGCGCTGGCGTGAGGCCCATGCCCGCGGCAGCTCGATCGCTGATCTGCTGCGTGCCGGCAGTGATGCCATGGAGCACCAGGAGCAGCTGCTCCACGAACCGAGCCCCGCTTTGGGATGATCATGGCCAGTCACCCGTCCAGCGGAGCTTCGATGCCCCAGTCCACCGCCCAAGCTCCCGACGGCGAACAGCCCAGGGCCAGCGGTGGAGGCCAAGGAGCTGGCCGCCTGCTGCAGAACCGCCTTGAGCTGGTGGAGGACCTCTGGCAGACCGTGCTGCGCAGTGAGTGCCCGCCGGAGCAGAGCGAAAGACTGCTGCGTCTCAAGCAGCTCAGTGATCCCGTGGCCCTGGAAGGTCGGGACGGGGAGAGCACCAGCGAAGCGGTCGTCGAGCTGATCCGGGCGATGGACCTCTCCGAGGCGATCGCCGCGGCCCGGGCTTTCTCGCTCTATTTCCAGCTGATCAACATCCTCGAGCAGCGCATCGAAGAGGACAGCTACCTCGACAGCCTCAGGCCCAGCTGGAGCCAGCAACCCGATGCGGGTGATCACTTCGATCCCTTCGCACCACCCCTGGCCAGCCAGACCGATCCGGCCACCTTCGGCGAAGTGTTCGAGCGGCTCCGCCGGATGAACGTCCCACCCGGCCAGGTGGAGAACCTGCTGCAGGAACTCGACATTCGGCTGGTGTTCACCGCTCACCCCACCGAGATCGTTCGCCACACCGTTCGTCACAAGCAGAGGCGTGTGGCCCATTTGCTGCAGCGGCTGCAGTCGGACCTGCCGATCGCCCGTCAGGACGAGGAGAATCTGCGGCGCCAGCTGGAGGAAGAGATCCGGCTGTGGTGGCGCACCGACGAGCTGCATCAGTTCAAGCCGACGGTTCTGGATGAGGTGGACTCAACCCTCCACTACTTCCAGCAGGTGCTGTTCGCGGCGATGCCTCAGCTGCGGCGACGACTCACGTCTGCTCTGAGCCGCCACTACCCGGATGTGCAGTTCCCCCAGGCATCGTTCTGCACCTTCGGCTCCTGGGTTGGATCGGACCGGGACGGCAACCCTTCGGTGACCCCGGAGATCACCTGGCGCACCGCTTGCTACCAGCGCCAGCTGATGCTCGAGCTCTACATCGGCTCGGTTCAGGCGCTGCGCAATCAGCTCAGCATCTCGATGCAGTGGAGTCAGGTGGCGCCTCAGCTGCTCGAATCGCTGGAAATGGACCGGCTTCGCTTCCCGGAGGTGTACGAGGAACGGGCGGCCCGCTACCGCCTGGAGCCGTACCGGTTGAAGCTGAGCTACATCCTCGAGCGCCTGGAACTCACGCTGGTGCGCAACAACCAGCTCTCGGAAGCGGGCTGGCAGACCCCGCAGGAAAGCCCTGCCCAGGCTCAGGACGGTCTACAGGGCAATGAGGCCCTTCACTACACCTCGATCGATCAGTTCCGGAGCGACCTTGAACTGATCCGCAACAGCCTGGTCTCTACAGAGCTGAGCTGCGAACCCCTGGACACCCTTCTGCACCAGGTGCACATCTTCGGGTTCTCGCTCGCCAGCCTTGATATCCGTCAGGAAAGCACCCGTCACAGCGATGCGATCGATGAGCTGACCCGCTACCTCCAGCTGCCCAAGGCCTATGGCGCCATGGAGGAAAACGAACGGTTCTCCTGGCTGCTTCAGGAACTGCAGACGCGTCGCCCGCTGATCCCCGCCGCGGTGGAGTGGTCGGAGCCCACGGCCCAGACGATCGCGGTGTTCCGCATGCTGCATCGCCTCCAGCAGGAGTTCGGGCAACGGATCTGCCACTCCTACGTGATCTCGATGAGCCACACGGGCTCCGATCTGCTGGAGGTGATGCTGCTGGCGAAGGAGACCGGCCTGGTGGATCTGCAGGCGCAGCAGGCTTCCCTTCTGGTGGTGCCGTTGTTCGAGACGGTGGAGGATCTGCAGAAGGCCCCCGCTGTGATGGAGAGCCTGTTTCAGACCAGCCAATACCGCGAACTGCTGCCCGCGGTCGGCGTCCAGGGACAGCCGCTGCAGGAACTGATGCTCGGCTATTCCGACAGCAACAAGGATTCAGGCTTCCTCTCGAGCAACTGGGAGATCCATCAGGCCCAGATCGCCCTCCAGGAGCTGGCCAGTCGCCATGGTGTGGCCCTTCGGCTCTTCCACGGCCGTGGCGGATCGGTGAGTCGCGGCGGTGGACCGGCTTATCAGGCCATCCTTGCCCAACCGAGCGGCACGCTTCAGGGACGGATCAAGATCACCGAGCAGGGCGAGGTGCTCAATTCCAAGTACAGCCTGCCGGAGCTGGCCCTCTACAACCTCGAAACCGTCACCACCGCTGTGGTGCAGAACAGCCTGGTCACCAACCAGCTGGATGCGACACCCAGCTGGAATCAGCTGATGAGCCGTGTCGCGACCCGCTCCAGGGAGCATTACCGGGCTCTGGTGCATGACAACCCGGATCTGGTCGCCTTCTTCCAGCAGGTCACTCCGATCGAGGAGATCAGCAAACTTCAGATCTCCAGCCGCCCGGCCCGCCGTAAGAGCGGAGCGCGCGATCTCTCCAGCCTGCGAGCCATCCCCTGGGTCTTCGGCTGGACCCAGAGCCGGTTCCTGCTGCCCAGCTGGTACGGCGTGGGAACGGCTCTCGCCGCCGAGGTGGATTCCGATGCTGAGCAGCTCGATTTGCTGCGTCGCCTGCATCAGCGCTGGCCCTTCTTCCGGATGCTGGTCTCCAAGGTGGAGATGACCCTCTCCAAGGTGGATCTGGACCTTGCTCATCACTACATGACCAGCCTGGGCAATCCGGAGCAGAGGGAGGCCTTCGAAGCGATCTTCCAGTCGATCGCGGATGAATACGCCCTCACACTGAGGCTGGTGCTGGAGATCACAGGGCAGCAACGCCTGCTCGGAGCCGATCAGGCGTTGCAGCTGTCCGTCGACCTTCGCAACCGCACGATCGTGCCCCTCGGCTTCCTGCAGGTGGCCCTGCTGAAGCGCCTCCGCGATCAGAACCGTCAACCACCCATCAGCGAGGCACCTGGAGTGCCGGAGGACCGGCGCACCTACAGCCGCAGTGAGCTGCTCCGCGGTGCTCTGCTGACCCTCAACGGCATCGCCGCCGGCATGCGCAACACAGGCTGAGTCTCCTTGCTTCCGTTCTTCCAGCAGTCCTCAACCCCCCAGCTTCCGACCGGATACCGGCTGGAAACTGTTGAGCCTCCCTCTGCTGCTGCGATCAACCAGCTGCTGGCCTCCTGCCAGGAGAGCACCCATGCCGAAGCTCTCTGGCCGCAGGCTCTCGCCCGCAGCCTCTGGCATCTGAGCATTCTCGAGGAATCCAGCGGTGAGCTTGTCGGCTTCGTGCGGGCCACAAGCGATCTCGCCCTCAACGCCAACCTCTGGAATCTCTCGGCGCGGCCTGGCCCGGACCAGGGGGTGTTGCTGACCGTGCTGGTGCACCGAGCCCTGCACATCCTCCGCAGGGATCTGCCTGGATGCAGCCTTTCGGTGTCCGCCTCGTCGATGGCGATCGAGTCGCTTCAGTCGTGCGGTTTTGTGATCGACCCGAGTGGAATCCGAGCCATGGGCCTGAGGCTTCAATCACCTCAGACCTGATATGAACACGAGCATGGAGGGATTCGAACCCCCGACCCTCAGAACCGGAATCTGATGCTCTATCCAGCTGAGCTACATGCCCACTGAACGGCCTGAGCCGCAGCAGGAGAACGACCCGGAGGCCGCTCCATTCCAGGTACCTTACCCACAGACCGCTCCCGGACCCATCCGGCTCCACAAGCTCCATCTGCAGGGGTTCCGGAACCACACGGCGCTGCAGCTGGAGCTGAACCAGCCGCGGCTGCTGGTGATCGGCCCGAACGGCATCGGGAAGTCCAATCTTCTGGAGGCGGTCGAACTGCTCGGGAGCCTGCGCTCCCATCGCTGCAGCAGTGACCGTGACCTGATCCAGTGGAACGCCTCGAGAGGAGTGCTGCGGGCGGAGGTGGGAGACGGTGATCGCTTGGAGCTGGAACTGCGGCGCAGCGGAGGACGCCTGGCCCGCCGCAACGGCAAAGTGCTCGACCGGCAGCTGGATCTGATCGGCCCCATGCGCTGCATCGGATTCAGTGCGCTGGATCTCGATCTGGTGCGGGGTGAACCGGCCCTGCGACGGCAGTGGCTGGATCGGGTCGTGCTGCAGCTCGAACCCGTTTATGCGGAGCTGATCAGCCGTTACGGCCGTCTGCTGCGGCAGCGGAGCCAGCTCTGGCGCCAACGCAGCAACCGCGACAGGACAGGACTGGAGGCACTACTGGATGCCTTCGACATTCAGATGGCGCTGGTGAGCACCCGCATTCACCGGCGCAGGCTGCGGGCCCTGCGGCGTCTGGAACCGATCGCCTGTCGCTGGCAGAGCCATCTCAGTGCCGGCAGCGAACAACTGCATCTCAGTTACCAGCCCGGCAGCCGACTGGACGAGGAGGAAGCGGAGGAACCCTGGCGCCTGTCGATCGAGGAGCAACTCCGGCAGCAGCGGGAGGAGGAGGAGCGGCTGGGCAGCTGCCGGGTCGGCCCCCACCGCGATGAAGTCGCGCTGCTGCTCGGCGACAGCCCCGCTCGTCGCTTCGGCTCAGCAGGACAGCAGCGATCGCTTGTGCTGGCCCTCAAACTGGCGGAGCTTGAGCTGGTCACCGATCTGTGCGGGGAACCCCCGCTTCTGCTGCTGGATGACGTCCTGGCGGAACTCGATCCCCAGCGTCAGCGCCTTCTGCTGGAGGCGGTCGGCTGCCATCACCAGTGCCTGATCAGCGCCACGCACCTCGACGGCTTCGACGGAGGCTGGCGTCAGCAGGCTCAGATCGTCGGAGAAGAAGACCTGAACAGCGCGGTTCACATCGGATAGTCTTGGCGACTCTTTTCTGAATTCCGCCTGATGGAGCAGACCCTGTCTGACCTGCATCCCAACCCGGGATGGACCGACACCAATGGCCAACCCACCGACATGGTCGGCAAACATTGCATTCTCGAGCTTTACGACTGCGACAAGAGTCGGCTCGACGATGAAGCATTCCTGAGAACCACCATCACAACCGCAGCGAAACGTGCTGGTGCAACCCTTCTCAATCTCATCACCCATCGATTCGAGCCCCAGGGTGTGACGGGCCTTGCCCTCCTGGCTGAATCCCATATCTCCATCCACACCTGGCCGGAGACCGGCTACGCCGCCGTCGATGTCTTCACCTGTGGTGACCACACCATGCCCGACCGGGCCTGCCAGGTGCTTCGCGAGAAATTGCAGGCCGGCAGCCATGCGCTCAAGAGCTTCCTGCGAGAGACGCCATCCGCTGTGGCGACGGATCTGAGGACTCCCATCGGGCTCAACCGCTGACGGGAACCCTGTTGAGCTTGCCGCTCACCAACCCCTCAAGATCCAGGCTCACCGAGGTGAATCCCAGGTTCAGCAGCGTCGGCACGAGGCTCGCTTTATCAGCCAGCCTCAGCAGATCCTGAAGACGGTCCCTGGGCACTTCAATCCGTGCCGCCAGTCCCTGACTGCGGACCCGCACGCGGGGAAACCCGTTCCTGATCAACCATGCTTCTGCATAACCCACCCGACGCAAGCGCTCGCCGGTGATGCTCTCTCCATAGGGGAATCGGGAGGCGAGGCAGGGCTGAGCTGGCTTGTCCCACCAGGGGAATCCAAGCGCGTGCGACAGACAACGGATGGCTGCCTTATCGATCCCCAGCTCCGCCAAGGGAGAACGCACCCCCGCTTCCTGAGCGGCCCTGATTCCGGGGCGATGGTCTCCCAGGTCATCGAGGTTCACCCCGTCCACCACCTGGGCAGAGCCCGCCGCCGCCGCAATCGGCTGCAGATGGCTGTGCAGTTCCCGTTTGCAGGCGAAGCAGCGATCCATCGGATTGCTGCTGTAAGCCGGGTCGTCCAGCTCCTGGGTCGCACACTCCCGATGCCGGATCCCGATCCAGCCGGCCTGCAACCGTGCCTCCTCCAGCAGATGGGGGGCCAGTGCCGGCGACACCCCGGTGACGGCAAAGGCCCGCTCGCCCAGCTGCTCGTGGGCGATGGCAGCCACCAGCGTGCTGTCGACACCGCCGGAATAAGCCACACAGAGCCCGGGTGATGGCGCCATCCAGGCGCGCAGCTGCTCCAGCAGGTCGGCCTCTCGGGTCGGTAACGGCTCCTGCAGACGGAACATCAGCTTCTCAACCCGGTCGATCTCGGTAGGCTCCAACCGTAAGAGCCGACTCCATGCCCCGAAGCATCGGGATCGTCACCGCCGCCGACAGCCGTGAACGCAGCCATGGTCAGCTGCACATCTACGACGGTGAGGGAAAGGGCAAGAGTCAGGCCGCCCTCGGTGTGGTGCTGCGGACCATCGGACTCGGGATCTGTGAGCAGCGACGGACCCGCGTTCTGTTGCTTCGGTTTCTGAAGGGTCCCGGGCGTGCCTACGACGAAGACGCCGCCATCGAAGCTCTGCAGCAGGGTTTCCCCCATCTGATCGATCATCTGCGCACCGGGCGCGCCGATCACTTCACGGCGGAAGAGGCCACGCGCTTCGACCGGGACGAAGCGGAACGCGGCTGGGTGATCGCCAAGGGGGCGATCGCCAGCGCGCTCTATTCCGTCGTGGTCCTCGATGAACTGAATCCTGTCCTGGACCTGGGACTGCTCGACATCGAGGACGTCGTGAGAACCCTCAGCAAGCGTCCCAGCGGCATGGAGGTGATCGTCACAGGACGGGCTGCACCCGCACCGCTGATCCGTGGTGCGGACCTGCACTCCGAGATGCGGGCCCACCGTCGCCCCGGGATGGAGGACGATCGGGTGATCCCGCTGAACATGAGCAGCGGCATCGAGATCTACACAGGCGAAGGGAAGGGGAAATCCACCAGCGCCCTTGGCAAGGCCCTTCAGGCGATCGGACGCGGCATCAGCCAGGACAAGAGCCACCGGGTTCTGATCCTTCAGTGGCTGAAGGGCGGCACCGGATACACCGAAGACGCCGCTATCGCCGCCCTGCGCGAAAGCTATCCGCATCTGGTGGATCATCTGCGATCCGGACGGGACGCCATCGTCTGGCGCGGCCAGCAGGAGCCGATCGACTACGTCGAAGCGGAGCGGGCCTGGGAGATCGCTCGGGCCGCCATCTCCAGCGGTCTCTACAAGACCGTCATCCTCGACGAACTGAATCCCACCGTGGATCTGGAACTGCTGCCTGTTGAGCCGATCGTGCAAACCCTGCTGCGCAAACCGGCCGAAACGGAGGTGATCATCACAGGACGATGCAAGAACCCGCCTGCCTACTTCGATCTGGCCAGTGTCCACTCCGAGATGGTGTGCCACAAGCACTACGCCGAGCAGGGAGTTGATCTGAAGCGCGGTGTCGACTACTGAGTCGGGTCAGTACCGGGCCATGGTGGGATCCACCTGCTGGGCCCAGGCATCGATGCCGCCCTCGACGTTGCTCGCAGGAATTCCCTGCTGCGACAGAACCTCCACGGCCTGCGCGGAGCGCCCACCAAGCTTGCAGTGCACGAAAACGCGGCAGCCCGCTGCGAGCGAACGCACCTGCTCCATGGCTTCACCGCTGCGAATCGTGGCGAGAGGAATCAGATGGCTGCCGGCGATGACCGCAACATCGGCTTCGGACTGATTGCGGACATCGATCAGCACCACATCCTCGGCGCCGGAATCAAGCAGCTCCTTGAGCGCGGTGACGCTGATGCTGTCCATGGGGGCAACCTCGCCGCGGCAGAACTGGCTGTAGTCAATCAGGCCCTGGACCGCCGGCCGGTCCGGATCCCTCTCCAGGCGCAGCTCCCGGAAACGCATCGACAATCCATCCACCACCAGCAAACGACCATCGAGCGGATCCCCGATGCCCGTGATCAACTTGATCGTCTCGGTCGCCTGAATCAGCCCCACCAGTCCGGGCAGCACTCCCATGACGCCGGCCTCCGCACAGGACGGCACCTCACCGGCAGGCGGCGGCTCCGGCAGCAGGTCCCGATAGTCAGGACGCCCCGGCCCACGGTTGAACACACTGACCTGGCCATCGAAGCGTTGGACGGAGCCGTAGACCAGCGGCTTGCCCAGCAGCACGCAGGCGTCATTGATCAGATACCGGGAGGGAAAGTTGTCCGTGCCATCGCAGACGACGTCATACGGACGGATCAGCTCCAGGGCGTTGTCGATGGTGAGCATGACGTCGTGGACCTCGACCCGGCAGTGGGAATTGAGATCAGCGATGCGATGAGCCGCCGAGCGGGCCTTGGACCGACCGACCCAGGCACTGCCGTGAATGACCTGCCTCTGCAGGTTTGAAACCTCCACCACATCGCCATCGACGATGCCGATCGTGCCGATTCCCGCTGCCGCCAGGTACAGCAGAAGCGGTGATCCAAGGCCGCCGCTGCCGACGCACAGCACCGACGCGCCCTTCAACCGTTCCTGCCCGGTCCTGCCGACCTCCGGCAGGATCAGATGCCTTGCGTAGCGCTGCTTCTCGTCCGCAGACAGCGCCGGATGCTCTTGAGGAGTGGTCATGGCACTTCGGGGAGCCGATCACCGCAACGAGTGTCCCAGACCTCGATCGGAACCTCCCGCACGCGGCGATCGGCAGCCAGCCACCAACCCTTCAGATCGCCATCCCCCGAGAGGATCAGCACGAGAGACCCCGGGATGCCCCAGTGCCGATCACGGGGGGAAGGTTCCGCCGAACCCCTGGGATGGGAATGGGCCACCCCCAGCACCTGCTGACGGTGTTGCCTGGCCCAGCGCTGCGCCGCCAGCTGCTCCCGCGGATCCAGGGTGAAGCGCTGATCTCGAGCGGATCGCGGCAGCCAGACATTGCAGCAGGGCCAGACCTGTTCCAGACGCCAGAAACCGCGTTGTGAACAGCTTCCGATCAACAACGCACACCCCTCATCAGGTTCTGCGGCGGACAGCGACCGACGGAGAATCGTGAGGCATCGATGATCGAAGCCCAGCATGGATGGCGAGATCGGGAACTCACCGATACGCTCTGCTGACGTTGTTGCGGATTCCGCCAATCCCATGAGTAACGCCGTCTCCGATCTGAAGGATGCCGTCACTGGCGAGACTCCGGTTGTGGACGCTGCCGCATCGGCATCCCCGGAGGACACCACCTCCTTCGCTGAGCGCTACAGCGAAGTGATCGGCAAGGTGAATGAAACCCTTGACAAGGTGGATTGGAACCAGATGGGTCGGATCGGCAAGATCGCCGGAATCTTCGCGGCCGTCATCGTTGCTCAGATCCTGATCAAGGGAATCCTCGACACGATCAATCTGCTGCCGATCGTTCCCGGTCTGCTGGAGCTGCTCGGCCTCGTGGTGGTCGGACAGTGGAGCTGGAAGAACCTCACCACCAGTGACAAGCGCAATGCCCTGGTTCAGCGCATCCAGTCCCTCCGTCAGGAATACCTGGGCTGATCAGCTCAGAGCATCCAGCGGATCAGTCCCTGCAGGCTGGCTCTCGCCTGACTGACATAGGACCCACCGAACAGATTCGCGTGGTTCAGCAGGTGATACAGGTTGTAGATCGCCACCCGGTCTGCTTCCCCTGGGCGGGGAGGCAGAACCGTCCGGTAGGCCTCCCGAAACTGCCTTGAAAACCCGCCGAACAGGCTGGTCATCGCCAGGTCGACTTCCCTGTCGGCCCACCAGGCCGCGGGGTCAAAGATCGCCCCACGACCGTCGGAGAGAACCCCGGCATTTCCGCCCCAGAGATCGCCATGCACCAGAGCAGGCTCTGCCCCGTGGTCATCCAGCCGTGCTTCCAGCTCACTGAGAACCCTGTTCAGTTGGTCGGGTGGACATCCGCAATCCCCGAGCAGGGCCAGCTGGGGGCGTAACCGAAGGTCGACGAAGCACGCTCCCCAGCGCTCTCGCCAGCCTCCGGGCTGGGGCCCGGCACCGATGAAGCCGTCGCGATCCCAGCCGAAGCGTCCGGGGGAGACACGACCGGAATGCTGATGAAGCAGCGCGAGACCGCGACCGAGCGTCTGCTGATCGGATCCCTCCAGATCCATCCACGGCATCAGCAGAACAGCGCCACCGGAGATGGACGACACCGCCAAAGGCCGTGGCACCAGCAACAGCGCCTCATCGGCATGGTCGTGCAGAGCGGCGAGTGCCTCGGCCTCGACCTCGAACAGAACGAGCGCGTCAGCGGGGCCGCTCTTGGCGAAGAGACGGCGTCCATCGGCAAGCTGAAGGCGGCTGGCCTGGTGGATGCAGCCGCCCCCGACGGGTGTCACGGCCTCGATCGTGGCTCCTGCCAGCGCCCCCCCGGGGGAGACCAGGCCCTGCAGCAGCTGCTCGTTCATCCCCGACCGAAGCCAATGCTTGCCAGCATGGATCGGATCGCTTCCGCACCTTGGCCCCAGACGGAGTGATCGTCATCGGTGGAGGCATCGCCGGCCTGACGGCGGCGTGCCTGCTGGCCCATGAGGGCGTGCCGGTGACCCTGCTGGAAGCCCATCACCAGACCGGAGGCTGTGCCGGAACGTTCCGGCGTGGACCATGGACCTTCGATGTCGGCGCCACCCAGGTGGCCGGGCTGGAACCCGGGGGGAGTCATGCCCGTCTGTTCCGACATCTGAACCTGCCGCTGCCGGAGGCTGACATCCTCGATCCCGGGTGCGTGGTCGATCTCGCCGACGGCAGTCCGCCGATCCATCTCTGGCATGACCCGGAGCGCTGGCGGCTGGAGCGTCAGCAGCACTTCCCCGGGAGCGAACGCTTCTGGGCTGTCTGCAACACGCTTCACCGCAGCAATTGGGCCTTCGCCGGCCGGGATCCTGTGGTGACACCCCGCAGCCTCTGGGACCTGGGTCAGCTCCTGGCAGCCCTCCGACCTGCCACGCTCGCCTCCGGCCTGTTCACAGGCATGACGATCGCCGACCTGCTGGTGCTCTGCGGATGCGGCGAGGATCAGCGGCTGCGGCGGTTTCTGGATCTGCAGTTGAAGCTTTACTCCCAGGAGCCGGCGGACCGGACCGCCGTGCTTTACGGAGCGACGGTGCTGCAGATGGCGCAGGCGCCTCTGGGGCTTTTCCACCTGCGGGGATCGATGCAGGTGCTCAGCCATCACCTGGAGGAGGCGCTCGTCCGCGACGGCGGCAGGCTTCTGCTCCGCCATCGCGTCACGGGCCTGCAGCGACACGATGGAGGCTGGCAGGTGACGGTCACAGCTCCGCAGCAGAGAACGTTGCGGCTGGAAGCACAGGACGTGATCTGCAGCCTGCCGCCCCAGTGCCTGCCGGATCTGATTCCGAGCGATCAGTGGCCAACCGGTTACGAAAGACGTCTGAACGACCTGCCAGAGCCGAGTGGTGCACTGGTGTTCTACGGCGCCGTCCGGCGCGAGGCGTTGCCGGACTCCTGCCCGGGACATCTGCAACGGGGTAGCGAGCATCCGGGTTCACTCTTCGTCTCGGTGAGCCGAGCGGGGGATGGACGTGCCCCCGAAGGAGAGGCCACGGTGATCGCCAGTGTGTTCACCCCGACCGCCGACTGGTGTCGTCTGGCTGAACCCGCCTATCAGCAGCGAAAGCAGGAGGCGCTGCAGAGCATCCGCGGCGAACTGGAACGCTCGCTCCATCTCCGGCCGGACGTGTGGCTGCATGCCGAGCTGGCCACACCACGAGGCTTCGCCGGCTGGACAGGCCGTCCGCGCGGCATGGTCGGGGGACTGGGGCAGCACCCAAGCCGCTTCGGACCGTTCGGTCTGGCGGGACGCACTCCGATGCAGGGGCTCTGGCTCTGCGGAGACAGCTTGCATCCGGGGGAAGGAACGGCCGGAGTGAGCCTCTCGGCCCTGAATGCCAGCCGTCAGCTGCTGGCAGAACGCGGAAAGCGCCTGATCATCAGGGATTGACCTCGGGAGCCGTTCGGAGAAACTCCGGCCTGAGGGCCTGGGTGCGCTCGAGTTCCTGTCGCAGCTGCGGCCAGTTGTCCCGGAGCACAGCCTCTTCCAGTTGCTCAAGGCTCCATCGATAGGCGGCCAGTCCCTTCAGAACCGCCTCCCGGTTGCTGGACGCCATCGCCACGCCGAGATCCGGGTTTCCACCGCCGACGCGGCTGGTGTCGGCAAATCCACTGGACGCCAGGGCGATCGCGAGCTGTCGGATCTCCGGGTCCCGTTCCTCCCCTACAGCCCGCAGCAGAGCCGCACTGACCAGCACGGGCAGATGGGAGATGAGAGCGACCGCCTGATCATGCTGAGCGGCACCGGAGGTCAGCCAGTGGCAGCCGAGATCTCGGGCGACCGCTTCGACCACCGCCAGCGCAGCGGGATCGGTCTGAGCATCAGGCGTCGCGATCCAGGGTCTGCCTTGGAACAGACCGGCCAGGCCGGCCTCGACCCCGGCTGCCGCGGTCCCTGCCATCGGATGACTGGCCACGAAGCGTGGATGCCGGCCGTTCCAGGCCTCGAGCACAGGCTTCTTGACAGATCCGACGTCGGTGATCACGGCATCCCGCGGCAGAGCCTCCAGCAGGGCGGGATCCGGGTTCAGCAGCAGAGGAATCGGCAGCGCCAGGATCACCAGATCACAGCCGCTCAGGCAGGCAGGATCCGTGCTCACCGCCGACACCAGCCCGCGGGCCAGAGCACGCTCAGCCGTCGCCTGACGATGCACCAGACCCTGCACCCGCCAGCCGCGACTCTGCAGATCGAGGCCGAGCGATCCGCCGATCAGACCCAGACCGACCACACCCGCCTGTGCCGCCATCAACCCGTCCCTGTCCTGCGGTCATGTTGATCGATGGATTGCAATGCGCCGTGGCGGATGGAAACCCTGCGTAGGGTTCCCAGATGCTGGAAGCTCAGGCTCACCAACAACTCAAGACGCTGCTGCGCCGCGAGGAATCGGACTGGCCTCACCACCTGACCCTCAGTCGGTTGGTGGGCCGCAGCCTGCGCCGGCGGGATACCACGCTGCTGCGGCTCTCCTCAGGCACTGACCAACGCTGGTGGCTCGGCCTCCTCGTTCCTCTGTGTCTCGGATCCCACGACGCCGTGCTGGTGATCGATCACCAACAGCGCAGGCGGCTGCTGGAGATCGAGTTACCGCGTCTGAAAGATCAGGGCTTCCGCCTGCCCTGCTGGGAGGGAGACGATGCCCCTGATGGGGACCAGCTCTGGCTTCTGGATGAAGCAGGACTGGTGCGCGCCTATCAGAACAACAGGCTGGGAACGCGTCAGCTGCTGCTGCCTCAGGTGGACCGTCTCAGCGACCGGCTCCGCAACAGCATGGCCATCCACATCGGGGTTGGGGACTGGGAAAGCCTGCGGCGGAGCCATCCCGCTGCAGACAGCGCACTGCTCGAGTGGCACAACCGTCTCAGCAGCCGACTGTTCCGCCAGGCCGCAGGGGCTGATGCACGGGTCCGCCTGCATGCCAGCGACACCCTGGCGCTGACCGACCTTCTGCGGACGATCGGTGCTTCGCCGGCGCCCTGGCCCTCCTTGCTGGCGATCGAGCAAGGCCGCTGGGCCAGCTGGGCGGAGTTGGATCACGGTCAGCTGCAGTGGCGGTGGTGTCTGGAGCCGCTGGAACCGCTGCAGCTGCTGGATGGCCTGCTGCGGGAGCGACCGGTGCTGATGCTCAGTGAAGCCGGCTCGACGGATCGACTGGAATCCGAGCTGGACGCTGCTGATGTTCAGCCTGATGTGACCGCCACGCTGCGGGATGCGGAGCTGATGGAGCCTCTGCCGGTGTACGCACCACGCCGTCAACCGCTGCCGAACACGGAGATCTATGCCCAGCATCTACTGGAACAGAGCCGCCGATTGATTCTGGGGCGATCGGGCCTCAGCGTGGTTCTGCTCGATGACGCTGATCTGAGGCGCTGGCTCACCAGTGGTCTGGCCGGTGAATTCGGCAGCCGGGTGATGGAGGAGACGACCGCCCCGGAAACCAACGGTGTGATCAGTGCCCGCTGGTCCTGGTGGCTGGAGCACCGCGACCAGCTGCCTGAACCCGATCAGCTGATCGTGGCGCTGCTGCCGATCGCCAGCCTCCGCTGTCCGCTGACGGCGGCACGGGTGGAACGCATGAAACAACAGGGCGGTGACTGGTTCCGCACCCTGCTGCTTCCAGAGGCTCTGCGCCTGATCCCTCCGGCCATCGCTCCGCTGCGACGCGGCGGTGGCCGCCTGGCGGTGCTGGACGGACGACTGCGCGGCCGTACCTGGGGAGAGCAGGTTCTGCGTTGCCTCGAACCCTGGACCCCTCTTCAACGGCTGCTGCCGGACTGAGTGGCACAGCCCGTCAGACCATCCTTAGGTTGAACAGAGGACATCGAACACCGCATGGGAGAAGCCCGCCGGCGCGCGGCCCAGGGACTGCCGCCCCGAGAACCGAAATCAACGCGACAGAGCCCCGACACCTCTCCCAGGATCGTCCCGTGGCTGCCGCTGACCCAGAACCAGACCCGAAGCTTCGTGGCCGTCACCACGCGCGGTGCCTGGATCGGGATCGGAGCCATGGTGCTGTTCTGGATCACCGTGCGCTTCATCGGTCCCGCCGCGGGCTGGTGGAGCCTTGCGGACATGCCCTGAACGGCTCTGCGTCAGCCACCCCTGATCGGAACCCACAATTCTGAAGAAAACCTTTAGCGTCGTCTCAGATAAGTCTGGGTATGTTTCCGCGTCTCGCTGAGCACTATCGCTCCGTTGTTCAGGATCTGGTCATGAGCCTGCAGGCCCTGGCCAACGGACTGAAGGACTACGGAATCACAGCCACCTGCTACTCCTGCGGCGATGGCAGGGATGGCCACGGAGCATCCTTTGTGGCGGACCTTGGGGATGGCCACATGGTGCGGTTTCTGGTCTCTGACTTCGGGATCAGCTGGGTGGAATCGCGCAACGGTCGCGAGCTGGTGAAACTCGAAGGCGCTGAAGCGATTCAAGAGCTTCAGCGCATGAGCAATCTTCTCCACCAGGGGCATGGAAGCAGGGCCGGCAGCAGCCCGATGACCACCGCCGAACCGCTCTGATCGTCGGACCCCGACGATTCAGGCCGCAGCCTCGGCGTCCTTCGCGTCAGCCTTGCGGTCCACTCCGGTGCGGGCTGCCGCAGCGATCGGGCGCATGGAATTGGCCGTCACCTCCGACCCCTCCGTCAGTTTTTGACGCACCAGTTGCTCCACGGTGATCGTGGTTTCAGGGTTCTGCTCGAGCCAGGTGATGGTGTTATCGCGGCCTTGGCCGATGTTGTCGCCTTCGTAGCTGTACCAGGCACCTTTGCGCACGACCACACCGGTTTCCTCCGCAAGGTCGAGCAGACAGCCCAGCGTGCTGATGCCGCGGCCGAACAGGATGTCGAACTCGGCGATGCGGAAAGGAGGTGCCACCTTGTTCTTGGCCACTTTGACCTTGGCGCGGATGCCGTACTCCTCCGTGCCCCGCTTGAGGGTCTGAATGCGGCGGATATCGAGTCGCACCGAGGCATAGAACTTCAGCGCATTGCCGCCCGTGGTGGTCTCGGGGTTGCCGTAGGTGACGCCGATCTTCAGGCGCAGCTGGTTCAGGAAGATCACCGTGCAGCCGGACTTGCCGATGTTGCCGGTGATCTTCCGCATGGCCTGACTCATCAGACGGGCCTGGCTGCCAACGGCCAGATCTCCCATCTCGCCCTCGATCTCAGCCCGTGGAGTGAGAGCGGCGACCGAATCGACCACAACGATGTCGACGGCCGCGGAACGCACCAGCTGATCGACGATCTCCAGAGCCATCTCGCCGGTGTCGGGCTGGGAGACGAGCAGGTTCTCGATATCCACCCCGAGGGAAGCGGCATAAACCGGATCAAGAGCGTGCTCAGCATCCACGAAGGCCGCCACACCACCGCGCTTCTGGACCTCGGCGATGGCGTGCAGGGTGAGCGTGGTCTTACCGGAACTTTCAGGCCCGTAGATCTCGACGACACGACCCTTGGGATAACCGCCACCGAGCGCAAGATCGAGAGTGAGCGCACCCGTGGAAATGGTTTCCACCCGCATGCGGGAGGCGTCGCCGAGACGCATGATCGACCCCTTGCCGAAGTTGCGCTCGATCTGACCGAGCACCAGGTTCAGCGCCTTGTCGCGCTCACCGGGACGGCCCTCCGGAGAACGGGCATCGGAGGCGGAGGATTTCATCTCTGCAGGCATGGAAACGACCTGAAGCTAAGGAACGAGAGATCCAATGCCACGGAAGCGCGGAATCGTCTCAAGTAGTACAAGCGTACGCTAACGGATCAGGGCCACTGCGCCAAGGGAGCCGCCAGATCTTCCGGCTGCAGCAGCTGAATGCCATCGGGAAGCCCAGTGCTGTCGGATGGCCTGAGATAGCCCCAGCTCACCAGCAGACAGACGAGCTGCTCCAGGCCGGGGGTGGCACGAACGGTCTCGAGGGTGGCACGACGATCCTCCAGGAAGGCTCGCAGAGGGCGCTCTCGCTGGAGTCGCAGGAGAACCTCCGGCTTCGCGCCCGCCTCCCGGCCGTACAGACGCCATGGGTGCAGTCCCAGATCATCCAGAAGTTCGGCTGTGAACGTCTCGCTCTTGGTCGTCAGCACCGCCCAGTCCGCTCCCTCGTCCACCAGAGCCCGCAACCGCTCCACCACACCTGGAAAGGGTCTGTGGAGAGCCAGCCAGCCGGAGCGATCGCGGGTGACGGCATCTGCCCGCGCACGATCCAAAGCGTCCTGCAGCTGGGGCACGCTCCAGCCCCTTCGCCGCAGCGCCTTCTCACGCTCTCCGGGGTAGTCCGCGATCCAGGCAGCGGGGTCGAGGACCTCCACTTCCGCAGCCTGAAGAACCATCTCCCAGCCGTGATGAACCCATGGCCGCAGCTGGCGGAATCGCTGAGGCACCTCTGGGGTCGGCGACTCGGACGGTCCGCCGGGAAGCAGCCGGCAGGCGCGACAGGCGCTCCACCAGTACTCCTGCATTCCGTCGACGATGACTCCGTCGAAATCGAAGACGAGGAGAGGTCTGTCCGTCATGACGGAAAAACTGGGCCGCTAGGATTCGAACCTAGGAATGGCGAGACCAAAACCCGCTGCCTTACCACTTGGCGACGGCCCAACGATCCGGGCGATTCCGCATACGGACGCCGCTCCGGCTTCCCAATAGTTACACATAACAGGCTCACCTTCGTCAATCCTTGCCGCTGGTCACGACACACGTCGGAGGTGTCTTCAGGGGGGAAACACCCGAAGCCGGCAATGGTCAGCCTGACCGAACACATCGCTGCGCAGCCTGTAGCGACTGACGAGATCCGCCTGCATGCGGCGCACCCGTTCGCTGCGCGGCAGCAGTTCCACCGGGCGCCCCTCCGGCATCACCACCTGCTCCACAGCGAGCCGGCACTCCTCGAGACCTGCCAGCTCATCATCCTGTCCGCCAGGTGGCGTGACCGCCTCGGGCTCCTGCGGCACATCCCGGCGCAGGAGCAGCCGTTCCAGAGCCCTCTCCACCTGAGGAAGGCTGTCGGATTTGATCACCAGAATCGGCACCCTCAGGTCCCGGGCCTGGCGCCGCAGGCTGGGCTGTCGCCCGAGGCCCTGACGGATGCTGAGCACGACATCGGCTTCCGCGAGGTCCTCAACCACCCGCACAGGCCAGCGATGGCGTCGGCTCGCCTCATCCACCAGTCGGGACGTGATGCCACAGCAGATCACCTGGAGGTCCTCAGTGGCGACAGGACCGTTGTCCACCTCGGACGCATCGCTTGCCATCAGGGGCCCTGGGACAGACCGCAACTCCGGGTTCGGCATCGGGACCGCCGCCAGCGCCGGACGCCGATGTGGGCGGTTCTCCTCCGGCTCGTCGACCAGTCGCAGGGAGCCGTCAGAGGCGAGCTCCCGCATCTGAACGCGGGGCTGCTGCCCCCGGAGCAACTGATCGACTGTGGCCGCCACATCGGTGTGCACCGACCAGCGGTGGCGGCTGTGCATCTCCACCGCAACCGGGAAGGTGGGCTCGGCCGCCCGCTCCAGCACCGTCTTCTGACTGCGGCGTCGGCGGGCCTCGTCATCACCGAGGGTCACCGACTGAATCCCACCCACCAGATCGCTGAGGGTGGGGTTCTTGATCAGATTGGCGAGGGCATTGCCATGGGCGGTGGCCACGAGCATCACACCCCGTTCAGCGATCGTTCGGGCCGCCTGTGCCTCAAGCTCCGTTCCAATCTCATCGATGACGATGACCTCGGGCATGTGGTTCTCGACAGCCTCGATCATCACCTGGTGCTGATGTTCCGGACGCGTCACCTGCATGCGGCGGGCCCGGCCGATGGCGGGGTGGGGAATGTCGCCGTCACCGGCGATTTCGTTGCTGGTGTCGATGACGACGACACGCCTCTGCAGGTCATCAGCCAGCACCCTGGCGATCTCCCTGAGAGCGGTGGTCTTGCCCACACCCGGCCGGCCCATCAGCAGAAGGGACTGGGCACTGTCGAGCAGGTCACGGACCATCCCCACCGTTCCATAGACGGCGCGACCGACACGGCAGGTGAGGCCGACCACCTCTCCCTGACGGTTGCGAATGGCGCTGATGCGATGGAGTGTGCGTTCGATCCCGGCCCTGTTGTCGGCACCGAAACGACCCAGCCTGGCCACCATCGCCTGCAGGTCGTCTTTGGTGAGACAGGCTTCGCCGAGCGCCAGGGCACGACCGGGATAGCGGGCTTCCGGAACCCGCCCGAGATCCAGCACCACCTCCAGCAGCTGTTCCCGGCGTTCAGGCGACTGCAGGGCCTCGCGGACATCGTCCGGCAGACGTTCAAGCAACCGGTCCAGGTCGTCAGTGATCCGCTGAGTGGTCATGGCGGTGGATCATGACCGCCTTCTAGCAGGATCGCTCGCCGGCCGGGCGGCGGATCCAGGGCTGCACCAGGGCTTCAGCCTGATCCAGGGCGAGGCGTCGCCCCTCAGGCCACTCGCGCAGCGGCTCTCCACGGTCACGGGCCGCCTGCAGCAGGGGCAACAGCTGACTGCGGGCCATTCCGCCGAATGCGATTCCTGCCGGACGCTCTTGGATCCCGAGATGTCCGAGGGTTGCGGCATTGGTTCCCCCAGCGAGCTGGAGGGGCCCCGGAGGAGCGATCGGAATCATCTGGCGCCAGAGCTGGACGGCAGCACGCGCAGTCCCCGCACCGACATCACCACTCATCGGACGGCCATCAAGCTGCCAAAGGGGCAGAAACCGATGACGCCGGAGAGCGGCGTGGCGCTGCCAGAGCTCACGGCTGAGATCCTCCGGGGTGAGACCGTGACCCTCCAGCCCGCAGCTCACCGCCAGGCGCCGCAGAGAAACCCCGGCCGCGGAGAGACGCGAGAGCAGAACGGAGAAGGCCTCTCCCCGGCCTGGTGCTGTGTGCACCTCCACGGCATCCGGGCGGATCTCCTTCAACAGATCCACCATCGCTTCGAGGCCGATCCGATGGTCATGCTCCTCGATCAGCCCCAGCGGACAGGCCGGCAGACAACGGCCGCAGCCGTAGCAACGCCCGGCCGCGATGCCCCCGGAGCTTGAGATCGCTTCCGCGGGGCAGACCCTCTGGCAGGGACGGCTGCAATCCTCCGGACAGCGCCGCGGATCGAACCAGGCCTTGCGGAAGTGGGCATCGGACCCATCGCTGAGGCTGACCATCAGCCAGGGACTGTTGGCCGACCGCCCCTGAAGCCAATCGAGACCCTGACGAGCCGCCCTGACCACCGCTGGATCAGCGGCGACATCAATGCAGTGCACCCCCGCGAGACCGTAGATCGCGCAGAGATCGGCGATGGCCGGCAGATCCTGATTGCTGGCTCCGCAGATGAGCTTGACCCAGCGGCCCTCGGCCAGGGCCCGCTCGGGACTCAGCTGCCGAGAAGCTCGCGCATCGGCTGCCATCGCAGACTCCTGGCTCCTCCCATCTCCACCACGATGCGCAGTCGCGGCTCGCGGCGGCAGAGATCACAGAGAGACAGCAGCTCCGAACGGGAGAGCACCTGGCCCTCCAGCAGCCAGAGAGCGACCTGTGCATCACCGTCAAGCAGATCACCCAGCTGAGGCACCACCTCCTGAACCTCGCCGACGGCGGCACCGCGGCCGACGCTGTGATGGCCGAGATGAGGAGGACGGATGCCGTGCTTCTGAGTCAGGAAAACCTCCGGATCCCCTAGACCCCGTGCCGAGGAGAGGCGGGTTCGGTAGCCGGCGCCGCGCAGACGACGGAGCAGGCGGGTTTCGGCACCACCCTCGAGAGGGGCGTGAACCGCAAGACATCCGCTGGCTTCGAGGTCACGGCGAAATCCCCGACCGGTGAGAAGCAGGGGCATGGCTGGTCGATGTCTGAGGGGGAGTCTGGCAGGAGGGGGAGAGTTCAGGGAAGGCAGAAGGGCAGTGATGTATGTTTTTTGTTTGTTCTGCATTTCTGTGCCCGTCCGCTAGCCGGGCCTCCAGGACGCGGAACGGATTCGGCGATAGCGCCGGATCTCCAGGCCAGTGCGGTCACCCACATTGCGTGAGGACCGCCGGGAAACTGCCCACCCGCTTTGGCGGATCGACAAGTCCCAGCCTCGCTGAAACCGATCGCTAGCTCCATTCGGATCCACGCATTCCCCGGAGTGCTGCGCGATCCGAACCACGACTGCGTCACGTTGATCAGCACGTCAAGCCCCGACCGGTTCGCCGGGCGGTGGCTGTTCCCGCTGGCGTTTTTTCCCTCCCATGTCCATCGGCATTCTCGGGAAGAAGCTGGGTATGTCCCAGTTCTTCGACGAGCAGGGCAGAGCGGTCCCCGTCACCTTGATCGAGGCCGGTCCCTGCCGCATCACACAACTCAAGAGCGATGACACCGACGGCTATGCCGCGGTGCAGATCGGCTTCGGCGAAACCCGCGAGAAGCTGATCAACAAGCCCTCCAAGGGTCATCTCAGCAAATCCGGCGACGACCTGCTTCGTCATCTGCGCGAATACCGCGTGGATGCCGTTGACGGCCTGGAGCTGGGTGGATCCATCACGGTCAGCGATTTCGAAGCTGGCCAGAAGGTGGATGTCAGCGGTGACACGATCGGTCGCGGTTTCTCCGGTTTTCAGAAGCGCCACGGTTTCAGCCGCGGCCCGATGACCCACGGTTCCAAGAACCATCGGGAACCGGGTTCCATCGGACCCGGAACCACGCCAGGACGCATCTATCCGGGCAAGAAGATGGCCGGTCGCTACGGCGGCAAGAAGATCACCACCCGCGGCCTCACCATCCTCAAGGTGGACAGCGACCGCAATCTGCTGGTGGTCAAGGGCTCCGTACCGGGCAAACCCGGCGCTCTGCTCAACATCCGACCCGCGGTGCGGGTGGGTGCCAAGCCCGCCAACGGAGGTAAGAAGTGATGGCTGATTGTGTCGTTCGCGACTGGCAGGGCAAGGAAGCCGGAAAGGCGACCCTGGACCTGAAGGTGGCCAAGGAGACCACCGCCGTCGATCTGATGCATCGGGCTGTGCTGCGACAGCAGGCCCATCTCCGCCAGGGCACCGCCAGCACCCTCACCCGCTCAGAGGTGCGTGGTGGTGGCCGTAAGCCTTACAAGCAGAAAGGAACAGGTCGGGCACGACAGGGCTCGATCCGCACCCCTCTGCGTCCTGGTGGCGGCATCATCTTCGGACCGAAGCCGCGCACCTACAACCTGGCGATGAACCGCAAGGAACGTCGCCTGGCCCTGCGGACCGCGCTGATGTCCCGCATCGAGGACATGACGGTGGTCAAGGACTTCGGAGCTTCTCTGGAGGCCCCCAAGACCAAAGAGATCATCGACGCCCTCTCCCGTCTCGGCATCGCAGCTGACGCCAAGGTGCTGATCGTGCTGACCACGCCGGCCGATGTGGTCCGACGCTCGGTGCGCAACCTCGAGAAGGTGAAGCTGATCGCCGCGGACCAGCTCAACGTCTTCGATCTGCTCCACGCCAACGCACTGGTGCTGGGTGAGGACGCTCTCGCAACCATCCAGGAGGTCTACGGCGATGACTGAGCGTTTCCAGGGCCGCCTGGCGGATGTCATCCGCCGGCCGCTGATCACCGAGAAGGCGACCCGTGCCCTCGAGTTCAACCAGTACACCTTCGAGGTGGACCACCGCGCCGCGAAGCCCGACATCAAGGCTGCCGTCGAGCAGCTCTTCGATGTGAAGGTCACCGGCATCAGCACCATGAACCCTCCCCGGCGGAGCCGTCGGATGGGTCGCTTCGCCGGGAAGCGTTCCCAGGTGAAGAAAGCCGTGGTGCGCCTGGCGGAGGGCAACTCGATCCAACTCTTCCCTGAGTCCTGAGGGGTCTGAAACGTCATGGCAATCCGTAACTTCCGCCCTTACACCCCCGGCACCCGCACCAGGGTGGTCACCGACTTCAGTGAGATCACCGGCCGCAAGCCGGAGCGGACCCTGGTGGTGTCCAAGCACCGTCGCAAGGGCCGCAACAACCGCGGTGTGATCACCTGCCGCCATCGCGGTGGCGGGCACAAGCGTCTCTACCGCGTTGTCGATTTCCGCCGCAACAAACACGGCGTGACCGCCAAGGTGGCTGCGATTCACTACGACCCGCACCGCAACGCCCGTCTGGCGCTGCTCTTCTACGCCGACGGCGAGAAGCGCTACATCCTTGCTCCAGCTGGAGTTCAGGTGGGCCAGACCGTGGTCTCCGGTCCTGATGTACCGATCGAGATCGGTAACGCCATGCCGCTTTCCGCGGTGCCGCTGGGCTCCAGCGTGCACTGTGTCGAGCTCTATGCCGGCCGCGGTGGTCAGATGGTCCGGACCGCAGGGGCCAGCGCTCAGGTGATGGCGAAGGAGGGCGATTACGTCGCCCTCAAGCTGCCCTCCACCGAGGTCCGCCTGATCCGCCGGGAGTGCTACGCCACGCTCGGCGAGGTGGGCAATTCCGAGGTCCGCAACACCAGCCTCGGCAAAGCCGGCCGACGTCGCTGGCTGGGGCGTCGCCCCCAGGTGCGAGGCAGTGTGATGAACCCCTGCGACCACCCTCACGGTGGTGGTGAGGGCCGGGCACCGATCGGCCGATCCGGCCCGGTGACCCCCTGGGGCAAACCCGCCCTCGGTCTCAAGACCCGCAAGCGGAACAAGCCCAGCAACCGATACGTGCTCCGGAAACGTCGCAAGACGTCCAAGCGGAGCCGTGGCGGACGCGATTCCTGATGCCAACCATCGTTTTGCCGCTTGCTTAAACCGCTATGGGACGTTCACTCAAAAAAGGCCCGTTCATCGCTGACAGCCTGCTTCGCAAGGTTGAAAAGCAGAACGACAACGACGACAAGTCCGTGATCAAAACCTGGTCACGGGCCTCCACGATCCTGCCGATGATGATCGGTCACACCATTGCCGTTCACAACGGCAAGACTCACGTGCCCGTCTTCATCACCGAGCAGATGGTGGGGCACAAGCTGGGGGAGTTCGCTCCCACCCGCACCTTCAAGGGCCACATCAAAGACAAAAAAGGAGGCCGCTGACGCCATGACCACGTCAACCCCCACGGCCCCCATCGCCCAGGCGCACGGCCGCTTCATCCGAGGCTCCGTGTCGAAGGTGCGCCGTGTACTCGATCAGATCCGGGGTCGCACCTATCGCGACGCCCTGATCATGCTCGAGTTCATGCCCTACCGCTCCACCGGACCCATCACCAAGGTGCTGAGGTCCGCTGTGGCGAATGCGGAGCACAACCTGGGTCTTGATCCGGCTTCGCTGGTGATCTCCAGCGCAAGTGCCGACATGGGCCCTTCCATGAAGCGCTACCGGCCCCGGGCCCAGGGTCGCGCCTACCAGATCAAGAAGCAGACCTGCCACATCAGCATCGCTGTGGCAGCTCAGACCGATTCCTGACCCCCGAGGACTCTGACCCAATGGGACACAAAATCAACCCAACCGGTCTGCGCCTGGGGATCACCCAGGAACACCGGTCCCGCTGGTACGCCCCCAGCAAGAGCTATCCGGCCCTCCTCCAGGAGGACGACCGGATTCGCAAGTTCATCCACAAGAAGTACGGCTCAGCCGGCATCAGTGATGTGCTGATCGCCCGCAAGGCCGACCAACTCGAGGTCGAGCTCAAAACCGCTCGCCCCGGCGTCCTCGTCGGTCGCCAGGGCAGCGGCATCGAGGACCTGCGCTCCGGCATCCAGAAGACGGTCGGGGATCAGAGCCGCCAGGTTCGGATCAACGTCGTCGAAGTGGAGCGCGTGGACGGCGATGCCTTCCTGCTGGCTGAGTACATCGCCCAGCAGCTGGAGAAGCGGGTCGCCTTCCGGCGCACCATCCGCATGGCTGTCCAGCGCGCTCAGCGCGCTGGCGTCCTCGGCCTGAAGATCCAGGTGTCCGGTCGCCTCAACGGCGCCGAGATCGCCCGGACCGAATGGACCCGCGAGGGTCGTGTCCCCCTGCACACGCTGCGGGCGGACATCGACTACGCCACCAAGGTTGCCAGCACCACCTACGGGGTGCTGGGAATCAAGGTGTGGGTGTTCAAAGGGGAAGTGCTGGGCGATGAAGCCCCGCAGATCCCGGTGGGTGCCACCCCCCGCCGCAGGGCCAGCCGTCGGCCCCAACAGTTCGAAGACCGCTCCAACGAGGGGTGAACAGGAGGCCTGAACCATGCTGAGTCCAAAACGCGTCAAATTCCGGAAAATGCAGCGAGGCCGCATGCGCGGCGTCGCTACCCGGGGCAACACCATCGCCTTCGGTGAATTCGCACTGCAGGCACAGGAATGCGGCTGGATCACCTCGCGCCAGATCGAGGCCAGCCGTCGCGCCATGACCCGCTACGTCAAGCGGGGCGGGAAGATCTGGATCCGGATCTTCCCGGACAAGTCGATCACGATGCGCGCTGCCGAGACCCGGATGGGTTCCGGTAAGGGCAACCCGGAATTCTGGGTGGCCGTGATCAAGCCAGGTCGGATCCTGTTCGAGATGGGTGGTGCCGAAATCACCCCCGAGATCGCACGGGCTGCCATGCGCCTGGCCCAGTACAAGCTGCCCGTGAAGACCAAGTTCATCTCTCTGGATGAACCGAAGGAGCAACCGGCTGCGGAAGCACCGGCTGCTGCTGAAGCCGTCACCGTGGAGTCCTGACCATGGCCCGTCCCAACGCCGCTGAGGTCCGCCAGCTGTCCGATGCGGACATCACTGAACAGATCGACGGTCTGCGCCGCGAACTGTTTCAGCTCCGCTTCCAGCAGGCCACCCGCCAGCTGGCCAACACGCACCGTTTCAAGGAGGTCCGCATCAAGCTGGCCCAGCTTCTGACGGTGCAATCGGAGCGTCAGCGCTCCGCCGCATCCTGATCCCCCCCTCTGTACCCATGGCAGTCAAGGAAAGGGTCGGCACCGTCGTCAGCGACAAGATGGAAAAAACGGTGGTGGTGGCGGTGGAAAGCCGCTTCCCACATCCCATCTATCAAAAGACGGTCAGCCGCACCACCCGTTACAAGGCGCACGACGAAGACAACACCTGTCGCGTCGGAGACCGCGTCCGCATCACCGAGACCCGTCCGATGAGCCGGCACAAGCGCTGGACCATCGCCGAGGTTCTCAGTCACAGCCCCAAGGCTGACAAGACGGACAAGGCTGCGACCCCTGAGGCCGAGGCCCCACCCGCTGAGGAGGTGACCCCGTGATCCAGCAGGAGACCTTCCTCACCGTCGCTGACAACAGCGGCGCCAAGCGCATCCAGTGCATCCGTGTGCTGGGAACCAACCGTCGCTACGCCCACGTCGGCGATGTCATCGTCGCCGCCGTCAAAGATGCGATGCCCAACATGGGTGTCAAGAAATCCGATGTGGTGAAGGCTGTGGTGGTGCGCACCAAGGCCACACTCCGCCGCGATACCGGCAATTCCATCCGGTTCGACGACAACGCTGCGGTGATCATCAACGATGACAAAAACCCGAAAGGCACCCGCGTCTTCGGACCGGTGGCCCGTGAACTGCGCGATCGCAGCTTCACCAAAATCGTGTCCCTCGCTCCGGAGGTGATCTGACCATGGCGACTGCAACCAGCAAGGCCAAGCCCACCGATCGCATCAAGATGCGCATCCGCAAAGGCGACACCGTTCAGGTGATCGCCGGCAAGGACAAGGGCAAAACCGGAGAGGTGCTGCGCACCCTGCCGAATGAGAACCGGGTGATCGTCGAAGGCATCAACCTGCGCACCCGACACGAGAAGCCCACCCAGGAGGGCGAGACCGGTCGCATCGTGACCGAGGAGGCATCTCTGCATGCCTCCAACGTGATGCTCTATTCCACCGACAAGAAGGTGGCCAGCCGCGTGGAGATCGTCGTCGAAAAGGACGGCAGCAAGAAACGACGGCTGAAGAAAACCGGTGAAGTCATCGACTGAACCCGACTTCTGACCACGACCAGAAGCACCCCACACCCCCCATGTCACTCAAAAAGCGCTACCGGGAGACCATTCAGCCCAAGCTGAAGAAGGATCTCTCCCTCACGAACATCCACGAAGTCCCCAAGGTGATCAAAGTCACCGTCAACCGGGGACTCGGCGAAGCCGCCCAGAACGCCAAGTCCCTTGAGGCCTCGGTGAATGAGCTGGCGCAGATCACCGGCCAGAAGGTCGTGGTCACACGGGCCAAGAAGGCCATCGCCGGCTTCAAGATCCGCCAGGGCATGCCGATCGGCTGTGCCGTCACCCTGCGTGGTGACCGGATGTATGCCTTTCTGGAGCGCCTGATCAACCTGGCTCTGCCCAGGATCCGTGACTTCCGGGGTGTGAGTCCCAAGAGCTTCGACGGCCGGGGGAACTACACCCTGGGCGTCCGTGAGCAGATCATCTTCCCTGAGATTTCCTTCGACAAGATCGATGCCATCAGGGGCATGGACATCACCATCGTGACCACTGCCCGTTCAGACGAAGAGGGCCGGGCCCTCCTCCGCGAGATGGGAATGCCGTTCCGCAGCAACTGAGCCCTCCCCGTCGACACCTATGGCCAACCACGACCCCATTTCCGACATGCTCACCCGCATTCGCAATGCGAGTGAGAAGCGTCACGAGACCACCAAGATCCCCGCTTCGCGGATGACCCGCAGCATCGCCAAGGTGCTGCAGCAGGAAGGCTTCATCTCCGAGATCAGCGAACAGGGTGAAGGGGTGCGCACCGAACTGGTGCTCGCCCTCAAGTACAGCGGTAAGCATCGTCTTCCCACGATCCGATCGATGCAGCGGGTGAGCAAGCCAGGCCTGCGCATCTACAAGAACACCCGCGGACTGCCCAAGGTCCTGGGCGGCCTCGGCGTCGCGATCATCTCCACCTCCAAAGGGGTGATGAGTGATCGCGATGCCCGACGCGAGGGCGTCGGTGGCGAAGTGCTCTGTTACGTCTACTGATCTGGAGCTGAACCATGTCACGCATCGGCAAAAACCCCGTTCCACTTCCCGACAAGGTGACCGTCTCCCTTGACGGTCTGACCGTGAAGGTCAAGGGCCCCAAAGGGGAACTGGAGCGCACGCTTCCAGAAGGCGTCAGCGTCAGCCAGGAGGAGAACACCATCGTGGTGACTCCCTCCACCACCAAGCGTTTCTCAAGGGAGCGCCACGGACTCTGCCGCACCCTCGTCGCCAACATGGTCGAAGGGGTCAGCAACGGTTATAGCAAGAGTCTGGAAATCGTCGGTGTGGGCTCCCGAGCCCAGGTCAAGGGCAAGACCCTTGTCGTCAGTGCCGGCTACAGCCACCCGGTCGAGATGGAGCCGCCCGACGGCATCACCTTCAAGGTTGAGAACAACACCAAGGTGATCGTCTCCGGCATCGACAAGGAGCTGGTAGGCAACGAAGCCGCCAAAGTCCGCGCCATTCGTCCCCCTGAGCCCTACAAGGGCAAGGGCATCAAATACGAGGGCGAGCGCATCCTGCGCAAAGCGGGCAAGTCCGGCAAGAAATAACCCTCTTCCTGACGTTCCTCCGCTTCCTTCCCCATGTCCACCACCTCCCGCAAACAGCAGACCCAGAAACGCCACAGGCGTCTGCGTCGTCATCTCAGTGGCACGGCCAATCGCCCTCGGCTGGCCGTGTTCCGCTCCAACAATCACATCTACGCCCAGGTCATCAACGACGAAGCGCAGAGCACCCTCTGCTCTGCGTCCACCGTTGACAAGGAGCTGCGTGCCGGCCTCAAGGCCAGTGGCGGCAGCTGTGACGCCTCTGTCGCCGTCGGCGAGCTCGTGGCCAAACGAGCCATCGCGCAGGGCATCCAGCAGGTGGTCTTCGACCGTGGCGGCAACCTGTACCACGGCCGGATCAAGGCCCTTGCCGACGCCGCCCGGGAAGCGGGCCTTCAGTTCTGATTCCTGCTCTACCCATGACCGATTCCTCCCCCCAATCCAATCCAAACGCCGTGCCCGGCGCAGCTGATGTTCCTGCAGCGGCTGAAGGCCAGCAGCAGGAACAGCGCCGTGGTGGCCGCGGTGAGCGTGGCGAACGCCGCGGTCGTCGCGGTGATCGCCGCAATCAGGAGCGCGACTCCGAATGGCAGGAGCGCGTGGTGCAGATCCGCCGTGTCTCCAAGACCGTGAAAGGCGGCAAGAAGATGAGCTTCCGGGCCATCGTCGTCGTCGGCAACGAGAAAGGCCAGGTCGGCGTCGGCGTCGGCAAGGCCGGTGATGTGATCGGCGCCGTCCGCAAGGGTGTCGCCGATGGCAAGAAGCATCTCGTGAAGGTGCCCCTCACCCGTCACAGTTCGATCCCGACCCTGTCCAACGGTCGCGACGGCGCCGCCAGTGTGCTGATCCGCCCCGCTGCCCCAGGTACCGGTGTGATCGCAGGCGGTTCGATCCGCACGGTGCTGGAACTTGCCGGCATCAAGAATGTCCTGGCCAAGCGCCTGGGCAGCAAGACCCCCCTCAACAACGCCCGGGCTGCCATGGTGGCCCTGTCGCTTCTCCGCACCCACAAGGAGACGGCCAAGGAACGGGGAATCTCCCTCGAGCAGATCTACTCCTGATTCGCGATGACTCTCCGACTCGACTCCCTCAAAGCCAACAAAGGCGCCCGACGCCGCAAACTGCGCAAGGGTCGCGGCATCGCCGCTGGTCAGGGCGCCAGCTGCGGTTTCGGCATGCGTGGCCAGAAATCCCGTTCCGGCCGTCCCACCCGCCCCGGCTTCGAGGGTGGTCAGATGCCTCTCTACCGCCGCGTCCCGAAGCTCAAGCACTTCCCGCTGGTGAACCCGAAGCAGTTCACCGTGCTGAATGTGTCGGCCCTCAACGACCTCAAGGACGGCAGCACCGTCAACCTTGATTCACTGGTCAAGGACGGGATCGTCACCAGCCCCAAGCATCCCCTGAAGCTGCTGGGTAACGGTGATCTCAAGGCCAAGAAGCTGACCGTGCAAGCCGCTGCCTTCACAGCCTCCGCCCGCACCAAGATCGAAGCCGCCGGCGGCACCTGCGAAACCCTCGCCTGATCTGGGGGATCCCCCCCTTCAGCCCTAGGGTCTGAGCCGTCCGACGGATCCTGATCCGCGGACGGCTTCGCTGCTTCAGCCCAACACACCTTTTCCGGACATGCTCGTCAGTCGGGGACGCAACCCCAACGCCGCCGAAGTGATCAGCCAGTTGGTCACCAACCCGGGGCTGCGCAACCGGGTGCTCACCACCCTCGGACTGCTGCTGCTCGTCAGGCTTGGGATCTACATCCCGATTCCGGGCATCGACCGGGACGCCTTCCGCAGTTTCATCGACCAGGGCGGCCAGCTGATCGGCTTCCTGGACATCTTCACGGGCGGGGGCATCTCGACTCTGGGCGTGTTCGCCCTCGGCATCCTGCCGTTCATCAACGCCTCGATCATCCTGCAACTGCTGACGGCAGCCTTGCCGCAGCTGGAAGACCTCCAGAAGAACGAAGGCGAGGCAGGACGACGCAAGATCGCCCAGATCACCCGCTACGTCGCTCTGGGCTGGGGCCTGATTCAAAGCGTGGTGTTCGCCATGATCCTCCGGCAGTACGCCCTGGAGGGACTGAGCGAGGTCGTCTTCGTCGTTCAGACAGCCCTGTGCCTTGTGACCGGCTCCATGGTGGTGATGTGGCTGAGCGAGGTGATCACCGAGCGCGGCATCGGTCAGGGAGCCTCACTGGTCATCTTCCTCAACATCGTGTCCACCCTGCCCACGGCTCTGGGGTCCACGATCGAGAAAGCCCAGACCGGCGACCGCGGCGATGTGCTCGGCATCATCGTGCTCGTGCTCGTTTTTCTGGCCACGATCGTGGGGATCATCTTCGTTCAGGAAGGAGCCCGGCGGATCCCCATCGTCAGCGCCAAGCGCCAGGTGGGTGGGGCCGGCGTTCTGCCCACCCGACAGAGTTATCTGCCCCTGAAGCTCAATGCCGGCGGCGTGATGCCGATAATTTTCGCTTCGGCGCTGATCTTCCTGCCCGTCACGGTCGCCAATCTCACCAGCAACGAATGGCTGATCCGTGCCGCCAGTGCCCTGAATCCAGGCGCTCCGAACCCCTGGCCCTATGCCCTGGCCTTCTTCGCGTTGATCCTGGGATTTTCCTATTTCTATGCCTCACTGACCGTGAACCCGGCCGACATCGCCTCGAATCTCAAGAAGGGTGGTGTCGCAATTCCAGGGGTGCGTCCCGGCAGTGCCACGGCCACCTATCTCTCCGGGGTTCAGAACCGGCTCACACTGCTGGGCGGTCTGTTCCTCGGTGCCGTGGCGATCATCCCCGCAGCCGTGGAACGCGCCACCAACGTGCAGACCTTCCAGGGCCTCGGTGCCACCTCACTGCTGATCCTGGTGGGCGTGGCGATCGACACGGCCAAGCAGGTGCAGACCTATGTGATCTCCCAGCGCTACGAGGGTCTGGTGCGCCAGTGATTCCTGCCGCTGCGCCAATCATTCCCGCCAACCACCAACGTCCACACCACGATCCACGATGAAAACCCGCCTCCTCTTTCTCGGTCCCCCCGGCGCCGGCAAGGGCACCCAGGCCGGCCGGCTCTGCGAGGCCCACGCCATGAAGCACCTCTCCACAGGCGACCTGCTGCGCGGAGAGGTGGCTGCCGGAACAGCCCTCGGCAAGGAAGCCGAAGCCGTCATGAATAGAGGCGAGCTGGTGAGTGATGGGCTTGTCCTGGCGATCGTGGAAAGTCAGATGAAGACGCTGCACGGCGGCGGCTGGCTGCTGGACGGTTTCCCCCGCACCGTTCCGCAGGCCGAAGCACTGGAACCGCTCCTGACTGATCTGCAGCAGCCGATCGAGGCCGTCGTGCTGCTGGAGCTTGACGACGCCGTGCTGATCGAGCGTCTGCTGGCCCGTGGCCGGGCCGACGACAATGAAGCGGTGATCCGCAACCGGCTGGAGGTTTACCGCGAGAAGACCGCTCCCCTGATCAGCTTCTACCGCGACAAGGGTCTACTGATTCAGGTCCCGGCTCAGGGGAGTGTCGAGGAGATCTCAGAGCGGATCGTTCAGGCCCTGAGTTGACCCGCATGGTAGGGTTGCCGTTTGGAAATTTGGAGAGCCACGCCTCATGAAGGTGCGCGCCTCAGTCAAGAAAATGTGCGACAAGTGCCGGGTGATCCGTCGCCACGGCCGCGTGATGGTGATCTGCACCAACCCGAAGCACAAGCAGCGTCAGGGCTGACCCTCCAGCTCCGTTCGCAGCAAGCACTGCTCGGCCAGGAGGCCAGCAGCGCAAGTCTCCACAGCCTCCGGATCGACGGAGGCTTTTGTCCCTCCCCCCCCCTCGATTGAAACTTCGTGGCACGGATCGCCGGCGTTGACATTCCCCGCGACAAGCGGATCGAAGTCGCCCTCACCTACATCTATGGAATCGGGCCCACCCGGGCACGGACCATCCTCAGCAAATCCGGAGTCAATCCGGACATCCGGGTCAAGGATCTCGAGGATGGCGATGTGCAGAAACTCAGGGGGGCCACCGAGGCCTACACGATCGAAGGCGATCTGCGCCGCCAGGAGGGCATGGCCCTGAAGCGCCTTCAGGACATCGGCTGCGTCCGCGGCCGTCGCCACCGCATGAGTCTGCCTGTGCGCGGCCAGCGCACCCGCACCAATGCGCGGACCCGCCGGGGCGCCCGCAAGACCGTGGCCGGCAAGAAGAAGTAATCCACCTCCCTCCCACATCGTTATCGGCCCATGGCCAAACCCGCCAAGAAATCCGGTCCCAAGAAGGCCAAGCGCAACGTCCCCAACGGCGTTGCCCACATCCAGAGCACCTTCAACAACACGATCGTCTCGATCACCGACACCGCCGGCGAGGTCATCTCGTGGTCATCGGCCGGGGCGAGCGGTTTCAAAGGTGCCCGCAAAGGCACACCCTTCGCTGCCCAGACCGCTGCCGAGGCTGCAGCCCGTCGGGCCCTCGAACAGGGAATGCGCCAGATCGAAGTTCTGGTGCGCGGCCCAGGATCCGGCCGTGAAACCGCGATCCGGGCCCTTCAGGTCGCCGGACTCGAGATCACGTTGATCCGGGATGTCACCCCTCTGCCCCACAACGGTTGCCGCCGGCCCAAGCGCCGCCGCGTCTGAACCGGCTTCGTTTCAGGTTCCCGTTCCCTACCCCGCCACAGACCGTGCTGCAGTACCAGATCGATCGCATCGAGCATCAGGTTGATGAGGACCGCGCCCAGACCGGCGTGTTTCTCATCGGCCCCCTCGAGCGCGGCCAGGCCACCACTCTTGGCAACGCCCTGCGCCGGGTGCTGATGGGAGGCCTGGAAGGCAGTGCGGTCACCGCCATCCGCATCGCAGGCGTCAATCACGAGTACGCCACCGTTCCGGGCGTTCGCGAGGACGTGCTCGACATCCTGCTGAACTGCAAGCAGCTGTCGATCAACAACCGATCGGGTGAGCTGGAGATCGGCCGTCTTGTGATCGCGGGCCCCGCCGATGTGAAAGCAGGCGATCTGCAGTTCTCCTCCCAGGTTCAGGTGGTGGATGTCAACCGTCCGATCGCGACGGTTGCCGATGGCCACAGCCTGGAGCTGGAGGTGCATGTGGAGCGAGGCGTCGGCTACCGCCCCGTCGACCGCCACAACGAGGACACCAGCGCCATTGATCTGCTCCAGATCGATGCCGTGTTCATGCCGGTGATCCGGGTGAACTTCAGCATTGATGAGACAGCCGTGGCCGAAGGCGGTTCCGCCCGCGAGCGTCTCAAGATCTCGATCGTCACCGATGGATCCATCACTCCCGACGACGCTCTGGCACAGGCAGCCAACCAGCTGATCGAGCTGTTCCAGCCCCTGGCCACGGTGACTCTGGTGGAGGAACCCGGTGTCGAACCGGAGCCCTCCGCAGAAGCCCAGATCCCTCTCGAAGAGCTGAACCTCTCCGTCCGGGCCTACAACTGCCTCAAGCGGGCCCAGGTCAATTCCGTTTCCGACCTGATGGGCTTCAGCTACGAGGATCTGCTGGAGATCAAGAACTTCGGTTCCAAGTCCGCCGATGAGGTGATCGAAGCGCTTGAGCGCATCGGCATCTCCATCCCCCAGAGCCGCACGACAGCCTGAAGCTGTCCGGCCTGATCGTTCCCACGACCTGACCACGCCTCCCCCAGAACCATGCGTCACCAATGCCGAGTTCCCCAGCTGGGACGCCCTGCTGACCAACGCAAGGCGATGCTGAGGGCCCTGACCACCCAGCTCATCCGAGAAGGTCGGGTCACCACCACCAAGGCCCGTGCCAAAGCGCTCCGCGATGAGGCGGAGCGCATGATCACCCTTGCCAAGGACGGCAGCCTTGCCTCCCGCCGGAGGGCCCTCGGCTTCATCTACGACAAGCAGCTCGTGCATGCGCTGTTTGAGAAGGCACCGGATCGCTACAGCGACCGTCGCGGCGGTTATACCCGCATCACCCGCACCGTGCGCCGCCGCGGCGACAACGCCGAGATGGCCATCATCGAGCTGGTCTGACGGAATCTTCGTCTGCAGTGACGGATCAGCCGATCCCCCACCGGATCGCTCTCAGCCTGCAGTACGACGGATCGGAATTCTGCGGCTGGCAGCGGCAACGGAACGGCCTCAGCGTCCAGGCCGTTCTGGAGAACGCGATCGAGCAGCTCGATCCGCACCGGCCCATTCACTGCTTCGCTGCGGGCCGCACCGATGCCGGAGTGCACGCCGCCGGCCAGGTGGTTCATTTCGACTGCATCGGACCCATTCCGGCACACAAATGGGCTCCTGCCCTCAACGGACGGCTGCCAGCCAGCATCCGGGTGCGGGAGTCGGTGGAGCGTCCTGCCGACTGGCACGCCTGCTACGACGCCATCTACCGGCGCTACCGGTACACGATTCACAACGGCCGTCGCCCCAATCTCTTCCTCAGCGCCTGGAGCTGGCACCGCTATCAGCTCCGCCTGGATGAGATCAGCATGCGGACAGCCCTCGAAGGCATGCTCGGGCGGCACGACTTCGGCGCCTTCATGAAAGCAGGCAGTCGCCGTGCCGATGCCATCACAACGGTGCAGGACGTTCTGGTGGAACGTCAGGGAGACATGGTCAGGGTGGAGATCCAGGCCAGTGGGTTCCTCTACGGCATGGTGCGGCTCCTGATGGCACAGCTGGTGGCCGTGGGAGAACATCGGCTGAGCCTCGAGCACTTCGAGCGTCGCTGGCGTGAACGCCGCCGCTGCGACGTGAAGGAAGCGGCACCGGGTCAGGGGCTCTGCCTGCTGCGGGCCGGCTATCAGGACGAGATCTTCAGCAGGGCTGGTTGGTATGATTCACAACCGTGGTTTTTTCTGGCGGACTGTGATCCCCCTCCGGATCCTCTTCCTCCGCCGAAGAACAGCGCTCCAGAATCTCTGACCACCCCATCGTCATGATTGGGGCTCCGTCGGAGCGTAAGCTCACTGTTTGAGCTTTTGTCGCGCCCGATTCCGGGCCGACTCTGCTGTCCAGCTCCGTTCCAGCAGCGGAGAACCTCCGAACCGGCATGCCGGCGTGATGAACAAGACCTCCCTTCCTCCGATTGATTCGATCGACCGCCAGTGGTACGTGGTGGACGCTGAGAATCAGACCCTCGGTCGCCTCGCCACCGAGGTTGCCGCCGTGCTTCGCGGCAAGAACAATCCCAGCTTCACGCCTCACCTGGACACCGGTGATTTCGTGATCGTTGTGAACGCCGAGAAAATTCAGGTGAGCGGCCGGAAGCCACAGCAAAAGCTGTACCGCCGCCACTCGGGACGTCCGGGCGGCATGAAGGTGGAAACCTTCCAGGCCCTGCAGGAACGCATCCCTGAGCGCATCGTCGAGAAAGCCATCAAAGGCATGCTTCCCCACAATGCTCTCGGCCGGCAGATGTTCCGCAAGCTGAAGGTCTACAAAGGCAGTGATCACCCGCACGCCGCCCAGCAGCCCCAGCCCCTCCAGCTCAACCCCTCCGCTTCCGCCAAATGAGCAGCAACACCGTCGTCTACTGGGGCACAGGCCGCCGCAAGACCTCTGTCGCCCGGGTGCGCCTGGTGCCCGGCAACGGCACGATCACCATCAACGGCCGTCCTGGTGACAATTACCTGAACTACAACCCCGCCTACATCTCCGCGGTGAAGGCCCCTCTTGAAACACTGGGGCTGGGCAGCGAGTACGACGTTCTGGTGAACGTCCGCGGCGGTGGTCTCACCGGCCAGGCCGGTGCCATCAAGCAGGGGGCCGCCCGTGCCCTTTGCGAACTCTCGGCCGACAACCGCAAGCCGCTGAAGACCGAAGGTCACCTGAGCCGCGACCCGCGCGCCAAGGAACGCCGCAAGTACGGTCTGAAGAAAGCCCGTAAGGCACCCCAGTTCTCCAAACGCTGATCACTCCAGCTCCTGCCAGCTCCCGACCCATGCCCAAGCCCGACATTCATCCCACCTGGTATCCCGATGCCAAGGTGATCTGCAACGGAGAGGTGGTGATGACCACCGGCTCCACCCAGCCGGAGATCCACGTTGATGTGTGGAGCGGCAATCACCCCTTCTTCACCGGCACCCAGAAGATTCTCGACACCGAAGGCCGGGTGGACCGTTTCATGCGCAAGTACGGCATGGGCAGCAAGAAGGCTGGGGGCGACAAGGCCCAGGCCGCCGAAGCCAAGGCGGAAGCCAGCACCTGAGGCTGAGCACGGGGCATGGACGCCTCGACCCTGATCACCAGGCTGGAAACAGCCACGGCCAGCTTTCAGAGCCTCGAGCGCCAGCTGGCCGACCCGGATGTCGCTGCTGATCCGAAGCGGCTCGAGACGATCGCGCGGGAGCGGTCCCGGCTCGAGCCACTCGTGCTCGATTTCGCGGCGTTGAAGCAGCTGGAGAAAGAGCAGGGCGATGCCCGTCAGCTGCTCAGGGACAGCCGTGGGGATGCGGCCATGGAGTCCCTGGCTCAGGAGGAGCTCGACGCCCTGGCCGAGCATCGCGGGACCCTGCTCGAGCGCCTGACACTGGCCCTGTTGCCCCGGGATCCTCGGGATGAGCGCAGCGTGATGCTGGAGATCCGCGCCGGCGCCGGTGGCGATGAAGCCTGTCTCTGGGCCGGGGATCTGGCCCGGATGTATGAGCGCTACGGCCAGAAGCTCGGCTGGGCCGTGCAGGCGGTGAGTTCAACAGAAGCCGATCTTGGGGGCTTCCGGGAGCTGATCCTCTCGGTGAAGGGGGACAGCGTTTACAGCCAGCTGAAATTTGAAGCCGGCGTTCATCGGGTGCAGCGGGTGCCCGCCACCGAATCCCAGGGCCGTGTGCACACCTCCACCGCCACGGTGGCGGTGATGCCGGAGGCAGATGCCGTCGAAGTGCAGCTCGACCCGAAGGATCTGGAGATCAGCACCGCCCGATCCGGTGGTGCCGGCGGACAGAACGTGAACAAGGTGGAGACCGCTGTGGACCTTCTGCACAAGCCCTCGGGCATTCGGGTCTTCTGCACCCAGGAACGCTCCCAGCTGCAGAACCGCGAACGCGCTCTGGACATCCTGCGCGCCAAATTGCTCGAACGGGAACTGGAGGCAGCGGCCGCGAAGGAGAGCAGCGACCGACGGGCCCAGGTGGGCAGCGGCGATCGAAGCGAGAAGATCCGCACGTACAACTACAAGGACAACCGCACCACCGATCACCGTCTGGGCCGTAATTTCTCCCTCGAGCCGGTGCTCGAAGGACAGCTGGAGGATCTGATCGGTGCCTGCATCGCCGAGGAGCAGCGTCAGAAGCTCGAAGCTCTCAGCGATCAGGACGACATCTGAGTGCCAGGACGCTCAAGCGCCGATCACGTACTTGGCCCACTCACTGTGATGTCCGGAGTGGATCTGCCGGCTGGCTTCGAAGCTGAGGCTGCTGAGCGGGCGCCGCGGAACCCGTGACAGGGGCATGTCCGCCTCCTTGGGCGTGCGGCTTCCCTTTCGAACATTGCAGCTGAGACAGGCGGTGGTGACGTTCTCCCAGGTGTCCCCGCCACCACGGCTGCGGGGCACAACATGGTCGATCGACAGCTGCTCGCCGCGGGCACCGCAGTACTGACAGGTATGACCGTCGCGGTGAAACACGTTCCGACGCGTCAACGGCAACTGTCGGAACGGCACTCGCACGTACTGACGGAGTCGGATCACGGTGGGCAGATGGGTGCCCTGACGGATCTGGCGGGTGACATCCTGCTCGAGGCTCTCGGCCTTGCCTTTGAGCATCATCACCATGGCCCGACGCCAGGTTGTGATGTTCAGCGGCTCGTAGGACGCGTTCAGAACGAGAACCTGGCCCATGCCAGCTCCCAGATTACTTGCCATGCTAACGATCCCACCAAGGCCCTTTCGGTAACCCTGAGCACGCAAACCATGCCGGAGCCGAGCCCCCGACAGCGCGCCTGGGTGGAGGTGTCACCCTCCGCCATCGAGGCCAATGCGAGGGCATTGCTCGCTCATCTGACCGGCGGGGCCTCGCTGATGGCGGTGGTGAAAGCGGACGGATACGGTCACGGGGCCGAAACCGTGGCGCGAGCTGCCCTGCGCGGCGGAGCGACAAGCCTCGGCGTCGCCACCCTGGAGGAGGGGATCACCCTGCGACGGGCGGGCATCGATGCCCCGGTGCTGCTGCTGGGCAATCTCATCGAGGCGGAAGATCTGCGCTGCTGCCTGCACTGGCAACTGATGCCGACACTGAGCAGCCTGCAGGAGGCGCGTCTCTGTGCAGCCTTGGCTGACGGCAGCGGCCGCCGCTTCCAGGTGCAGCTGAAACTGGACACGGGCATGACCCGTCTCGGCTGCGACTGGAGGGAGGGCCCCGCCATCGCCGAAGCCATCCAGAACCTGCCTGAGCTGGAGCTCTGCGGCCTCTACAGCCACCTGGCCTGCGCTGATGAGCGCGACGAGACCGTCACCTCCCTGCAGCAGAGCCGCTTTCAGAACGTTCTCGATCAGCTGCCGGATCACGGCCGCTTCCTCTGCCGCCACTTGGCCAATTCCGCCGGCACCATGCGGGATCCGGCCCTGCACCATGACCTTGTGCGGGTGGGTCTGGCCCTCTACGGCCATGCGCCCGCCGAGCATCTCGATCACCTGCTGCCCCTGCAGCCCGCCCTCAGCGTTCGGGCCCGCGTCACCCTGATCCGCCAGGTTCCTGCCGGCGTGGGTGTCAGCTACGGGCAACGGTTCGTGAGCGATCGCCCCTGCCGTCTGGCGGTGGTGAGCATCGGCTACGCCGACGGCGTGGTGCGATCCCTGAGCGGCAGGATCCACGCCCTGCACCGCGGCCGAGTGCTGCCGCAGGTGGGGGCGATCACGATGGACCAGCTGATGCTGGATGCCACATCGGTTCCGGATCTGGAACGCGGTTCCATCGTCACCCTGCTCGGTTGCGACGGACATGCCGAGATCAGTCCGCGCCACTGGAGTGAGCGCTGCGACTCGATTCCCTGGGAGATCCTCTGCGGCTTCAAGCAGCGGCTGCCGCGTCTGGAGGTGTGAAACCGAAGCAGGCGGTTGGCTTTGGGCAGCCTGTTGGTAGTCTGTTGTTGCCACTGGAGAGGTGGCTGAGTGGTTGAAAGCGGCTCCCTGCTAAGGAGTTACAGGAGGCAACTCCTGTCGAGGGTTCGAATCCCTCCCTCTCCGTTTCCGGCCCTGCGCCGACGATTCAGTTCTCCTCTGGAGAGCTGAATCCGTTCAGAGCCTTCGCCAGCTCAGGCAGCAGGCGCTCATCCCTGGCGCGATCGGGCCCGGTGCTGAACACCACCAGCATCGTCGGGGGCTGATCCGGAAGCTGCCACCAGGCTGCGTCATGGCGGGCCTGGCTCATCCAGCCGGCCTTGCTCCACAGCCGCGTGCCCAGGGGCAGGCCCTCGCCCAGGAAACCGTCCACCTGGTTCTCCGGGTCCGCGCGGCGCAGATCTGGGTCCAGAGAACGATCGAGCAGGTCTCGCAACCGCCGGCAGGCCGGCGGGGAGACCACTCCACCGGTCATGACCGCCTCCAGCATGCGGGCCGTGGCAGCGGTTGTCAGGGCATTGCGGTTGCTGTTGTCAGCACCGTAGAACTGCTTCTCACGGCCGTAGGGGCCATCTCCCCAGGTCTTCTGGCAGCAGTTCACCGGCTCGAGTTCGGGCCACGCGAGTTCGGCGAGCCAGTCATTCACCAGCCTGCGCTGACGCTGCCACTGCTGCCAGCGATCCCCTTGAAGTTCAGGACCGCTGGTCGTGCCGGTGAGAAGGTCCAGCACAAGACCGGTGGCGTCATTGCTGGAGTCGGCGATCATGTCGCGGAGGGCCCGTCGCAGCTCCTCGGCTTCGGGGATCAGATCCCGCTGCAGCCAGCGCTCCGCGGCGACCGCATAGAACAGTTTCACCACGCTGGCCGGATAGAGGGGCCGCTCCTCGCTCCAGCCAGCACCGACTCCGGCACCGGCCTGCGGTGAGTCGTCGTCGTACCGGATCCAGGTGATGGCCAGACTGTTCCGCAGCCCCGGCCGGCCATCCGCCGCCAGGTCGTCCAACACGCTCTCCAGCCTGGAGGTCATCGCGGTGTCGGGACGGTAGAACGCCATGGCAACGGCATCGGGCCATGGCGACCCTAAGCACCCTGCTGGCACCGGAGCTCGCGCTCACAGGAAGCTGCTGGAGGCTGCGGACCAACGCGAACGGCTACAAACGGGCCGTGGGCAAGGCCCTCGTGACCCAGGCCTCGAACGGGCGCAGCTTCCGGATCCTGGAGCGGCGTGGATCGCGTCTGTGGATTCAGTTGCTTGAGGACGGCTACCGCTGCTGGTTTGAACTGGAAGCCGTGCTTGGCCGAGCCGAACAGCGGAGCCCCTGGCGGCCGGCCCTGCTGCCGGAGGTTCAGATCGCCTCTCGACTACCAGCGGTGCTGGCCTGGACGGAACGGGCTGAACAGCAGGCCAACACGTATCTCTGGGGCGGCACAACGGAGCCGGATATGGACTGCTCCGGACTGATGCAGATGGCCTTTGCCAGCCAGGGCATCTGGATTCCGAGGGACGCTTACCAGCAGGAACGGCACTGCCAGCCGGTGGCGGTGGCGCCGGATGCGGTGGGCCTGCTGAGACCGGGAGATCTGATCTTCTTCGGATCCCCGCGGCGCTGCACCCATGTCGGCCTGCACCTCGGCGGTGGCCGCTATCGCCACAGCTCGGGACAGGACCATGGCCGCAACGGCATCGGCGTGGACAGCCTGTTCAGCGCCGACCGGCACCCGGTGGCCTGCCACTACCGCGCGCAACTGCGAGGGGCCGGGCGGGTCGTGCGCTGCCACGACGGCCGTCATCTGGCCTGAAGCGCGACCTCAGCGGTCCGGCTTGAACCGATCGGAGATCTGAGACAGGTACACCTCCGGGCCGCTCATGCCGTTCTGCCCGGGGATGGGCAGCTCCGGCAACTCGAGATTCGCCGGTCGCCCCTCCAGGGCAGCCTTCAGCGACTCGATCATCATGGCGTTGCCGGAATCCTTGATCGCCTCCAGGGCCTTCTGCAGACGCTGTTCACGGCTGTCTGAGCTGACAGCGCCCACCGCAGCCGGGGTCTGCCCGGAAGCGCGGACGGAATCCAGCTGGCGAACGAGGTTCTCCCAGAGCAGGGCCATGGTCGGATCAGAGGAGGTGATGCCTCCATAACCAAGCACGGGACAGCCTTCTGATCAGGCCCGATTAAGTTTCCCGCCATGAACACCGCGGCATCGATGGCCACCTCCATGGATCTTTCGGTGGTGGTGCCTCTGTACAACGAGGAGGAAAGCCTTCCGCATCTGGTGCAGCAGTTGCTGGACGCCCTGCGACCGAGCGGTGAACGCTTCGAGCTGGTGCTGGTGAACGATGGCTCCAGTGACGGCACAGCCACCGTGCTGCAACGCCTCAGCGCTGAGGTGCCGGAACTGGTCGCGGTGCTGCTGCGCAAGAACTACGGCCAGACCGCTGCCATGGCCGCCGGCTTCGATGCCGCTGTCGGCGAGGTGATCGTGAGCCTGGATGGAGACCTCCAGAACGATCCCGCCGACATCCCGATGCTGCTGGCAACGCTCAGGGAGGGCTACGACCTGGTGAGCGGCTGGCGTCATCAGCGCCAGGACGCCGCCATCCAGCGGAAACTACCCTCCCGGATCGCCAACCGCCTGATCGGGCGGGTCACCGGTGTTCGGCTGCACGACTACGGCTGCTCCCTCAAGGCCTACCGGAGGGAGGTGCTCGCCGACATGCGCCTCTACGGCGAACTGCACAGGTTTCTCCCCGCCCTGGCCTTCATCGAAGGCGCTCGGATCACGGAGGTGAAGGTGAACCACCGTTCCCGGCAGTTCGGCGCCAGCAAGTACGGGATCGATCGAACCTTCCGCGTGCTGATGGATCTGCTCACGGTGTGGTTCATGAAGCGGTTCCTCACCCGACCGATGTACGTGTTCGGCTTCGGGGGGCTGATGGCGATCGTCGGCAGCCTGATCGCCAGCACCTATCTGCTCGTTGTGAAGCTGATGGGGCAGGACATCGCCAACAGACCGCTGCTGACCCTGGCGGTGGTGCTCGGCCTGGCGGGGATCCAGCTGTTCTGCTTCGGGCTGCTGGGGGAGCTGCTGATCCGCACCTATCACGAAAGCCAGGGGCGGCCGATCTACCGCATCCGAGCGACGTTGCGGGGTGGCCGCGAAGCCTGAACCGCTCCGGGTTGCGACGCCCCCCGCAGCGGGGCAATGGCGGCGGCTGCCGCCGTCACCACCCGTGAATCGCTGTCGTGCAAGGCCCGGCGAAGCAGCGGCAGCACACTGCGATGCCCCCACAGCCCGGCGATGGTGACCGCCTCGAGGCGCTGTTCAGGGCCTTCCGTCATGGCCGCGCGCAGACAGATCAGCAGGAGCCGGCTCTCACGGGCATCCGTCGGCGGCTGCCAGAGCGGCGCATCCTGATCCGGAGCCTCCGAGGCATCGGCCTCCGGCTCGAGCACCAGAGACAGCTGGGCTCTGTTGAGACGAGCCACCTCTCCGGCGTCAGTGCTGCTCAGCATCGGTTTGACCGGCCGGCGCAGCAGCCACAGGGCACCGACAAGAACGACCGCCGACACGCTCGCGAGGAAGGTCTGCATCTGGATTGAACTTTTATGTCGCCGTCGAGGGCCTGAAGAGGCCGCCAGATCGGTGATCCCTACAGTAGCGGCGAAGCTTTTGGGCCTGACATGACTGGAGAGTTCGCTGCCGCCTGGCTGCCTGCGATTTTTGTGCCGATCACGGGAATCGTTTTCCCCGCCGTGTTCATTGTCCTCGTCGGTCGCGTCATCACCGCTGCCGAATGACCGCAGGCTGCGGATCTCCACCCACCATCAGCGCACCCACCCCATGACCGTCACCCCCGTCTCTGATCCCTGCGTCGGCAACCTGGCCACCCCGGTGAACAGCGGCTATTTCATCAAGGGCCTGATCAGCAACCTGCCCTTCTACCGCTCCGGCATCTCGCCCAACTTCCGCGGACTGGAAACCGGAGCCGCCTTCGGCTACCTGCTGTACGGCCCCTTCACCATCCTCGGCCCGCTGCGCAACACCGAGTATCAGCAGACCGCCGGCCTGCTGGCGACGATCGGTGCGGTGCACATCCTCACCCTGCTGTTCCTGCTCTACAACCAGCCCGGCAAACAGCCGAACATCCCCCCTGCAGACGCCACCGTCGAAAATCCCCCTTCCGATCTGTTCACCCGCACCGGCTGGGCTGATTTCACCAGCGGCTTCTGGCTGGGCGGCTGTGGCGGCGCCGTGTTCGCCTGGTATCTCTGCAGCACCGTGCACGTGCAGGATCTGTTCAAGATCGCTGCCGGCGTCTGGAGTGTGGGCTGATCAGCCCTAGCTCGTCTGAGCACGGTCTCCAGGACCGCTCCTGACCAATCGAAACGCTGACCCCCGGCTGTCCCTTCCCGGAACAGCCAGGGGTTTTTGACTGTCAGGATTCAGGCCAGTCCGAGTCGTCCCGGTGCGGTCGCTCTCCCAGCCGTTTCTGCGCCGACCGGTCTTCACGATTGTCTGCAGCCTGCTGATCCTGCTGGCGGGCCTGGTGGCCCTCACCGGACTCGGACTCGAGGATCTGCCGCAGTTGGCACCAACCCGGGTCAGCGTTGGAGCCACCTTTCCGGCCGCCTCGCCGGAGGTGGTGGAGCAAAGCGTCACCGCCGTGCTGGAACAACAGCTCAAAGGGTTGGAGGGGCTGGAGAGCATCAGCTCCAACAGCCGCCAGGGAGGCGCCAGCATCAGCCTGCGCTTCAGCGAAGGCGCTCCCGAGCTGAATGCCATCAAGGTGCAGAACGAGGTGAACCTCGCCACCCGCCGCCTGCCTCAGGCGGTGAGCCGTCAGGGCCTGAGGGTGCGCCGTTCCTCGGATGACCTGCTGATGATCCTCGGCTTCAGCCATCCACCCGAGCAGTACGTTCCCACCTTTCTGGCGGGCTGGCTGGATCAATCCCTGCGCGAGTCGCTGCTGACCACACCTGGGGTTGGTGATGTGCTGGTGTTCGGCAGCAGTGAGCTTTCCTTCCGCCTCTGGCTCGATCCGGATCGACTGGAACAGGCCAACCTCACCATCACCGACGTCAGCCGCGCCCTGGCCGAGCAGAACGTGCTGGCAGCCATCGGCAGCCTCGGCGCCTCACCGGCTCCGGATGGTCAGCTGATCAGCCTGCCTGTGGATGCGGAGGGACGGCTGCTCAGTCAGGAGGATTTCGAGAACCTGATCCTGCGCCGCCTCGACAACGGCGGCTTGCTGCGGCTCAAGGATGTGGGTCGCGTCGAGCTGGGACAACGCAGCTACGGCAACCAGGCGATGAATCTCGACGGGGAACGCTCCGTGGCCGTGGGCCTGTACCAGCGGGATGGCGCCAACGCCCTCGACGTGAGCCGGGCCGTCAAGGCCGAACTGAAGCGGCTGGAACCCAGCTTCCCTCCGGGCATCGAACTGTCGATGATCGTGGATGTGGCCGACAACGTCCAGGCCAATCTCGACCGCACCATCGCCACCCTGCGTGATGCCGTCGTGCTGGTGCTGGTGGTGCTGGTGCTGTTTCTGGGACGCTGGCGCCTGGCTCTGATCCCTGGTCTCGCTGTCCCGGTGGCCCTGGTGGGCAGCCTGGTGCTGGTGAAGCTGAGCGGGTCCAACCTCAACAGCCTGATCCTGTTCGGGATGGTGATGGCCACCGGCATCGTCGTCGATGACGCGATCGTGGTGAGCGAGGACATCGCCGGTCGGATCGAACGGGGGGATGAGCCCCGGGCCGCCGCAGAAGATGCCATGGCCGAACTGGCCGGAGCGGTTGTTGCCACCTCCCTGGTGCTGGCCGCCGTGTTCGTGCCGGTGCTGCTGATCCCCGGCTCCGTGGGGCGGCTGTATCAACCGATTGCCCTGGCGATCAGCGGCGCGATTCTGTTCTCCACCCTCAATGCCCTCTCGTTCACACCGATGGCCTGCGCCCGGGTGCTGGACTCAGGTGAGGGGCGGCTGCCGGGTCCGCTGCGTCAGCTGAGCAGACGGCTGCGTCAGGGCATGCGTGATCTGCAAGGGCGCTACTCGAACACACTGGAGCGCTGGCTGCGGCGCGCCCCGCTGGTGCTGGCACTGCTGCTGGCGGGACTGCTGCTCACCGGCGGCGGGCTGGCGGCGATGCCCACCGCCTTCATTCCCGACGAGGACCAGAGCCAGATCCGGGGTTACTTCAGCCTGCCGGAGGGGGCGAGCCTGGAGCGCACGGTGGCGGTGATGGACCGGATCCGCACCGTAGTGGCGGAAGAGCCTCTGGTGCGCACGGGCAACTTCTACGCCGGCCGATCCTTCGGCCAGAGCGGCGAGGACCGGGGCTCGTTCTATCTGCGGCTTCAGCCGCTGGAGGAGCGCTCCGGTCGCGATCAGAGCAGTGAGGCTGTGAAACGACGGCTGACCCGTGCCATCCGCAGCCAGGTCGGCGACGCCCGCGTGGTGGTCACAACCCCACCAACCGTGCGGGGCTTCAGCAGCGAATCCGGCCTGAAACTGGAACTGCTGGACCGCAGCGGTGGACAGCTCAGCCTGCAGGATTTCGAAGCCGTCGCTCAGCGCTTCATCAACACCGCCGAAGCCAGCAACCGCTTTGAACGGGTGAGCACCCGCTTTGACGCCAGCTCCCCCCGTTGGCGCCTCAGCCTCGATCGCGATCTACTGGCTGGGCTCGACCTTGATCTGAGCACCACACTGCGCGACATCGGCACGGCCATCGGGGGCCGCTACATCGACGACACCTACGACGGGGGCCGCATCCGCAGCATCTATGTGCAACTGGACGGAGAGAACCGAACAGGCCCCGAGGATCTCAGCGGCTTGATGGTGCGCAACCGCCGAGGGGAACTGGTCTCTCTGGACAACGTGGCCACCCTCACCCGGGCAGAGGGAGCCAATGGCATCCGCCACTACGGCCTGAACCGAGCCATCACGGTCACAGCCGTGCCGGCGCCTGGGGTGAGCAGCGGTCAGGCGATCCGGCAACTCCAGGCCGCCGGCGATGCGGTGGGGGGCAACAACATCGGACTGGCCTTCACTGGCCTGGCCCAGGAGGAGCAGAAGGCAGCCCGCTCGACCTGGGTGCTGTTCAGCCTGGGGGTGGCGGTGGTGTATCTGCTGCTGGCGGCTCTCTACGAGAGCTTTCTCGATCCGCTGATCATCCTGCTCACGGTGCCGATCGCCCTGATGGGAGCCTTGATCGGTCTGAAACTGCGGGGTCTGCCTCTGGACGTCTACGGCCAGATGGGTCTGCTGGTGCTGGTGAGCCTTGCCGCCAAGAACGGCATCCTGATCGTGGAGTTCGCCAACCAGCGACTGGCCTCGGGCATGGAGCTGCGGGAAGCGATCCTGGGGGCGGCCGTGAATCGGATGCGGCCGATTCTGCTCACGGCGGTCACCTCACTGGCTGGCTTTCTGCCTCTGCTGCTGGCTCAGGGCACGGGATCAGCCAGCCGCATCAGCATCGGCACCGTGGTGTTCAGCGGTCTGCTGGTGTCCTCCGCCCTCTCTCTGTTCGTGGTGCCGGCGGTCTACCTGATCCTGAAGCGATGGAACGGCCAAGGAGGATCCGTAGCATCGCCGCTGCCGGAGGCATAGCCCATGACCGATCCATCACGGCCCCGCCGGCTGATCATTCACGCCGGTACCCACAAGACCGCATCGACATACATCCAGGCTCGCCTTGATCTCAACCGTGATCGGTTGCTGTCGCAGGGGATCACCTACCGCTTTCCCAGCTCCGAGAGCACCACATTCAAATCGCTGACCAAGGCGATCAGCGACGGCGCCTGGTCGCTCTGGGACGCTTACCTGAGCAGCTGCAGCCACTCATCTGACGATGTGCTGATCAGTGCCGAACAGTTCTCTCCGCGGCTGTGCGACCCGAAGGTGATTGCCCGGCTGCGTCAGGTGGCGAGCAAACACGGCTACGTGCTGAACATCGTCATCTTCATCCGCTCGCAGCTCGACTACATCAACTCGCGCTACGCCTACTCCCTCAAGCGCTTCTATCACACCCAGACCTTCGAGACCTATCTCACGGAAGTGCTGGAGGGACGCCTGCCCTCCTGCGGCACCTTCAGCGGACCGCGGGCGAAACGCCAGGACGTGTTCGATTTCTGGAACTACTTCTCCGCTCTTCTGGAGGCACGCCGAGACGGCCTCGAGGTGACGTTCATTCCCTTCCGGCAGACGGATCGCGATCCGTTCGTGCAACTGCTTCAGGCCCTGCAGCTGGATCCAGGCCTGCCCTGGGCGATGAGCTCGGACGATTCCCGCAACCGCAGCCCGGGGACCCGCGGCACCTGGCTGGCCCGGGCTCTCGGACTGCGCCTGGCCGAACACGGCATCTCCCATCGGGTGATCAGGAATTCCTCCGCGATCATTCCGAGCGAAGAGCGGTTCCGCGGCTGGAAGGATCCCTCCTTCTGGGGCTACGACAGCGATCACAGCCGTCGTGTGACCCGCCATTTCAAAAGCAACAACAATCAGTTCGCGGAAGCGGCCTGGGGAAAGCCCTGGAAGCAGGTGTTCGTTCACGATGACAAGCTGCGCAAACGGCCCCAGAGCACCTTCAGCCCCTCCTCTCCTTCCGAGGCGGTTCGCATGAATCACATCGCTGACCACCTGCTGCTGAGGGTGGCCCGGCGGCTGGAACCCCGACCTTTGCACCTGCTGCGGGAACCCCTGGAACGACTCAGCTCTGCTTTGATATAGCACGATAAATACACTTTATCGTAAATAAATCGTGAACATATCGTGCCTCAGGAGCGTCTGAGGGTCAGGCAGCGGCTGCACTGCCAGGCACCATTCGCGTCGTAAACCCGCTCCATCCGTTCCAGGCGATCCGGTGCCGCAAGCCACCAGGCCTCGATCGCGAACCTCTCCCGGTGGTGGAGCGGATCCGGCACCCGGATCGCTCCACCATCCGGCAGCCAGCGCAGACCCTCCAGTTCCCTCTCCGTCAGATGCAGTCGGCATGGGCGGATCTCAGGCTCTGACAACCCAGCTGTGCTCAACAGTTCCGACTGCTGCCCCTGCCAGGAACCGAGCAGTGACTCCGCGGTCAGCAATGGCCGCTCATCAGCAGGGCTTCCGTCTCGATGCTCGCGGATGAGCACTGGATGCTCGAAGCGGCCGGTTCCATCCCAGAACAGCACCAGACGGTGCCGCCTGTCGCGGAACAGGAATCCGAACTCGGTATGGGCCCGGACCATCGGAGCAAGTTGCCATGAGCCGCGGCTGAAGCTTCCCGAGGGGAAGAAGACCAGCTGACGGTCAGGGCCATGAAAGCTCTGACGGATCGTCCGCACTGGCTCACCCTGATGGGGGTCGCTGTTCGGATCCGGATCATTGGGCCAGAAGAGCAGCGTCAGCTCCAGAGGCACACCTGCCGGAGCGGGTTCCAGCAACAGCAGCGACGGCTGCCGCTTGATCGGCTGCAGGTCGTCGGCAAGTGTGTCGAAGCTGCCACGCCAGTGTCCGCAGTTGAGCAGCAGTTGATCCCACTGACTGGTCAAGGAAACCGCAGAGAACTGCCGAGAGCCTATGCAGCGCTGTGATGCAGCGTGTCGCGTGGAGACTCCCCGAACAGTGCTCGGTAGTCACGCGAGAAATGATTGCGGCTGTAGAAGCCGAAGTAGGAGGCGACCGCATGAATCGTGCGGCAACCGAGCTGACGCTGGAGGTCGGGGTTGCTCAGCACGTGGTGCACCTGCTGAAGGCGAACGCGTTTCAACAGCAGCATCGGCCCGAAGCCGAACATCTCCCGGCAGCTCACCGTGAGAGTGGTCTTCGTGGTGAACAGCGCCCGGCAGACCTCCTGGAGCGTCATCGGGGTCTGTCTGTTTCTGAAGGAGAATTCAACGACCTCACGCACAAGATCGCTGCGGTGGGTCTGAGTGACGGGACGCAGACAACTGTCCGGCTCTGAAGCGAGAGCGTCGAACAGCTGAGCTTCCAGCAGGTCTGCCTGAAAGCATCCGTGAGCGTCGACGCCCTGCCATGCCGGCGGTTCCATCAGCTGCTTGAGCCCCTGATGGGACGCCTCACTCAGAACGGCTGTGTTGCTGCCATCAAGGTGATCCTGGAGGCGCCCGAAGGGATCGAGGGCAGCCATCTGCTCGATGCGCCGACGATCCAACAACACCGCACCGATCTGACTGCCCCCGGGCGATGTCCGCAGCAGGGTCTGATCAAGTCGGGTGTTGAATCCCCCCAGCGTCCTTGGAGACAGAGCTTCTCCGAAATGGCGATGCTCTGCGATGTTGTCCGTGTGCTCGATGGTGAAGGGGACCCAGTCCGGGTTTCGGGCTCCCTGAACGAGCAGAGCCTGATCCGCCTGGATCGAAACCAGGATCATGCCCTGCTGACGCTCGACCCGGATTCGCCCGTTCAGCGGTCCGGGAGAGATCTGAAGCCACTTGTAATCGCAACCCAGAAGTCTCCAGATCTCCGTGCACTGCTCTGCGCTGGTGAACTGCCTATCCAGGCAGAAATGCAGATCTTTTCCAGCGCTGACGGTCTGCATCGAGGATTCAAACGCACTGGAACAGTACTTATTTTTTGTCGCGCTTGTCCTCAAGATGACGATTGGAAGCCTCGCTCGTCAGTAAACAATGAAAAACCCTGTCCGGACAACGCCGGACAGGGCAAGAAACGAGGAACGACTCGTGATTCAGACCGTTGGACTGATATGGATCAACCGAACTTGCCTGATGTAGACGCGATCAGGAACGCCGCGTAGGTGAGGACATAGCCCACTGAGAAGTGAGCCAGGCCGACCACACGAGCCTGAACGATCGAGAGAGCCACAGGCTTGTCGCGCCAGCCCATCATGTTGGCGATGGGGCTGCGCTGGTGAGCCCAGACGATGGTTTCGATCAGTTCCTGCCAGTAACCCCGCCAGGAGATCAGGAACATGAAACCGGTGGCCCAGACCAGGTGACCGAACAGGAACATCCAGGCCCAGACGGCGAGGTTGTTACTGCCGAACGGGTTATAGCCGTTGATCAGCTGGGAGGAGTTGAGCCAGAGGTAGTCGCGGAACCAGCCCATCAGATAGGTGCTGGATTCGTTGAACTGAGCCACGTTGCCGGACCAGATGGCCAGGTGCTTCCAGTGCCAGTAGAAGGTGACCCAACCCACGGTGTTCAGCGCCCAGAAGACAGCCAGATAGAAGGCGTCCCAGGCCGAGATGTCGCAGGTACCGCCACGGCCGGGGCCGTCGCAGGGGAAGGAGTAACCGAAGTCCTTCTTGTCGGGCATCAGCTTGGAGCCGCGGGCGTCCAGCGCACCCTTCACAAGGATCAGGGTGGTGGTGTGCAGACCCAGAGCGATGGCGTGGTGCACGAGGAAGTCACCAGGGCCGATGGGCAGGAACACATCGGTGTTGCCATTGATCGCATCCAGCCAGTAGTGGTCACCCGGAATGTTCTGGGAGGCCAGGCTGGCGGAACTGGAGGCGTTGGACAGCAGCACGTCGAAGCCATAGATCGCCTTGCCGGAAGCGGCCTGGACGAACTGGGCGAAGACGGGCTCCACCAGGATCTGCTTCTCAGGCGTACCGAAGGCCACACAGACGTCGTTGTGGACGTACAGGCCCAGGGTGTGGAAACCGAGGAACAGGGAGACCCAGCTCAGGTGGCTGATGATCGCTTCCTTGTGCTCGAGCATCCGAGCCAGGACGTTGTCCTTGTTGGCTTCGGGGTCGTAGTCACGGATGAAGAAGATCGCACCGTGGGCGAAGGCACCGCACATCAGCGCGATGGCGATGTACTGGTGGTGGGTGTACAGGGCTGCCTGAGTCGTGTAGTCCTTCGCGATGAAGGCGTACGACGGCATCGAGTACATGTGCTGCGCCACCAGGCTGGTGATCACGCCGAGGGAGGCGAGAGCCAGACCGAGCTGGAAGTGCAGGCTGTTGTTGATGGTGTCGTAGAGACCTTTGTGGCCAGCACCGAGGTCACCAGGGGTGCCCTTGGGCGGGTTGTGGGTCTCGAGGATCTCCTTGATGGAGTGACCGATCCCGAAGTTGGTCCGGTACATGTGGCCGGCGATCACAAAGATGCAACCGATGGCCAGATGGTGGTGGGCGATGTCGGTGAGCCACAGAGCTTCGCTCTGGGGATGGAAACCGCCGAGGAAGGTCAGGATCGCCGTGCCTGCGCCATCGGCGCTGCCGAAGGCCTGGTTCAGAGAATCAGGGTTCTCGGCATACACACCCCAGTTGCCGGTGAAGAAGGGTCCAAGACCGGCGGGGTGAGGCAGAACGTTGAGGAAGTTGTCCCAACCGACGTGCTGTCCGCGGGCTTCGGGGATCGCCACGTGAACCAGGTGACCGGTCCAGGCGATGGAGCTGAAGCCGAACAGAACGGCGAGGTGGTGGTTCAGACGCGATTCAGCGTTCTTGAACCAGGCCAGGGAGGGACGGAACTTGGGCTGCAGATGCAGCCAACCGGCGAACAGGGCCCAGGCCGACAGGATCATCATGAAGATGGAACCCTGGTACAGCTCGGCGTTGCTGCGCATCCCGATCGTGTACCACCAGTGGTACAGACCGGAGAAGGCAATGTTCACCGGGGAGGACGCACCCGCCTGGGTGAAGGCGTCAATGGCGCCTTGACCGAAGTGGGGATCCCAGATTGCGTGAGCGATGGGGCGCACGTGCAGAGGGTCAGCGACCCACTGCTCGAAGTTGCCCTGCCAGGCGATGTGGAACAGGTTGCCCGAAACCCACAGGCCGATGATCGCGAGGTGACCGAAATGAGTCGAGAAGAGCTTCTGATAGAGGCGCTCCTCGGTCATTCCGTCATGGCTCTCGAAGTCGTGAGCCGTGGCGATCCCGTACCAGATACGACGGGTTGTCGGGTCCTGAGCCAGACCCTGGCTGAACGAAGGAAATTTCGTTGCCATTAGAGGGAAAGGTCAGTGAGGTCAGCCGACCACAAGAATGTGGGCGTGGAAGAAGGCCCACGTGGTCGCAATTCCGCCCAGGAGGTAGTGGGCGACACCCACGGCACGGCCCTGGATGATGGACAGCGCACGGGGCTGGATGGCGGGAGCCACCTTCAGCTTGTTGTGAGCCCAGACGATGGACTCGATCAGCTCCTGCCAGTAGCCGCGGCCGCTGAACAGGAACATCAGGCTGAAGGCCCAGATGAAGTGGGCGCCCAGGAACATGATTCCGTAGGCACTGGTGGCAGAGCCGTAGCTGTTGATCACCTGCACGGCCTGAGCCCACAGGTAGTCACGCAGCCAGCCATTGATGGTGATGGCGCTCTGGGCGAAGTTGCCGTTGGTGATGTGCTGGACGGAACCGTCTGCATTCACCGTTCCCCAGATGTCGCTCTGCATCTTCCAGCTGAAGTGGAAGATCACGATCGACAGGGAGTTGTACATCCAAAACAGGCCCAGGAACACGTGGTCCCAGGCGGACACCTGACAGGTACCACCGCGACCGGGGCCGTCGCAGGAGAAACGGAAGCCCAGGTTGGCCTTGTCTGGAATCAGGCGGGAGCTGCGGGCGTAGAGCACACCCTTCAGCAGGATCAGCACCGTCACGTGAATCGTGAAGGCGTGGATGTGGTGCACCATGAAGTCGGCAGTGCCGAGCGGCATGGGAGCCGCGGCGACCTTGCCGCCGACGGCCACAACAGAGCCGTTGAACACTTCGCTCACGCCGGCGAGGGCATTGGGCGCGGTGCTGCCGGCTGCTGCAGCGTGGGCGTTCTGAATCCACTGAGCGAAAATCGGCTGGATCGAGATCGCCGAATCACTGAACATGTCCTGGGGACGCCCCAGGGCACGCATGGTGTCGTTGTGGATGTAGAGGCCGAAGCTGTGAGCTCCGAGCCAGATGCACACCCAGTTCAGGTGGCTGATGATCGCGTCGCGCGCCTTGAGCACCCGGTCCAGAACGTTGTCGACGTGCTTGGCGGGGTCGTAGTCACGCACCATGGCGATGGCCGCGTGAGCGGCGCCACCGACGATCAGGAATCCACCGATCCACATGTGGTGGGTGAACAGACCGATCTGGGTCGGGTAGTCGACAGCCATGTACGCATAGGGAGGCATGGCGTACATGTGCTGAGCCACGATGATGCTCAGAGAACCAAGCATCGCCAGGTTCACACCCAGCTGGGCGTGCCAGGAGGTGGTCAGGAACTCATAGAGACCGTCGTGACCGTTGGGAGCGGGGAACAGCAGGGGATCTCCCTTCTGACCCTCGTGGATCTCCTTGATGGAATGACCGATGCCCCAGTTCGTCCGGTACATGTGACCGGCGACGATGAACAGGACGGCAATCGCCACATGGTGGTGGGCGATGTCGGTCATCCACAGACTGCCGGTGACAGGATTCAATCCACCTTTGAAGGTGAGGAAGTCGCTGTAGGCAGCCCAGTTACCGGAGAAGAAGGCTCCGATCCCTGCACCGATGCCGGGATAAAGCTGTGCCAGCAGGTCCTGATTGAAGAACTCGTGCGGCAGAGGGATGTCCGCCACGGTGGCGATGGTTTTGCCATCGAGCACCAGCGGTTGGCCGGCGTCGATGGCATCCATCAACTTGCTGACGGGAGCGGACACGTGAATGAGGTGACCAGCCCAGGACAGTGAACCGAGACCCAGCAGGCCTGCCAGGTGGTGGTTCAGCATCGACTCAACGTTCTGGAACCACTCCAGTTTCGGCGCTGCCTTGTGGTAGTGGAAAACACCAGCGTTGAGCATCAGGCCGGCCATCACCAGGGCACCGATGGCCAGAGCCATGAGTTGGGTTTCGCTGGTGATGCCCCATCCACGCCAGACGTGGAACAGGCCTGAGGTGATCTGGATGCCGTGGAAACCGGCACCAACATCACCGTTGAGGATTTCCTGGCCGAACACCGGCCACACCACCTGAGCGCTGGGCTTCACGTGGGTGGGGTCGGCAAGCCAGCCGGAGTAGTTGGAGAAACGGGCGCCATGGAAGAAGGCACCGCTTAACCAGATAAAGATGACGGCCAGATGGCCGAAGTGAGCGGAGAAGATCCGCCGAGAGACCTCTTGCAGGTCACTCGTGTGAGCGTCGAAGTCGTGAGCGTTGGCGTGAAGGTTCCAAACCCAGGAAGTGGTTTTGGGACCCTTCGCGAGAGCGCGGTCGAAATGTCCGGGCTTGCCGAACAGTTCAAAGGTTGCTGGATTGTCAACCTTCTCGACCTGGCTTTTCGCGTCACTCCCACGCTCTGGTGGGCTGATGGTCATCGAGTCGTTCCTCGAGGGACGGGTATCGAGGTGGAGGGCCACCCCTGCGACGGACCGGAATCCGTCGGGGCCCCGGGCACAGCTCCGCAGGGAAACCGTGACAGGGCGTCAGGCCGCTTGGGAGCCGAAACCCCTTTGCTGCACTGAAGCTGGGGCCCCAAAAAGGGGACCGCTGGCGGAAGCATAGGGGCTGATGACGACGTTTCCGGACAGTGAGTTACAAAGGTTCAATCCCGCCATGGACCAGTCAGGAACAGGGGTCTGCCAATCGCTCGCAATCATTGAAATCTGGAAGATTCAGACGCATTAACTACACAAAAAAGACCGATTACAGAACTTGGTTGACAAAAACTGGTGAAGACGCCATGAGGCTGTCCAGAATGGGTGAATCATCGTTACCGCCATGCCGAAGCCGGTCCTGAAGCCGTTGCTGGGGGTGCTGCTGTCCATGCTGCTGCTGGTGGCCGTGCCGGTTCAGGTGCAGGCTCGGGGGGGCTGGTTCAACCCTGGTGGCGGCGACGGCCAACCATCGGGGCTGAGTGGGCCTACCGGCGCGAGGCTGCAGGAAGTGGCCCCGCCGGGAGCTGTCGAGCAACTGCGCCGGCAGCTGGATCAACATCGACCGAAGCTGCGTCTTCGCAGCCCGGATGACAGCACGGTGACCCGGGCTGACCAGGTTGACCTGGTGCTGGAGATCGAAGACTGGCCGCTGCGCGATGCCGGCGATCTCGGACTCGGGCCGCATGTGGCCGTCCAGATCGATGGGCAGCCGCCCATGCGGATCAGCGAAGCCCCGGACGGCGAGGTGCGTCTGACTCTCGAGAGCCTGGCCCCCGGCAGCCATCGCTTGAGTGCATGGGCGGCCTACCCATGGGGTGAGGCGGTGACCTCACCGGGAGCGACGATCCAGAGCCGGCTGCATCTCTGGCAGCGGCTTGCCTCCACACAGCCGGATGCCGATGAACCGTGGCTGGTGCCGATCGGAGCTGCGACGGGGACCAGCGACCAACCAATTCTGGTGGACTGGCTGCTCTGGAACGCGCCGCTGCAGAACCTTCGGGATGGCGACCAACGCTGGCGCCTTCGTATCAGTCTCAACGGAGACAGCTTTCTCGTTGACCATCAGGAGGCTCTGTGGCTGAAAGGCAGCAACGGACGGGAAGGGGCGACGCTGCAGATGGAGCTGCTGGATGGCAGGGGCGAACCGATCAACCCTGTTTTCAACAATCGGTTGCTGAGACTTGCGCCCGCCACGGCCCCACGTCCGGCCTGGATGAAAGAGCATCTGAATGAGCGCGACCTTGCCCTGCTCAGCGGAGACCCCCTGCCTGTGAAGGAGGAACCGGAGCCCGAGCCCGAGCCGGAGCCGGAGCCGGAGCCCGAACCGGAGCCGGTCGCAGCACCGGAGCCTGTTGTGAGCGAGGAGCCTGATCCCGTTTCAGCTGAACAACCGCAGCCATCCGAGGAAGCCAGCGCCGTGCAACCCAGCACTCAGGAACCGATCACTGAGGAACCGATCACTGAGGAACCCATCGTCGAAGAGGGCATCGGTGAGAACGGCATGGTTGAAAGCGGTGAGCCGGCGCCCGGGGATGAAACCCTCACACCGAAGTCCAGCCTGGGAGGATCAGCCCGAGAGCTGCTCAACCCCGATGGCAGCCTGCGCCAGGCCTGAGCCGGTCCCATCGCCCCTGCTGAACTGACTGCCACGATCCCGTCCACGACATCCCGGCGACTGGCCATCGGCCTGTCCATTGCAGCGGAACCGATGCTGCAGCGCCTGATGCAGCGCCATCATGCCGATGAGACGCTGCAGGCCGGCAACGGCCTGCAGCCCGTTCTCCAGAAGCACTGGCATCACGACAGTGTTCTTTTGATGGTGGGCGCCGTGGGGGCGATCACCCGACTGATCTCTCCGTACCTACAGGGAAAAGAGAAGGATCCGGCTGTGCTGGTGCTCGATCCGAAGGGTCAGTGGGTGATCCCGCTGCTCGGGGGTCACAGCAGCGGTGCCGAGCAGCTGGCCAGGGAACTCGCCGCCGATCTCGGCGGACAGGCCGTTCTGACAGGAGCCTGTGCCAGCGACCGACGGCTGGCACTCGACAGCTTCGGCGAAGGCTGGGGATGGCGACGGGGCGGAAGTCCGGACGCCTGGCGAACCCTGATGCAGGCACATGCCCGCGGTCACGCTGTGCGTGTCCACCAGAGCCATGGTGCGACCGACTGGCAGCGGATCTCAGCGGGACAGGACCTGGTGGAAGGAAGCCCCGATTCAGCAGAGCTCAGCATCGGAGCGGAGCTGCAAGCCCCTTGCCGCTGGCATCCGGCCAGCCTCTGGCTGGGGGTGGGCTGCGAGCGCAACACCAGTCTGACCCTGGTGGAACGCGCCATCGATCAGGCCCTCGCGGAAGCCGGACTGGCCGTCGAGGCCGTCGCCGGTCTGGCCAGCGCTGATCGCAAGGCTGATGAAGCCGCCTTGTTGCAGGTGCGTGACAGCAGGGATTGGCCCTTTCGCACGTACAGCGCCGAAAGGCTGGATGCCATCGACGTGCCGACGCCTTCTGAGGTGGTGCGATCCGAGCTGGGCACAGCCTCCGTGGCGGAGGCCGCTGCCCTGCTCGCCGCTGGAGACGACGCCCGTCTGAGGCTGAAGAAACGGATCAGCAAGGCGCAAGCGAACGAGCATGGAGCGGTGACCGTGGCCATTGCGGAAGCAGCCGTGCCTTTCGCCCCGCAACGGGGGGAACTGCACCTGATCGGCAGCGGCCCTGGAGATCCCGCGTTGCTGAGCGGGGATGCCCGGAGGGCCCTGGCCCGCTGCTGCGTCTGGGTGGGCTACGGCCTCTACCTCGACCTGCTGGAACCGCTGCGACGCAGCGACCAGGTGCGCTGTGACGGTCAGCTCACCCGTGAGTGGGATCGCTGCGAGCAGGCTCTGGGCCTGGCGCGGCAGGGAGCGAAGGTGGCCCTCATCTCATCGGGTGACAGCGGTATTTACGGCATGGCCGGCCTGGCCCTTGAGCTCTGGCTGCAGCAACCCGCTGACGCCAGACCTTCCTTTGAGGTGCATCCCGGCATCTCGGCACTGCAGTTGGCTGCCGCCAAAGCAGGAGCTCCGTTGATGCACGACTTCTGCACCATCAGCCTCAGTGATCGACTGACGCCATGGCCGGTGATCGAGCAGAGGCTGCAGTCAGCTGCCGCCGGCGATTTTGTTGTGGCGCTGTACAACCCCCGTTCCAGGGATCGCAACTGGCAGCTGGAACGGGCCAGAACGCTTCTTCGCGAGCAACGCGCAGGCACGACCCCGGTGGTGCTGGCTCGTCAACTCGGCCGTGCGGAGGAGGTGGTGGAACTCACCAGCCTGGAGGCCCTTGAAATCGAGAGCGTGGACATGCTCACGTTGGTTCTGATCGGCAACAGCAGCAGCCGGGTCAGCGACGGCCGCATGGTGACACCGCGCGGCTATCCGGGAGCCAGTCTGAGCTGAATCAACCAGACCTCCGACACGTAGAAATCATCACAATCAGATGTAAAGACTGAAAAAGAGTCGCCGCTTATTGAGAGCAGCCTGAGAGGCGACGATCCCCATTAACAATGGCCGAATCCGGAGACAGAGTCCATCTGGAACGAATGCTCAATCTCACCGGAGTCAGAGATTGGTGCATGGACCGAATCTCCATTCATTCGCTGTCTGGCTCCCATGACGACGCCAGAGCCTTGACAGAGGAACACATGGAGATGCTCAGACAGATTGACTCGAGATCAACTCTGTGGATGCACATCGAGAAGACGACTTAATTGCACCCTCCTGGCCACAAGATTGCCAACGCACTCCCGCGTAAGCCGACATCGCAATCAACAGAATCACAGGAATGGCGCAGCGTGTTATGACCATTGACACAAAAGCCAAACCTTTGACTTAAATGGCACACCTCATAACTACATACCCTCAGATCGGCCGCACAATATATGAATCAATTGCAGGTATCAAATGTAAAGAGGCCAGCACTCAATGAGCACTCCAAGCCCTGCTGGGCCATCGGAGGCTCAATCACTGCATCTGCGGAACTCACAGCAACTCGTCCTGACACCTCCCCATGGGAATCGTTGGGTGTCGATCCAAGTCATCGACGGATTCATCCGCCTGAGTGCACACCATGGAGATCAAATCCCTGAGACAACTCTTGCCTTGATGTCGCCGATGGAGGGAGGCGGATTCCTGCATCCGAAGACTTGCAACCTCCAATTAGAAGCCTTGTCAGAGACAACATTGACCATTCAGTACGGGCAAGAGTTAATCAGTCAACAAGATGACTTCCTGACAGAATGGCTCATGGCACTGCACGTCGTACGTCATCCCGTCAAAGCAGAAGAACGACTCTTCAATCTCCTGAAGCTTCTGGTCTACAGACTCGGAAGGAGGACAAGAGAGGGCTGCACACTCAGTTTTTTACTGTCTCATTCAAGGCTTGCCGAAATCATTGGCACAACGCGTTCGACGGTAAGCCGCTCCATGGGAAAACTCAGGGAAAACGGATTCATCTCGATCGAAGAGTCGAAAGGATTACTCACCATCAAAGACTGAACTGACAACCCGATTCCAACCCAACAAGCACATCACTCGCGACCGCAACGGCATGATCCACCTTTCCACTTCGAACATTTTGATTTTTTACAACCCTTTTTCTTAAGGGATAAAAATACCGACAGGTTGCGAAGACCAGATTTCAAAGCCTCAGCTCCGTAGTCCTTTGTTTTTGAACTTTATCACCACGATGAGCCAGGCGTCCAAAGACTTCGGGCCATGTCAAGCCGTGAACTTTTAATGATGCTTGAACGTAGGATCAGGCAACATTCGAAGGCAATCCCCAAAGGCCAAATACTCATCAAATATCACGCCAGCAAGCGACATATGTTACACGCAAGCACTTCTTTTCTTGCATCCTCAAAGAGACCCTTTAAACAGAATTAGGCAGCCCATTCTGGGCATTTTCTGTGTGAGGAATTCCATGAAGCTTTTCCAGCAACTGCTGGTGGCTCCTGCTGCTCTGGGCCTTTTGGCTCCTGTGGCACATGCTACTGACTTGAACATCGCCGGCGTCTCGGACTATGCCGTCGAAGAGCAGGTCACCAGCGTCACCCAGTTTTCTGACGTCTACCCGACCGATTGGGCCTACCAGGCTCTGAGCAACCTGGTTGAGCAGTACGGCTGCGTCGCCGGCTACCCCAACGGCACCTTCCGTGGCAACCGTGCCATGACCCGCTACGAGGCTGCAGCGCTTCTGAACGCTTGCCTCGATCGCATCACTGAAATCACCGACGAGCTTCGTCGCCTGATCAAGGAGTTCGAGACCGAACTCGCCATCCTGCGCGGACGTGTCGACGGCCTTGAAGCCCGCGTCGGCGAACTGGAAGCCACCCAGTTCTCCACCACCACCAAGCTGCAAGGCAAGGCCAACTTTTTCGTCGGTGGCGTCACGTATGACGATCGCGATGAGTGCAACGACGAAGACACGACAGGTAAAAATGCCGGCGGCTGCAACAGCGATGCCTTCAATTTCTCTTACAGGCTCACTCTCAACCTGAATACGTCTTTCACTGGCAAAGACCGTCTGTACACCCGTTTACGCGCGGGCAACATGACAAACGTCTGGACAGAGACCGATTCCTATCTGGCTGACGCCAAAAGTGGTGACAACACCCTTAAGGTTGACAAACTCTGGTACTCCTTTCCAATTGGTTCTGAATTCAAGGCAACAGTGGGTGCCCTGGTTGAGAACTACTACATGATTGAGACTCCCACCCGATACAAGCCTGTTCTGAAGGCTTTCAAACTCGGTGGTTACGGAGCCGTTCTCGGTGCCAGCACAGGCCAGGGTTTTGGTCTCCAGTGGCGTCAAAATGTTGATCGGGGTGAGGCAGCTCTGAACATTGCCACCAACTACGTTGCTGACGGTGGTGACGGTGCAAAGAGTGATCCCAAAGAGGGCATGTTCGGTGAAAATACCGACGCCTACTGGCTGAGCCAAATTGGCTACGGCAACCGTAAGTGGCATGTTTCAGCGCTGTATGCCCTGAAGAATGCAGGTCAGCACTGCGCTGGAATCGATGATGACGGCGACTGCGACGACATCAAGACTGGTGCGAAGGCCGCCATGGGGTATTCCACTCCCCATGCGAAAAATCTTGGCCACCCAATGCATGCCATCGGTCTTCGTGGCTACTGGCAGCCTGAGGACTCTGGTTTCATCCCTACCATCAGTGCTGGTATCGACTTCGGCTTCGCTGAGGGTCAATACGATGGCAACGCTGAGGCCGTTAAAGGCTGGATGGTTGGCTTGAATTGGAATGACGCCTTCATGGATGGCAACAAGCTGGGGATCGGATTCGGATCCTATTCCAGCTATGCCACCGAAATCCAGGATGAAGGTTCAGGCAGTGAGCCTAGCTTCGCGATCGAAGGTTATTACGACTTCAAAGTCACCGATAACATTTCGATCAAACCAGCTGTGTTCTGGGTCGACAATGCATACGGCAAAGAGACTGCTGATGGATCCAATAAGTTTGGCGGTCTGGTTGAGACCACCTTTAAGTTCTAATTGACTCCATCAAACAAAATAGGGGGGAGAAAACATTCTGCCTCCCCCTATTTTGTTATCTCATAAAAAGCGGAGGCAACTCGTTGCCTCCGCTTTTTATTGATTCAAGTTTGAATCACCAACAATTCTCGCCTTCACCGATCGGTACACAGACATCCTCCTGCTCAGCTTGTTTCAACAAGGCAGCCGCGTCCGCATCCGGCTTGCTTTTTTCATCCACAGCCTGATCGGTGGACCACTCTTTTAAGCCACCTGCGGCTTGAGCATGCACTGCTTCGTGAACACCTGCAGAGACAAGAAGTGTTGTGGCTGCAAGGAACATTGAGACCGGAGAAACCTTAGCCATGAACTCGAAGAGCTTATCAATACCATTATCGAAAAGACAGGCGAAGTCAAGAACCGCATTGACTACATAGCCTTGTAACAAAAGCTACTTGATGCTTAGTTGGCCAACCTCCGAACTGCGTTGGCATAGGCTTGATAAATCAAATCAAGCTCGTCTGAACGACCATGACGAGCAAGCAATCCTCTTGCGCCACATTCAAGATTAAAAAGCAATGCACGATCTTCACTTGATTTCACATGACTCTCAATCCAACCCACACAAACAATGCGTCTTCCCCGATTGACGCCATCCACAGCATGCAGGCTGGAACTGGGATAAAGAATCACCTGTCCTGGAAGGAGGCGATGCTCACTCGAATCTTGTAAGCCTTGGATGCGAAGAGCCCCACCCTCATATTGGGAGGGGTCACTCAGGAAGAGCGTGAAGGAAAGATCGCGCCGGCCTTCCTTTGTGAAAGGATTATCTACATGCAAGCCATATCCATCACCTGGATCACAACGAGAAAACATCACACCATGAACCTTTTTAATCAAGGCATAAGTCTTGATCAATGGATTGGCACATAGCGCATCTTTAACACACTGAACCGCCTTCATTGCTGTCGGACAGACCGGGGAAAGCTGGCGATTGCGTTTTACCTCAGCGGCCTGACTGCCAGCCGTCAAACGGCCATCCAGCCAAAACTGCTCGTCATCCTCAAGAGACAATCGCAGCGAAGACGCTTCCTCAACACCAAAAAGCGAAGTGATGAGAGAATCCATGCCTGGGGAAGGAGAAAAGCAATCGTAAGACCAAAGCGTCACGCATCATTTGACACACCATGCATTGTCAAAATGCACAAACCTTGTGAGCGACCAGGCTAAGGTGAGAAATAATCATTGTTCTATGAAGAAAGCAGCAATAATATGCGGCCTTGGGCTCATTATTGGCCAACTGGTTTCAGCGTCACCAGCCGAAGCCAGAGAAGTTCGTATTTATTCAGGAAGGCATTACAATACGGATAGAAAAGCTTTCAAAGCCTTCAGCAAAGAAACAGGGATCAAAATTCGCTTGATTGAAGCAACTGGCATTTCATTGATTGAAAGATTGAAGCGCGAAGGTAAAAATTCCAAAGCTGATATAATTCTACTAGTAGATGCAGCGAGGATCAATAATGCAGCTCAGGCAGGCCTGTTAATTCCAATTCAATCTAAAAAACTGGATCAGTTTGTACCCAAAGAATATCGAGACCCCAAGGGTCGATGGTTTGGATTGACACGGCGTGTTCGAGCAATCATCGTCAATCCAGCGATTGTCAAAACAAGTTCGATCAAAACATATGCCGACCTTGCAAAGCCTGAGTTCAAGGGGAAGCTGTGCCTGAGAAAAAGAAAAAATGTCTACAATCAATCATTGGTCGCTGATCAAATAATCCTAAAAGGAACAGCCAACGCCTCGAATTGGATCAAAGGCATGGTTGCGAACATCAATCAACCCTTTTACAGCGGCGACTCGTCATTGATCAGGGCAGTCGGGCAAGGTAAATGTGGCATCGGAGTTGTTAATCATTATTATCTTGCAAGAATGCAAGCTGGTCAAAGTGGACACAAGGATCAGTCACTTGCGAGAGCAATCAAGCTCATCATGCCCAACCCAGCTCATGTGAATGTGAGCGCAGCCGGTCTTGCCACCTCCGCAAAAAACAAAACCGAAGCCATCCAACTCATTGAATATTTGGCTTCCCCAAAAGGAAGTGATGCCTTGGCTGGACCAACCTTCGAATATCCCTTGCGCGGCTTCGGAACCTCAGCAGAACTGAAAGCCTTTGGATCTGTCAACCCTGATAATGTGCCAATCAGTAAGCTAGGCAATACGCAAAAAAAAGCCATACAGCTCATGGCTGAGAACGGATGGCAGTAGAAATTCAAGCTTTATTTATTTAAAAACCCAAACACGTGAAGGGCAACTGAGAATGCCAATCATTAACATCTAAGCGGTGAAAATCGCACACCCTGTCGACTGAACAGCGCACGCAGACAGTTTTGTGTGCAAGATAAGTGTCGACTACATTGATGGGGAGTCATGGCGTTCTCAACAGCCGGTCCGGCCAAAACTCAATCTGTTGCAGTTGGACCTACGGGGAGGGCCATGGCCGAGTCCATGGATGCGGATCTTCTGAGTGGACTCCAGCAACACCTGAACATGGAAAGGCAGGCGCATACCGCCTACTTTGCAGCGTCAATCTGGTTCGCCGAAAGAGAATTACGCGGATTCTCTCGCTTTTTCCAAAAGGAATCAGCCAGCGAGCACTCACATGCGGGTCGCGTTGGCGACTATCTCATTGCCCGTGGACAAACAGTCGTGCTTCAGGCTCTTGAGGCACCGAATCAAACTTGGGAGGCTCCTGTGGATCTCATGGCCACATCATTCCTGATGGAATGTGACCTCACAGCTTCACTTCAACAGCTCTACGCGATGGCGGAGAGAGCCACTGACATCCGCACCACAGTTTTTCTTGATCCAATCATTGAGCAACAGCTGCAGTCTGAACACGAGTTTGCTCATCTTCTCGGGCGTGTTCGCTTCGCTGACAGCCAGGCTGCAGCGCTTTTAATTATTGACAATGAGTTATCTCAGGATCAGCATCAGCCCGCGTCTCTTCAATAAAGCGGAGACATCTGAGACTTGGATGAGTGGATCTTGATCCGCCCTAGGAGCTCGTTAAGTAGATTGAGTTGCCAGGAATCAGCGTGTCCATACCGAGCCAGAGCGCAACTGGCCGCATTCAGTTCTTGGCATCGTGCACGAAGAGAGCGGCATTCAGCGCAAAGCCGGCCTTGCAGGATGTGGTCATGGCAACGGGTCAGCGAGCGTTCGCATGCTGTCATTCGCCTCCATATCCATTCAGCCTCCTCACAAAGGCTCAAAAGAATGCTTTCCGACCGGTTCGTTGGGGCCATCAGAATGAGAGCGGTGCGCTTTCAATGAGTTCCGGTGAAAAGCTCATCGAAAGATTCCCACCACTGAAATCGACCAATTCAGACTGTCGCCACTTCGACATCAGGCGAGTTGTCGTCACCCTTGTTGCTCCGATCAATTCACCAAATCGGTCGTGGGTGAGGCGGAATGGCAGCTGGAAGGAATCACTGCACCTCAGACCAAGACGATTGACCAGCAAGGCCAGCAATGCATGTAGCCGTTGTTCGGCCTGACCGAGATGGCGGATGCGTAAGAGCTGCAACGTCCATTCGTTCACCGCATCAATTCCGATCTCGTTCTCACCAACGGCATCCCGGCGACAGCGCAGAGCCGTGAGGGCTTCGACGCAGGCTCCATCACTGCAAAGGCGATCCGTACGAAGCCGATCACCGGACTGCAGGAAGGCCAAGGTCATCCCCTCTGTTTCCTCGCAGGGGCAATAGACCCTGCAAACCCCTTCCATCACCTCAAGAACACTGGCCTGGCCTCGCGCTGTCGGATCGAGAAGCACGGTCTGCAGCCGCGGCATTGCCATCGGAGCTGCCGGGTCATCCGGCAGAAACCTGTACGCAGAAACCATCACAGCTAACGCGACTGAGAATTGATTGCAAGAGTACAGAGATCAAGTCGCGATTGCAAGTCATTCGCAATAAGGCTCGCGACAGGGCAACGTTCCCCCTCGACCTTGCTCAAGCGGAGGCCAGGACTGACAAGTCGGCCCAAAACTTCAGCGCACTGAAGGGGAGCTGCGGTGCAAAAAGCACCACGGCTTGACGCCGATGCACGCCGGATGGGTGCTGTGCGGCATCTGCAGGAGGGCAATACGAACAGCGACCCCGTTGATCACAGATCCAATTGCGAATTCGGTTGAGTAGGGTTGATGCTCACGTCGTCAGGACACCGCTTGCCTCATCTCCGCCGATGCCTGATGGTTCCGCTGACCCTCAGCCTGCTGGCACCGCTGGCGGCCGAAGCCAGCGAGCCACTGAACCGCCTCAACCGATGGATGGATCTGACCCCTGAGGACTGGGCCTATCGGGAGCTGGCGCAGCTGAACCAGCAGCACAGCTGCGTCTCCGGCCAAGCCGATGGCATGGCCCGGAGCCCAGCAGCCATGACACGCAACGAAGCAGCGGCTCTGCTGCAGGCTTGCTTGAACAAGGTGAGCGTGACGACGGATGCCATCAGGCGTCTGATCTGGGAATTCGAAGCGGAACTGGCCATCCTCAAGGGCCGCGCGGACGCCGTGGAGGCCCGTGTCGGGGAACTGGACGCGACGTCTTTCTCCACCACCACCAAGCTGAGCGGTCTGGCGACGTTCGTGCTGGGGGCCAACCGGTTCATGGGGTCCGCCGACGCCCTCGTGAATCAGAACAACCAACGCTTCGGAGCGACCAGCTTCAACAACGATCTGCAGCTCAGCCTGGAGACCAGCTTCACGGGGAAAGACCTGCTGACCACCGTTCTGCGTGCTGGAAACTTCGATGGCGACAGCAATGTGTTCGGTGGGGCGGGACCCAGCAGCCTCGCCACCCTGGAAACGGCGTTTCAGGAAGGCGCCACGCCGAACCTTCTGGCGATCGACAAGATCTTCTACGCCTTCCCCATCGGTGACGCCTTCACCATCACCGCCGGACCCCGGGTGGGGCAGGAAGACATGCTCGCTCTCTGGCCAAGCGTGTACCCCAGTGATGCCATCCTCGATGTGCTGACTCTCAATGGCGCTCCAGGGGCGTACAACAAAACACTGGGCGCCGGGGCAGGCATCAGCTGGAGCCCAGGAGACAACCTGAGCCTGTCGCTCAACTACGTGGCAGCGAACGGCAACAGCAGTTCCCCGCTCGCTGGCGGGATCGCCACAGCCCATGCCGACAGTGCCGCGACGCTGCAGGTCGGCTACGAGCAAGAGGCCTGGCGGCTGGCGGTGACCTACTCAGCCCTGATGGGCGGTGAGGAGCAGCTCGCACCGGGATTCACCCATGCCCTCGGCGTCGGTGGCTCCTGGCAGCCGGAGCAGAGTGGCTGGCTTCCCTCGATCAGCGGCGGCTGGGGCTACAACCGCCGTGACAGCGACAGTCAATCCTGGAGCCTCGGGCTGGAGTGGAGCGATGTGCTGATCGATGGACACAGCATCGGCATGGGGGTGGGACAACCGGTGATCGCCAGCACGATCGATGACGGCCTGGTGTGGGAATGGTGGACCTCCTGGCCGATCAGCGACTCCATCAGCGTCACTCCCGCGCTGTTTCTGCTGACGCGACCGCTGGGGGAGGCAACACCATCGCAGCGCACGGTTCAGCAACTCGGAGCCCTGGTGAAGACCAGTTTCCGGTTCTAAGAACGTCCCCGAGCCTGACCATCACCCCGAGCCAGAGCATCAGATCATTCGCGCGCGTGGAGTGAGACGACCAGGTTCGATCCGGCAGTTTTTTCAATCTTGATTGCTGGCAGTGGGCATCAGCTCGAGCAGGAAAAAGGAACGAATGACGACCACAATTTTCTGACAAAGCAGAAGAATTCAGCCTGTGCAGATGATCTGCACAGGCTGATCCAACGCTATTGGTAGTGACTGAAAACGCTTACGACAGCACATCTTGTGTTGATCGGGGATGACACCGCCATGTCCAACATTCATTCAATGAGCGTCAAAAAGACCGCCTTCGCAAACTGCCACAAACAGAAGCATGCTTTGTAGCACTTGCTGTTTAATGGGATTGCCTGGAGAGGTGTCCAGGTTCAGGGACTGCTCCCTTGGTGTGAAGGCCAGGGGAGTTTTTATTTTTGGCGGAAAATCTGCACTGGAATCACTTGCTCACGCATGTTGCTTTTACAGGTTCCGAGCAAAGCCATCGGATCAACAGTCGTTGGCTGGCATTGCATCGTTGATCAGGGCCTGGATCTGCCCAGCATGCGAATCCAGACGAAGAACAGGGCCCCGACAGGAACGATGATCACCAGCAGCTGGGCGATCACGAAACGCTGCACATCCGGAGCCATGTCAGTTCCGGCTGAGCGCTGCCACCGCACCGGCCGCCGCCAGAGCGATGATTCCGCCCATCCAGAGCCTGTTCTGGCGAGCCAGCAACCACTCAGCAGAGCTCGACCAATGCAATCGACCCGTCGCCACTAAAGCGGTCAGCCCCAGCAACAGAAGCGTCGGAATCAAAAGCGCCAGCAGAGCCTGCACCAGCATCTCCAGTCTTGTTCAGCAACTCAAAACGCCATCGGCGTTGAAAATCGGGATGACAGGATTCGAACCTGCGGCCCCTTCGTCCCGAACGAAGTGCGCTACCAAGCTGCGCTACATCCCGTTGGTTCCATCGTAGAAGACGACCCTCAGCCGGGCAGCAGATCCCTTGCCCCCATTAAGGTCAGAGATTGACCCTGATCAGCCGTGCTCAAGCCCGAGTGGTTGCGCGTCAAAGCCCCGCAGCGGGAAAGGATCGGCGCTGTCGCCGACCTGCTGCTCGACCTCAAGCTGAACACGGTCTGCCAGGAAGCCAGCTGCCCCAACATCGGTGAGTGCTTCGCTGGCGGCACCGCCACCTTTCTGATCATGGGGCCTGGCTGCACCCGAGCCTGCCCCTACTGCGACATCGATTTCGACAAGAGCGTCCGTGAGCTCGACCCCACAGAACCGGAACGGTTGGGGGAGGCGGTGGCCCGCCTTGGCCTCAAACACGTGGTGATCACCTCGGTGAACCGCGACGACCTGGCCGATGGCGGTGCCTCCCAGTTCGTGGCCTGCATCGAGCAGGTGAAGCAGCGCTCACCGCTCACCACGATCGAGCTGCTGATCCCCGATTTCTGCGGCAACTGGGACGCCCTGGCCACCGTGATGGCCGCCGCCCCCCATGTGCTGAACCACAACATCGAAACGGTGCCGCGCATGTACCGGCTGGCTCGCCCCCAGGGCATTTACGAGCGCTCACTGGAGCTGCTGCAACGGGTGCGCCAGGGCTGGCCAAGCGTATACAGCAAATCCGGCCTGATGGTGGGACTCGGTGAAACCGACGAGGAGGTGATCACGGTGCTGCGCGACCTGCGCGCCCACCGGGTGGACATCGTCACCATCGGCCAGTACCTCTCCCCCGGCCCCAAGCACCTGGCGGTGGACCGTTTCGTGACGCCCGAGCAGTTCGACCACTACCGCCACGTCGGCGAAGAGGAGCTGGGCTTCCTGCAGGTGGTGAGCACCCCCCTCACCCGCAGCAGCTATCACGCCGGTGAGGTGCAGCGGCTCATGGCCAGCCATCCCCGCTGACGGGAATCCACTGCTGCAACGTCCAGCTCACCAGGCCGGCCTGGATCATCGGGTCCTGCTGCACCCACGCCAGGGCTTCGGTGTAGGACGCCGCCTCAAAGATCAGCAGCCCGCCGCCACCGGGGCGGCGCTGTTCATCCACCAGAAAGCCGCTGCGGATCCGCCGGCCCTCTGCACCCTGCTGCTCCACCCAGGCCCGGTGGGCCTCCAGGTGCGGCCGCCGCTGGTCCAGGGACAGCTCGGCGGTCTGCGGCGTGAAGGTTTCGTGCTTGATGAACCAGGCCACAGGTCGCCGCGGCCGGATCAGGCCGCCACCGCCTGCTTCTGCGTCAGCCCCATCGCCGCCCGCTCGCTCGGTGGCACCAGCACTTTGAAACGGCCCTTCGCCGCGGCCCAGTCCGCCAGCAGCGCTGAGGCTGTGCTGCTGGCGGTGGCCGCCACATGCGCCTCCAGCAGGCCCTTGAGCATGGTCTCCTGCTCAGCCGTGGTGATGCTGCAGACCTCCACGATCTCAGGGTTCACCCGCGGCACCACCCGATCGCCCTCATCCAGCAGGAAGGTGACGCCGCCGGTCATGCCGGCCCCGACATTGCGGCCGGTGCTGCCCAGCACCACCACCACACCACCGGTCATGTACTCGCAGCAATGGTCGCCGGCACCTTCCACCACAGCGCGGGCACCGCTGTTGCGCACCCCGAAGCGCTCGCCGGCACGGCCGAGGGCGAACAGTTCACCGCCCGTGGCGCCATAGAGGCAGGTGTTGCCGAGGATCACCTGATCGCCGGGATCAGCGCAGCCATCGGACGGCACCAGGCTGATGCTGCCGCTGTTCATGCCCTTGCCCACGTAGTCGTTGGCTTCTCCTTCCAGGCGCACGTTCATGCCCTGCACCAGGAAGGCGCCGAAGCTCTGGCCGGCCGCACCGCGGAAGGTGAGATCCAACGCCCCCTTGAAGCCGCGGTTGCCGTGGCGCTGGGCGATCTCACCGGCCAGGCGGGCACCGACGCTGCGATCGGTGTTGATGATCGCGATCGTGCGGCTCAGGGAGCCGTGGCTCTCCAGCGCAGCCATCAGCTCGGCGTCGGCCAGCAGCTGATCCTCAAGAATCGGGCCATTGCCGTGGGCTTCGGCGCTGTGGCGCAGCCAGGCACGGTCTTCCGCCCCCTGGATCGGTGCCAGCAGGCTGGCAAGATCCACGCCCTTGGTTTTGGCCAGCTGCACCGCACGCGGCTGCAGCAGGTCGCTGCGGCCGATCAAGTCCTCGAGTTTGGCGACGCCGAGCAGGCTGAGCAGCTGACGAACCTCTTCTGCCACATACCAGAAGAAATTCACCACGTGCTCGGGCACGCCGGTGAAGCGCTTGCGCAGGGCTTCCTTCTGGGTGGCCACCCCCACAGGGCAGTTATTGGTGTGGCAGACGCGGGCCATGATGCAGCCCTCGGCGATCATCGCCACCGAACCGAAGCCGTATTCCTCCGCACCGAGCAGAGCGGCGATCACCACGTCCCAACCGGTCTTGAGGCCGCCATCGGCGCGCAGCAGCACCCGATCCCGCAGACCGTTCTCCAGCAGGCTGCGATGCACCTCGGTGAGCCCCAGTTCCCAGGGGCTGCCGGCGTGTTTGATCGAACTCAGCGGTGAGGCACCGGTGCCGCCGTCATGGCCGGAGATCTGAATCACATCGGCATTGGCCTTGGCCACACCTGCGGCGATGGTGCCGATGCCGATCTCGGCCACCAGCTTCACGCTCACCGGCGCCTTGGGATGCACCTGGTGCAGGTCATGGATCAGCTGCGCCAGATCCTCGATTGAATAGATGTCGTGATGCGGCGGCGGCGAGATCAGCGCCACGCCGGGTTTGCTGTTGCGCAGCCAGGCGATGTACTCATCCACCTTCGGGCCGGGCAGCTGTCCGCCCTCTCCGGGTTTGGCCCCCTGGGCCACCTTGATCTCCAGCTGTCTGCCGCTGCGCAGGTATTCGGCCGTGACGCCGAAGCGGCCGGAGGCCACCTGCTTGATCGCCGAGCAGGCGGTGTCGCCATTGCGCAGGCCGCCGATGCTCGGGAAGGCGGCTGAGCGCCCCTCGCCATCCACATCGTTGAGCACCTGGAAGCGGGCCGGATCCTCGCCACCTTCACCGCTGTTGCTCTTGCCACCGATGCGGTTCATCGCCACCGCCAGCACTTCGTGAGCCTCGCGCGACAGGGCCCCAAGACTCATGCCGCCGGTGCAGAAGCGGCTGCAGAGGCTTTCGGCACTTTCCACCTGGTCGAGGGGAAGCGGCGACGGCGCCAGCTTGAACTCCAGCAGATCCCGCAGAGCCGTGACCGGCCGGTTCTCCAGCAGGGTCTTGTAGGTGGAGAAATGGTCGTAACCCGGCCCGGTCTTCACCGCCGCATGCAGGGCCTTGGCCATGTCCGGACTGTTGAGGTGGTACTCACCGCCGGTGCGGTACTGCACGAAGCCCATGAACTCCAGCTTGCTGCGGTTCAGCTCCGGGAAGGCCTTGGCATGCAGCGACAGCGTCTCGTTGGCCAGTTCGGACAGGGTCATGCCAGCCACACGGCTGGTGGTACCGGTGAAGGCGGTGGCGATCACATCGGCGCCGAGGCCGATCGCCTCGAAGATCTGAGCGCCGTGATAACTGGCCAGCAACGAGATGCCGATCTTCGAAAGGATCTTGCGCAGGCCGTTCTCCAGCGACACCCGCACATTCGCCTGCACCTTGTCGGCATCCAGAGCCGGCAGCTTGCCCTGCTCGATCCGCTTCTGCGTTTTGGGATGAGCCAACCAGTGACGGGTGGTCTCCCAGGTGAGCCAGGGGCAGACAGCGCTGGCGCCGTAACCGATCAGGCAGGCCATGTGATGGGTGCTCCAGCACTGGGCGGTGTCCACCACCAGCGAGCAATGCAGCCGCAGCTTCTGACGCAGCAGATGGTGATGCACCGCACCCACCGCCAACAGCGCCGGCATCGCCACAACGGTGGCCGTCAGCGGAGCCGGAGCACCGGCACGGTCGACCCGGTCGGACAGCACCAGCACCTGAGCGCCGCCGCGCACTGCCTCCTCCGCTGCCTGGCAGAGCGCATCCAGGGCTGAGCTGAGGCCACCGGCACAGGCCTCAACAGCCACCTGAGTGGAGAGGGTCGTCACCGGCAGACCCTGCTGGCTGATCGCCGCCAGCTCGGCTTCATTCAGCACCGGAGTGTCCAGGTGAATCACCGCGGCGGCCTCCGCCTGGGGCTTCAGCGCCGGGCGACGTTCACCCAGATGCATCTCCAGGCTCATCACCAGCTTTTCCCGCAGGGGATCGATCGGTGGGTTGGTGACCTGGGCGAAGCGCTGTTTGAAGTAGTCGTACAGCAGGTGCGGCTTCTCGGAGAGCACCGCCAGTGGGATGTCATCCCCCATGCAGTACGTGGGCTCCTTGCCCAGACCGGCCATGTCCTCGATCACCAGATCGAAGTCTTCGGCGGTGAAACCCATGGCGGTCTGCAGCCGCAGCAGATCCAGCTCGCCGATCTGGCGCTCCTGCGTCCAGGGCTGGGCCGCAACGCTGCGACGGTGCTGCTGCAGCCAGTCCTCGTAAGGGAAGCGCCCGGCGGCGTCCTCCTTCACGGTCCAGTTGTCCAGCAGCTGCCCGGCCTCCAGATCCACCGCCACCATCTGGCCCGGACCGAGGCGCCCCTTCTGGACCACGGTCTTGCCGCTGAGATCCACAACGCCGGTTTCCGATCCCATGATCACGAACCCATCCGCGGTGGTGCACCAACGGGCCGGTCGCAGTCCATTGCGATCCAAGGTGGCGCCCACCCGCTTGCCGTCGGCGAACACCAGCAGGGCGGGGCCGTCCCAGGGCTCCTGGATGCCGGCATTGAATTCGTACATCGCCGTCACCTGCGGACGGCTGTCGAGATCGGGCTGGTTGCGGAAGGCCTCCGGCACCAGCGTGATCAGGCTGTCGGTGATCGAGCGGCCGCTGCGCACCATCAGCTCAAGCGTGGCGTCGAGATTGGCCGAGTCGCTGAAGCCCGGGTTGACCACCGGATTGAGGTCAGCCGCTGCATCTCCCCAGACCTCCGAAAGGCTGGCTTCTGAGGCCTTCGCCCAGTTGAGGTTGCCCAACAGGGTGTTGATCTCACCGTTGTGGCCCAGCAACCGCATCGGTTGAGCGAGGGGCCAGCGGGGCAGGGTGTTGGTGCTGAAGCGGCGGTGATACACCGCGAAGCTCACTTCAAAGCGGGGGTCCCGCAGATCGGCGTAGTACTGCGCCAGCACCTCGGAGCGCACCATGCCCTTGTACACAACGGTGCGGCTGCTCAAGGAGGCCACGTAGACATCCAGCGAGCCCTCGAAGCCCCAGGCCTCTCGGGCGCGGGCACCGATCCGGCGGCGCAGACGCAGCAGCAGCGCTTCAAAGGCATCGCCCTCGGCATCACCGGCCAGCAGCCATTGCTCGATCACGGGTGCGGTCTGCCGCGCCATCGGTCCCAGCACAGCGGGATCCACCGGCACCACCCGCCAACCGGCGGAGCTCAGCCCCAGAGCCGCAGCTTCGTCCTCGCAGAACTGATGCGCCAGGTCCCGCTTGCCGGGGTCCTGAGGCATGAACAGCATTCCAAGACCTTTCGCCGATGCCGCATCAGGCCAGACCGCCCTCAGATAGGTCCATGGGATTTCGCAGAGCACCCCAGCGCCATCGCCGGAATCCCCGTCACCACCACAGCCGCCACGGTGTTCCATGCAGCCGAGACCCCGCAGAGCCTGCTGCAGAACCCAGTGGCTGGTCTCACCCGACAGCTGCGCCAGGAATCCAACGCCGCAGGCATCCTTCTCTCCCGCGACCGACTCGGGCGCTGGACTGTCCCGATAGGGCCAGAACGCTGCGGGACAGGTGGATTCGGGCATGGGCGGAGATCGGACAAACGCTTGGGTCTGCAGCGATGTCCTCTGCAGAAACCATCTGTTCCAGTGATCCTAGGCAGGCGCCTTTCGCTTCCCACGCGCTTCCATGCTGCCCCTCGCCCAGCTGCCTGAACCTCTGCCGGAGGTGCGTTCTGCTGCCAGCCGCAGCGGCGACCGCATCGTGATCGCCGGCCAGCGCCTGACGGGAGGCTGGCAGTGGCAGGGGCAGCGCGATGACCTGCCCGAAGAACTCTGGCTGCCGCTGGATCTGCTGGAGGGTCAGCTGGGCTTCAGCCGTCTCGAGGACGGAAACCTGGAGTGGTACGGCGAGCAACGCCCTCTGGAGAGCATTCCGCAGCGGCCCCTCGGTGATGAAGTGGCGCTGGAGGTGGCGGACTGGCTGGCGGCGGTGGGGGTCCGGAGCAGCACCCGCGGCCGTCAGCTGCTGCTGGAGCTTCCGGCACCACTGCTGCAGCGCCTCAGACGTGGCAAGGGCAGCAACGCCGGCCGGGTGGTGTTCGACCTCGATGGACCGGTGTTCGTGCAACGGCTCGGCAGCGATCTGCTTCTGGATCTCCGCAGCAACCCTGGCCAGCAACGCCTGCTGCGGACCCTGGGGCTGCAACCGCGCCAGACCGCGAACGGACTGCGCCTGCAGGGCCAGGCAACCCGGCTGAGCACACTCACCCTGGCCGATCCCTGGCGCGTAGTGCTCGACGGCCTCGGGGGGCCGGCAGCCGAGGCCGTGAGGGCTCAGCAACAGACCCCCCTGCCCCTGAGCCATCCCGCTGTTGCGGGCCTGGTGCGCCGCGGGCTGGTGCTGGAGCGCCGCCAGGTGACCGTTGGGGTGAAGCCGCTGGAAGTGCTGCGCGCCGGAGGCGACCTGCCGAACCTCGGACTGAAGCTCAAACCCCTGACGATGGTGGGCAGCCAGCAGGGCCTGCGTTTCCTTCCTCAGCTGGCGCGCCCCGCCGGTGCGGTGATCGGGATCAACGGTGGGTTCTTCAACCGGATCCGCCAGCTCCCGCTCGGTGCCCTGCGGCGTGATGGTGTCTGGCTGTCCGGACCGATCCTCAATCGTGGCGTGATCGCCTGGGACCAGGACAGCGCGCTGCAGTTCGGACGGCTGCGGCTGGACCAGGACCTGGTGGTGAATGGAGGACGCCGCTGGGGTCTCGGCTATCTCAACAGCGGCTACGTGCAGAAGGGCCTCAGCCGCTACACCCGCGCCTGGGGACCGGTGTACCGGGCCCTCAGCGGAGAGGAGCAGGCGCTGCTGGTGCGCGACGGCATCGTCGAGACCGTTTATGCGTCCGCGGCACTGCGTCGGGGGGTTCCCCTGGCGGCACAGACGGATCTGGTGGTCGCCCGCGGTGGTGCTCCGCTGCCGGCTCAACCCGGGGACAGGGTCACGTTGCGGCTGCGGGCGAACAGCATGCTCGGGGAATCCAGCAACGTGCTCGGAGGCGGCCCCTTGCTGCTGCAGGAGGGCCGCGTGGTGCTCAACGGCCGCGGAGAAGGATTCAGTCCGGGGTTTCTCCGCCTGTCGGCGCCCCGCACCGTGGTCGGCAGCGGCGAGGGCGGCACGTGGCTGCTCACCCTGCGCGGGTCCACCGGCAGCGATCCGACCCTGCTGGAGACGACCCTGGCCATGCAGCAGCTGGGGCTGCGGGATGCCCTCAACCTGGATGGCGGCAGTTCGACCACCATGGACGTGGCCGGCCGCAGCCTGATGAACGGACGCGGCAGCTCGCCCCGGATCCACAACGGCCTGGGCCTGGTCCCCGGCTGAGGCCTGTCATTGTGGTGGCCGCATTTCCATCGCCGATGGCTGCCGCCAACCTGCGCCTGACCCCGACGGCAGCAGCGGAACTGGGGCGCCAGGCATCCGTGGCCGGCACTCCCGGCCAGATGCATCTGGATCTCACGCCCGGTGAGTGTGCCGAGCATGTGATCCGCATCCGTCCCGGCCATCTCGCCGGTGTGGCCATCGCCCGTGCCGATGGTGTCACCCTGCATGCTCCGCGCGAGCAGCTGAGCCTGCTGCAGGGCCTGATCCTCGACTACCGGGGCGACCTCAGCGGTGGAGGCTTTCTGATCCGCGGCGGCGACGCCATCCAACTCTGCGCCTGCGGCAGCGCATTCAGTCGTCAGGGATAGAAGGGGCCGGTCAACCGGTATCGTGTTGGATTGTCGAATCAGGTCGGAGCGTCCGACCGCTCGCCGACCCTCGATGCCAACCATCCAACAGCTGATCCGCACGGAGCGCCAGCGCCTCAAGGCCAAGACCAAGTCCCCGGCCCTGAAAGCCTGTCCCGAACGCCGGGGCGTGTGCACCCGGGTGTACACCTCCACGCCGAAGAAACCCAATTCGGCTCTGCGCAAGGTGGCCCGTGTACGGCTCACCTCCGGATTCGAGGTCACCGCTTACATCGGGGGCATCGGCCACAACCTTCAGGAGCACTCCGTTGTGCTGATCCGCGGCGGTCGTGTCAAGGATCTACCCGGTGTGAGATATCACATCATTCGCGGAACCCTGGACACCTCCGGCGTGAAAGACCGTCGTCAGTCACGCTCCAAGTACGGCGCCAAGACTCCGAAGGAGTGATCTCCGATCACCCCATCACCACCTCGTCACACCACACAAACGTCCTGAGCTTTCATGTCCCGCCGCAACGCCGCTGAAAAACGCCCGATCCTTCCGGACCCGCAGTTCAACAGCCGACTGGCCTCGATGATGGTGGCCCGGTTGATGCAGCACGGCAAGAAGTCCACGGCCCAGCGGATCCTCTCGGATGCTTTCGGCCTGATCAACGAGCGCACCGGTGGTGATCCCCTCGAACTGTTCGAGACCGCGGTCAAGAACGCCACGCCGCTGGTCGAGGTGCGGGCCCGCCGGGTGGGTGGTGCCACCTACCAAGTGCCGATGGAAGTCCGTCAGGAACGGGGCACCGCCATGGCCCTGCGCTGGCTGGTGAGCTTCTCCCGCTCCCGCAACGGCCGCAGCATGGCTCAGAAACTCGCCGGCGAACTGATGGACGCCGCCAACGAAGCCGGCAGCGCCGTTCGCAAGCGCGAAGAGACCCACAAGATGGCAGAAGCCAACAAGGCTTTCGCCCACTACCGCTACTGAGGCTGAGCAGCCAGCCCATCAACACACTTGTTCATGGGCTTCCCTGTAGAGTCACCCCGCCTTTTCACGCCTCACCCCCGGAGATTTTCCTGTGGCCCGCGCTTTTCCCCTGGAACGCGTCAGAAATATTGGTATTGCAGCACACATTGACGCTGGTAAGACCACCACGACTGAACGGATCCTGTTTTATTCAGGAGTGGTGCACAAAATCGGCGAAGTGCACGATGGCGCCGCCGTAACCGACTGGATGGCCCAGGAGCGTGAGCGTGGCATCACCATCACGGCAGCAGCCATCTCCACCAGTTGGCAGGACCACCGAATCAACATCATCGACACGCCTGGGCACGTCGACTTCACTATCGAGGTGGAGCGCTCCATGCGCGTTCTCGATGGTGTGATCGCTGTGTTCTGTGCGGTCGGCGGCGTTCAGCCCCAGTCCGAGACGGTCTGGAGGCAAGCGGATCGCTACTCCGTGCCCCGCATGGTGTTCGTCAACAAGATGGATCGCACCGGAGCGGACTTCCTGAAGGTTCACAGTCAGATCAAGGACCGCCTGAAAGCCAATGCTGCACCGATCCAACTGCCGATCGGTGCTGAAGGGGAGCTGAGCGGCATCATCGACCTGGTGGAGAACAAGGCCCACATCTATAAGGACGACCTGGGTCAGGACATCGAAGTCACCGATGTTCCCGACGACATGAAGGATCAGGTCGCCGAGTGGCGCAACATCCTCATGGAAACGGTTGCGGAAACCGATGAGACCCTGATCGAGAAGTTCCTGGAAACCGGCGAACTCAGCAATGAAGAACTGAAGAGTGGCATCCGTCAGGGCGTGCTGAAGCACGGTCTGGTGCCGGTGCTCTGCGGCTCCGCCTTCAAGAACAAGGGTGTTCAGCTGGTTCTCGACGCCGTGGTCGACTACCTGCCCGCGCCCATCGACGTTCCCCCCATCCAGGGTGTGCTGCCCGACGGCAGTGAGGCGGTGCGCCCCTCCGACGACAGCGCGCCCTTCAGTGCTCTGGCCTTCAAGGTCATGGCCGATCCCTACGGCAAGCTCACCTTCGTTCGGATGTATTCCGGCATCCTGTCCAAGGGCAGCTACGTGCTGAACTCCACGAAGGATTCCAAGGAACGCATCTCTCGCCTCGTGGTGCTGAAGGCCGACGACCGCGAGGAAGTTGACGAACTGCGCGCCGGTGACCTCGGCGCCGTGCTCGGCCTGAAGGCGACCACGACCGGCGACACCCTCTGTTCCGTCGAAGACCCGATCGTCCTCGAGACCCTGTTCGTCCCCGAACCGGTGATCTCCGTGGCCGTTGAGCCCAAGACCAAGGGCGACATGGAGAAGCTCTCCAAAGCCCTGGTTGCACTGGCTGAGGAAGACCCGACCTTCCGTGTCAACACGGATCAGGAAACCGGTCAGACCGTGATCGCCGGCATGGGTGAACTCCACCTGGAAATCCTGGTGGACCGCATGCTGCGCGAGTTCAAGGTGGAAGCCAACATCGGCGCTCCGCAGGTGTCCTACCGGGAGACCATCCGCGGTTCAGCCGGTGGCGAAGGCAAGTTCTCCCGCCAGACCGGTGGTAAGGGCCAATACGGCCATGTGGTGATCGAAATGGAGCCCGGAGAGCCGGAATCCGGTTTCGAATTCGTCAACAAGATTGTTGGTGGTGTTGTCCCCAAGGAATACATCAAGCCCTCTGAGATGGGCATGAAGGAGACCTGCGAATCCGGCGTTATCGCCGGTTACCCGCTGATCGACGTGAAAGTCACGATGGTCGACGGCTCCTATCACGACGTCGACTCCTCGGAGATGGCGTTCAAGATCGCCGGCTCCATGGCCTTCAAAGATGCCGTCAAGAAGTGCAATCCTGTACTTCTTGAACCGATGATGAAGGTCGAGGTCGAGGTTCCCGAGGATTTCCTCGGCTCGGTCATCGGCGACCTGTCCTCCCGTCGGGGTCAGGTTGAAGGTCAGGCGATTGACGATGGCACGTCAAAAGTCTCGGCCAAGGTGCCCCTGGCCGAGATGTTCGGCTACGCCACCGAACTCCGATCCATGACCCAGGGTCGGGGTATTTTCTCGATGGAATTCAGCCACTACGAGGATGTTCCTCGCAACGTGGCCGAGGCCATCATCTCCAAGAATCAGGGCAATTCCTGATCTCTAACCCCCCTTAATTCACCCCCTCGATTCTTCACAAAAAATGGCACGCGAGAAGTTTGAAAGGAACAAGCCTCACGTCAACATCGGCACCATTGGCCACGTTGACCACGGCAAAACAACCCTGACCGCTGCGATCACCAACGTGCTCGCCAAGAAAGGCCAGGCTCAGGTTCAGAATTACGCCGACATCGACGGTGCTCCCGAGGAGCGTGAGCGCGGTATCACCATCAACACCGCTCACGTCGAATACGAGACAGATAGCCGTCACTACGCCCACGTGGACTGCCCCGGTCACGCGGACTACGTGAAGAACATGATCACCGGTGCTGCCCAGATGGACGGCGCCATCCTGGTGTGCGCCGCCACCGACGGCCCCATGGCGCAGACCAAGGAGCACATCCTGCTGGCCAAGCAGGTGGGCGTTCCCGCTCTGGTGGTTGCACTGAACAAGTGCGACATGGTCGATGACGAAGAGATCATCGAGCTGGTCGAAATGGAGATCCGCGAGCTTCTCTCCAGCTACGACTTCCCCGGCGACGACATCCCTGTGGTTCAGGTCTCCGGCCTGAAGGCCATCGAGGGCGAGGCTGAGTGGGAAGCCAAGATCGAGGAACTGATGGAGGCTGTTGACTCCAACATTCCCGAGCCCGAGCGCGAGGTTGACAAGCCCTTCCTGATGGCTGTGGAGGATGTGTTCTCCATCACCGGTCGTGGAACCGTGGCGACCGGCCGTATCGAGCGCGGCATCGTCAAGGTCGGCGAAGAAGTCGAGATCGTCGGCATCCGCGATCCCCGCAAAACAACCGTCACCGGTGTGGAGATGTTCCGCAAGCTGCTCGACGAGGGCATGGCTGGCGACAACGTCGGCCTGCTGCTGCGCGGCATCCAGAAGGAAGACATCGAGCGCGGCATGGTGCTGGTGAAGCCTGGCTCCATCACCCCTCACACCAAGTTCGAAGGTCAGGTGTATGTGCTGAAGAAGGAAGAAGGTGGTCGCCACACTCCTTTCTTCGCTGGCTATCGCCCGCAGTTCTACATCCGGACAACGGACGTGACCGGCCAGATCACCGCGTTCACCGCGGAAGACGGCAGCAACGTGGAAATGGTGATGCCCGGTGACAACATCCAGATGACCGGTGAGCTGATCTGCCCCGTCGCCATGGAAACCGGCATGCGCTTCGCCATCCGTGAAGGCGGCCGCACCATCGGTGCTGGCGTGGTGTCCAAGATCATCGAGTGATCGTCATCAACCGATGACTGAGGCGGGGGATCCGCGGATCCCCCATCTTTTAAACTCCAGGAGTGCTAACGGCCATGGCTCCAGCACCTTCAGAACCTCGACAATTCACCCTCTCCTTCCCCTAGGGGACACCGTCTGCGCTTCCTATGTCCACTGCCATCGCTCAGCAGAAGATCCGCATCCGCCTGAAGGCGTTTGACCGCCGCATGCTGGATCTCTCCTGCGACAAAATCATTGAGACGGCCGACAACACCGCTGCGACAGCGATCGGCCCGATTCCTCTTCCCACGAAACGCAAGATCTACTGCGTGCTGCGTTCACCCCACGTGGACAAAGATTCCCGCGAGCACTTCGAGACCCGCACCCACCGTCGCATCATCGACATCTACAGCCCCTCCGCCAAGACGATCGATGCGCTGATGAAGCTTGATCTACCCAGTGGTGTGGACATCGAAGTGAAGCTCTGATCCCGACGGAGACAGACATCACTTCCTACGATTCACACACTGTTCTGGACGACGTTCGTGTCTGATTACGCCGTCAGGGAGCTGCCCCTGTTCCCCCTGCCGGACGTCGTTCTGTTCCCGCAGCAGCTGCTGCCGCTCCACATCTTCGAATCCCGGTACCGCATGCTGCTGCAGTCGGTGCTGGAGTCCGACAAGCGTTTCGGCGTGGTCCGCATCGATCCCGAAACCCGTGAGATGGCAGAGGTCGGCTGCTGCGCCGAAGTGCTCCAGCACCAGACCACCGACGACGGTCGCAGCTACATCGTCACGCTCGGCCAGCAGCGGTTCCGCGTTCTGAACATCACCCGCGAAACCCCGTTCCGCAGCGCAATGGTCACCTGGATGGAAGACGAGCAGGTGGAGGACCACAGCGGCCTCAACGATCTGAGCGACTCGGTCAACCACGCCCTCAACGACGTGATCACCCTCACCGGCAAGCTGCAGGGGCAGGAGGTGACCCTGCCCGACGATCTGCCCGATCTCCCCCGTGAGCTCTCCTTCTGGATCGGTGCCCATCTGGACCCCCATGCGGCCGGAGAACAGCAGGCCCTGCTGGAGCTCACCGACACCCACGAACGCCTCAAGCGTCAGTTTGAAATGCTCGATCACACCCGCCGGCAGCTGGCGGCACGGACCGTTCTGAAAGACACCCTGTCCGACAGCGACAGCGACACCGACAGCACAGACGCCTGATGCTGAGCCAATTTCTGCTGATTGCCGCCGCAGGTGGTGGTGCTGCCCTGCTGCTCTGGCTGCGCCGGGATCGCCGCTACGAATCATCAGACAGTGTCGCAGCGGCCTATGACGCCTGGACCGATGACCGACTGCTGGAACGGCTCTGGGGAGAGCATGTCCATCTGGGTCATTACGGAGATCCTCCGCAATCCAGCGATTTCCGCGCCGCCAAAGAAGCGTTCGTCCATGAGCTGGTGCGCTGGAGCGGCCTGGACCAACTCCCGCCGGGCTCCAAGCTGATCGATGTGGGCTGCGGCATCGGCGGCAGCGCCAGGATCCTGGCCCGTGATTACGGTTTTGACGTTCTTGGCATCAGCATCAGCCCTGCCCAGGTGCGACGGGCCACGGAGCTCACAGCCGAGGGGCTCAGCTGTCGCTTCGCTGTGATGGATGCTCTGGATCTGCAGTGTGCCGACCAGAGTTTCGATGCCGTCTGGAGTGTGGAGGCCGGTCCCCACATGCCGGACAAGCAGCGCTACGCCGATGAACTGCTCCGGGTGCTGCGTCCCGGTGGCACGCTCGCAGTGGCTGACTGGAATCGACGGGACCCCTCCGACGGCGCCATGAACCGCTCTGAACGCTGGGTGATGCGCCAGCTGCTTCACCAGTGGGCCCATCCTGAATTCGCCAGCATCAAGGGGTTCAGCGGCAACCTGGAAGCCAGCTGCCATCGACGCGGTGACGTCGTCACCGGGGACTGGACCGCCGCCACCCTCCCCTCCTGGATCGACTCCATCGCCGAAGGATTGCGCCGACCTGGAGCCGTGCTCGGTCTCGGCCCGGCAGCCGTGCTTCAGGGATTGCGTGAAACCCCCACCCTGCTGCTGATGCGATGGGCCTTCGCCACCGGACTCATGCAGTTCGGGGTGTTCCGTCTGCGTCGTTGATCTGCTCGCTGCTGGGATACGCCCCCAGATTCGCCAGGTGGTCGCAGAGCGGTGTCAGCTCGGCAACAAGGGCCTCCAGCACCACTTGGCTGTCGACGGGAAGCTCCACATCCACGAAGAACACGTATTCACCGAGTTCACGCTTGGACGGTCGGGACTCGATCCGGCTCATGTTCAGGTTCTGACGGGCCAGGCTGGCCAGCGCCTCCAGCAGAGCTCCGGGGGCATTGCGCCGCAGCGAGAAGGCCAGACTGGCCACATCACCGGAGCAGCGGCGCTCCCCCCGTTGCAGGAGCAGGAACCGGGTGCGATTGCCCGCGACGTCGTTGACCGGATGAGCCAGCTCCTTCAGGCCGTGCTCCTCTCCTGCCTTGCGGGAAGCGATCGCGGCCCGGAAACGACTGCCGCAGACCATGCGTGCAGCCTCTGCGGTTGAGGATGTCGGCAGGTGCAACGCCTGGGGCAGCTGGCGGGCCAGCCATCCGGAGCACTGCGCCAGCGCCTGCGGATGCGACAGCACTTCGGTGATGCTGTCCAGAGAACCGCTGCTGAGCAGCGAATGACGGATCGGCAGAACCAGCGCCCGTCGGATGCACAGGTCCCGGTGTGACCAGAGCGCATCGAGGGTGGCGGTGACCCCACCCTCCACCGAGTTCTCCACCGGCACCACCGCAGCATCGCAGCCGCCGGAGGCCAGCTGCTCCACCACCGCCCGCAGACCGACGCAGGGAACAAGCTCAGGCTGCGGCAGCTGTTCCAGGGCGATCAGCGACTGGGCTGCCTGCTCGCCGTAGGTCCCCGTCGGGCCAAGGAATGCGATGCGTGTCGGCATCGGGGCAAAAGGCTGGGACTCGATAGGATCATGCCGTGTCAGGTGATGTTCATGCCTCTGGCCTTCAAAGCCAGTCAGCAGCTTGATCTCCCTGTCAAGCGTCATGCCGAGCGGCTGCCGAATTACCTGCAGCAGGAGGAACGCCTGCTCGCGGCACTGCTGGATGCCCATCAGCTCACCAGGCTCAGCCCCGGTCGTTATCGCTACGTGGTCACGAGCCTTCAGGTGTTCCAGCTGCAGGTGAAACCGATCGTCTGCCTGCAGATCGAGGCTGATCCCTCCTGCCTGCAGATGCGCGCCGTTGACTGCGAACTGGAAGGGCTGGGTCTGGTGGATGACTTTCAGCTCAGCCTCGAAGCCATCCTCAAAGCGACACCCCGTGGCCTCTGCGGCGACGCCAGGCTGTCGGTGAGTGTCAGTCAGCCGCCGCTGCTCAGGCTGGTGCCCCGCCGTGCACTGGAGACGACCGGGGAATCGCTTCTCAAAGGCATCCTGGTGGGCATCAAGGCCCGGGTGGGCCAGCAGCTGATGGCTGATTTCCGCCGCTGGTGCCGGGAGACCGATGCGGGCAACTCAGCTCTTCAACAGGCGCGTCAGGAAACTGCGGCGATGCAGAGCGGTGGGCCCTGAGGCCAGCAGAGCCTCACGGTGCAGAGCCGTGCCGTACCCGACATGCTTCTCCAGGCCATACCCCCTGAAACGAACTGCCAACCGTCGGATCAAGGCATCCCTGGCTTCCTTGGCGATCACACTGGCGGCCGCGATCGCCGCTGATCGGCTGTCCCCTCGCACCACGGTGCGCTGAGGTCCGGTCCATAAGCGCAGAGGCAGGGTGCCATCCACCAGCACAAGCTCAGGGCGAGAGGGAAGCCGCTGCAGGGCCCGCAGCATGGCCAGCTCCGTGGCCCCACGGATGCCCATTCCATCGATCTCACGCGCCGAGGCCTGA